>CAWFIG010000028.1:0-141040 GCA_963815695.1 uncultured Planctomycetia bacterium
TCCCCTGCCGGTCAAGCCGCACGACATGCAGGTGCAACACGTCGGCGGCGAGTTGGCCGTCTCCTTCCACTGCACCCTCGACGCCTCCACCGCCATCACCGACGCCCACGACTTGACCGTGAAGCTCGAAGAGTACCTCCGCGCCCACGTCCCCGGCCTAGGCCGCGTGGCCATCCACGTCGAGCCCGACAAGTGAGAACGCGCATAAATCGGAACCGAGCATGCGACCTCTGCAAAGCCTCCCAGAAGGCCCCTTTTTTCACTTGTTCCTTGCCGCAAGAGTCCGCGAAAGAAACACGGGCAACGCGCGTGACCCGCTCGCAATCACGCGGCGTCGCTGCGAAAGTCAAGCAGCGTGTGGTAGACGGTGATATTGCGGAGGGATGGTCGGGCATGCCGCGTCACGTATGTGTGCTCGAGCTCGGCGATTAACGGGACTCGCGACCATCCGCCCTCGGGAATCAATCGGTGATTGCCCGGCGGATCAGGGTGGAGTTTGTTGCCGATTTTTTCGGCCCAATGTGTCGGCGATTCCGATTGGACGTACCCCAACATTCCCCCTTCGTCGCCCGTGCGGCCATACAACTCGGCAAGGAACATGTCGAGGCCGTCCTTGCCGACATACTCGCTTACCGAGTGTGTATTGCCGGTGCGGAGCCTCTTCGCCTCAAAATGATAGAGGGGGCGGTGAGGTGATTCGTTGGATTGAACGTGAATATCGATTTTCGGCCGGTTCTTGCCCTCATACCCCGGCACATCGACGGGCAGTTGGTCGTAAACGAAATATCGATCGGCCCAGTGGGGCAAAACGCCATCACTCTGCCCTGTCTGGATCGCTTGTCTGAGCCGTTGCGTAATGAGGTCTTCGTCCGATTCGCTGTGGCCCTCGCAACGGATGGCGCGATACCCAAAAGCGATAAGTTGATGGCAGTGGCGACGGAACTGGGCAGGGTATTCGCTGCGGTCGGGGGCGCCGATGGCACTGTCGGGATTGTTCTTCAATGACATGTCATCTTTCCCCGCCAGCTAGCGTTTCGGCAATAATCGTATCGGCATCCAGAAGGGCCTGGCTGCGGAGCCAGTGGAGGCGTTCCAACGGCTTTAACAACAGCACCCGCGAATTCTTCTCGTAAATTCGCAGATTGCGTTGGAAATAAAGCCACTGGCCGCGCTTTTGCCGGGCCAACTCTTGTGCTCGCCGAAAGTCAGCCGAAGTGGCCTCATCAACCGGTTGGACCTTGACTCGCAACGGATCGCGGGAGTTTTTGAGCAATTCGACGTCGATCATTCCGATGCGCGACGTCTTGTCGTAGAGAATGCCGACCCTGTGACGGAGCCGTGGGTTGCCTTCAAAGAAGCCGTCCAACTCGGCTTGCAGGATCTTGGCGTATCTCTCTAGTTCCACGGGCTCCGGAGTGCCGGCGGTCTCTTTGCGGACCTTTCCCTTGATGGCAAACCGTTTGAACTGGACAAAGTCCTCGACAAGTATTCGCTCGCTCTTGCCCAGGCGGAGGAGCTTGTACACGCGGTCGTTGAGTTCTTGAAGTAGTTCGGGAAGCTTATTTGGCGTTTCCGCCATGCCCGGAAGCGGCTTCTGCTTCGACGACCTCGGCGCAGCCTTGGATCGGGTCTTCTTGCGGGGCTGGATTGGCGAAGCCGCGGCGAGGCGAGCGTACAAGTCGAGCCACGCTGCGAACCCTTCATCGGTGAGTTGATCCAACGGAATCGGAATCGCTTCCAGCGTTTCTCGGTTGGCCCGGTTCATGGATACGCCCCATTGTGGAGCGTTGAAGAACTGCTGGTAGAGAGCGAAGTCCGAGCTCAGGTAGACCGACAAGACTTTGAGGAAGTCTTTCTGCACTCGTGGGCCCGCAATGCCGACTTGCCTTGGTGGGACAATGACGAACTTGTCCGAAAAGACTGCGAAGTTGCGCGATGCGTGGACAATGACGTGCGGTGGCCGGCAAACCTCAATCGGCGACAAGCCGCTTCGAAGCCGGACGTATGCCCGATTAGCCGTAACCGTCCGCATCGCTGATTTCGGGAAGCGGAAGATGCGGCCGTAGCTTCGAAGGGCGTCGGTGATGAGTTCGTCCTTGCCGACGAGCTCTTCAACGAAGACCTTCTTGTCCTTTTCGGCCCTATCTCTGAGTTCGAGTCCCTGTAGTATTGTCAACTGCCGAGCGGCTTGTTCTTCTTCAAGGCTTGGGAACCGTCGGGCAACGGCCTCCAATAGCCGCCGGTCGCGGTACGATCCCCACATCGCCAGTTTCCAGGTTAGCGCGTCACCGCTAATCGCCTCCGCAATGCCGACCTCGCGAAGTTCGCCCCCGTTAATCGTGATTGTCCATGTATCGACCTTTCGGTTGAAATGACTCGGGCGGTTCGCTTCCTGGTTGACCACCAACGGCGCAAACGTCAATATCCGCTCCGCCTCGTCGATCGCGTCCGTCCCGTCTAAGCGTTTCTGGTAGAAGAGGGCGGTGGCTGGAACTTCCGACCGACCGGCGAAGAGGACATATGCCAGATTGGCGAAATTCACGACCGCGTGGACTTTGACGCCAGCGAAAAACGCTTGGCGAAAGGCGGTAGACTCGTCTTTGAACAATGTCATTGCCGGCATCAGAAGGCCAACGCTCCCCTTGGCGTCGATGTGCTCCGTCGCCTTCCAAGCGAATAGCTCGGCGACTTGGTTGCCGCCAGTCGGGCACTTCTCGGCGTTGGCGTTTCTCCAATCGCGTGCGGGCTTATCTTCTGGACGCGGCTTCTCCTCGTTGACTTCGATCCACGGCGGATTGCCGACCAGCCAATCGAACTTGGCTTCGCCCATCTTCTGGTGAAATTCCGAGTTCGTATTGAAAAAGTCGTTGGCCGCCCCGCCGAAGATGTTCACCCCGTGCAGCTTGGGGAGCTTGAAATTCGTCTTGGTGAGGTCGGGCGGATCCACGTAATCAAGTAACGTGAGAATGAGGCTTAGTTCCGTCACTTGGCAGGCGTCCTCGTCGCGGTCAATGCCGAATATATGCCCCTGCAACAACTTGCGCAGCTCGACAGGGCGAAATTTCTCCCCCTTGTGCTTCAGCAGTTCTTTTTCGATCAGCCGGCGGTAACACTGCACCAGGAACGCGCCCTGAGCCGCACGCGGGATCGAGGGCCCGCATCCCTTTCGTAAACGGCAGCAACGCCTCCATCTCGTCGAGGACGAAATTCACCAGTGGAATCGGCGTATAATACGCGCCAGCGTCTTTGCCCCGCCCCTCGGCATGCAAAAACTGCTCGTAGACGACCGAAAGGGTCTCGATGGGGATGTAGGAAAAATCGTAGTCTTCAAAGAGGCTTCCTTGGCCACTCTTCGGATCGTCGCCAAAGAAGGTAGCCGCGACTTGTTTGACGTGGTCCGTCTTGACGTCATCTTTCCAGGGAATCTCGAAGACCGAGCCGTTGAGCCAATCGTCCAGCTTGCTCGACCAACGAACGGAGCGAGGTCAATTGGGCCTTCCGGCTGAAAACCGCTTGCGCATCGATCTGAAAATCGTTCATTCGCTTTTCAGAAAGAATGTCGCGGTCGCGGAGGTAACGGAGGTAAACGTACTTGCCGATCAAGGCGTGCGCTGCCTGGGTCGGCAGTTTCATGTCCTTGCGAAGGACGTGGCCCAGTTCTTTCAGGCGATCCAGCAACCGCCAATCGACCCGCATGTCGGGCGTCACAAATCGGCCCTTGTCGCGCCACAATGTGCCGTCGTCGATCCGCTCGGGCGCTGAAGCTGGGAAGGAGCTTCGAGGCGATCTCTTGCACCCCGATCGCCTCCTTGAGGATTCGCGATGCTGACCGCTTCATCGCGTTTTCATCCTCGCGATACGCGAAGCCAGAATAGACTCGGACGTTTTGCGGCGTACAGACGATTACAAAAGGAACCACGTCCTGGTTCCAGACAAGGCGGTGGATCTTGTCCGCCTCGGCTTCCGATGCGGCCTCGCAGACGTAGACCACCGGAGTCAGCGATCCTTCGCCTAATGACAGGTCGTCGTTTGGGCGTTGGCGGAGGGTGTAGACGCCCTGAAGGCCGCACGACTTCTCGCCCTCCCTGCTGCGTTGTTGTGCACGGCGAAAGATGTGGCCGTAACTGGGCACTCGCCCGAGCTCATCCCCAGCCACGAAATTGGGCGAACCCTCGTAACCTAGTTCATCGATCAACTCAGCAACTGAGATCATGGAGCCACCCAGCCCGGTTTGCCCATCATCCCCATCTTGTTGCCATCTTGGCATTCTTGCCGAAGTATAGCAGCCATAACCGCTTGGGGAAAGGCGTCTGTGTGTTTGGCCTGCCAGACCTTTCTCCTTTAAAGGCAGCATGCATTGACGCTAAGCACCATGGGCTAAAACCAAAACACGGTTAGGCCGATGGAATCAACAGACCCCAGGTTTCCTCTAATAACCCCTTCGACTCCGAGAACCTATGGCCGCCCCAATCCCGACTTGCAACCTCCACTCCATCCGATGGCCGCATTTCGACCGCCTCCACCAACAGCAGTTGCCGCTCTCGGCCCAGGCTTCCCGTTATCTCGACCGAAAGTTGCCAACGACGAAATCCCCCCAAACGCCCCCATCGCCAAATCCTGGGGACTGTCCCACTCGCCCGTGCCTGGGGGACTCTCCCGATTCTCGCGCGGCAAAAACGGGACTGCCCCCTTCCCCGACGACGTCGCTGACGCAGAAATCAGCACCGGCCCAAATCCTGCACTTGAAATTGGGCCACCCAATCCGCTACATTAGCATAAACAAGCGTACATTACTCCGCGCCGTCCACCCGGACGTCGCTCGTCAGCCAGAGGTCGTCCCGCCTCTCCGTTCCGTCTACCACTATGTCCATGTTGGGGTGGCGGTTTAACTGCCACCCCAACATTGCAGCGCCTATCACTATGCCCGCGTGCCACCCATGAAAAGCCGCTTCCACCCAACGCCGCGAATTATTCTCACCCGTTGCTTGGCCCGAAACCGTTCCACAAACACCACTTACACGACCAACTCCGCCAATTGTTTCGTTTTTCCCAACCGCCGGAAAATGGGTTGCGACGTGGCCCGCAATCCGATCCGCCTGCGCCGCAACGCCTTAAGCCGCGCCCAACCGATCCTAAGTGCGCCCCACAAACTCAAAACCTCGAGAAAAACCCAAATCGACGACAAATGCCCAACCGACCGCACAACGCAAAGACAAGCCCCTCCCGCCGCCACCAAAGCCGCCCTCCCGGCAACGTTCCCGCTTCGCTATAATGCGCCTTTTCGACTCAATTGCGTCTGCCTTTCACGCGGAGCAACCAGCAGCCATGCGGCAAATCCTCGTCACCACCGCCCTGCCTTACGCCAACGGCCATATTCATATCGGACACATGCTCGAGCACGTGCAAACCGACATTTGGGTGCGGTTCCAAAGGCTCCACGGGCGGCGCTGCCTCTACATCTGCGGCGACGACACCCACGGCACTTCGATCATGATTCGTGCCCGGAAAGAGGGCGTTCCCGAGGAGCAAGTGATCGCCGAGATGCAGCAGGCCCACATACGCGACCTCGCCGGCTTCGATGTTCACCATGACAACTACGGCAGCACCAACAGCCAGGAAACTCAAGAAGTCTGCAACCATATCTGGGCGGAAATCCGCAAGGCGGGACTGGTCGAGCAGCGCGAGGTCACCCAGCTCTACGACGCCCAGGCCGGCACGTTCCTGGCCGACCGCTTTGTCAAAGGGATTTGCCCGAAGTGCAGCTCGCCCGGCCAGTACGGCGACAGTTGCGACAAGTGCGGCTCGCATTACAGCCCGACCGAATTGATCGAGCCGGTGAGCACCCTTTCGGGCACGACGCCGGAAATCCGCCAGGCCGATCACTTGTTCATCAACATCGAGAAACTGCACAGATTCCTCGAAGACTGGACGCAGGGGGGCGAGCACCTCCAGCCGGAAATCGCCAATTACTTAAAGGGGCACTTCCTCTGCGAGCCGCTGCACGACTGGGACGTCTCGCGGCCGGCGCCGTACTTCGGCTTCGAGATTCCCGACAGCCCCGGCAACTACTGGTACGTCTGGTTCGACGCCCCGATCGGCTACATCGGCTCGACGCAACAGTGGTGCCAGAAGCATGGCGAGAACCTCGACGACTGGTGGCGCAACGACGAGAAAACGGTCATCCACCACTTCATCGGCAAGGACATCACCTATTTCCACACGCTGTTCTGGCCGGCCATGCTGAAAACCGGCGGGCTGAGCCTGCCCGAGAAGGTGCATATCCACGGCTTCCTCACGGTCGGCGGCGAGAAGATGTCGAAGAGCAAGGGCACGTTCATCCGCGCGTCAACCTACCTCGAACACCTCGACCCGTCATATCTGCGATACTATTACGCCTCGAAACTGTCTTCCGGCGTCGATGACATCGATCTGAACTTCGAGGATTTTATCGGCAAGGTCAATTCCGACCTGGTCGGCAAGGTGGTGAACATCGCCAGCCGCACGGCGCGATTTGTCGAAAAGACGGGCCTGGCCGACGAGTTGGAGAGCCGAGAGCTGTTCGACCAGGCGGCGCGCGACGGCGATGAAATTGCCGACGCCTATGAGCAATGCGACTACAGTCGGGCCATGCGGCTGATCATGGCCGCCGCCGATCGCGCCAACGCCTATATGGAATCGCGCCGACCCTGGGAACTGGCCAAAGAAGGCCGACCCGGCGGCAAAACGCGGCGTGCAAATCGCTTGCACCACCGGCTTGAACCTGTTTCGCCAAGTGGTGATTTACTTGGCCCCCGTGTTGCCGAAGCTCGCCGAGCAGACCGGCAAATTGCTGGGCGACCCGATCACCAGTTGGCAACAAGCGAAGCAGCCGCTCCTGGGCACGCCGGTTGGCAAGTTCTCGCACATGATGCAGCGGGTCGACCCAAAGCAGGTCGAGGCGATGGTGGCCGCCAGCGCCGAGCCGGCCGAGACCGAGCCTTCCCCCGCACACGCTGCCTTTCGACAGCGACGCCGCGCTGAGTGGCCGAGCCGCTGGCCGAAACCGTCAGTTTCGACGATTTCGCCCGAAGTCGATCTCCGCGTGGTGCGGGTAATCGACGCCGAGGACGTCCCCGGCGCGCAAAAGCTGCTGAAACTGACGCTCGGCCTCGGCGGCGACAACCGCCGCACCGTCTTGGCCGGCATCAAGGGCGTCTACAAGCCCGAGGATTTGGTCGGCCGCTTGGTAATCTGCGTGGCCAATCTCGCCCCGCGGAAGATGAAATTCGGCTTGAGCGAAGGCATGATCGTCGCCGCCGGCGGCGGTGGCGGCGAAATCTATCTGCTCGGCCCGGATGAAGGGGCAAAACCGGGGCAAAGAGTTCACTAAAACCCACCGCAGAGGACGCGGAGGACGCAGAGGAAGAAGAGGCATTAGGGTTGGTGTTAGAGGTTGTTGACCAGCCGAGTGATGCCGTCCTTCAGATGAACGACATTGAAATTGAACAGCAGGCCAAGCTTCTTCTTGCCGAGTTTCAGATAGGAAAGCAGTTGGGCTCGATGGATGGGAATGACCTCTGCGACTGACTTCAACTCCACGACGACTGCATCTTCCACCAATATGTCAATCCGATACCCGACGTCGATCTTCACCGATTCATAGACGACCGGCAGTTGCACCTGGCTGATCGCTTTCAATCCGCGTTTGTGCAACTCGTAGAGCGAGCACGCTTCATAAGCCGATTCCAGCAGTCCCGGTCCGAATGCACCTTCATTGCTGCATCAAGAATCTGTCCGCTAATCTCGTTAAGATCCATGATCGCATCCTCTCCGTCATTCCCTCTGCGTCCTTTGCGTCCTCTGCGGTGAGATTTCTTCCCCCCTATTTTCTCGCCGGCTTCGCCACTTCGTTACTGTGTTCTGTAATCCATTGCTCCAACTCCGTCCAATCGACCGGCGGCAGATTGGAGCGATCGGGACGCAACCTGGCGGCTTCCTTGACGTAGACGTGGACGATTTCGTCGGCCGGCTTGTCGGTGTTCCAGTGCAGGAGGATGCGGATGCAGCGGCGCAACGAGCCGGGCACGTCCAGCTCGTGAACGCACATCAGCGCCACGTCGAACCAGCCCAACTGACGCGCCGCCAACGCCGGAAACTCCGCGTCGAGGTCGGTGGTGGTCGAGAAGATCGCGCTGGCGACGTCCTCGGGCTCGATCCCGTTCTGGCGGATCATCAGCGCCAGCAATTGACGGGTTGCTTTCAGGATTTCCTCGGGATTGTTAGTTTCGGCCGTCGTGGCCCCGCGAATTCCTCGGCACGGCATGGTTTTCTCCCTCAATGCGGACGCAAAGACGAGCCGCACAACTTGTCGTAGGACGGATTTCCAAATCCGTCCACTCTCCACTCTTGCCGGGACGAATTTGGAAATCCGTCCTCCAGAATGCAATTACCTTGTTCTTGACGTGACTGGTTACTTGGCTTTCGCCCGCACCTGTTCCTTGATCCGCTGGATGTGGCCGCGGCCGAGGGCCTTGACTTCGCAGCCCAGCTCGAAGTAGCGGCGGATCTTCTCGTCGGAGAGGATGCCGAAGCAGTCGATCACCGCCAGCGGCCCGCCGGCCCACTTGACGATCTGGTCGGGATCGAGCTCCAGGTAGGGCTCGTGCGGCACGGCCAGGATCACGCGCCTCGGCGTCGATTGAGCGCCGCGGCCAGGTCCTTCTGCACGCGGATGTCCTTCAAGTCCTCCTGGTTGCGGAAGAACCGCGACCACGAATGGCCCGGCGCGGGATAGACGTCCTGCTTCTCCAGCTCGAACCAGTGATCGACGTACGGGTCGTGGACCCGCATCTCGGCGCCCATCTCGGTGAGCTTGCGGACGACCATTTCCGAGCCGCTGTAGCGGGTGTCGCCCACGTCCTGGCGGTAGCTGGCGCCGCAGATCAGCACGTCGGCGCCGGCGATGTAGCGGCCCATGTTCCGCAGGGCGTCGCGGGTCAGCTCGGCCACGTGCAGCGCGCGGGTGTCGTTGATGTCGATGGCCGTCGGGCTGATCTTGAAGACCTCGTCGCCGTCCTCGAAGCCGAGGATGTGCTTGTAGGCCCAGTAGCCCAGCCCGGCGTCCTTCGGCAGGCAGTAGCCGCCGATGCCCGGGCCCGGGGAAGATGATGTTGCTGTGCGTCGGCCGCATCTTGATCGCCTTGATGACCTTGATCAGGTCGACGCCGTTCCGCTCGGCGAACAGGCTCCACTCGTTCAGGAACGCCAGGATCGTCGCCCGGTAGGAGTTCTCGACGATCTTGGTGGTCTCCGACTCGATCGGGCGATCCATCACCGTCAGCGGGAACTGCTCGGTGTTGAGCACCTCGCGGAGGAACTTCTCGACCCGCGCCGCGGGCCTCGGCGTTGCAGCCGGAGCAGACCCGCCAGAAATCGCGGATCGAGGCAGACGTACTCGCGGCCGGGCATCACCCGCTCGAAGCTGTGGGCCAGCAGCGGCTCGCTCTCGATGCCGCGGGCGGCGAAGGCCTTCTTCATGATCGGCCAGGCGACGAACTCGGTCGTGCCGGGGGCCACGGTGGTCTCGATCAGCGTCAGGCAGTGCGGCTGGACCTTCTGCGCCGATGGTCCGCATGGTCGCCTCCAGGGCGCTCATCTCGGCCTCGCCGGTGCGCATGTTGCCGAGATCGTGCTTCGTGTAGTCGCACTGCACGTCGACCACCACGCAGTCGGCCAGCTTGAGGCAGTCGCTGTTGAACGTGGCCATCAGCGTCTTCTTCTCCTTCACGCAGCGGGCGATCATCGGATCGACCTCGGGGTCCTCGGCCTTGACCGGCGACTCGCCGCGGTTGAGCATCGGGATCTTCCAGTAGCTGCGCGTGCTGGGCCGCTGGCAGCCGATGACGAACTTGCTCGGCTTGCCGGTCTTCTTGTCGACGGTGTCGGCGATGATGGCGGCCATGACCGCGCCGACGAAGCCGACGCCCATGACCACGACGACCTCCTTGCCTTCGCGGCGGGCCTGCTCGGCCAACGCCTCGATCCGCGAAAATTCCCTGGCATAATCGGCCTCGGAGGGAATGGGGAACTTTTCGCCGGCGGGATTGATCGGAATATGCGGTCATGAAACGGCTCCTGAGGATCGGAAGAATCGGAAGAGTTGGAAGCCCCCGTCATTGTGGACACTTTTGCCGTTCGGTCAATCATACACCAAAAGACCGTCTGGGGATAAGCCCCCCGCTGCGATATGAGTCTGAGAATGCCCGCCCCCGCACCAACCGAACCGGCGAGATTTGTGCCGCGCGCGTTGCCGGCGAACGATCTACATCCGCCGGCTCTCACTTGCTATGGCGATACGCGATCACCCGCGCGCGCTCCAGCGTGATAAGTCCCTCGTCGATCATTCGGTCGAGCTCGGGGAGAAAATCGGCAATCTGCTCGGGCGTATCGACGATTTCGACGACGATCGGCAAATCTTGCGAAAGCCGAAGGATTTTGGCGGTGTGCATGCGGCTGTCGGCGCCGAAGCCCATGATGCCGCGAAGCACCGTCGCGCCGGCCATTCCCCGCTTGCGCGCTTCCAGCACAATCACCTCGTACAGCGGCTTGCCTTGGTAATGGTCGCTCTCGCCGATGAAGACTCGCAGCAGTTCCGCTTCTTCGGGGAGTCGCATGGAACCGTCTCCTTTCGTTCAGGGATGAACATTGCGAGGCCACAACCGGCCCGAACGACGTATCAGAGCAATCGTCCCAAAGCCAGTCCTGCGATCATAGCAGCCAACCCTCCGAGGTTGTGAAGCGCGAAATAGCCGACCGCCGGCAGCCACTGGGCGTCGTCCAATAGCTTTCTCGTCTCGAAAATGAACGTCGAGAAGGTGGTGAACGCCCCCATGAATCCGATGAGGAGGATTGTTCGAGTTTCGCTGCTGGTAGGCCCGCGCTCCTGCAATGACGACCAGATAACGCCGAAAACCAGACACCCCAACAGGTTGACGGCGACCGTCCCCCAAGGGAACATTTTGCCGGAATGCTCTTGGACCAGTCCACCCAGTCCATAGCGAGCCAAGGTGCCAAGGGCGCCAGCTACGGCGATCAACGCTAGTTTCTGCCACTGCGTCATTCAGCGAATCCCTCTAGGTGACATTGCGCTCCGTTGAGCCGCACCGATAGCATCCTATCGCGACGTGCGCGATACCGGACAACGTCAAATTCGGCAGGTGGCGTGCTTCATGGCCGAGCAGTTCCGCGACGGCGGGGCCGGCGCCGCCGGTGAGGAAGACTTGCGGCCCCTCGCCGCTTGCGGTTTCGCAGAGTCGCTCGATCAATTGGCGAATCGCCCCCACCGCGCCCCAGAATAGCCCCGATGTCATGGCCGACTCGGTCGAGTCGCCCAAGGCCGGCGGCGGCGCGGCTAATTCCGAAACATCGACCAACGGCAGCAGGTCGGTGAAGTGGTGCAGGGCGCGGGCGGACATCTGAATCCCCGGCAGAATCGCCCCGCCCAGAAATGCCCCGTCGGCCGATACCAGGTCGACCGTGATCGCCGTGCCCACGTCGACGATCACCGCCGGGCGGCCGGCCTCGCGGAGCCGATTGACCGCCACGGCGTCGACCAGCCGATCGATGCCAACCATGTCCGGCCGTTCCAGCCGCACCACAAGCGGCAAGTCGCCCGACGCCAGCAGCACAACGCGATCACCCGAGCGATGCTCGCGAAGCCAGTCGATCAGCCGCGTAGCCGCAGGGCGATTCACGCTGGCGATCCACCACTGGCATGTAAGGCCACTCAGGTCACCGTGCTCAGCGTCAGCCAGCCAAGGATCGATCCTATCAAGTTCTGCGTCCTCGCCGAGCAGCGGCAATGTCTGGTGAGGTTCGAGAAGCCCAGCCGCGCTATCATCGGTGAACAGCCCTAGCTTGACTCGGGCGTTCCCAACGTCGGCTGCAATGAACCACTGGTTCGGCATGAACAAAGCAACGGAAACTACTTCCGTTTTCTCCGGCGGTAAGCCAACAGGCCCAACAACGCGGCGGCCAAGAGGGCTAGCGTGCCGGGCTCGGGCACCGGGGTGACGGCAGAGGTGGCCGGCAAGTCGAACGCGAGCGAGGGCAGGCCGACGTGCGAAAAGCAGAGGTCGCGGTCCAGGCCGTTCACTATCCCGTCGTAATTCGCGTCGCCCTGCTGCCACGTGCTGCCGGTGGATGCGTTCGCAAACCAGATCGCCCGATCGGCGCCGTCCACGACGCCGTCGAGGTTGAAATCGCCCGCGTAGGTCGCCATCACCTTCACCTCGTGCGACGTCGGGTCGTCCAACCAGCCCAACGTCAACCCCGTCGACGACGCCGTCGAATTCTGGAACTGGCCCACGTCCCAATGGCCGTCGTCATAACTGGCCCGCAGCAAGCTGGCGATCGTCGCCGCCGGGTCCAACCCGCCGGCGTAGTCGAAGACCAGCGCCCCGACTGCACGTCGGCGCCGCCCAGGTTCAAAACGCAGTCCTGTGCGCTGGGACCGAGTTCGAGCACGCCGCCGGCGAGCGTGGTGCGGCCGCTGTACGAGTTCGTGCCGGTAAGCACCGCCAGGCTGGCGCCCGACTTGGTCAGGCCGATGGCGTTGCCGGCCAGATTGGCCTCCACCCGGCCGCCGCGAACGTCGTAGGCGGCGTTGCTGGTAAGCGTGCCGGTTCCGCTGACCGTGCCGCCGCTGATCGTAAACGCCCCGATCGACGCCGACAGCTCGCCGATGTTCAACCGCCCGCCGTTGATCGTGTACGGACAGGGGGCGATCACCACCGGCGCGGTCGGACCGGTCGGGCCGGTCGGATAGGCCAGCGGCGTGCCCGGCAACACCGTGGCGCCGCTGTAATCGAGCGTGCCGGCGTTGACCGTCAGACCGCCGGTGTAGTCGCCGCAATGCGAGCCGCCCAGCGTCAGCGTCCCCGGACCGCTCTTGACCAGCGCCAGCAGGCCCGTGCTTGCGCCGTTGGCGGCGAAGGCGCCGTTGCGGATCGCCCCGACATACTTGCAGTTGGCGGTGTTGTCGATCGTCAGCGTGCCGGTGTTGTTGATGCCGGGTTCCAGTTCGGCGTTTTCGATCACGCTGCGACCGCTGTAGTCGACGATGCCGCCCAGCGTCTGGTCGTTCCCCTGCAATTCGAAATACATGTTCATCTGGCGGCCCGAGGCGAAGGTTATCACCGCCGCCGGCGCGATCTGATTGCTGGCGTTGAGAATCAGGTAGGTGTTGCCGGTGCTGGTGGTGCCCGACGGCGAGATATTGAGGTTGCCGGGAATGGCGATCGCGCCGCCGCTCTTCTGCAAGTAGACGGTGCCGCGGTTGATCGCCGTGTCGCCGCCATAGTCGTTGCTGGCCGTCCCGGCGATCGCCAGCGCACCGTCCTGATCCGCCGCCGCCGCCGTCGACTTTCCGACCACCAGGCCGCCCGGGCCGGTGATCTTGCCGCTAAGGATCAATGTGCCGTTGTTCGTCGAGTTGCCGACGTCGCTGGTGGCCAGCAGCGTGATTGGAGCGGAGATGGTGTACGCGCCGCCGTTGCCGCCGCCGTAGAGGGCCGGCATGGCGACTCCGCCCAGCGTGCCGCCGATGCCCCCCAGCGTGATCGGATTGCTGAAGGTCATGGTGGCCGAAGTCGCCAGATCGTAGCTGGCGCCGCCCGTGACGCTCACCGCGCCGCTGCCCAAGCCGCCGGGGCTCAGCAGAGAGACCACGCCGCTGGTCAGGCTGACCAAGCCGGCAAAGCCGCTCAACGAGGTGTTGCCCCCCGCGCCGGCGCTGAAGGCGTGCGCCCCTTGATAGATCTGCACCGTGCCCGAGCCGCTGATCGGACCGCCGCAGCCGAAGTAGCCGGCGGCGCTGTTGAAATACAGGGTGGCGGTGGGCCCGACGCTGGCGCTCGGGGAGGACTGGATCGAGCCGTTGACTTGCAACATGCCGTCGTTGACGACGGTCGGGCCGGTGTAGCCGTTGATGCCGCCGAGCAGCAAACTGCCCGCGCCGTTTTTCACCAGGTTCACCCGGCCCGTGCCGCTGCCCTGCAACTTGTCGCGGATCACCCCCGCAAACGTGCAGTCGGCGGCGTTGTCGATCGTCAGCGTGCTGTCGACGTTCAAGCCGGTGTTGTCCGACAGCCCCTCGATCACCGCGTGGCTGTCGCCGTTGATGGCCGAGAGCGTGGCGGCGTGTCCGTTCAGTTCCAGCCGCGCGCTGGACAACGGCGTGCTGAAGGTCATCGCGCAGGAGGGGGTGAGTTGGTTGTCGCCGTCGAGCCGCAGGAGCGTGCCCGTGCCGTCGCCCGTCTCGCTGAGGGTGACGTTGCCGGGGATGGCGGTGGCGCCGCCGGTCTTGGCGGCCACCAGCGTGCCCATGATCGTCGTCATGCCGGAGTAGGTGTTCGACGTCGCCCCTTGCAGGTAGAGCGTGCCGTTGCCCGCCTTCAGCAGCGAGCCGCCGCCGAGCGAGTCGCCGATCGCCGCCGGCAGCACGGCATAGTCGCCCGTCGAGTTCGGATTGTCGTAGACCTCGATCACCCGCGCCGCCGCCGAGGTCGATCGGGTTCAAGAAGGTCAGCGCAGCGCTGGAAGTGATCGAGCCGAGCTTCAGCGTGCCGACCAACTGCGTGCCGACGTTGTTGCCCCAGGTGAGCGTGGTGGGGGTGGCATTGGCGCCGATGTTGACCACGCAGGGGATGGCGGCGGTGGAAAAACCGCCGCCGTTGGCGGTCATCTGGAAGGCGTTGCTGCCGCCGCTGCCGAGACTGCGGCTGAAGGTGCCGCCGGCCAGCGTCTCCAGCACGCCGCCGTCGAGAGTCAGGAAGCTGCCGGCGGGTATCGTCGCGCCGAAATCGGCCTCGAGCGCCGCCCGAAATCGTGGTCGAGCCGCCGAAGCTGTTGGCGCGGGTGAGAGTCGCCGTGGCCGCGCCGCTCTTGTGAATGCCCACCGTGCTGCCGGCCAGCACGACGTCGATCATGCCGCCTTGCACGTCGTAATCGCTGCTGCTGGTCAGCGTGCCGCTGCCGGTCAGCGTGCCGCCGCTGATTTGCAGGCCGCCGATCGACTGCGAAAAGCCGCCGAGGTTCAAGACGCCGGCGGAGATCGCGTAGTTGCCGCCGGGCAGATTTTTCAGCAGGCTGACCGTGCCCGGCCCCGTCTTGTTCACCCCCACGCTGCCGCCGAGTGAAATGTCGACCAGGCCGGCTTGAAGCTGATACGCGGCGGTGGCGGTCAGCGTGCCGCTGCCGCTGAGCGTGCCGCCGACCGTCAGCGTGCCGATCGTGCGGCTGAAGCCGCCGACGTCGAGCACGCCGCCGTTGATAGTGAAATCGCCGCCGGGCAGGGTCGAATTGC
The DNA here is from genome assembly GCA_963815695.1 of uncultured Planctomycetia bacterium. Taxonomy (GTDB): domain Bacteria; phylum Planctomycetota; class Planctomycetia; order Pirellulales; family Thermoguttaceae. Next base: position 15,344 of record CAWFIG010000028.1, read on the forward strand.
CGCCGTAACTCAACAGCCCGCCGTTGACCACGAGATTGCCCGAAAACGTGTTCGAGCCCGACATCGTCAGCGTGCCGTCGCCGTCCTTGGCCAACGTGCCGTTGCCGCTGATCCGGCTGCTGAAGGTCAGGTTGTCGGAGCGGTTCACCTCGAAGGCGCCGGCGGCGTTGATAGTGATGCCGGCGGCGCCCACGGCGCCGAAGCCGCCGCCGTTGCCCATTTGCAGCACGCCGCCGTTGACGGTGGTCGCGCCGCCGTAGGTATTGTCGGCCAAGAGGATCGCCGTCCCCGCGCCGCTCTTGCTCAAGCCGATCGAAGTCCCGCCGCCGAGGACGATGTTGACCGTGCCGCCCTGGATGTTGTAGCTGGTGTTGCCGGTCAGCACGCCGCTGCCGCTAAGCGTGCCGCCGCTGATCGTCAGCGTGCTGCCCGACGACATCGTCTTCGACAGCGTGCCGAAGTCCAGCACGCCGTCGGAAATCGAGTAGCTGCCGTTGGGCGGGGCCTTGCTGAAGGTCACCGTTCCGGCGGTGGTCTTCGTCAGTCCGACGCTGCCGCCGAGGTTGGCGGCCACCGTGCCGGCTTGCAGATCGTAGGGGCCGCTGCCGCTGCTGGTCAACGTGCCGGTGGTGCCGCTTAAGCTGCCGCCGGTTAGATGGAATGCCTTGATCGTCTTCGACCTGCTGCCAATGTTCAATACGCCGCCGTTGAGCGTGTACTCGCAGTTCGGCAATGCCGTGTTGCCGGCGCCGCTGTAATTGAGCGTGCCGTCGTTGACCGTCAGGCCGCCGGTGTACTGGCCGACATAGAAGCCGGTCAAGGTCAACGTGCCCGGGCCGTCCTTGACCAGCGCCAAGGCGCCGGCGCCGCCGTTGCTGTTGCGGAGACGGCCGTTGTACGAGCAATCGGCGGCGTTGTCGACCACTAGCGTGCCGTTGGCCACCCCCGTCTCGCTTTCGGTGTTCTCGACGATGCCCGCCCCGGAAATGCCGCCGACGGTCACGCTGTTGCCGTAAACCTCCAGGTGCGAACTGCCGGAGAAGCTGACGACCGTGCCGCTGGAGAACTGCTGGTTGGCGTTCTGCACCACCACGTAGGTGCCGCTGTTGGCGATGCTGAGGTTGCCGGGAATCGCGTAGCCGGCGGTCTTCGCCAGGTTGACCGTGCCGGCCGAGATCGTCGTCGCCCCCGTAAACGTGTTGCCCCCCGCGCCGCCGAGGGTCAAGGTGTTGCCGCCGGCGATGCTCAGCGAGCCCGTGCCGCCGATGGCGCCGTTGAAACTGAAGCTGGAATTGATCGCATCGATTTCCAACGCGGCGTTGTTGGTGACGGGGCGCGAGCTGAAGCCGGTGTTGGTGACGTCCTGCAACACGAGTCTCCCGGCATTGATCGTCGTCCCGCCGCTATAGGAGATATTACCGCCGGAAAGGGTCTGCGTGGCCGTTCCGGTCTTGACCAGGCTCAGCGCGCCGCAACTGCCCGAGGACGTGTTGCGCAGCGCGCCGTTGAACGCGGCAGGCGCTCGAATTGTCGATCGTCAGCGTGACGGCGCCGTAGCCCGACTCGTTCCAGGTGTTTTCCACCACGCCCTGGCCGCTGGCGTTCACTAGCCCCGCCACCGTCTGGTTGTGCCCCAGAAGCTTGACTTCCTGCCAAGCCCCCGTGCCGTTGAACGTCCACAGCGAGGTGGGCGCGATCTGGTTGTCGCCCTGTAAATTGACCCACATCTGCGCGTCGCCGCCCAGATACAGATCGCCGGGAATCGCATAGCCGGAAGGCGACGACTTGTTCAGATAGACGTCGCCGCCGGAAATCGTCGTCGCTCCGGTATAGGTGTTCGGCGCAGAGCCGCTGATGCAGAGCACGCCCGGCCCCGATTTCGACAAGGAACCGCCGCCGACGCCGTCGACGATCGCGCCGCTAAGATAGACGGTGTTGCCCCCGACCACGATCGCACGCGCCCCGCCGGCCAGGTCGATGCCGTTCTGAAACGTCAGCGCATTGCCGGCCGTTGGAGCGTTCAGCAACAGCGTTCCCACGATCTTGCTGCCCACCTCGCCGGGTGCAGAACCCCAAGCGAGCGTGATCGGAGTAGCCTGCCCGCCGACGTTCACCGAAAGCGGATTGGCCGCGGCCGAAAAACCGCCGCCCCCCAGCCCCCACCGAAACGCCGCGCCGCTGCTGCCGAGGCTGCGGGTAAAACTCGCGGCGAGCACTTGCAACATGCCGCCGTTGATGTCGATGAAGCTGCCGGACGGAATCCCCGTGCCGATCGCCGCCTGCAATACGCCGCCGCTGATGCTCGTCGTGCCGTTGTAACCGTTCGCGCCCGAGAGTTTCAAGACGCCGTCGCCGCTCTTGATGATCCCGCCCGAACCGGAGATGGCGCCGCTGATCTCCGCCAGATCGTTGATCGAGTTCGGATTGTCGTCGACCTGAATCGTGCGATCGACGCTGCCCAGCGCGATCGAGTTGCGAAAGGTCGTCGCCGCCGCGGCGCTGTTCGAACCGAACTTGAGCGTGCCGACGATCTTCGTCCCCACATCGCCCGGCGCGGAGCCCCAACTGAGCGTGTCGGGGGTGGCATGGCCGCCGACGTTGACCGTCATCGCCGCACTGCCGGCGGAAAAACCGCCGCCGCCCGCGGCCCACTGAAAGGTGCTGCCCGCAGTGCCCAGACTGCGGCTGAAGCTGACCGCGCTGCCGCCGTCGCTCTGCAACACGCCGCCGTCGAGCGTCAAGAAGCTCGCCGCCGGAATGCCGACGCCGAAGTTGGCCTGCAACGCGCCGTCGCTGATGGTGACGCCGCCGCTGTAGCTGTTGCTTCTCGACAGCACGGTCGTGCCCGGACCGTTTTGCACCAGCGTGCCGACGCCGTTGATCGTGCCGCCGAAGGTGTTGGTCACCCCGGCCGCCGGCGCAAACTGCAACGCGCCGGCTTGCAGTATGTTCAGCGCGCCGCTGAAGTCCGACGCCCCGCCGGCGAAGGAAACGGTGCCGGCGCCGTTGACGTTGATCGTGCCGCCGCCGAAGAACTCGCCGCTATAAACCGCCGCAGCGCCGCCGGTCGGCGCGAGGTACAACGGTCCGGCGCCGGCGTTGACGGTGATGTCGCCGGCGAAGTCTTGGACGCCCGACAGCGTGACGGCGCCGGAGCCGGCCTGGATCAGACCGCCCGGTTTGGCGCCGCCTACGATATTGAGCACGCCGCCGCCGTCAATCGCCCCGGCGATGACCGTATTGCCCGCCCCGTCGAAGGTCAGATCGCTGATGACGGTATGCAGCGGCCCGTTGACGGTCAGTGTCTTTCCGCCGGCCACGCTCCACGACTGCGGCCCGCCGATATAGACGTCCGAGTTGATCGTCGTGCTCTGATTGGCCTGGATGCCGCCGGCAGTGACGGTCAGCGACCCGCCACTGAAGGAGTAGCCGGTAGAGTTGACGGTCATGCTATGGGCGATCACCGCTCCGCTTATGCTGACGGCCCCGCCGCTCCCGGCGAAGGTGGCGGCGGTCTCCTTATTCTCCCAAGCGTATCCCCCCGAGTTCCAATTCGCGCCGCCGTTTAGCCACGTCCCCCCCCACCGTTCCAGGTCGCCGTCGCCATCGCGCCGGTATAATAGACGGGGCCGGTGATGGCGCTAATGTCGTTGTGGATCTCAAGGCTGCCGTAGGGGATGAGGTAGTAGCCATTGTTGCCGTAGTCGGTCAAGTTATTGTTCGAGTACCCCCAGCTATTCTTGATGATCCAGTATCCGCCGGTGGGAATGGAAGCATCGTCGCAGTAACCTTCCAGCGACACTTCATGATCGAAGCCCGAGGCGTCCGGCGCCCGGTAATTCGCTATCATATCCGAGACTGAAGTGTACAGGTCGTGGGAGGCCCAAAGGCCGACTTCCAATGGCCCATAAGTCTTCAGGTAGGCCTTCATCGTGGCGGTATCATTGGTGAAGTCGTTCAAATTCGAGACGCTCTTCCAGACGCGGTTTTGCCAGCCTGTTGCCAGCGGCCAATACGGGGCGATCCCAATGTCTTCGCTCGACGGCTGATGGGGACATTCGGATTCCGAAACGACGCCGTGGGTCGTGAAGTAGTTCAGCACCGAAGGGCCCCAGCCCCCCCCCGTGCTGCCCATGTCGGGATTCGTCTCCCAGCAGATATGCTGCTCGGAAACGTCGGGATTGAAAGAAGGATCATTGCGGGTCAGTTTATATTTCGCCTCGAGCGTGCCGCAGGCGGAGAAATCCCAGCAGGTTCCGCCAAACTGCGATTTTACCGTCGAATTCCAGTTGTACCCGCCAGCGGTCCGCCAATCGAAGCTATCGGCCGCCAGCGGCCGCGGCGAGACGATCAGGCCTGCCGCCAACAGAGCAAACACCAGAGAGACTCGACCAAGAGAAATTTCGCGGCCGTGCATTGTTCCGACTCCTATCAGAATGCCTCAGTGAATCGCAGAAGGCGATAAACAACGTAGCCCTGCATTCTGCCATATTCCCCCAAATAATGCTACTGAACGTAACAACAGTATCGGGCGGAAGCACGAAAAGAACCACTCGATTTTTCCAGCCTAAGCCCCCCATCCTAGGGAACGCCTCTTGACAACGATTCAGGACGCGCGTTTACATGACTATCACCATGAAGATAGTTGTGCTACCGTCCGGCGAGAGCGTGAGTGCAATGGGCCTGGGCACTTGGCACGTCGGCGACGACTCGGCCAAGCGCGCGGAGGAGATCGCCACGGTGCAACTCGCCCTGGACCTGGGCGCCGGCCTGATCGACACCGCCGAGATGTATGGCGATGGGCAAGCCGAGCAACTCGTGGGCGAGGCGATCGCCGGCCGGCGTGACCGGGCGTTCCTGCTGAGCAAAGTGCTGCCGCCGAACGCAACGCGCCGCGGCACGGTGGCCGCCTGCGAGCGCAGCCTGCGCCGCCTCCGCACCGACCGGCTCGACCTCTACCTGCTGCACTGGCGCGGCGACGTGCCGCTGGCCGAGACGCTGGAGGCGTTTGAGGCGCTGCAACGGGCCGGCAAGATCCGGCATTTCGGCGTAAGCAACTTCGACTCTGGCCGACATGCAGGAGCTACGGTCGATTGCCGGCGGATCGAGCATCGCCACCGATCAAGTCCTCTACAACCTCTCGCGCCGCGGCATCGAATGGGAACTGCTGCCCTGGCTTCGAGAGCGGGCCATCCCGATCATGGCCTACTCGCCGATCGAACAAGGAAGGCTGCCGGACGACCAGCGGTTGGTCGGTTTTGCACGGCGTTATAGTATGACGCCGGCGCAGGCCGCGATCGCCTGGCTGTTGTCGAAGGACGGCGTGATCGTGATTCCGAAGACCGGCAGCCGACGCGGCTACGGGAGAACGTGGGGGCATTGAATCACAAGCTCACGCCGTCGCAGCTTGGCGAGCTTGACGGTATCTTCCCGCCGCCGGCGGGTCCAGCGCCGCTGGAGATGCTCTAGCCGCTGCGATTATCGGGAGTCTCGGCGCCTGACAACGCTTGAGTTCCTGGTATGCGTCCAGTGCATCGGGGAACGGAGTGAGCGCGCGGTCGAAGATGCCGAGCGTGTAGGCGATGGTCATGCCGTAGTTGCAGATCGGCACGCCGTCGCGGCGGCAGGCGGCCATGCGGGTGAGCATCTCGCGGCGGTTCCACATGCACGCCCCGCAGTGGACGACCAGGCGATAGTCGCTCAGGTTCGCCGGGAAGTCGTGGCCCTGCGTGGTGTCGATCCGCAGTTGGCCGCCGACGTACTGCGTGAGCCAGCGCGGGAATCTTCACCCGGCCGATGTCGTCGCCGATAGGGTGATGGGTGCAGGACTCGGCGATCAGCACGCGGTCGCCCGGCCGCAAATCCTCGATGGCCAGCGCCCCTTCGACGAATTGCCGCAGGTCGCCCTTCTGCCGGGCGAAAAGGATCGAGAATGACGTCATCGGCACTTCGGGCGGCGTGTCGGCCGAGACCTTCAGGAACGCCTGCGAATCGGTCACCACCAGAGCCGGCGGGCGATGCAAACGGCCCAGGGCATCGCGCAACTCGCGCTCCTTGACGACCAGGCAGTAAGCGTCACCGTCGAGCAGATCGCGGATCGTCTGCACCTGGGGGACGATCAACCGGCCTTTGGGCGCTTCGGTGTCGATGGGCACGACCAACACGGCCAGCTCGCCCGGCGGAACCAGGTCGGCAACCAGCGCCGGCGGCTGCATGAACTCATCGGGGGTGATCTGCACCAGCGCCTCGCGCAGTTCGAGCACGCCGCGATCCTCGTTGGCGACCGTTTCGACGAACGGCGTCTTCGCCTCGCGCAGCATTTCTTGTGAAGCCGCGAGCGGCCTGGCGAGATCGGATTTGTTGAAAGCAACGACGACGGGGATGTTGCGGTCGCGGAGTTCGCGGAAGATGCTCTCCTCGAATTCGCCCCATTGGCCCGCATCGACGACCAGAACGCCCACGTCGGTGCGATCGAAGACCTGCCGCGTCTTCTTCACCCGCTTGTCGCCCAGCGCCCCGTCATCGTCGATGCCGGCGGTGTCGATGAACAGCACCGGGCCCAACGGCAGCAGTTCCATCGGCTTTTCGACCGGATCGGTGGTGGTTCCGGCGATGTGGTGAAACGATCGACACCTCCTGCCGGGTCATTGCGTTGAGTAACGACGACTTGCCGGCATTGCGGCGGCCGAAAAGGCCGATGTGAAGGCGAAGGCTCTTGGGACTGTTCTGCATGATTGTCGGCGGCAACGCTCGGTAGGGGACGCCCTCTGTGGCGTTCCGGGACCAAGGAGCGGGGGATCGGGACGGAGCCCGTTCCCTACAGATTTGTGCCGGAGTGTTACCCAGGCTTTAACCGGGGCCGGAATTGGCCGCGGTTTTTCGGGAACCGTAGTTTCAAGTTTACCGAGATTTGCAGGAGGCAGGAATGGCCACGGGCGGGATTTCCGAGTCCGTCCCAGGTGGGACTGCACAGTCCATTATGGCAGCCGCGACGTCATTTTGTCAGTCGCCGCCGGAGCTGGCGGCGGTATTCGCCGGGCGAGCGTCCGGTGAGCTTGCGAAAGACAATCGCCATCCGCTGCGGGCTCAAGAAGCCCGAGTGCCGGGCCATCTCGGACATCGGCTGCTCGCTGCGGCCAGCAGTTCCTTGACGCGCTCGACCCGCGCGCGATGGATTTCGGCCAGCACGGAACGGCCCAGCAAGCGTGCGGAACTTCTGTTCGAGCACGCGCCGGCGAACGACCACTTCGGCGGCAATCCGGCTCACGCTTGAGCGGCTCCGTCAGATGGTTGCGGATGTAGTGCAAGGCCGCGGTGACGATCGGCTCGTCGACGGCGAACATGCTGGTCGAATGCCGCGTGACGATATGCACCGGCGGCAGAATACAGCACCTCGTTCGACACGCGGCGGCCGGAGAGCATGCGGTCCAACCGCTTGGCCGCCTCGAAGCCGATCTGCTCGGCCGGAATCGCCACGCTCGACAGCGGCGGGAAAGCCAGTTGGCATTCCAATTCGTCGTTGTCCACGCCAAGGATGGCCACGTCATCGGGCACGCGCAGGCCGAGCAATTGGCACATGTCGGCCAGATCGTGGGCCGGCACGTCGTGATCGGCCAGCACGGCCACCGGCTTGGCCAGCTCCCGGAGCCACTGCCGTACCTGCGCGTTGACGCTCTTCCAACTGGCACGCTCGGACAGACGCGGCAGATACTCGACGTGACAAGAGTGAACCTCGAAGCCAGCCTGCTCGATGGCCGCGCGAAAGCCGGCAAGCCGCACCTGCGAATAGTGCGCCAGGCGGCTGCCGAAGTAGCCGAAATTGCGATAGCCGCGGGTGAGGAAATAATCGGCGGCAAGCCGGGCGACGGCCGCGTGATCGACGTCGACCGTCGGAATGCCCAGGCCCTCCAACACGCAGGCCGTATCGACGACCGGCTTGCCGAGTTTCAGAACCGCCCGAGCGACCTTGGCATCGTCCAGATGGGCGATGATTCCGTGCGGATTCCATTCGGCCAACGGGCGGAGCGTCGCCATCGAGGGGGGGGCGTTGTGGAACAGCCATCGCTTGTCATGGCCGCGCATAGGCGCGGATTCCCAGCAACGACCTGCCGGTGGAAGCCGGCGTCCTGGCTCATCAAGAGTGCAATCCGTCGGGGTCCAATCATGCCCGCGTCCATCGCAACAGAGGACGCCGGCCCAGCGGTTCGTCGGCGGGCCGGCATGTCATCCATTGTAATTGGACTTTGGTGCAGAAAGTAGAGTGGGACAAGCGAATCGCAGTCACACCATGCTCTTGGCTACCAGGCGGGACTGCGCTTCGCTTGTCCCTCCCTACGGCTTTCTTAGGAGATCACATTCCCAAGTGCTCGCGCGTTTTTCGCACCGAGACGGCGTCACTCATGCTGGGCATGTACTCCAGGCCGAAGACGCCCCGGTAGCCCATCCGCTCGATCTGCCGAAAGAGGAAGGGATAGTTGACTTCCCCGTCGAACAGTTCGTGTCGGCCGGGGACGCCGGCGCTGTGGACGTGGCCGATCACGTCCAGGTTCCGCTCGACGTGCCTCAACAGATCGCCCTCCATGATCTGCATGTGGTAGCAATCGAAAAGCAGCTTCATGCGATCGGAGGCGAGTTGCCGGCAGATGGCCGCGCCGCGGTCGCTGCTGGTCAGCCAATAGCCGGCGTGGTCGTAGGGAGTGTTCAGCGACTTCAGGAGCAGCGTCACACCGGCCGCTTCGGCCAGTTTCACGGTGGCTTCCAGACCGGCCAGGACCGATTTTTCCATCTGCCGGTCGCTGCGGCCGCGGAACGACGTTGCCCGTGCAGACGATCGTGGCCGGGATGCGCCGCGGCCTGGTTGAAGGCCAGGGTCATCCGCGCGCGATCCAGCCATTGCCTGCGGTTGGCCGGATCGGTCAGTCCGCCGCCGATGCTGCCGTCGGGTGCGCCGATGACGGTGTTGGTGATCTTCACGCGGTGCCGCTTGGCCATCGCCGCCAGTTCTTCGCCCGTACCGCGAAAACTGCCGTCGACGAACCACATCTCCACGTAGCGGAAGCCCGCCTTGGCCGCCGCGGCCAGTCGCTCGCTCGAACGGCAGACCGGAAAACGCCATTTCGATGCACAGGCCAAGTTTCATGATAGCTCCTGCAAGGCGCGGTTGATGCCCAGGGCGATGTGGTCGCAATCCTCGTCGCTGTAATGCCAATTGATATCGATCATGATCGCCCGGCTCAGCAGGTCGAGCGTGCGCGGGCACATGTCCTTGGAATAGCGCGGCAGTTCGTCGGCCGGCACGGCGCTCCACGGCAGGCCGTCGGCGGCGACCGGCTTCTTCTCCATAATGTGATCCCAGTAGGCGTAAATGTGCCAATCGCGGACCTTCTGATCGTAGATTCCGCCGGCGGGCACGCCCTCGGCCTGCATCGCCTGCATGGCTTTCCGCGTGGTCTCGCCGTCGCTTGAGGAACAGGATCAGGCAGATGCCCGTGTCGCCCGACGGCGTCCGGGCACGCGGCGGAACGTCAGCCCGGGCACCGGCTCGATCGATTCCTTGATGCGCTGGAAGGCGCGGCGGTAGCCGGCCAACATGGCGTCGGTCTTGCGGATTTGGGCCAAGGCCACCGCGCCCTGCAATTCGCTCATGCGGTAGTTTTCGCCGCAGAACAGTTCGCCCGGCTTGCCGCTCGCGCAGAAGCGGTCGGGCCGCCAGCAGGCGGCCGTGTCGTGCCAACTCTGCGCGCGGGTGTAAAGCCACTCGTCGTTGGTGGTGACGAAGCCGCCCTCGCCGCTGGCGTGGACCTTGTAGTAGTCGAAACTGAAGCAGCCGATCGTGCCGAGGCTGCCCAATCGCTTGCCCTGGAACGAGCCGCCTCCCGCTTGGGCCACGTCCTCGATGACGGGGATGCCCTTGCGGCGGCCGAGATCGAGGATGGCGTCCATCTGGGCCGGCGCGCCGCGCATGTGGACCGGCACGATCGCCTTCGTCCGCTTGGTGATCGCCCGCTCCGCCGCCGCCGGATCGAGGCAGAGCGAATCGTCGACGTCCACGATGACGGGCACGGCGTTGCAGGCGACGACCGTGGCGGCCGTGGCGAAAAACGTATACGCCGGCACGATCACCTCGTCGCCCGCCCCGATGCCCAGCGCCCGGTACGCGCAGACCAAGGCCGAGGTGCAGGAATTGACGGCCAGGCAGTGCCGCACGCCGATCAATTCGGCGAAGGCCTTTTCCGCCGCCTGCGACCTTGCTCGGCCGCGGGTTGTAGTAGCGGAACAGGTGCGGGCCTTGGAGACTGCCGGTCGGCCTTGACCAGTTCAGTGATCTGCTCTCTTCGTCTCGGGCGAGAATTGCCACAGGTCCAACACTTCCAGCAGTTCCTCGCTGCCGATCTTCGCGGAAACGGCCCAAGCTGGGCACGGCCTTCGGTGCGACGCATGGTTTTGCCGACAGTCGCCATAACAATTCTCCGATGGTTTCGATGCAACTCAGATGTACTCCTCACGCTCCGCGTGAGGCGAATTTACGCTACATTCCTTCCTCACGCGGAGCGTGAGGAGTACGCCACGCCCCTGCGGTGAGTTACCCTTACTATAGTCGGAACGCTCGCTTGGCGAATCTCAAGGCATCGGCCAGGTGTTTTCGATTGCGCCATTCTTGTGGTGTGTTGCGAGATGCGGCGATTGGACACCTTTGGCGACCAGTCGCAAAACGCAACAAGGACCACGCGATCCGGTACAGACCGTCCTTCCGACGGATTGTCGGAGGCGCCGCCCGCCGTCAAACTGAAGAGTCGGCGACGAATGTCGCACTCTCCCGCATTCCCTCGACAGGACCGCGCACATGCTTACGACGATTGACGTGGTGATCATTCTGGTTTCGATGGCGTTTGTCGTCGGGGTTGGCATTGTCGCGGGCCGGAAGAAGGGGGACACCGCCCACGGCTACTTTCTCGGCGGCAACAAGATGCCCTGGTGGCTGATCGGCACGGCCTTCGTCGCCACCGGCATCTCCAGCGAGCAGATGATCGGCACCGTCGGCATCACCTACGACTACGGCATGGGCATCGCCAATTGGGAATGGTTCGGGCTGCCCGCCTACACGCTGGTGCTGCTGTTCTTCATCCCGATCTACCTGCGGAACAAGGTGACGACGGTCCCCGGTTTCCTCGCCGACCGTTTCGGGCCGGCCGTCGGCACGGCCTACTCCTGCCTGCTGTTGTTTTTGTACGTGTTCGTCTACATGTCGATGGTCTTGTATGCCGGCAGCCTGGCATTCTCACATGCCGTGTTCGGGCAGAACCCGGCGCTATGGCAGACCATTCTCATCCTGCTTCTGATCGCCGTGGGCGTAGGCGCGTACACGATCCACGGCGGATTGACTTCCGTGATGTGGGCGGATCTCTTCCAGTGCATCCTGTTGATGGCGGGTGGCATCACGCTGTTTCTGCGTTGCGCTGCGCAAGATTCCCGGCGGCTGGAACGCGATGGTCGAAGCGACCAAAGCGGCGGGAGTGCCGGAACGCATGCACCTCTACCAATCCCCCGGCCACCCAATGGCGCCGTTCCTCGGAATGATCATCGCCGTCTTCGGCGCGTTCACGTTCTATCAGGTGGGCAATCAGGCGATGATCCAGCGCATGCTGGCCGCGCGCACGACGTGGGACGGCTTGATGGGCTTGATCCTCGCGCAGGTGCTCAACTTCTTCCGCCCGCTGGTGACCTGCTTCCTCGGCCTGGTCGTCTGGCACTGGATCAACGTGATGCACCGGTCGCCGGACATGCTGCCCGTCCTGGCGAAGAACAAGGACCTCGCCTTCATCTTCGCGCTTGACGGAATTCGCCCCCACGGGCGTCCGCGGCATGGTGGTGGCCGGTTTGATTGCCGCGGTCATGGCGGCTCTCAGCGGCCTGGTGAACTCGACGTCCACCATGTTCTCCACCGACATCTACAAGAAGTTCATCCGTCGCGAGGCCACCGACCGCGAGATGGTGCGAATGGGGCGAATGGCCTCTTTTGCCGCACTGCTGATCGCGGCCTGCATCTCGCCGATCGTCGGAGAGTTGGGCGGCGTCTTCAAGTTCTTCCAGAATGCACTGACGTATATCGCCTGCCCCTTCATGGCGACCGTCCTGATGGGCATTCTCTGGAAGCGCGTCAATTACGCGGCCGGCCTGTTCGGGCTGGTGGGCGGCTTCTTCATTGAAGTGACCTTGGGCATACTGTTTAGCGGCTACATCGCCCCGTTGACCGTGATCAAAGACAACGCCGGCATCCCGACCGCTCTCCAACTCGACTTGGCTCATCCCTACATTCCGTATCTGCACTTCTTCTACGTCGGCGGAATCGGCGAAGTGATCATCATCATCGGCATGGTAGCTGTGACGTTGCTGACTAACCCGCCCGACTATGCCAGAGTCGCCCGCTTCATCTGGCGACCGCAACTCCTGAGGGCGTACGACGAAGGCGTGTCGCCGCCCATGGTATCAGCAAGTGAAACTCTGGTACGGCGTTGTGTTCGTGATTTGGCTCTATCTCTACTGGCGATTCTGGTGAGTCTGAATTGACTTGCGTGATCCTGGGAAGAAGGGGACAGGTCCAATTTGTGCGAAGCACCCTCCGGGCCGTTCCGGCAAATTGGAACTGTCCCCTTTTTCCCTCTGCACGCGTTGCTACGCTACGGGTTCTTCGCCGGCGGAGTGGCAGGGTGCGGGCGCGGTGCGGGGGAGTCAGGTTTGCCCGCCCCTTCCGGCACGGCGGCGACGTAGCAGAAACAGACCCATTCGTAGGGCCGGCGTTCGATGTTGACGGTTTTGATTTCCTGGAGCGTCACTCCCGGAAACGTTGCGGTGATCGTCGTTTGCGTTTGTTGCTTCTTCGGATGGTCGATCCGCGTGGGACCGGTAAGTGCCCGGCCGTCGTAGGTGATCAGGACGAGTCGGAAATCATCCTTTTCGAGGCGGTCCACGCGAGCCCCCGGCCGTTACGCCGTCCTTGTTCTGCGAATTTGGAGGCTGACATTGTGACCGCCGCCTGAAACGCCGCCGCTGATGTAGCCCTGCTGCGGGTAGTAGTTCACCGAAGGCGACGTGAAATCCTTCCACGGGCCGGTGGCAACGCCGCAAGTCAGCGCCGTTATCGTTCGGCTCGCCTTGGGCACGAACGCCTCGAACGCCAGGAAATTCACGCGGTTATCCACTTCTTTGCCCGCCTGCCGCACGTGCTCGGGGACGGTCGCGAGCGTGACCGGCGCAACACCGGCGGCGACGTTACCCACGAGACCCGCGGGCAGCGAGGGCAGCCCGCTCAGACGCAGGAAGAAACGCCGCCGCACGAAGCTCGCGTCATCGCACACACCTTTGCTATCGAACTGGCAGGGCGGCTCGGCCAGCGGGGCTCCGTTGGGCTGCCACCAGCGATCATCATCGCTCACGCCGACCAATTCGACACACGCGCCGTTTGCCAATCGCGCCAACCAGGGTCCCTTGGGTTGGGCGGCGATGTTGCAGGTGTCCGGCGGAGCGGACGTAGAGCGAAGCGGCGTGTCGCTCCATTGTGTCGGCACGCCGCGGAACTCCACCCAGGCGTACGGCCGGCGTTGCAGCTCAACGCGATGGAAGTTGTTGGCCGGAGTCAAGAACGCTGCTTGCACGCGATCCTTATGCCTCACGAATTCCTGGATTATCTGGCACTCCTTCGCGTCGCTGCCGCTCACGACCGTCGCTACCGCCCGTTCCTCCCTGTCAGGCCGGTAGGACATCTCAAGACTAATTCCTCCTCCACGCTCGATGCCGAGGACGCGCAACGAATTGAGCCGCTCGCCCCACGAGCCGGGGCCGATGGGGCCCTGGGCGTCGAACACCGCCATTGCTTCGTCTTCCCATCGGCCGCTGCTGATGCCCCAGCGGAGCGCGACGGTCTTCGCCTGGTTGGGCACGCCGGTTTCGACGCCGGAAAAGTAGCTGCGGGTGGGCACCTTCTGGATGTTCTGATGGGCGATCCAATCGTCGCCGCCGGAGCTTGGCTGGACCTCGAAGTTGCTGCCGGATTGCGTCAGCGGCAGGCCGCTAATCCGCGCGATGAACGCTCGCCGCGTGACGTCGGGCCGGGGCGCTCGGGGGCGAGCTTCACCCAAGGGGCAAGGCGGGCCGGCCAACGGCGCCCCGTTCGGCTGCCACCAGCGGCCGTCCTCGCCGACGGCCAGCAGCTCGACCGTTACCCCGTCGGCCAGCGTTCCGATCCACGGCCCGTTGGGTTTCTCGCTGGCTTGCAAAACCACTGGCGGTGACTTCTTGATCTTGGCAACACTCACGGCTGATTGCGCCCGCTTGTAGCGGATTCTGATGCCGCGCGGTTGATCGGTGTAGCGGAGCACTTGCAGGATGCCGAGATCGCCATTGCGGGTCTGGAAGGCAAATGTGGCGGGCAACTGCGCAAGGTCGTAGTACGTCGTACCGCCGCTCTCGCGCACCACCGCAACCGGGGAGAATGGACCTTGACCCTCGATCGCCGGCATTCCGGGTGTTGGCGATGCCAGCGCCGATCGTAGTTCTTCAAGGGTGGCGTGGTTCCAGGGGAGCAGGTATTGCCGTGTGGCGCGGTCCCAGCGATATGCCATAGCCGCGAGTTTCAACTTTTTGGGCAGGAGTTCACCGGCCTTGCCCGTTGTCGGCTCTCCATTCACACCTGTGAACGTGACGTCGCCGCCTGTAAAGGCAACCAACAAATCGACGTTGTTTTCCGCACACCATTGGTTTTGCTGCTCGGCGGACCATTTGCCAAACTGTCTCGGCACATCGACCAGTTTGCCGTTTGCCATGTCGAGCCCTTCGCCGCCCTTGCCCTCGCTTACGGCGTTGACGACCTGCTCGACTACGGGGCCGAACTGCAAAGGGGGCTCCTTGGGCTGGTGGGTTTGTACCGCGGCCTCCGATTGGCTGGGCAACGCCAACGGTTGCAGCCAAATCATAATGCCTGGCGCAACGGAAATTGAGGGTGAATACGGTCGCTCTTTGTGGCCACGGCGTTTCAGGAGGACTATCGGTTTGTCGGGCACGAGCGTTTCCGTCCGCCGGTTTCCGAGGACCGCCTCTTCTTGGGCGACGGCGTCAAACATCGGGTGCAACACGGCGTCAGGAATCGTTACGCTTGCGCCGCCGAATTGCTCCAGGGTATTGTACGACCGAGCACTAACGGTGAGCGACCAGTTCTTGTCGCCGATACGACGCAGTGCGGCGGTAAGCACGGCATCGAGGCCCGTTTCCCAGTACGGTTCGCTAGAGATGCATACCCAAGGACGCTTTGGAAAGCCGTCGGCGGGAATGTCGCCGTAGCCGACGTTCCAACCATACCGATGGCCCTTTGGCAAAATCACGTGCCATTGCCAAGTAAGCGGCTCGCGCACGTCGAGTTCGGTCACTGCGACGGTGCTCGTGCTTAGCATTCGCGGCGTCGTCGGAGGAGACTGCTGCCGGCGCGCCAGCTTCACGTCCATCTCTCCCTCCGCACTTACATTGACATTGCTCCCTTCCGGTACATTGACAGACGTCGTCTGGCCGTCCTTGTGAATACGGATGGTGATGACGCCCAGGGCGAAACCGATGCCGCCGCCGACCAACAGCATTAGGACGGCAATTGCGAGGAGGGATTTCCAGCGTTGCGAAGCCACAAGCGGCTGCGGGGAGCGACTGCCGTCATTGCGGCCGTGGCCGGCAGTGCGAGGAGGAGAATGTTGCGCCGCGATCGCCCGTTGCAGCAGGGCCGGCAGGTCGGCCCCTTCGCACCAGCGGGCAATCGCTTCGGCCACTTCGGCCGGCGTGGCGGGACGGTCGTCCGGATCCTTCGCCAGCAGCCGGTCGAGCAGCGCGGCCAAGCCTTCGGGCACGTCGGGGACGAGCTGGCGGATGGACCGAGCCGGCTGGTGGACGTGGGCGTTGAGCTTTTCGAGCGTGGTGCGGCAGTCGGGCCCGCTGAATGGGGCGCGGCCGCTCAAGAGTTTGTAGAGCGTGCAGCCGAGACTGTAGAGATCGGCGCGGATGTCGACGCTGCGGCTGTCGGAGGCTTGCTCGGGGGCCATGTAGTCGGCCGTGCCCATCGCCTGGCCCGAGCCGGTGATATCATCAGTGCCCTGTTGGGGTGGCAGTTGAACTGCCGCCCCAACCGACGCCATCCCAACCGCGGCGGAAAGCGGCGATAAATCACCGCACTCCAAAAACCGGGCCAGGCCGAGGTCCAACAACTTCACCTCGCCCGAGCGGGCCAACATGACGTTCGACGGCTTGACGTCGCGATGCACCAGCCCGTGCTCGTGGGCACATTGCAGCGCCAGGGCCGTCTGGCGGACCAATTCACAGGCGTCGGCCATCGGCAGCGGCCCGAGATAGCGGACAATCTCCGCCAGGTCCAGCCCATCGACGAACTCCATCACCAGCACCGGCGTGCCGTCGATCTCGCGGGCGTCGTAGGCTTGAACGATGTTGGGATGGGCGAGCCGGCCCGACGGCCTTCATCTCGCGTTCGAAGCGGTCGATGGCCCTCTGATCGCCCGCACGGCCGTGCGGCAAGACCTTTAGGGCGACCACGCGATCGAGCTTGGTGTGCAGCGCCTTGTAGACGCGGCCCATGCCGCCGCGGCCCAGTTCCTCCAGGATCCGGTACTCTCCGAGCATCTCGGGCACGTCCGGCGCTTGTTGGGGCGGCAGTTCAACTGCTTGTTGGGGCGGCAGTTCAACTGCCACCCCAACGGGAACTGCCACCCCAACGGCCTGAGCGGGCATTGCCGCTGCCGCCGCCAGGGCATCCTCCAACTGCGGTTCGGCCAGGACCGATTCGCTGCTCAGCGGCGCTCGCAGACGGCCGATCAGCGTGTCGTCGGCGTCGTCGAGGGTCAAGATGGCGGCCTGGCAATCGGGGCAGGAGTCGAGATGGGCGTCCAGCGCGTCTCGCGGCTGCCCGGAGAGCAATCCCAACGAATACTGAAGAAGCGTGTCACGGCTCGGACATCCTGTAGCGACCATATTGAAAGTCCTTCGACCCATTCTCTGATGTTCTAAACGCTTGCACCGCAACGTTCGCGTCTCGATTGCCTACACCAGTAGAATGCGCACGTCTGACACCGTTTGGAACACGCTTTCGCAAGCTGTTGAGAGGATGTCACTTGGAGCAACGGGGCCGGAAGACGCCTGCAACAGCGGCCGGCGAAATCCACGGTACACGATGCCCGCTACTCGGGCAACTCGGCGAACACCTGGCGGAAGCGGCCGAGGACGCGGGACTTGGCCTTGTAGACGGCGGCGACGCTCATTTTCAGGTCCGCGGCGACGTGGGCCGGCGATTGGCCATCGACTCCGACGCGCCGGAAGGCCTCCCAGGTGCGAGGCTCGAACTCCGCCCGGATCATCTCCAACACCCGCCGCGACAGGCACGTGGCCGACTGGGCGTCGGGCTGGATGCTATCCTCGGACGAAAAGGGGACAGTCCCCATTTGTGCGAAGCACCCGAAGGGCCGTTCCGGCAAATGAGGACTGTCCCCTTTTCCGGACTCCGGTTCGGGCTGAGCGATTTCGGCCATCTGTCGCAGCGCGGTGCTGCCGCCGCGGGCTTCCGCCTTGCCATGCCGCCGACGGTAGAACTCGCGGACCTTGTTTCGAGTGATCGTGGCCAGCCAGCCGCTAAAACTGTCTTGCGGCCGGTCGCGGCGGAAGTTCGGCAGATGAACCATGACTGCCGAGAGGACTTCCTGGACCACGTCGGCGGCGTCTTCGGCCGGAAGGTTCGAGCGGCGGCACCAGCGATAGATCACCGGACCGTAGAGCCGCACCAAGCGTTGCCAGGCGTCCGACCCGCCGCCGCGAAGCTGGTCCAAGAGCGTCGAGGAAATGGAACTCGGCTTCGACGCCCCCCACTGGCTGCCTTCGGGCCATGCTTGCATGATCGTGTCGAAACCTCGCGTGCAGAAGGACGAGACCGTAGTGCAACTATCATCCCAAGGTGTGGCGTTTCCACTGCCGTGCGGACGGAACCTATGCGAAGAAACGACAACGGATGGCGCTGCCAAACGTATCCGGCAGCGCCATCCGCCTGTATTCAACAAAACGCCGTGACCGGCTCGTTCTAAACGAGTTCCTTGCGGACGGCCCAGACCGCGGCTTGCGTGCGATCGGAGACGCCGATCTTCCGCAGGATGTGCTGCACGTGCTCCTTGACCGTCTCGTAGCTGATGTGCAAGGTGTTGGCGATCTCCTTGTTCGTCAGTCCGTAGGCCAACTGCTTGAGCACTTCGCTTTCGCGTTGGGTCAGGGGCACCTCGACGTCGGCGGTCAAGCGTGGAGTGGCCAAGGCGCCGGTGACGCGGCGGAGCTCGTCGCGGGTCCAGGCGCTTTCGCCGGAGGCCGCGATGCGGATGGTGTTGATCAACTGCTCGCGGGTGCAGCCCTTCAGCAAATAGCCGCTCGCGCCGAGGGCCACGGCCCGCGCCACGTACGTCGGGTTGTCGAAGGTCGAGAGGATCACGATCGGCAGGTTGGGCTTGTCGAGCTTGATGCGTCCCAGGGCCGTCAGACCATCGCCGTCGGGCATGCGAATGTCCAAGAGCACGACGTCCACTTCGTTTTCCAAGGCGTACTTGACGGCCGCTGCGCCCGTCGATACCTCACCGACCACTTTCGCCTCCGTGCCGGTCAGCATCGTTTTCAACCCGCTGCGAACGACTTCGTGGTCGTCGGCGATCAACAATCGAATTTTGTTTGTCATTACTCGCTCCCGTAGTGTGCGGTTCTCCGAACCTGACAACGACTTTGATGATTTTTTGGGGGCTGCGGCGTTGCCCCGGCGGTCGGTCCCCTGAAGTAAGCACATCCGCTTACTACCCGTAATCATAGCAGAGTTTTGGACGGGGGGTAGACCCCCTAGCAGAATTTTGTGGGGGTCCGCTAGCAAAAATACAGCCGCAGGTCGCTGGTGCCCGAAAAAAACGCCGCATATAACCAGAATGGGTGGGTTGCGATTTCCCGCCAATTTCGCTGCTGCAACCCAATCTGGGGCGTGGGAAGGTCGATCGAGCGGGGCAACCCGTTTGGGAGGCGCCTCCCAGAGCAACACGATGGCCCCGAAGCTGTAGGCAGCGGGCTTCGTCCCGACCCGCGGTTCCTCCAAACGCTGAAGCCGGAACTACCAACGGTGTTGCGGCTCTGCTATTTGATTCCTATGCCGGGCTTGACGGCATCACGGATGATTACCCCCGGATGCCGGGCGGCCTTGTCCATGAAGACGCCGGCGTCGTCGACGATCGGCCGCAGTTCGCGGCTGACCTGCTCGATGTTTCTGGCGGCCCGGTTCAAGCGATCGTACAGTTGGCGATCCTTCAGCAGTGCGCCGAGCGATCCTTCGCCACGGTCGATCCGCGCCATGATGCTCCGCATCAGCTCGGTGATCTCGTCGATGTTGCCCAGCGCTTTCGCGATCTGATCGACGGGCGGCGGCTGATTCGGATCGCTCGATTCGGTGAACTTCCGCAGCGTTCGCTCCATGCGGTCGATCATGCTGATGAGGCGGTCGATCGGCGGCGGCTCGTTGCTTCCCGGCGGCGACTCGGTGAATTTCCGCAGCGCGCGGTCGGCGGTCACGAACGCGTCATTCATGCTGTCGATCGTCTGCGGCAGGTTGCCCAGCGACTTGGCGAGTTTCTTCTGGTTTTCTTTGTCGCCGAGCACCTCATTGATGACCCTCAACGATTTGGCGGCGCCCTGAAGAATGTCTTGAACGTTCTGCTGCGCCTCGGGGTTCAGAATGGCATTGACGCGGTCGGCGGCGGCTTCGAGCTTTTTGCTTGCCGCGGTCAGCGCCATGCCGGTTTCGGTGACGGTATTGATCGGGCGCTGCAACTCCCGCTTCATTCCGGTCGGATCGTCGGAATACTTGCCCTCGAGGACCGTGCCGGGCGCGACGGCCACGCGTTTGCCGCCTTTGACTTTGGATGGAACGAACACCACCGCCGTATTGCCCATAAAGTCGCGGATGATATAGGGCGTTTCGTTCCGATAAAGGGTTATGTCCGAGTGGATTTCCATCGTCAGCAAGACGCTTTGATCGTTGTCGGCCAGCCGGATGTCGCGGACGCGGCCGATGGCGACGCCGTTGATGCGCACCGGCGCGCCTTTCGTGACGCCGCCGGCGTCGTCGAAGCGGGCCTGGACCGCGTAGTAACCGATAAACTTCGGCAGCTTGCCGAACATAAACAGCAGGATGCCGGCGAAAAGGAGCGTGCCCAGCACAAACGCCCCCACGCGAAACTGCATCACGCGCTCGTCCATGAGTCACCTCCCGTTCTGTTGCCGCATCTCCATCAGCCGCTCACCGGCTTCGCCGCGAACGAATTGCGACACGCGATTGTCCGAGGCGCGCTCGATCCGGTCGGCGGGGCCGTCGTAGAGGATCTGCGGCTCGTCGGCCGCCAGCCGCGACAGCGGGTAGAGCATTACCACGCGGTCGGCCACCTTCTGCGCGGTGCGCATGTCGTGCGTGACCACGATGCTCGTGACCGGATGCTTGCGGCGCGTGCCCAATATCAACTCGTTAATCACGTCGCTCATGATCGGATCCAACCCCGTGGTCGGCTCGTCGTAGAGCATCACCTCGGGCTCGAGCGCGAGCGCGCGGGCAAGGCCGACGCGCTTCCGCATTCCGCCGGAAAGCTCGGCGGGCTTCTTCGCCAAAATGTCCTCCGGCAGCCCGACCTCGGCCAGCCGGGCCGAAACCACCGAGCGAATCTCGTCCGCCCGCTTGCCGGAATGCTGCCGCAGCGGAAACGCGACGTTTTGGGCAATCGTCATGCTGTCGAACAGCGCCGCCTGCTGGAAGAGGAAGCCGAAGCGAATTCGTTCCTGCGTCAGTTGTCTCTCCCCGAGCATGGCGAGATTGCGACCGTCGAAAGAGACCTCGCCGTCGCTGGGCCGCAAGAGGCCGATGATCGTCTTCAGCAGCACCGTCTTGCCGCAGCCGCTTTCGCCGATGACGGCCAACGTCTGGCCGCGGGGAACGCTGAGGTTAATGCCGCGGAGCACCTCCTGCCGGCCGAAACGGACGTCGACCCGGTCGAGCCGGATGAGCGCGTCGTGCGGATCGGCGGTTGGCGTTGCGGAAGTGACCATGATTTTCGCTCAAAACAGCTTTGGCGCCTGCGGCCAGAGCGTGAAATAGACTCCGTCCAGGGCAATGCCCAACAACAAGTCCAACAACAGAATCATCACGAAGGAATAGACGAAAGCGGCGGTGGCGGCGCGTCCAACGCCCTCGGCGCCGGGATCGCAGTGAAAACCGCGATAACACGCGATGATCGCGATTGCGGCGCCGAAGAAAAGGCTCTTAAATACGCCGGCGAACATGTCGAAGTAACCGACAAAATGCGCCGAGTTTTCCATGTAATAGTGATAGTCGATGCCCAGCAGGTAAACGGCGTAAAAGAATGCGCCGATCACGCCCATGAAGTCGGCGATGATCGTCAGGGCGGGGATCAGCAGCAGGCAGCCAAGGAAACGCGGCACGACGAGGTAGCGGATGGGATTGGCGCCCATGGTGACCAGGGCGTCGATCTGCTCGGTGACGCGCATGGTGCCCAATTCGGCGGCCATGGCGCTGCCGACGCGGCCGGCCAACATCGTGGCCGCCAGCACCGGCCCGAGCTCGCGCACCAGCGACATATTGATGACCGCCCCGAGCTTGGCTTCCATGTGCAGATTGCGAAACTGCACGTAGCTCTGCACCACCAGCACCATGCCGATGAACGTGCCCGTCAGCGCGATGACCGGCAGGCTCAGCACGCCGATCTGGTAGAAGCTGGGCAGCAGCGTCTCCTTGCGCGGCAGACGGCTGAATAGCCAGCCGAAGGTGCGGATGGTGAACGTGGCGATATTGCCCAGGCCGACGATCCAGTCGACAATGACCTCTTTCGCATTGAGGATCATCTTGCCGAGGTCGGCGACCAGGTTGGCCGCGGCCAGCAGCGGCCCGCCGGAGCGGGCGCCTTCATCTTCGCGTTGTAACTTCGTGTTGACGTTCATCACCAGCGATCCGCCCCTGATCGGCGTCTCTTTATAAGCGACACGTGGCATGGGCATCTTGCCCATGTCGGCAGGCGTACGGGCTGGAAGCCCGTGCCACATGGTCTATGGGTTCCCCCTAACATTCTTGCTCGGTGGGCAATTCCACACCATCGGCGCCGTTGGGATTAGAACCCTCCTCCTCTTACTTCGTCGTAGCGACGCTACGGCTTGAGGGAAGTCTGCGGGCTGGCTCGTTCTGGGCAAATACGCAACATAGGAAGACGAGGAGGGCCTCTATGTCGTTTGTGAAGCCGATGGCCGCCGAGAATGGTCGCAGATTATGCTGCGGAACAACCTGCGGCTACTGCAACACGGCGCACGGCCGCGGTCGAGAAATGGCCGTCTGAATGCACGGAGACCAGATGGTCTACGGCCGCGGCACGCAAACCGGGCCTTGCAGGACGGGGGAGACGTGGCAGATAGTCCGGCTTATTTCTTGCCGGATTCTTTCTTGCCGGATTCCTTCTTGGGGGCTTCTTTCTTGCCCGCATCGGCGGCGGGAGCGGCAGCCGCAGCCCCTTCGGCCCCTTCCTCTTCTTCCTTCTTCTTCTTTTTCTTCTTCATCGCCAGCTTGTAGACCCGCACCTTAGCCAAGCCGAAGGGACTATCCCCGTCTTGCCAACGGTCGGCCGACTTCAGACGTTGGATTCTCTCGGCACGGTTCAACACGCTCCGCGCACGTGCCAGTCCGGCGCGCATTTTCAAGCTTTTGTCCATCGTCATGGTTTCTGTTCTCCTCGCTATCTCCGCCGCACCCCCGTGACCCACAGCAGCTTCTGTCTACCCGCCGGCCGGGAAACACGTCAGTATAAGAACATTTCGCGGCCGTCACAAGTGGGACGACGCCGATGGCAAACGATTTCCTGGACGGCGCATCGATACGATCTCCAGAGGGGCTTGGTGACGGACCTGTAGGAAGCGGGCTCCGCCCCGTTTCCCCGCTCCCAGAACGCCGCAGAGGGCGTTCCCCACAGGCGTTGCGGCCGCCGAGGGCGTTCCCTGCTCCCGACGGACGGCGAATTGAATCATGCCGCGGTCACGGCCGATTCGCCGTTCGCAACTTCAACAGCAGCAGCGGGTTAAGAGGAAGTAGCCACATCGAGCTTGACTTATTCCCCCGTCGCGCGGATGATGGGTCCGGTTTTCGTGCCATCTATCGCGGAGTGCCGAGTGATGAAAGTCTGCACGTCGCGATGGTACGCCCTTACGGGACAAGGAGGGGACGTGAGGACGAGGTTTTCGAGACGCGGCGGTGCGACTGCCACGCCGAAGGGGGCGTAACGCCGTTTTCCTCCAAACTTGGGAGAACGTTCGATGCAAGCTGCTTGTCGTTGGATGGGCACGACGGCGGGTCTGTTGCTGTTGCTGGCCGTCGTGGCGGGATGCGGAGCCAAGGCTCGCCCAAGTGCAGGCAGGCCAAAGCCCGAGACTGCGAAGACGTCGGCGAGCAAAGCCAAGCCGGTAAGCAGGGTGAAAACAACCGGTTTGACGGCGTTGGCGAAACCGCCGCAAGCGAAGCCCGCCGCCGCTCCCAAGGCGAGCAAAGTCCGCGTCGCCAGAAAGGCGCCGGCCGTAAAGACAGCGGCGGACGAAGCCCCGATCCTCCGCCGCGAGGCCGAGCCGGAAGAGAAGGAGGATCCCGAGGCCGATAAGAAGTTGGGCTATTCGGTCGTCAAAGTCTACTACGCCACCGACCGCTCGCCGGTCGACGTTTTTCAATGGCGGCAATCGCTGCGGGCAGGCTGGCCGGTGCTCAGCGCCGTATTCGCCGTGATCGCGGTGGTGTTGATCATTTTATGGCGGCGCGAAGGATGGATCTTGCGCAGCGTGGCTTGGGTCGCGCTGGCGGCTGCCGTGATCCTCGGCGGGCTGACGCTCGTCTACTACTGGCAGCCGCCGTCGGAGAACAAGAGAATCGAGAGGATGTACGGAGGCGACCGTGGCGACGTGGAGTTGGGCGTCTGCGAAGTGTCGATCCCGAAGGACCATCGTATCGGCGAGTTGGAGAGCCCGACGGTGCTGCGGTTGGAGTTCCACGAAGATCCCGAGCGGCACGTGATGTTGCAGGCCGTACACCCCGAGCCGGTCGATCAGTTCTACGCCGATCTCCGCGGCTCGATCGACCGAACCGCCCGCAAGGAGGCGTTCGTTTTCATCCACGGCTACAACGTGGGCTTCGAGAACGCCGTGCGGCGGACCGCTCAGATCTCTTACGATCTGAAGTTCGAGGGGGTAGCGATCGCCTACAGTTGGCCGTCGCAGGAAGGGCTGCTGAGCTACACCGTCGATGAGACGAACGTCGATTGGACGGTGCCGCACTTGAAGGAATTCTCTGCAGGGGATCGCCGAGCGGTCGGGGGCGAAATCGGTCTACCTGGTCGCCCACAGCATGGGCAATCGGGCGCTGGCCACGGCGCTGCGCGAAATGGTGCTGGAGCAGAAGGCGGATTGTCCGAAGTTCGCCGAAGTGATACTAACGCGCGCCGGACATCGACGCCGATGAGTTTCGCCGCGATCTGGCCCCGGCGCTGGTCGCCGCGGCCGGCCGGGTGACGCTCTACGCCTCGTCGAACGACGAAGCGCTGATCGCCTCGCGCAAGTTCCACGGCTACCGCCGGGCGGGCGAATCGGGCGACACGATCGTCGTCGTGTCCGGGAATCGACACAGTCGACGTCTCGGAAGTGGATACCAGTTTCATCGGGCATTCCTACTACGGCAGCAACAGCACGGTGTTGGCCGACCTGTTCGAGTTGATACGCGACGCGAAACCCCCCGACCAGCGGAAGTGGCTGCAAGCGATGCCGCTCGGCACGCCGAAGTATTGGAAGTTCCTGCGATCGCTGCTCGATAAACGGTCCAGCCCGGAATTGTGAATGGAGCTCTCGACGGGCGGCGTCTCGTCGCTTGCAAAGTGTCGTAGCACGACGTGAAACGACGCTTTCACGTTGCGGATCCCGCCATATCGCATTGTGGAATGGTCCTCCACCATCGCCCTCGCCGCCGGCGAGCGGCGTCCCGCCTCCGACGGACCAACAAAGCGGCATACTGCCTGCTTAGTAACCGTTCACGGGGCGGGCGGGGACTGGTCCATTTTTCGGCAAAGCAACGTCCTTTTGCTCAACAACCGTTGGCCGAAAACATGGACCTGTCCCCTTCCTTCCCGCCCTGTGAACGGTTACCCTGCTTACGACAAACATGGGCTACTCCAAAGCCACACTGCGAATCATCAGTGTTTTCACCTTGTTGGCCTTGGTTGTCCTAGGATTGGACGACGGCACGACGATCCCTTCGTGCCGCGGATGGTCAGCGAACTCGACTGGGCCGGCCTCGATTGGACTTACGCCGGCTACGGTCCGCTTCGCGCCGGCGGCCGACCGGGAACTCCGGCCAACAGGAATATCTCTGACGACATTGCCGCGGTGGCTCGCGGGGCGAGGGGGACGGAGGAGGGTGTCGGGAAAACACTCGGCCAACGGATGGCGTTTTTCCGACAACCTCCTCCGTCCCCGTCCGTCGCGTTGCCGCCGCGTGAACGCTTACATCAGCACGCGACAGCGAGGGGGGCATTATACTTCAAAGACGGCTTCGATCTCGACCGGCACGCCCAGCGGCAGCGTGTTTGTGCCGATGGCGCTGCGGGCGCCGACGCCTGCCTCGGGGCCGAAGACGTCGGCAAACAGTTGGCTGCAACCGTTGACGACCGCCGGTTGCTGGGTGAAATCGGGCGTGCAATTGACCACGCCGAGGATCTTCACGACGCGGACAACCCGATCGAGGCTGCCCAGTTCTTTGCGCAGCGACGCGAGGAGGTTCAGCCCCGCCAGTTGCGCCGCGCGGCAGCCTGCATCGACGTCGAGTTCGGCGCCGACTCGCCCGGTCGTTATGCGTCCCTCGGCGTCGATCGGCAGGTGGCCGGAAGTGTAGGCGAGACTGCCCGCGATGACGATCGACTTGTACAGCCCTTTTGGCGCGGGGGCAGCCGGCAGTTGGAGACCGAGTTGGGCGAGGGTTTCGGTAAGTCGGACTTCAGAGGACATGGCAGTGGGAAGAACACCACGGAGGCACAAAGAAGAGGACGAAAAAGGATGAGGGAAGAGAGATGAGGGATGAGAGATGAACGTCGAGGAGGCATACGCTTGATTGGCACTGGTGTGACTTCTGCATCGTCCCCGTGATTGTCGCTTCCTGCCACCGATTCCCTTCAGCTTCGGCCCCACGTGCCATCCCTTTCACCCCTCATTTTCCATCCCTCATCCCTTATCATTCAGCGTCTCTTTCATCGCTTCTCCGTCTTCTCCGTGCCTCCGTGGTGCACCTCTTCTCCTTTCTCAGTCAATGACTTTGTTCAAGCGGATACTCCACGATTCCCCGAGCGCCGGCGGCTTTCAGGCGGGGGATGATGTGGCGCACGACCGACTCGTCGAGAATCGTGTTCACGTCGGCCCAATCGTTGTCGGCCAGGCTGGAGATGGTCGGCTTCTGCAAGGCGGGCAGCAGCGCCAGCACGCTGTCGAGGCGGTCGCGCGGCACGTTCATCATCAGTCCGACCTTGCCCTCGGCCGCCATCGCCGCTTGCAGCATCAGCACGATGTCGTCGATCTTCTGTTGCTTCCAGGGATCGGCATAGGCGGCGTGGTTGGCGATGAATCGCGTGGTGCTCTGCAAGACTTCGTCGACGATCCGCAGATTGTTCGCCCGCAGCGAACTGCCCGTCTCGGTCACCTCGACGATGGCATCGACCAGCTTGGGCGGCTTCACCTCGGTGGCGCCCCAACTGAATTCGACTTTGGCCGTTGACGCCGTGCTTGGCGAGGTAGCGGCTGGTCAACCCCACGGCTTCGGTGGCGATGCGCTTGCCCTCCAGATCGCGCACCGGTCTTGACCGGCGAGTCCTCGGGCACGCAGAGCACCCAGCGTACCGGCCGGCGGCTGACTTTCGAGAAGACCAACTCGGCCACCTCGTGGACGTCGGCTCCGTTCTCCATGATCCAGTCGTGGCCCGTCAGGCCGGCGTCCAGGACGCCGTCTTCGACGTAGCGGGCCATCTCCTGGCGCGGATCAGCAGGCAATCGATCTCGTCGTCGTCGATCGCCGGGTAATAGCTCCGCGAGCTGAACGTGATCTTGTAGCCGGCGCGGCGAAACAATTCGGCGGTCGCCTCTTGGAGGCTTCCGGCAGGGATTCCGAGCTTGAGAATGTTCGTCATGGCTCCGATTCTGTTGGTCAAATGCGAAACCGCAAGCGGTTTACTTCTTCTTGTAGACTTCCGCCGGGTCGAACACCCGTTGGGCAACGACCTTGAGGCCATCGGGGGTGACCTGGCGGAAGAAGCAGCTCTTGTAGCCTTCGTGGCAGGCGGCCCCGCCTACCTGCTCGACTTGGAGCAGGATCGTGTCGCGGTCGCAATCGACGTGGATTGCCCGGACTAGCTGAACGTTGCCGCTTTCTTCCCCCTTGCGCCACAGCTTCTTCCGGCTTCGGCTGTAGTAGACGGCCCGGCCGGTAGAGAGGGTTTCGGCGTAGCTCTCGGCGTTCATATAGGCCATCATCAAGACCTCGCCGGTGTCGGCATCCTGCGCGATGGCGGGCAATAGGCCATCATCGGGGGGGAACTTGGGACCTTGGGGCGTTACATTCGACATTTCCACAGCTTTTCCTCGATTTCTTCCGATTTAGTAGGGAACTTCAGCATAATCGCACCGCCGGCAGACCGCCAGTGGGCCTCTACATTGCGTAAAAAGCCTATAGGGCGTCGAGTGTCAGCTTCTCTGTTATGGGTCTGGACTTACGGCCGAAGAATAGGATCGTTGTGAAGCCCCTTTTGCCCCCCGAAAGGAACCTTTTCGTGTCACGCTCGCTCTCGGTCTTGCTGCCTGTCAGGAATGCCCAGGCCACGTTGAACAGTGCCGTTCACGAAATCCTCGACGTGATGACCGATTCCGGCGATCGGTTCGAGGTTGTGATTATCGACGATGGTTCGAGCGACGCCACCAGCGAAGTCGCCCACGACCTGTCGCGCCACTATCCGCAGATTCGCTTCGTTCGCCACGGGATTTCACGTGGCCGGGAGGCCGCCATCCGCACGGGCCTGGAGCGAAGCCGGGGCGAAGTGGTGATGCTCCGCGACGACCAGTCCGGGTTTTCGATTCTCGAACGGCCGGGGCGAGCCTCCGGCCACGTCTCCAGCCGCCCCGCTCGGCCCAATTATCTCAGCCGCGTGAAGGCTTTTGCCTTGGGCGAATGACGGCTCTTCCGGCTCTCCTGGAGGGCGAGAAATCGCCCCGCAGCGTCGCGTTGTGGAATTGCATCGTAGAGTTGTCGTAAGCGTGCATCATCCCGCCGGCGGAAACGCCACTGGCGGCGGAACGTCTTGCACAATCGACAAACTCGGATCGGCAGCTCATGCGACGCGATCGGACAGTCGGGCTGGCATTACTGGTTGTCGCGTTGTCCGCGACCACTGGTCGCGGCTTTACACCCGCCGCTTGCGGCTTCGCGGGGCGGCCCGATAACCCGCTGGAAAAGCATCTCTTTGCCGATGCGGCCGACGGGCGGCTCGATGAATTCTCGCCGCTGGGGGCCGCGCTGGTGGCCGGCGGCATCGACAACGCCGAAGAACTGCGCCGCTACCAGCAGAAGGCGAAATCGCTGGCCGAAGAGTTGCGCGGCTTTGAAGGGGACAGTCCCGTTGTCGTCGACCATGGCTTTGCCGCGGTGCCCGCGAAAATCGCGACAGTCTCCGGGCGCGAGCGGGTCGAGGCGGTCTTCGACTTCATGCACCGCCGCGTGCTGTGCGGCGGCTACGACCTGGCAGCGACCGATCTTCGCGTGGTGCTCGACCAGGGCCGCTTCAATTGCGTCAGCGCGACGGTGCTGTTCAACTTTCTCGGCGGCGAACTGGGGCTGAAATGCCGGGGACTGGAGATGCCCAGCCACGCCATGAGCCGCGTGCTGCTGCCGGAGGGGGCGATCGACGTCGAAACCACCTGCCCCCGCTGGTTCCACCAGGCCGGCGAGGCTGGCCAGCAGACGGCCGCGGCGTCGAAAACGATCGGGGCGGCGGCTTGCGCCGATCGCGCCAAAACCCGCGAAGTCTCGCCGATCCAGTTGGCGGCGATGATCTATTACAACCGCGGCGTCGATCTGCTGGCGGAAAAGCGGTTTGCCGAAGCGGCAGCCGCCAATGCCAAGTCGCTGCGGCTCGATCCGACGAACCTCACCGCCCGCGGAAATCTGCTGGCCACGATCAACAACTGGTCGATCCACATGGGCGACACGGGGCACTTTGCCGCGGCGATCGATCTGCTGCGGCGAGGACTGGCGCTCGATCACAATTTCGACCCCTTCGCCCAGAATTACGTCCACGTCCACCATCAATGGGTCGAACAACTCTGCCGCGAGGGTCGCTTTGCGGACGCCATCGCCATCTTATCCCGGGCGACGGCCGAAATGCCCAACCGCGAGTACCTTCGCCGGGCGGAAAGCGACGTGCAGCGGCGCTGGGCAAAAGCGACCGCTTCCACCCCACAGGGCGGCCCGCTCCTCGAATGGCCATGCGGCGACCGCAAAAAGTCGGTAGATTGACGCGAAGCCGCGCGGAATTAGGTAAACTTGACAAGAGAGGCGCATTGCCTCAGTAGTGGGAGGTGAAAAGTTCTTTCTTGAGATTCCAGGAGGACTGATTAAACTATAGGGATTCCTCCGATGGAGAAACCCTATATGAGACCGATCGCCTCCCGATTCGCCCTGGTTCTGGCCGGCATGATTCTGATTGCCATGACGGTCGCGCTGACGATAAGCCGGCCCGAAGACTGTGGGCTGCTCTCCTGTGCAAGTCCGCAGGTCAACGCGACCGCCGCGGCCAAGGCGCCGACTCCGACACCCGCGCCACCGCAAAACCTCGTCTTCGTCCGCGTCGAGAGCGACAAGCCGGACATCCAGGTGAGTTGGTCGGAGAAATAGACCTTCTTCAGTTCTTTATGCACATCGCGGCGAATCGGCCGAATATCTCGGCGGCCAGTCGCTGCATTGGGGGAAGAGAAACGGGCGTCGCGTCGCGTATGGCTCGTGGGTCGATGTAATCGAGCGCCGCCAGTTCGCCATCCTCCTGCCCCTTCGCGAGCCACTGGTCGATCATCGCGGCGGTCATCTCGATGTGGAATTGCAGGGCGTAGGCGTTCGAGCCCCAGCGAAACGCCTGATTCTGGCACGATGAGCCACGCACCAGCCAAACCGCACCCGGCGGCAGGTCGAAGGTGTCGCCGTGCCACTGGAAAACCGTAGCCGAACCGCTGCGTGCGAACAAGGGATCGTCGCCGGCCGCCGGCAACAGGTCGAGCGGATACCAGCCGATCTCTTTCACCGGGTTTTCATAGACTTTCGCCCCCAGGGCTTTGGCCATCAGTTGCGAGCCGAGACAAATGCCCATCAACGGCAGTTTGCGTTTGATTGCCTGCTGGATCCATTGCACGTCGAGCTTGAGGAACGGATATCGATCGACCTGGTCGACATTCATTGGCCCGCCGAGCACCACCAGTCCCGACGCCTCGTCCAACGGCAACCGCTGGGGCACTTCGCTGAAGAGATCGACGTAGCGAACCTGCAAGCCGGCGGCGGTCAAGGCGGTTTCGAGCGTGCCGGCCGCCTCCTGAGACACATGGCGTAGAATAAGGACCGTGCGATTCATTCCGATAATGATACCGGGCAAGGCATCGCGATGGCACCCCCCTTCTCCCATCCATCCCCGTTTGTTACGCTGAAATGTCAGCAACCAGATGACAAAATGGAGTGACTTTATGCCCGCCGATACCCCGCAGACGATGGCCAAGGCTGTCTGCCGCGTGAAGATGCGGCGGGAAGACCTTCGGCCGGGCGAAGTCCTCTGCACGCATTGTCCGGCCAAGTGCTGCCGCTACTTCGCGCTGCCGATCGACAAGCCCACGGATTGGCAGGACTTCGACTATATGCGCTGGTACCTGCTGCACGAAGGAGCGGCGATCTTCACCGAAGAGGGGTGTTGGTATTTGCTGGTCCATAACCGCTGCAAGCACCTCCGCGACGATCAGCTTTGCGACATTTACGACAGCCGGCCCCAGATTTGCCGCGACTACACCACGGACGACTGCGAGTACGACGACCATTGGGTGTACGAGCATTATTGGGAGACGCCTGAGCAGATCGAGGAATACGCCGAGGTGGTGCTCGGGCCGCGCGACGGCGGGGACATTCGCAGTGCGAAACCGCAAGCGGTTACAGTGGGCGGTGAACCGCCACCCCTCGTTTCCAATCCCTAATCCCTAGCCCCTGACCCCTGATCCCTCCTCCCGTGACCGAACCCGCACGCATTACTCCCCGCACGTTGAAGGGCTTCCGCGATTACCCGCCGGAGATCATGATTCCGCGCGAGCGGCTGATCGACACGGCCCGCCGGGTCTATCGTTCCTACGGATTCAGCCCGATCGACACGCCGGCCCTCGAATACCTCGATATCCTCGCCGGCAAGGGGAGCGAGGAGACCGACAAGCAGCTTTACAAGTTCGAGGACCACGGCGGGCGTTGGGTCGGGTTGCGGTTCGACCTGACCGTGCCGCTGGCACGGTTTGTCGCACAACATGCCAACGAATTGGGCGTTCCTTTCAAGCGGTATCACATCGCCGCGGTGTGGCGGGGCGAAAACACGCAGCGAGGCCGCTACCGCGAGTTCATGCAGTGCGATTTCGACACCATCGGCACCCGCTCGATCGCCGCCGACATCGAAACCACGCTGGTCATCCACGACCTGTTCCGCGCGATCGGTTTCGGCGAGTTCACCATCCGCATCAACAACCGCATGGTCCTCTCGGGCTTGCTTGAGCGGCTCGGCCTTTCCGATCGCTCAACGGCCATTCTGCGGGCACTCGACAAACTCGGCAAGATTGGCCCGGCGGCCGTGGCCGAGGAGATGGTCTCCGCGGCCGGTGCAACGGAACAGCAGGCGCGGCAGGTTCTGCAACTCTCCGAAATCACCGGCGGGAACGACGAGATGCTCCGTCAGGTCGAGCCGCTGGTGGCCGGCAGCGAAATCGGACTGTCTGGCGTGGCGAAGCTCAAGGAGGTGCTTGACGGCGCGGCGGCGGCGGGAGTGCCTGGCGGGAGACTGCGGCTCGATCTGTCGATCGCCCGCGGGCTCGATTACTACACCGGCACGGTCTTCGAGACGTTTTTGGACGCCCTGCCCGGCATCGGCAGCGTCTGCTCGGGCGGCCGCTACGACAACCTGGCCGGTCTGTTCACGTCGCAGGAGTTGCCGGGGATCGGCGCCTCGTTGGGGCTCGACCGGCTGCTGGCGGCGATGGAAGAGCTTGGCATGGTCGAGAAGATTTCCACGCCCGCCCCGGTGCTGATCCCATTCTTCGATAAGGACCGCCTGCACGACTATCTGCGTCTGGCGGCCGCGCTGCGCACGGCGGGCATCGGTGTCGAGGTGTTTCCCGACGCGAAGAAGCTCGGCCAGCAGTTGAAATACGCCGACCGCCGCGGCTTCCGCATCGCCCTGATCGCCGGCGGCGACGAATTCCAACGCGGCGTCTGCCAGGTGAAGGATTTGCAGACCGGCGAGAAGCAGGACGCCCCGCTGGCCGGTGACGCGGCCGGCGTGGTTGAAGTCGTAAGAAGCCTTCTGGGAATTCGCACTTGACAGATGTTGTGCGTGTTGTACAATGAATACAACAGGAGCAACAAGCTCCCCCTTTTCACCGCTAACTCGTAGGGAAAGGGAAACCCCAATGAATGCTTTTTCTGAACTTCTGAGAAGACTTCGAGCGAAGCGAGGGTTGACCTTGCGAGATTTCTGTCTCCAGAACCACTTCGACCCGGGCAATTACAGCCGGCTCGAACGGGGCTTGTATCCGCCACCTCAAAGTCACGAACAGATCGAAAAATACGCGCGGGCCCTGGGCTTGCAGGAAGGTTCCGAAGAGTGGATGGAGCTTTTCGACGTTGCCGCCGCGGCACGGGGTGAAATACCTCGTGATCTTTTGACGGACGCCAGAACTTGTGGAGAAGCTGCCGGTTCTATTCAGAACTCTGCGCGGACAACCCGTCTCGCCGGAAAAGCTCGATGAACTCGCCGAGTTGATTCGCAGAAGTTGAGTCTTCTCCGGTAGAGATTCGTGCAGGGAAGTATCATGTCGATCTCCGTACCGTACTTGCCGGATCATGTATTGCGACACGCCGCCGAAGGATTTTTGTCCACTCATCATCCGTCGCGCAAGATTCCCGTCCCCATCGAAGCAATCGTCGAATTCCAGCTCGGAATCGACATTGTTCCAATTCCGGGAATCCACCGAGCTTACGACATTGATTCGATGCTGTCGCAGCGACATGCGGCAAATCTGCGTCGATGAAGCGGTTTTTGAAGATTTTCCCGGGCGGTATCGGTTCAGTCTGGCCCATGAAGCGGGACATCGCGAGTTGCACGCGGAAGTCTATTCTCAATTAGAGTACTCGGACATTGCGCAGTGGAAGGGCGTCATCTGCAACGAGATCGGCGAAAAGGACTATGGAAAGCTCGAGTTTCAGGCTTACGCCTTCGCCGGATTGATTCTCGTGCCGCCGTCGTCACTTGTCGAACGTTTTCACGCGGCCATAGCCTTGGCGGAATCCAAGGGGCTTACGGTGAAGACCGATTCTGACGTTGCGAGGGACGCGGTAGAAAGCTACCTCTCGCGGGAGTTCGTTGTCTCGCGCGACGTCATTCGGCGACGCCTGACCTACGACAAACTCTGGGAAACGCTCCGCTGATGCCTCGGAAGGCCCATGAAGGTTGGCTATGACTGCCCCGCGAACGGCTTACGACCGGAAGCATCATGCGGCGGCACATACGTCGGAATACCTCTTCAACCAACTGATCCCCTACATCGGCAACAAGCGAAAACTGCTGAAGCTGATCGAAGAGGCGATCCAACGCACTTCGGCGAGGACGGGGACGTTCCTCGATCTCTTTGCCGGCAGCGGCGTCGTGTCGCGGATGGCGAAACTGCTGGGCTATCGCGTGCTCTCGAACGATTGGGAGCCCTACGCCCAGGCGATCAACCGTTGCTATATTGCCTGCAATCGGCCGCCGGAATTGGCGGCGTTGGGCGGCTACGAAGAAGCGATTGACCGGTTGAACCGGCTGCCGGCGAAGGTCGGCTGGGTGACGGAACATCTCTGCCCGCGTGACGACGAGCAATACGACATTCGCGCCGACCGGATGTTCTACATGCGCAAGAACGGGATGCGGATCGACGCCATCCGCGAGCAAATCGCCGCTTGGAAGGACGGCGGCCGGCTCGGCGACGTCGAAGAGGCGTGCCTGCTGGCGCCGCTGGTCTATCAGGCGTGCTACCGCAGCAACACTAGCGGCGTGTTCAAGGGTTTTCATAACGGCTGGGGTGGTCAGACGAAGACGGCGCTCTACCGCATCGCCACCGATTTGCGGCTTGACGCGCCGGTATTCCACGACAATGGCCGGGAGAATCTGGTCTTCCGCGAGGATGCCCAAACGCTGGCCGAGCGGCTTGCGTCGGAGGAGGTCGAAATCGCCTACCTCGATCCGCCCTACAATCAGCATCCCTACGGCAGCAATTATCACGTGTTGAACAGCGTCGCTCTTTGGGACAAACCGGCGTTGAGCAAGCAGATCACGCGGGGAACGAAGGCGGCGATTCGCCTCGATTGGCGGAGCGAGCGCCGCAGCGCGTACAATTATCGGGAAGAGGCGAGCTGGGCGTATCGGCGGTTGCTGGATGCGATGAACGCCCGATACGTTCTCACCAGTTACAGCACGGATGGCACGATCCCCCTGGACGCCATGTTGCAGGCAAACGTCGCCCGAGGCGAGGTTTCGCTGGTGATGCAGGGCTACAAGCGCTATCGCGTCAGCTCGCAGCGATTTTCGAAGAAGCCGATGAACGTCGAGTTCGTGCTGGTGCTCGACACGCACGGAAAGAGCAACACGTCGGCCGAAGAGTTGCAGGAGATGATCCGGGAATGTGAAGAGAATGTGCTCCGTACGCATCCCGAGTGCCGTTGCGAAGCCGTAAGCGGCATTTCTGACCCCTAGCTCCTGATCCCTGGCCCCTCCCCCATGGCCAACCGCGACAACCACTACGAAGCGGCGTTTGAGGAGTTTTTGCGGCGGCGGGGCGTGCCGTACGTGGCGGTCGATGAGGCCAAGCGGAGCCTGATGAGCAACGGGGCCTCGATCAAAAGCCTCGACTTTATCGTCTCGGCGGCCGAGCAGAAGACGTGGCTGGTCGACGTGAAAGGCCGGCGGTTTCCGTCGGGCGACGTGCAAAAGCAGTACTGGAAGAACTGGTCGACCCGGGACGACTTGCGGAGCTTGGCCCAGTGGGAGACGCTGTTCGGGCCCGGTTTCCGCGGGCTGTTCGTCTTCGCCTACGACGTGCTGGGCGATCGGGCGCCGCTGCCGGCCGAGGAACTGTTCGAGTTTCGCGGCAATCTTTATGGATTCATCGCCGTGCCGCTGGCGGATTACGCCGGGCACGCGCGGCCGATCTCGCCGCGTTGGGACACCTGGGCGATGCCCGCCGCCGAGTTCCGCAAGTTCGCCCGGCCGCTGGTGGAATTGCTGGGGATCGAACTGGAAAGGCACCACGGAGGCACGCAGAACTCGGTGGAGGAGGCGGATCAATAGAAAGGGGTGGCAGTGCAACTGCCACCCCAACCCGAGATCTTCTTTGCCGCATCGGCCGCGATGCCCTCACCCCTTGCCCCTCTTTCAAAGGGAGAGGGGAGACGTTGCTAGAACTTCAGTTCCGCGCCGAGTCCGCCGCCGTAGTAGAAGATGCCGCCGTGGGTGTCGATCGAAGTGAGGCCGCTGTCGTAGAGGGTCTCGCTGATCTGCTCGGGGGCCAAGGCCACTCCCTCGATCCACACCGCCTGGCAAGAGGCGCGCAACGACAAATGGCAAGTCACCTGGTAGGTGGCCACGGCGCCGGCCTCGCCCATGAACGCCGCTTGATAGCGATGAGCGGCAAGAGTCTGATCGATCTTTTGCGGCTCATCGAGATTTCCTTCGATAAGGCGCGAGCTTTGAGTGGCCGAGTTGCCGTAGATGCCGGCTTTGCACAATGCGCTGATCTTCAACGGACCGCCCATGTTGTAAAACTCGTAATCGGCGCCGGTCTGGAAGCCGTAGAGGTAGTTGTAGGTGTTGATATTCAGGCTGATCGGCGCCGAAGCGATAGGGCCGGCGCCGCTGTAAGTGCCGTAAGCCGAATATAGCTCGTCCAGTTCACCGGCGCGAAAGCCGACCGACAGGGTCAATCCGTCGTACCACTGCCGCCGCAGGTTGAGTTCGGCAAGATGGATGGCAGACTTGTAATGGGCCTCGCCGTCGACCACGGCGATACCGCCTCCTGAGGCGTCGGCTATCAAGGACGAATCGCCCGTCGACGTGTAATTGGCGTTCCAACCGTCGATCTGGAAATAGCCGAGCTCCCACTCCCAGCCGCACGGACCGCGGCGGACCGCGCCGAGTTCGAATCCCAACGCGGTCGGGAAGTCGAGGTGTCGGGAGTTCAGCAGTTCGGGCGGGGCGGTCAGCGTCGAGGCTTCGCTAAACAGCGTCTGGTTGCGGGTGCTCGTTCGTTGCAGGGCGACGGCTTCAGCGTTGAAACTCCAATGGGGATCGCACTCGCTGGGGTTGAGAAAGCGGCCGAAGACCGAGGCCAGCAGCCCCGGCTCACATTGGCCGTCGCAGGGTTGCCCTTCGACGGCTGCGTCGTCGGCCAAATCGCCGCTGACCAGCGGTCGATCGATGGTCTCGGGGACTTGCACCGGAGGGGCCGACCGGCTGGTGGCCGGCAACGCCATCGTTAGCAACAAGATCGTCGCGGGTACGAAAACGCGCATCGCCTATCTCCTTCGGAAGAAAAGGGGCAGAATACAGTCGGGTCAGTCATCAACATCGGTCGCTACGACCGGCAGAATTGGTTTTCGCGGAAAGTCCGGCAATGTCGCCGCAGATTTGCCAGGCTGTGCAAACGTCGCATATTAAGACTTCAGGGGGGAATCGAGGTCCCACTGGTGCGCAACGGCCAACGTTCGTAATTCTGGCTTCAGCCGATCTTCTGGACCTGGTTCAAGCCAGGGTGACATTCCGGTGACGAATGTGTAGGGAACGGGCTCCGTCCCGTTCCGTGGCGCCGGACGCCGCAGAGGGTGTTCCCTACAGAGCTTTTGGCTGAAGGCGGGACTACGAACGGCCGATGGGCGACCTTGCGGTTGTGGCCGCCTTTCGCTGGCAAACTGGGCGGCGGCGACGTAAGATCAAAGGGTGATGGCGGGGGCGCCGTTTCGGGGAACGAAGGAGCAAGGCCATGATCCGAAGACTGCTGACGGCATTTCTTGTCGCCACGATTCTTGTTGCCACGATTCTTGTCGCCACGACGTTCAGCGCTCCGTCGCCGACGGCGCCTGTCGTCCAGCGTCCGGCAAACGGGACGACGATCCGGCGGCTGCCGCGGATGACGCCCAGCCTCACCTACTACAAAGCCTTCGTACCGTTCTACGACGGCGACTATCGCACCGCGCTGAAGGCGTTTCAGTCCGAGTTGCGAGGCGCGATCAAGACGCCGCAATCGCTCTGGATCGACTCGATCTGCTACGAGACGATGTGCGGCGAGTGTTATTACCAGATGGGCGTCTACGACCAGGCGATGTTGCACTATTCCAACGCCCTGCGGCTCTACAAGCGATTCCCCGACTGGATGATGAAGGTGCAGTTCGAGCAGTCGATCACGCCCGCGCAGCCGGCGGCGCGGGCGGTCGTCCCCTGGGGGGCCTCGACGCGACATGCCAAGCTGGGCCGCTACCGCCACGATGAGCAGATCATCCAATCGTTCACCGACGCCAAGATGACGGCCAAGATGAACGCCGCGGTGCAACAGCCGTTCGGCTATCCGATCACGCCGCACGAGATCGTGCGTTGCACGACGCTGGCCCTGCGGCGCCGCGCGGAATTGTTGGGACCGGTCGCCAAGTACGATGAGTTGAGCAACGCGGTGGCGATCGCGCTTTCGCGGCCGGTCGGACTGCCAAACCACTGGTCGGTGCGTGGATCGACGCCGAGCACGGCTTGGCGCTGCTGGCAAGCGGAAGAGACGAGCAGGCCGTCCCCTACATCGCCGCGCCGAGTTGGCCGCCGGAGAGTTCGACCACCCGATGACCTGCGTCGTCCTGCTGGAGCTGGGGCGGCTGGCGCTGAAGGGCGGCGATTACGCCACGGCGGCGAAGTGCTTCGACGAGGCGACGTTCGCGGCGATGAACAAGTATTCCTCCTATCCGTGGTTCCCCGATTACGGCGTTCTGGAAGAGGCGTTTCGCTACGGCACGATCACCCACCTGGTGGCAAACCGCAAGGGGCTATATCCGCCCTTGGAGGCGGCGGTTCAATGGGCGAAAGTGAAGGCGCCGCGGCAAGTTCGCACCTCGCTGCTGCTCTGTGCCGCCGAGAACTACGCCGTGCTGGGCGAGACCCGCAAGGCCGTCGCCATGCTCGATCAGGCCCGCTTCACCATCGGCAAGCGAACGATGGGCAGCGGTCGGATCGGCGCACGTTCTCACTATCTTACCGCCCTGGCGGCCTACCAGCAGAAGCAGATTGCCGAGGGCAACGCGGCGCTCTCGGCGGCGATGGGCTACATGCGTCACGGCTCGCTGTGGTTGTTCCAAATCGGTCTGGCGGACGGGCTCTATACGAACGGCGACGTCACGCCGCACGCGGCCCTGGAACTGTTCGCCGACGTGCTCCGCGATCCGCAGCCGACCGATTGGGCTCTCGATCCGATGGAGTCGTTGGCCGCGCTCGACCACGCCGCAGCCTGAGGCGATGGACCACTGGTTCGAGGCGACGATGGAGCGGCAAGGCATCCGCGACGTGCAGACCTCGTTGGACGT
This sequence comes from uncultured Planctomycetia bacterium, assembly GCA_963815695.1. GTDB lineage: Bacteria > Planctomycetota > Planctomycetia > Pirellulales > Thermoguttaceae. The sequence goes on from CAWFIG010000028.1 coordinate 54,387, forward strand.
TGCCGAGCGGACGCGGCGTCGGCGGTTCTTCAATTCGCTCGAGTTCGGCGGGCGGCTGGAATCGTTGCGTTGGATTCTCGAAGCCCCGCCGGGGCAATTGCCGCCGCAGGCGATGTTGCAGCGGCAGGACATGCTGGCGCGCTACCCCGAGTACGAGCGGCTTTCGCGAAGCTCGCAGTCGATCCGCGAGGCATTGGGCAAGTTGCCGCTGGTGGCCGACGATCAGAAGGCCGCCAAGGAGCAGATGGACCAGTTGGCCGCACTGGCGGGCATCGGCGACGCAGCAGGAGGCGATCTTGCGCGAGATTGCCGTGCGGCGCGAGCCGGCCGAGCTGGTCTTTCCGCCGCTGCGCAGCCTGGCCGACGTGCAGAAATCGCTGCCGAAGAAGCACGCGGTGTTGGCGTTCTTCGCCGCCAACCGGCAATTGTACGGGTTCCTCTTGAACAACGAACAATGCAAGTCGTGGCGGGTCGCCTCGGCGGCCACGTTGCTGCGGCAAATGCAGGCGATGTTCCGCGACATGGGCCAGTTCGGACAAAACCACGAACTGACCGTCAAGGAACTCGGCGACGAGAAATGGCGGCAGGCGGGCAAGCAGGTCTTGACGACGCTGCTGAAGGATTCGCCCGCCGATTTCAGCCAGACGTTCGACGAGTTGATCGTCGTGCCCGACGGCATTCTCTGGTACCTGCCGTTCGAGGCGCTGCAGGTGACGGTGGACGGACGAGCCGCAGTCGTTGATCTCGCGGTTCCACATTCGCTATGCGCCGACGCTTTCGCTTTGCACGCCGCAGGGGCCGAGCCCGCAATCGCGGCGGGGCAATACGGCGGTGGTGCTGGGCAAGCTCTATCCGCGCGACGCCGCAGGCGCGGCCAAGGCGGCCTTCGAGCAGCTTCGCCGGCGTGGTCAACGGGGCCGTGGCGCTTCACCCGCCCTCGCCCGCCCCCTCCTCGATCTACGGCACGTTGTTCCAACGGCTTGATCGTCTTCGACGACCTGGTGCTCTCCGACCAGAATCCGTACGGCTGGGTCTTAGCGCCGTTGGACAAGAGCAAGGCCGGCGCCACGCTGGCCGATTGGCTGGCGCTGCCCTGGGGCGGGCCCGATGTGGTCATCCTCCCCGGCTTCCACACCGCCGCCGAAGACGGACTGAAACGCCTGCACCGCGTCGCTGCCCGGCAACGAGGTCTTCCTCTCGGTCTGCGGGCTGATGGCCAACGGCGCGCGGACGCTGTTGTTGAGCCGCTGGCGGACCGGCGGGCAGACGAGCTTCGATCTGGTGCGCGAGTTCGTCCAGGAGCTTCCCGACGGTCCGGCGTCGGACGCCTGGCAGCGGGCGGTGCTGTTGGCGATGGATTCGCAGGTGAGTTTCAGCGGCGAGCCGCGCATCAAACATCTGCCGACCGACGAAGCGCCGCAAGGCGAGCCATCCGTTCTTCTGGGCCGGCTACATGCTGGTCGACAGCGGCCTCGCGCCGGAGAAGTCGAGCGAGCCGCCGGAGCAGCCGGTCGTTAAGATCAAGCCGCCCGAAGCCCGCGGAAAAGGGAAAAGCGAAGGCCGAGGCGAAGGAGAAGCCGAAGCCGAAGAAGGCAAGTCAAAGGCAAAACCGAAGGGCGCGCGCGAAGGCCAAGCCGAAGGCAGGCGAACAGCCCGAATAACCAGGAACTTATGCGCCATTCCGGCAGTCGTTGACTCCCGGCTATTGGCACATCGACTTCTCAGCGTTCCCGCTACCCGCCGCATCGCAGCCAATTCTTCACGCCGAGCGCAAAGAGGATGCGCAGCGCCGCTAGGGCTTCGCCGGAGTGAATTTTCGACACTCCGTGTTGGCGCTCGATGAAGATGATCGGCGTTTCGGCCAGCCGGGCGCCGGCGCGTTTGAGGCGCCAGAGGATTTCTTCCTGGAACGAGTAGCCGCGGCTGCGGACGCCGTCGAAATCGAGCCTGGCCAGCGTCGCCGTGCGATAGCAGCGAAAGGCGCCGCTGCAATCCTTCGGCCGCAAGCCGAGCAACGTCCGGGCGTAGAGATTCACCGCGCGGCTCATCAGCTGGCGTTTCAGCGGCCAGCCTTCGACGCCGCCGCCGCGAACGTACCGCGAGCCGATCATCACGTCGACCGGCGGGCCGGTCGGGCGGCTCCATGCCGGCCAGCAGCGCGGGCAGATACTTCGGCTGGTGGCTGAAGTCGGCGTCCATGTTCAACACGTAGCGGTAGCCGTGCTCGATGGCGTACTTCATGCCGGCGATGGTGGCGGTGCCCAGGCCGAGCTTGCCCGGGCGATGCAGACAGGCGATCCGCGGCTCGCCGGTCCGGCGCTCGTCGCACCAGCGGCCGGTGCCGTCGGGCGAATTGTCGTCGATCACCAGCAGGTCGGCCTGCGGCGCGTAGCGGAAGATCTCCTCGACCAGCGGCGGCAGATTTTCCATCTCGTTGTAGGTGGCCACCGTAACCAATGTCTTATCGATTGGCGTCATGATCGCTTTCGGTAAGGGGACGGAGGAGGTTGTCGAAGAAGACGCCATACACCTGCGAGACGCGCTCTCGACAATCTCCTCCGTCCCCCTCGCTTCGTGAGTGCTTCGCGGTCGCTGCCATGCCGCAAAACGCCGCCGTATCTGAAGCTCTCGGGATTCTAGCATCAAAGGGGCGTGGTGTGTAGCCGACGTATACCGCTCGCGGCCAAGATTGACGCATTCACTCAGTGGTTACACTAACCCGAAGCGCAAGCGAGGGAGCGAGGGAATGTGTTGCCGTCCCTCGCTTGCACTTCGGGTTAGTGTTGAATGCGGCCGCGTGCGGTATATCAGGTGTGCGCCACGCCGCGATGTACCGATCGAAGAAGCTCGTGGAATTGCTGACGACGGTGCGCGGCGTTCGCCCGAAACCCTCCGGAACGGTCGATCGGGCCAATGTCTACTTGGCGGAGATCGGCGGAAGATTTTTCCGCCAATTGCGGCAAAAACCGTGCCTTTGGCGGCTTTTTTGCAGGAAAAGACGTCTTTCGCACTGGCCGATTACCTGAAAGTCCGTCTGGAAACGGCTGCGGCCGTTGTGTAGAATAGGAAACTTGCTTCCCGGGGACAGGAAGCGGCAGTTGCTTAGGAGAATGCGGCTATGAACGGCCTTTCAGAGGTTGCCGTGCAGCGCAAGAGGGCTTGCGCGATATTCGTCGTGTGCGTGGCTGCTGGTCACGAATTCGCGGGCAGATTCTCGCTGCCCCCGACTGACGGAGCGCGGGCGTCAACGTCCGAGCTTGTGCGTCGGTCGTCTAGGTTAGGGCGGTAGTCGTACTGCCGACCCCATGAAGCGGAAGTGTCGCTGCGACGCTGAAGCACTCTGCCAAGAGTGCGACATCTCCGCAACTTTCCCAATTCCAACTGGAAGATCGGCTAACACCGCATCCTTGGTTTCGATGACTCCCGTTGCCACACCTACGGCTCGCCCGCCGCGACGTCCTCGCCGCAGGCAATCCGATGTTCCGATACAACCTCGCCAGTCGCAACAGCCCTGCGCGGCCGAACAGGCTGCCGCCTACGATCGACGGTTTTGGCTGGCGTATCTGGCAAACTTGCTGATCGCGGCAGCCGTATCGCTGCTGTACCGCTACGCCGACTTCGTCACCCTGCTGGGCGGAACCGAATTTCACCTCGGCTGGATCGTGGGGGTCGGAATGGTCGGCAGTCTTGCGATGCGGTTGTTCCTGGGCTCGTGGATCGACCGCTACGGCGCGGGCCGGCTGTGGCTGGCGTCGCTGCTGCTGTTCTCCGTCACCTGCTCCGCTCATCTGGCCGTCGCCAGCCACACAGGCGCGGCCATCTACTTGCTCCGCATCTGCTACTGCTGCGCCGTGGCCGCCGCCGGCGGCGCTCGATGACCTTCGTCTCGATGCGAACCTGCAACGATCGCCTGGCCGAGATGGTTGGAATGCTGGGCACGGGAGGTTTCGTCGGCATCGTGGCCGGCACCCTCGTGGGCGATCTGCTGTTCGGCTCGGTCAGCATCGCTGCCGCGCAGGTTGCCGAGATGTTCATCATCGCTGCATTGCTCGGGCTGCTCGCCCTGCCGTTCGCGTGGGGGGCCACCCGCGGCGAGCGTTCCGCGTGCGGGGTTCAGGGTTCAGGGGTATCGGCTCATCGCTCATCGCCGGTCCCTCATCATTCATCCCTGATCACTCACCCTGCGTTCGCCCGCCCTTGCACCAACCCGCGTTCCGGCGAGCCGCCGACCGTTCGCGGCGAATCCTCGCTACTGGCCATCGTGCGCCGCCACAGTCCCGGCGTCATTCTGGTGATCGGAGTGACGATGGGGATGGCGCTCGGACTGCCGGGCACGTTCCTGCGGAGTTATGCCATGGAGCAAGGCATCCCCCGGATCGGCCTGTTCTTCCTTGTCTACTGCATCGTGGCGGTCGCCGTCCGCGTGCCGACGCGGCGCTGGACCGAGCGATTCGGCGCGCGACGCATCATTCTGCTGGGCATGACCGGCATGACCGCAAGCATCGCGATCTTCCCCTTGGTCCACTCCGAGTGGCAATTGGCGCTGCCGGCGGTCGGTTTCGGCTGTTCGCACGCCATTCTATGGCCGGCGGTCGTGGCGGCGGGCAGCGTCGCCTTCCCGCCGGAGAATCGCGGTCTGGCGACCGTCCTCTTGTTGGCGGCATGGGATCTTGGCCTGCTGATCGCATCCCCGACTGTCGGGGTCATCCTCGAGTACAGCGAGCCGCTCGGCCTGCCCCCGTATCCGACGATGTTCCTCTCGATGGCCGCCTTGCTGACGTTGGTCACCCTCTGGTATGCTGCCAAGCGTTGCAGAGCGCCTGACGATGCGGCGATCGGGCTGAAAGCGGTCGCGGGGCGTTCTGGCGATGCCGCTCGATTGGCGCGGAATACGTAATGCCAGTCCATTTCCCATGAAGAAGACGCTTCGCACCTTCGTCGCCGTCGAGATCACGCAGCCGATTCGCCGCCGCGCGGGGGAATTGATCGCCGCGCTGGCCGGGGCATCGGCCGACGTGAAATGGGTCGAGCCGCACAATCTGCACCTGACGCTCAAGTTCTTGGGCGACGTGCCTCAGCAGGAGATCGCCCGGGTGTGCCAAGCGACGGCCCGCGGGGCGGCGGAGGTCGAGTCGTTCGAGTTGGACGTTCGCGGCGCCGGGGCGTTTCCCCAGGCCGCACGGCCGCGCACGGTTTGGCTTGGCGCGGGCGAGGGGGCCGAGCAAATGGTCGTGCTGCACGACCGCGTCGAAACCGCGTTGGCGAAACTGGGCTACCGCGAGGAACATCGGCGGTTCCAGCCCCATCTGACAATCGGCCGGGTCCGCGGCGCGGGCTCTGGCATCGCCGAACTAGGACGCCTGCTCCAGCAGCAGGCCGATTTTGCGGCCGGCCGGATGACCGTGAGCAAGGTCACGCTCTTCGCCAGCACACTCACCCCAGACGGCCCAATTTACGAACTCCTGGGCACGGGGCCCCTCGGTGGGTAGACTGCTCTTGTCGGTCGGGTGCTACGGGCGTAGATTGTAGCGTCCCGCTCGCGCTTTCCTAACGCCGGCGAGTAAGGGTGGGGGACGGAGGAGGTTGTCGGGAAGACGCCGTCCTGTTTCGGGAGATTCCCCCGACAACCTCCTCCATTCCCATCGCCCTCCTAACGCCGGCGAGTGAGGGGATTGCGTCAGACGCCTGGAGACGGATGCCATGAGTTCTGGCCAAGAGAGATACGTCTTGCCTTTGCCAGCATCAAGACGATTCGGAGAGAATCGCCGCGGCCGAGCCTGTGGACGCCCTGGAGTCGTTGCGAACGCCGGTTCGCCGGGCGATCCATCAGACGCGGCAATGGCTGCTGGCCCAGCAGGCCGCCGACGGCTCCTGGTGTGCCGAACTGGAAGGCGACACGATCCTGGAGAGCGAGACGATCCTGCTGCTGGCGTTTCTCGGCCGCGAGGAGGCGGAGTTTGCCCGCCGCTGCGCCGCCTACCTCATCGAGAAGCAGCTTCCCGAAGGGGGCTGGGCGATGTATCCCGGCGGCGCGATCGAGATCAGCGGAAGCGTGAAGGCGTATTTCGCGCTGAAGCTGACCGGCCACAGCCCGAACGCCGAGTACATGCAGCGCGCCCGCAAGGCGATTCTGGCCCACGGCGGGGCCGACGCGGTGAACAGCTTCACGCGATTCTACCTGGCCCTGCTCGGTCAGATTTCCTACGAGCAATGCCCGGCCGTTCCGCCGGAGGTGGTGTTGTTGCCGAAGTGGTTTCCGATCAGTCTTTATGCGGTCAGCGCGTGGTCGCGGACGATCATCGTGCCGCTGTCGATCATTTCGGCGTGTCGGCCGGTGCGGCGGATCGAGCCGCGGCTGGGCATCCGCGAGTTGTTCCTGCGCGAGCCGGAAGATTGGTCGCCGCTGCGTTGCCCCGGCCTGTCGGGCGGCACGGGACTGCTGAGTTGGGACCGCTTCTTCCGCACGATCGACCGCCTGGCCAAGTGGTGCCAGCGTCGCCGGTTGCTGCCGTTTCGCCGCAAGGCCCTGGCCGCCGCCGAGCGCTGGATGCGGATTCGCTTCGACCGCAGTGACGGCCTCGGGGCGATCTATCCGCCGATGGTTTGGAGCATCATCGCCCTGAAATGCCTGGGCTATCCCGACGATAGCCCCGAGATGCAGTATTGCCGCGAGGAATTGCAGAAGCTGGTGATCGAGGACGAGACGGCGGGTACGGCGCGGCTCCAGCCGTGCAAATCGCCGGTGTGGGATACGGCAATCGCGGTCCGGGCGTTGGCGGCCAGCGGCGTGCAGCCCGACAATCCCGCCATGCGCGAGGCGATCGGCTGGCTGTTGGATCGGCAGATCAAGCGGCGGGGCGATTGGACCGAAACCGTCCATGCCGAGCCGGGCGGCTGGGCCTTCGAGTACGCCAACGACTTCTATCCCGACAACGACGACACGGCATGGTGTTGATGGCCCTGCAAACGCAATTTGCCGGCGCTCCGGCGGCACGCGGCGCCTTGCCGCCCGAACTGCATCTGGCCGGGGACTGTCCCAATTTTCGTCTCAGCGAAAAGGGGACTGTCCCCTTTGACTCCGCTGCCTTTGGCCCCGCAAGCGAAAATGGACTGTCCGCTGTGCCGGTCTACAAGTGGAAGAACGACGGCGCGTGACCGCAACTCGGACGAACGCGTGTCGGCAATCGATCTCGGCCTTCGCTGGGTGCTGGCGATGCAGAACCGCGACGGCGGCTGGGGGGCGTTCGATCGAAACAACGACCGCCGAGTTCCTCTGCCACGTCCCCTTCGCCGACCACAACGCCATGATCGATCCCAGCACGCCCGACCTGGCCGGCCGCGTGCTGGAAGCCCTCGGGCAGTTGGGGCATCGGCGGGGCGAGCCGGCGGTCGATCGGGCCATCGCTTACATTCGTCGCCAGCAAAACGCCGACGGCAGTTGGTTCGGCCGCTGGGGCGTCAACTATATCTACGGCACCTGGCAGGCGATCACCGGGCTGGCGGCCGTCGGCGTGCCGGTCGACGATCCGGCCATCGTGGCGGCGGCCAATTGGCTGCTGGCTCCACCAGCAAGCCTGCGGCGGCTGGGGCGAATCGCCCGACAGCTACGAGTCGCCGCATCTTCGCGGCCAGGGCACGCCGACCGCCTCGCAAACCGCCTGGGCGATCCTGGGCTTGCTGGCCGCCGGAATGGAGCGCCATCCGGCCGTCGTCCGCGGCATCCGCTATCCTGATGACGATGCAGAACGGCGACGGCACCTGGGACGAAGCCGAGTTCACCGGCACCGGCTTCCCGCGGGTGTTCTACCTGCGGTATCATTACTATCCGATCTACTTCCCGCTGCTGGCGTTGTCGAATTGGGCGGTGAAGGTCGAACCGGATCGGCAGGATCGCTGCGAAACCGCAAGCGGCGAGTTCGTGTCTCCAATTCGCAATCCCTGACGTTGCCCCTATGCGTTTTCCATTCTCGCTAACCCGCTCGATGACCTCCTACTTGCTTCGCAAGCGTTTGGCGGGCGAGAAGAAGTTTCCGCTGGTCTTGATGCTCGAGCCGCTGCACGCCTGCAACCTTTCCTGCGCCGGCTGCGGACGAATCCGCGAATACGCCGACACGATGCACTGCCGGCTGTCGGTCGAGCAATGCCTGGCCGCGGCCGACGAGTGCGGGGCGCCGATCGTGAGCGTCTGCGGCGGCGAGCCGCTGATCTACCCGGACATCGAGGTGCTGGTCGAGAGCCTCATTTCGCGGCGGAAACACGTCTATCTTTGCACCAACGGCACGCTGCTGGCCAAGAAGATCGGCGGCTTTCGCCCCAGCAGCCGGCTATTGGTCAACGTGCATCTCGACGGCATGGAAGCGACGCACGACCGCCTGGTCGAGCGGCCCGGCGTGTTCGAGGAGGCGATCCGCGGCATCGTCGCCGCCAAGTCGGCCGGGTTTATCGTCTGTACGAACACGACCGTCTACCGCGACACCGACATGGACGAAATCGCCGTGCTGTTCGACTATCTGCGCGAGTTGGACGTCGATGGCTTCATGATTTCGCCGGCCTTCAGTTACGCGGCGGTCCGCAACGCCGATGCGGGCGGCGTGGCGGACATTTTCATGACCCGCGACGAGGTCCACGCGAAGTTCCGCGCCGCCAAGGCCACCTTGCAGCGGTTCCGGCTGACGGCCTCGCCGATCTACATGGAGTTTCTCCGCGGCGAGCGAGAGCTGACATGCGCCGCCTGGGCGAATCCGACCTATAACGTCTGCGGCTGGCGCGGCCCCTGCTATCTGTTGGGCGACGCCCATTACCGGACCTACCGCGAACTGGTCGAGGCGACCGACTGGAGCCGGCTCGGCCCCGGCGGCGATCCGCGCTGCCAGCACTGCCTGACACACTGCGGCTTCGAGCCGGCAGCCGTGCTGACCACGCAGAAAGGCTTCGGTGACGTGCTGCGAATGGCGGTGTGGCAGATGACGTAGCGGGTCGCCGCAGACGACGGGGCAATAAGCCCCGTCGCGCTTCTACACGAACTGTGGGTAGTTGTCGAATATCCAGTCTTCGACGAGCGTCTGAAATTTGGCTGCTTGTGTTAGAAGATCTTGGAGTTCCGTCTCGGTGACGACGTTAGCCAGGTTGTAATCGACGAGGTTTCGCTTCTTCCGGCACGCGTTGAAGTAACTGGCGAACTTCTTTGCCTGATTCCCCATCGCCAATTCCAGGGCCAGAAAGGTGTTCTCGTGATGACCCTGTTTTGCGCTGACGCGGTAGCCCGCGCAGGCGATTGTCATTGTCGCGAGTTGTAGGGCGGCGTTGTACGCGGTGGCGAAGCGGCGGTCTTCCGAGAGACCGACCGTCGACGCATCTCTCAAATCACGGCTGACCACCGCTCGCAAGCCGTCGATCTCCTGCTTGCTCGTCTTGTGCGTCTTAGCTCGGTTCGATGTGACGAGTTGCTGCCAAGTCATCTTGGCTCCCAAAGAGGAAGAGTTTTTCGCCTTCCAAGACGCTCTTAAGGAAATGGTGGCCCTGCTTCAACCTTTTGGCAAACTCCTCCGACGAGAAGAGCACCGGGTTCACTTGGCGTCCGAGCTTCTCTTCGGCCGTCTGAAGGGCCGCGGCGAGATCAGACAGGGTGATGCCGCCGACAATCAACAAATCCACGTCGCTTTCCGAAATCTCCTCGGAGCGTGCAAGAGACCCGTAGACAAACGCGACTTTGATCGATTCTCCGAACGGCGCAAAAATTTCTCGCAGAACGTCGACGAGTCCCAACGTCTTCGTCATTATGCCTTGGAGTTCGCACAGGATCGGACAGTTTGGATCAGGCTTGAAATAGACCTGCTTTCCCTCTTGCCTTCGCAACAGGATGCCGGCCTGAACCAATGAGTCCATCTCGCGCTGAAGACTGGAGGGCGGGACTCCGATATGTCGTGCGAGATTTGCAAGAAACCACCACTTCTCCGGATGCATGATGGTAGCTGCGAGCACTGCCCGGCGGGTTTTCGGCCAGAGAACGGTGATTAACGATTTTTTACGCATTTAACGTATTTGTATACGTAGACTGCGTAGCTGTCAAGCGCAACACCTCAAGCCCGCTTGTCTTCACGCCGCCGAAAGTCCGACTGTACCCTGGCCCTCTTCCAAACGATCAGAACGTCTCGATTGGTACTGCTGCCCCTCGTCTCCCGGCCGAGACATACGCGCTGTAGATCGTCGAGATGGCGTCGGCGGCCAGGCAGGCTGTCGCTCTCCGGCGGCTCGCCGTAGGCGATCGTGCGGTAGAACGCCTCGATCTCCTGCGGGTAGCCGGTGAACCAATCTTCGTCGGGCGAGGTGCAGGCCCAGCCCTGCTTCGTGCCGATCTTCTCGACGACGTAGATGTCCGCGAAAGTTCTTCTCCACCGGGTTGTAGGTCTGCATCGCCGTGTTGGGGTTGATGTTGCAGAGCGTGCGGTGGTTGTTGGCGCAGACCTCCAGCCAGTTGTGGATGCCGCCGAGCACGATGTCGGAGGCGAACACGTCGGCGATCGTGCCGTCGTCGAACTCGACGTGCATCATCGAGAAGTCGTCGATGTCGTAGTAGTCGCAGCGGATGTGCCCCTCGTCGCGGAAGCCCGGCAGCCGCGTGATGGCGTGGGTCCGGGCGGAAACCGTCTTGGGGCGAATCGGCTTGCCGTCGCGCGCGCGGCCCTCGACGCGCTTCAGGTACAGCGCGGCGGTCAGCGGGTGGCAGCCCTTGCCGATCAGCACGCCGCCGCCGCAGCGGGCCGCAGTAGGCGTAGTCGACCGAGTGCGAGCCGCTGTGGGCCTCCTCGCCGTGAATCCAGAGGATCTGCCCGCCGGTCTTTTCGAGGATCTCCCGCTCCTTCTGGACGGCCGGGGCGTAGACCCAGTTCTCGGCGTAGAGCAGCCGGCCCTTGCTCTGCTCTCGGCGTCGAGCATCCGGTCGACGCTGGCCAGCGCCGCGTCGAGGGCCGCCTGCTTGTCGGCCCGGTCCCAGTGGAAATCCTTCGAGCCGTCGCCGAAGTAGCCGGTCAGCGGCTTCTCGCAGACGACGAACTTGTCGCGCTCGCAGCCCGGCCACGGCGACCGGCTCGTGGGCCATCGGCGGCACGCAGACGTGGATCGCGTCGACCTCGTCCAGCAGCGCGTCGAGGCTGTCGAAGAAGCGGATGCCGCGCTTGCTGGGCGTAGGCCGTGCCGCCGTCGCGGTCGATGCGAGTGGACGCCGACGACCTCGACGTTCGTGCCGTAGACCTTGTGCAGCGCCTCGTAGTGGAAGGTGGCCGAAAAGCCCGAGCCGACGATGCCGGTGCGAACGGTTTTCTTTTGCATCGTACTTCCGTGTGAGGATTAAACGGTCTCCGGCAGTTCGTAGCCCTTGCGGCGGTGGCGATCGAGATACTTCCGGCGTCGGCGTCGCCGGGGAAGGTCTCCTTTGCCGGGTCCCATTGCAGTTTTCGGCCGGTCCAGCGGGCGATGTTGCCGAGGTGGCAGATCGGTGGCCGAGCGGTGGCCGATCTCGACGTCGGCGTTGGGCTGCGCGGCTCTGCATGCAGTCGAGCCAGTTCTCGATGTGCGCGGTTGCTCTCGTCGACATGCCTCGCGCAGAACCTCCTCGGCCAACTCGGGCGGGTCCGAGGTGAGCTTGCCGCGGCCGATGGTGAACTTGCCCTTCTCGCCGACGAAGACCGCGCCGAACGGCGGGCCCTTGCCCGGCTCCACGACCACGCCGCTGGCGTAGCGGAAAAAGACCTTCGGCTCGCTGCAAATCTTGTTGCGCCCGCGTGTTCTTCTCCGGCTTGGTGATCGGTCGGCGGATCGAACTTGTGTCCCTCGGTCCAGACTTCGACCGGGCCGCTCTCGTCCATGCCCAGGGCCCACTGGATCTGGTCGAAGCCCGTGCGCCCCCAGCCGGTCATCTCGCCGCCGGAATAGGGCCGGAAGGAGATCCAGCCCGGCTTGCCGCGCGGCACGTAGAGTGCGAGTTGAACGGCACCGGCTGCGGTCGGGCCGCACCACAGGTCCCAGTCGAGCCCCTCGGGAATCGGCTCGGCGGGCAAGCCGCAGTAGAAGGGGCTGGGGTAGTTCATCACGATCACCTTCTTGATCTTGCCGAGCCCGCCGTCGCGGATGAACTCGCAGCCCGACTCGGTTGACCGCCATCGACCGCTGCTGGCTGCCGACCTGGAAGATGCGCTTGTACTTGCCGAGCGGCCTCGACCATCAGCCGGCCTTCGCGGATCGTCAGGCTCAGCGGCTTCTCGGCGTAGATGTCCTTGCCGGCCTGGCAGGCGTGGATGCAGATCAACGCCCGCCAATGGTCGGGCGTGGCGGTGATGATGGCGTCAACGTCCTTGCGGTCCAGCAGCTTGCGGTAGTCCTGACACGCCGCGCCCCGTGTTGCTCGGCGAACGTCTTCGCGCGCCGGGCAGATTCACGTCGGCGATGGCGACGAAGCCGGGCGCCTTGGAGTTCTAGCACGGCCGCAGCAGGTCGCCGCGTGCCTTGGCGGCCGATGCCGATGCCGCGCCGATGCCGATGCGATCGTTGGCCCCCGGCCGACCGGCAGCGGCGAGCACGCCGGAGGGAATCAGGTAGGCGCGGCGACGGCGGCGCCCGTCGCTACGGCGGCGCCCTTGAAGAAATTGCGGCGAGTCAATGAGGGACGTGAATTTTCCACTTCGGCGACTCCTGTGTTTGAGAGATCGGGCAGGCAGGGGGCCCGGCGAGCAGGTGAAGTGCATGATAGCACTGCGATTTCGCGGAGACAAGCGTTCCGGGGCGTTTGGGCGAGGAGAACGGCAGGCGGCCGGGTTGCTGGCCGGAAGACAGGGTTGCACGCCGACAGACCGGCGTCTGCTTTGTAACCAATCGCGGCAGCGGCGGCATCATTCCTGGTAGAGCCGTGTATCGAAAACCAAAAACCGCAAAGGAGTTGCCATGCAGCGGTCGCTCGCCTCAATAGGGCCGGCGCTGGGCGCCTTGGGATTGCTCGTCGCCGTGGGGGCATTGGCGGTCTGCAAAACGACGCCGGGCTGCTATCTGGGGGCTCGGTCGGGCCAAGAGACACTTGCACCAATACACAAAGGAGAAGACGTGTCCACGCAACAAACACCGCCACTGGTTCGCCACGTCGACGAAGCCGATTTTCCCGACGTCGTTCTGAAATCCGACGTGCCCGTTCTCGTCGATTTCTACGCCGACTGGTGCGGGCCGTGCCAACGGCTGGCGCCGGTGCTGGAAGATTTGGCCGCGGAACTTCCGGACGTTCGGATCGTCAAGGTCAACGTCGACCAGAACCTGAATCTTGCTTCGCAGTTCCGCATCAATGCGATCCCGAGTCTCAAGGTGTTCAAGAACGGCGCCGTGGTGGATCAGGTCACCGGGCTGGCGAGCAAGAGCCAATTGCGATCCATGCTCGACCGTTAATGGAAAACGTGCCGTGAAATGCCAAGAACTGCTGGGTGCACTGAACGACTACGTGGACGGAAACGCCCGCTCGGCTCTTTGCCGGGCGCTCCAGGAACACCTGGCGGGTTGCGGCGCGTGTCGCGTCGTCGTCGACAACATCCGGAAGACGATTACGCTGTACCGCTCGGGCGAGAGGATCTCTCTTCCCGCGGGATTGCACGAAAGAATGCGAGCCGTGATGGAGGACCGTTGGGCCGCGACGGGGCGGCAGAAGGCATCGTCCCGGTTTCGCGGATACGAAGACCGGGACAGTCGCCACGCGAGCCCCGGCGATCGGCCGTGCGAGATAGGTTAGGTGGCATTCGTGCCCAGTTTCATTTGAGGAGATAGGCCATGAAAGAACTTCTGCTCCTGTCGGGAGTACTCGCACTTTGGTTCGTCTTGGGTCGCTGGGTGCTGCCTTGGATGGGCATTCCCACCTGTATGTCGGGCAATTGCGGGGCGTCCTGCCGTTGCGCGACGGAGGTTGAACCGTTGCCGGAGCACGACGCGGAAGTCTGCCAGCCGGCCGACGAACAGAAGTGACGGGGCGTGTCGGACACATCAAGTACATCAAGGAGGATGCGCGGATCATGAGTCCATCAGTTTTCAAGCGGCGGAGCACAACCGAGGTCGTCTGCCTGGGAGTGCTATTGGGAGCATTGGCGTTATCCGGGTGCGGCTTCAACCGGACAATGGAGGCCAGGCTGCCGGCCTGGATGAGGTGGTTTCCCGCACGGTCTTCTCCAGCCCGAGAGATTGCGGCCCAGCCGCCCGGCCCGGCGACTCGCGATGCCGGCAGGGCGGAGGAGATGGCCGGTTCGAACCTTGTGGTGGCGACCGATTCGGTCTCGTCAGCGGAGCCGTCGAGTCTGCAAGAGCCCTACGCCGCGGCTCTGCCGATTGGCGCCGAATCGGCGCCGCCCAAGGCGGCCAGCAAACCCGCGCAGCCTGCCGATCAGCGGGTGGAGGCCATCCAAGTCGCCGCCCGTCGCCGACCGGAACGCCCGGTGCCGACCGTGCTTCACGCGAACGCAGCGACATTCGACGAACAGGTTCTTCGCTCGCAGACGCCGGTGCTGGTCGACTTCTACGCGAGTTGGTGCGGCCCGTGCAGGCGACTGGCGCCGGTACTCGAACAGGTAGCGGCCGAAAGCCCGCAGGCCAAGGTGGTGAAGGTGAATATCGAAGCCGATCCGAGGCTGGCCGAGCGCTACGGCATCAGGTCGCTGCCAAGCCTGTTGCTGTTCAAGGAGGGCCGGGTCGTCGCCAGGGAGAAAGGCGTCGTCGCGAAAAGCCGGCTGAAGGCGATGCTCGCCCTGTAATCATTGCCGTCGAACCGCTAGAATGGCCGCTTGCATTCTCTCGGGCGACACAAGCGATCCTGGGGAGACGGGGACAGGTCCAAAGTGCCGAGACGGCCCGGAGGGTGCTTCGCACAAATTGGACCTGCCCCCTTTTTCCCTCCCAGCACGGACCGGCCAAAACGACGATGAAATGTGAAGAACTGCTTGCCGCTCTGAACCAGTACGTAGACGGCGAACTCGACCCCGGGATTTGCAGCCCGTTCGAGGAGCACCTGAAGGGCTGCGACCCATGCCGGATCGTCGTCGACAACGTTCGTCAGACGATCAGACTCTACCGGGTCGAAGAGCCCTTCGAGTTGCCCGACGCATTGCACGAACGTCTTCGTGGCGTGTTGCGCGCGCGGTGGAAGGGCAAGCGTGACGAAGACCGGCCGCTGGTGGCGGAGGCGAAGGCCGGCGATTTTGCCGCCATGGAGAAACTGCTGCTGAAGTACGAGCGGCAGGTGTACGGCGTCGCCCGGCGGATCGTCCAGCAGCACCAGGACGCCGAGGAGGTCGCGCAGCAGACGTTTCTCAGCGTGATCGAGCACTTGGACACGTTCCGCGAAGAGTCGCAGTTTCGCACGTGGCTTCTGCGAATTGCCACGAACCACGCGCTGGCCTTGCTCAGAAAAGCGCGCACTGCGCACGGGGCAACCGCTTGACGCCGGCGGTTCGGACGATAGCTACGAGGGGCGCCGCTGCCGCAATACATCGCCGAGTGGCGCGAGACGCCCGAGGAACTTGCCTCGCGGCGAGAGACCCGACAGTATATCGAGGAAGCGTTGGCGACTCTCGACGAGAAATACCGCGTGGCGTTCGTGCTCAGGGACATCGAGGAGCTATCGACTCGCGAGACGGCGGAGATCCTCGACATCAGCGTCGAGGCCGTCAAGGTTCGGCTACTGCGGGCTCGCCTGATGCTGCGCGAGCGACTGACCCGCCTTTTCGGCGATGAGGCGAGAAGGGTCGCGCCGCACGATCATTAGGGAAACAATCGCCGGAGATCAGGTTTTCACCAGGTGCGCATCAAAACCGGCGCGCCGCAACGATCTCCCGCAGGCGACCGCACCGATTTCGTGTCGGCAAGAATTGGACGGTCCCCTTTCGCTCGCGCCTGCTCGGCTGCGGCCGGATTCTTGCCGACGATTCCTTCGCGGCGGTTGTCATAGCGGTAGGTCATGTTGAGGCGAAAACTGAGGTAGGCCGGCATCAGTCCAACCGTGAATGCGGCGCGGACCGTGCGGAGGACGATGCGGTCGAGACGGTAGAACTGGTGATAGAGCCAGTCGGCCCCGTCCTGCAACTGTTCGGCGCTGATCCGCGCCGGCCGCATCACGACGTGGCGGTAATCGTAGTGGCTCCAGTCGCGGTCGGCGATCCGGCCGGCCCGCTCGAACTCGTCGTACAACGGAGTGCCGGGCTGCGGAGTCAGGATCGCCAGTTGCAGCGCGTTGACGTGGGCCTTGCCGAGGAATTGCAGCGTGCGCTGGAATACGGTCGGGTCGTCGCCGTCGAGGCCGACGATCATCCCCACCTGCACGCCAATGCCTTTCGCCTGGATCGCGGCAATCTGCCGGAAGTAGCGGTGCAGGTCGTTGAAGCCCTTGTCGACCGCGTCGAGATTCTCCTGGCTGATCGTTTCGACGCCGACGAACACGCCGCAGCAGCCGGCGGCGCGGGCCAGATCGAGCAGTTCGGGGTCGTCGGCGATCTTCAACGAACATTGGCTGATCCAGCGCTTCCTCATCGGCGCCATGGCGCGGAAGAGTCGCTTGGCGTACTCGGGGTCGGCGATAATGTTGTCGTCGACGAACATGAAATTGCGGGGGACGGATTTCAACTCTTCGAGCACGTGCTCCAGCGGACGGCTGCGATGCGTGCCGCCGGCGAAGGCGGTGATCGAGCAGAACTTGCAGCGGTGGCGGCAGCCGCCGCCCGGTTTGCACCGCGTGCGTGGTGACGTAGTGGCGGCTGGCGGCGGCCGTCAGTTCGCGGCGGGGAGCGGGAGTCTCGGCAAGGTCCGGCTGGTCGGCAGCACGGTAGAAGCGGGCCAGCCGACCGCGCTCGACGTCGTCGAGCACCCGCGGCCAGAGCCCTTCTGCATCGCCGATCACGACGGCGTCGAAATGCTCGGCGGCTTCCTCGGGGCGGAAGGTGGCGTGAAAGCCGCCGGCGACCACAACCTTGCCGCGGCGGCGGAATTCGTCGGCGATTTCGTAGGCCCGAGGCGACAGCGCCGTCATAAACGTGATGCCGACCACGTCGCACGGCGCGTCGAAATCCAGCGGCTGGACGTTTTCGTCGCAGATCGTCACCTCGTGGTTCCGCGGCGTCAGCGCGGCGACGGTCGTCAGCGAGAGTACGCTGAACCGCAGCATCTTCCGTTTCGGCACGCGGTCGTCGGTGACTCGCAGGTGCTCGGCAGCCGGCAAGACGAGTAGGATTTTCACGTAACGCTCCTTTTCAGATTGTGCCAGTGGACGCGGCGGCTTCCGTGCCGTGCGCGGAACGAGCCGGGACGTATTCGGCACACGGCGTGTGCCGGATACGGAATGCTCAGCCGTCGTTCCAACCATGAAGCGTGATTCTGGGAAAAATGCAACGCGCCCCTGCAAAATGCCGCAACAACGGGCTATGATGGACGGTTGTACGGCGGCTGCCACACGCCCTTGCGGGCCGCGGGTCGTTGCCCCCCGGCTGTTGGACAAAACACTGACGAATCGCCTATGTTACGTTCTCTGCTGCAAAGCTGGCTCCAGAACGCGGCGAAGGCCAAGCTGGGCGACGCGGTGGTACAGGCGGCGCGGGGCCAACTCAATTCGCCTGCGCCATCGCCGCCGGCCGAAGCACCGAAGCCGTGCCACCTCGGATTCGTCTTCGCGCTGGGAATCGAGTCGGGCTGCCTGGAGGATAGGCTAAAAGGGATGGTGACCGTTCGCGGCGGCGGATTGACCGTTCGCGAGGGTGGACTCGGCGGCCGTCGCATCGCCCTGATTCTCGCCGGCGCCGGCCAAGAGCACGCCCGGCGTGCGACCGAAATCCTCATCGACGGGCATCGGCCCGGCCGGGTCGTCTCGGCCGGATTCGCCGGAGGACTCTCGCCCAGCCTCCAACGGAACGACGTCCTCATCGCCGATCGGCTATTGAAGGCGGATGGCGGTGAAATGCCGGTTGAGGTGCCGCCGGGCATTGCCGCCGCGGCAACGCAGCGGGGCGTGCATCGCGGCCCGTTGCTGACGGTCGATCACGTGGTCCGCACGCCGCGCGATCGGCGGGCGCTCTTCGAACGCACCGGCGCATTGGCAGTCGATATGGAGACGTTCGCGGTGGCCAAGGTCTGCGCCGCCCGGCGGGTGGCGTTTTCGTCGATCCGGGTAATCAACGACACCGCCGACGAAGCGCTGCCACGCGACGTGGAGCACCTGTTGGTGCAGAAGACGGCCGCGGGCCGATTGGGGGCTGCCCTGGGGGCGGTGTGGCGCCGGCCCGCCATCGCCAAGGACATGTACCAGTTGCATGAGAACGCCCTGGTCGCTTCCGGGCGACTGGCGAAGTTTCTGGCAGAACTTCTCCCGCCGTGCTGTGATTAAGGATGATCGAATGGACTCCAACGAACTTCTTCGCATCGTCGATACGATCCATCGCGATAAGAACATCGAGAAGGAAATCGTCTTCGCGGCGATCGAGGCTGCGCTGGTCTCGGCCGCCAAGAAGCACTACGGGGAAGAAGCGGAGATCGTCGTCGAAATCGATCGCACTACCGGAGCCATTCGCGGCAGCCACAACCGACTGCCGATGGACCCCGCCCAAGTCGCCGAGCGCGTCGGCGCGCAGAGCTTCAAACAGGTGATGATCCGGAGAATCCGCGAAGCGGCGGGAGGCTGAGTGCGGATGGTCGATGGCGCTGGCAATCCGAGACTAGCCCTCAACCAAGCGGACCTTTCAGGCTGATTGCACAAATAAACTCGAAACCGACCCTGTTTTCGCGGATATGATGGGCACGTTCAACAAACCCAGTCCACGAAGCAAGGAGGATTTCGAGTGAAACGCAGTATATTGAAACGTTTGCGGCAAGCCAAGCAGCGCATCGAACGGCGATTGGATGGCGGACGCATTGACCAAGGTAAGCCGATGTTTGCTGCATCGAACATCCGCGTAGAACTGGCCGACAAGATCCACGGGATCGGCGCCGGCGGCATCGGCGTGGTGCAACGGCTCGAGCGCCGGGCCGAAAAGCCGGTCGGCCATTTCAATCTCGCCCGCGGTTCCGTCGTCAAATTCCACCTGAAGCCGATAGCCGCTCAATGCGGCAACGCGAATGACTTTCGGAGAGTGTTCCCTCCTCAGCAATGGGCTTTACTACCTCCATTTTGCCCCATCACCCGTGTCTCAGCCAGTAGAGAATCCGGCCGAGCCGTGTTCGGCCCACCGCCTTCTTCGGTTGTTCCTGCCGCCCTGATCGCGTAAAATATGGGTGCTATTGTCCACACCGGGCAAGAGTGAGTTGCCGCGAGCAATGTTCTGTGGCACGAGCGTCGGCAGACGCCGCCAGAATCCCAATCCTCAGTGGATCCTCACGTCTATGGAACGCTTCCCGTATCGGTTGACGAGCGCATTTCTCCTTGCATGTCTCCTCTCGCTGGCGGCTGCGCCGGCGGTTGGCCAAGTCGACCCTGGTCCGCCCGACCTGAGCGGCGGTCTTCTGGGAAACGGTGCGGAACAAGGGCTGGGCGCAGGCAAGAATAATAATAATGCGGTCAAGAATCCCGTGACGGTCGAGGCCCAGTTCACGGCGCCGGCGGCCGGCAAGCCGGGCCGGTTGTTTGTTACCGCCGTCATCGCGCCGGGATGGCACATCTACTCGATCACCCAGCCCACCAGTGAAAAGGGCAATCCGACCGTTACGAAAATCCAGGTCAAACTGCCGCCGGGAGTTCGCTTGGCGGGCCCGTTCAAGCCCTCGGTCGCTCCCGAGAAAAAGACGGAGCCCGACGCTTACGGCGATCTGCCGATCGAGAACCCACGAGGGCGCCGTCACCTGGCATGCGCCGCTCGAACTGGCCGCCGGCGTCGATGCGGCGAAGCTCAAGATCGCCGGAACGCTCTCTTACGGGGCGTGCAACGCAAATAGTTGCATGCCGCCGACAGACGCGGCCTTCGCGGCCGCACTCGGCCGCGGCGTGGCCGTACCCGACAACGCCGTCACGCCCTCGGCCAGTACCGCCGCCGTCAGCGATTTGATGTCATCGAGCGGCAACGCACACCCCGCGCCGTTCGATCTGCAAGTCTTCCTCGTGCAACTGGCCTTCGCGTTTGCGGGCGGACTGATTCTCAATGTCATGCCCTGCGTCTTGCCGGTCCTGGGATTGAAAGTGCTCGCCTTCGTGCAACAGGCGGGCGAAAGCCGGCGTCGCGTCTTTATGCTCAACGTGTGGTATTCGATCGGGCTTATCGCCGTCTTCATGGTGCTGGCGGCGTTGGCGGCGGGCGTCGGCTTGGCGGCCGGCGAACGATACGGCTGGGGCGAACAATTCACCGATACCAACTTCAAGATCACCATGACCGCGCTGGTCTTCGTCATGGCCCTGAGCTTCCTGGGCGTCTGGGAGATTCCAATTCCCGGTTTCGTCGGCAGCGGGCGGGCGAGTGATTTGCAGAACAAGGAAGGGCCGACCGGCGCCTTCTGCAAAGGCGTCTTTACCACGATCCTGGCCACGCCGTGCAGCGGGCCGTTCCTGGGGCCGGTTTTCGGCTACGTCTTGAAACAGCCGCCCTACATGGCCTATTGCATTTTCGGCGGCGTGGGACTTGGGATGGCTTCGCCCTATCTGCTCATCGGCGCCTTTCCGTCGTTGGTCCGATTCCTGCCCAAGCCGGGTGCGTGGATGGATACCTTCAAACAACTGATGGGTTTCCTGCTGTTGGCAACCGTCGTCTATCTGTTCAGTCTTCTGAAACCAATCTACCTGATTCCGACGATGACGCTCTTGCTGGGCCTCTGGTTCGCGTGTTGGTGGATTGGCCGCACGCCGTTGACGGAACCTAGGCGGCGAATTGTGGCATGGTGCGGCGGCGCGGCGACGGCGGTGCTTGTCGGGCTGTTCGCCTTCACCGTCTTGCTGCAAGTCCCGCAAAATTCCCTGGAAACCGTTTTCGCCGGAGGCCGCGGCAGAGGCGCACGCCCGCGGGTAGACGGTCATGGTCGATTTCACCGCCAACTGGTGCCCCAACTGCAAGCTCAACTCGAAGCGGGCCATCGAGCGCGACGCCGTCCTTCAGTTGGTCAAAGCCAACGGCGTCGAGCCTCTGCTGGCCGATTGGACGGACAGGTCGCCGGCTGCTCAAGAAGACCTTGAACCAACTCGGCTGCAACTCAATCCCCGTACTGGCGATCTGGCCCGCGGAGCCGACCAATGGCAAGCCGATTGTCCTCACCGACCTGGTGAGCGAGAGTCAAGTGCTCGACGCGCTCAAGACAAGCCGGCCCGTCGAGGAAGGACGGCGCCAGCTCACGCAAATACCTTTTTCGCGGACTAGTGGTTTGCAGCTTGGAGATTAGCAGGTGCTGCCGTGCGCCGTCTTGAGCGTTCTTGCTCGGTATCCGCAATCTACCAGACGGCACAACGGCGCGTGCCTACTACATTTGCTTCTCTAGCGGAGCGGAGAAGTGATATCTCCTGACTGGACGTCGAACACGGCGCGATCGGGTTCGGCTCGTTGAAACTTCACCCCGACGGCCTCGCCGACAGGTCCGCCCGACTCGGTGACATCGTTTGGATGTGACGTGGGCATATAGACCGTGGCCGTGGTGTTGGGAGCAACGGCGACGTCCAGGGTGAAGTGGCCGGCTTCTCGCTTCCACGACACCGAGATTCTGCCGTAAGGCGAGTCGTGATAAGCTTTGACCCACGTCAGTTCGCCGACCGGCGAGGGGCGAATGATGACGTGCTTGAAGCCGGGCTTCTCGGCATCGGGGCAAATGCCCGCCAACGAGCGATAGAACCAAGCGCTGATCGGCCCGCCGAGCGAAGGCATCTGCACGCCGTCGCCGTCCCACATTTCGATCATCACCGTGTTGCCGCGGTTGAAGAGCATGTCGAACCAGCCGGGATAGTCGGGCCGCGTGGTGATCCGCCAGGCCAGTTCTCCCAGGCCGTTGTCGCACAGGCCGGTCAACAGCACGGGCGTTCCGACGAAACCGGTGCTGAGATGGTCCTTTTTGGCCCGTACCGCATCGGCGAGCCGCTCCCGAACCTTCGCAATCTGATCGGCCGGCGTCAGTCCCAACGCCAACGGCAGCACCTGGCTGGTCTGGCTCCCCTTGGCATAGACGCCGGTATTGGCGTTGTAGAAGTGACGCTGAAACGCCCGGTCCAGCCGTTCGGCCTTGGCCCCGTAGTGCGCCGCCTCGCTCTTTCGTCCCGTGATGGCGGCGGTGCGAGCGACCAATCGCGTAAACCACGTGTACGCGGCAGTGGAAGTGAACGGCACGGGCGTCATCGTCGGCCGAACGGAGCCGACCTCGAGCCAATCGCCCAATCCCCAGGAGACCACGTCGTCCTTGGCGATCGACGCCAGGTACGCCGTCTGCCGCTTCATGGCCGGATAGCTTTCGTCCAGCAGCCGGTGGTCGCCGTAGAAGCGGTAGATCAACCAGGGGTTGTAGACGATCGAGCCGCCCCACCACGGCCCGTTGATCGTGGGGCCGTCGAATCGCGAGGGGACGACCGGCGGAACGTAGCCGTTCTCGTGCTGTTCTTCGATCAGATCTCGCTGCCATTCGGCATACGTCGCCCGGCAATCGAAGTTATAGGCCGTGCACTCGAACTGGTTCCAGATGTCCTGGTCCCAACCGGCCTTCTCCCGCGTCGGGTCGTTGGGCAAGTGGATGACGTAATTGTGCAGCGTCCGCAGGAAGATCTCTTGGATGCGGTTGAACGGTTCGTAGGAACATTGGAAGCGGCCGGTCGGCGTGAGGTCGGTTCCCAACTGGACGCCGGTGACGTCGGAGGCTTTTGGTTTGCCATCGAGACCCAGGACGTCGACGTAGCGGAAACCGTGGTAACAGAAGCGCGGCTCGTAGGTCTCTTCGCCGTGGCCTTTGAGGATGTACTCATCGACTTGGTAGCGGCCGAGGGTGTGCGAGCCGGCGCCGGGCTGAATCAGGGTGATCTTTCGCCCGGCCGGCCCGTGGACCTTAATTCGCACCCGGCCGGCATTGGCCACGCCGAGGTCAAACCGCCAAGCGTCACCCTGTTTGACGACGCTCTTTGCCGGCCACTCCGCCAAACGGCGCACCGGCGGTACCGTCTGCGCCGCCAGTCGGCCCTGTGGCGCCGACAGAATGTGGACCGGCTTCCAGCGGGAAGCGTCGAACCCCGGCCGATCCCAGCCGGGCGTCTCCCGCCGCGCGTCGTAGGTCTCGCCGGCCAGAATGCAATTGAAGCGAATCGGCCCGTCGGTCGTAAATTTCCACCCGCCGTCGCTGGTAACCGTCTGGTGCGAACCGTCGGCGTACTCGATATCGAGCCGCAGCAGCAGCCGGGGCGTGTCGATGTAGTCGGCGGCGTAGTAGCGGAGCACGTGCGGCGTAATCAAATTGTACCAGCCGTTGCCGAGGATCGCGCCCAGGGCGTTCGCCCCTTTCTGCACATTCGCGGTGACGTCATACGTCTGGTAACAGACGCGTTTCTGATAGTCGGTGTAGATCGGATCGAGTTGATGGTCGCCGACGCGCCGCCCGTTGAGTCTCAGTTCGTACAGCCCGAGTCCGCAGAGCGAGACCACCGCTCGTCGCACGGGCTTTTCCGAGGTGAAGTCGCGCCGGAGTTGCACGGCGGGGGCTTCGTGGACGGAATTGCCCATTGCCCGCAAACGGTTGGCCATGCCCCAGATCACCGACTCGGGTTCCATGCCGAAATCGGTCAGCGCCTTTAGCTCGCGCTGGTACGGCATCAATTGCAGGTCCGAGCCGATCCACTCCGCATTCCAGTCGGCTTGGTGCAGAAGCCCCATCCTCCATTGCGCCACCCGGCTCCACGGCGACGGCTGCTTGTCTTGATCCCATGCCCGCACCTTCCAAACACACCGCTGCGCGCGAAACCAGCGGCCGGCCGCGATACTCAACGTCGCGGCATTGATCGGAATTGACGCGGCCGCTATCCCACAAATCGCCCTCGTCTTTTGCCAAGACCGCGGCGGAGGAGGCGACGAGAATATGGTACGCGGTTTGCCGCAGGCCACGGCCGTCGCCCTCCAGCCGCCACGAAAGCCGCGGGGCGGCCGCATCAACCGCGAGAGGATCCGTCTGGTTTTCGCAGCAGAGCACCACGGGCCGCATCGCTGCTTGCACGCTGGTCGACCAAATGAACGAAATCACGATTGTCGCCAGCCAAGACGAACGAACAAACTCCATCGTATGCTCCAGTTAGGCGCAGTAATTGTCTGTGGTCAAAATGGGCAACATTGTGGGGTGGAACAAGCAAAGCGCGGTCCCACCAAGACCTACATAATCTGGCTGGTGGGGCCGCGTAAGCCTGTCCCTCCCTACCGTTGCGCCGGCCGCCACAGTCCGTTGCGGCGCGCCGCTCCATCTTCATCACTTGTCTCCTCTGTCAATCAGTATTACAATACTTTCTGGGCGATGCAACCTTCGGAGTAAGCGGTTACGCCATGTTCAAGCAATTCGCGAAGCTCCTGGCACTCGTAACGCTGGCTTGGCTGCTGGTTCCCGCATCGGCCGAGGCTGGATGAGGCTCGCCACGCCCCTCGCCCTCATGTTGGGGGCTGCCCATTGACCTGATTGTCCTCGGCGCGCCGCTGGCGTTCGTCTTGCTCGGGGGGGCGATCTACTGGTTTGGCTTCGGCGGCGGACGACGCTATCTGGGCGTGCTGCTGATGGTCTTCGCGGCGGTGCTGGTGGTGATCGCGGCCGTCACGGCATACCAATCCGACTATCTGGCGTCGCTCGTTCTTCTGCCGGGAATTGCCGTCTCCGCCGGCGTGGGCTGGTTGGGCTACAAGCTCCGCGGCTGGATTCCGCCCGAGCGTTCGCCCGACCCGATCCTGGCGGCCGTGATGACGCCGACGCCGACGACGCGAACGCTCAGCCCGGCGGATGTGTTGGGGCAGTGGCGATTCTACGTCGACGCCGCCGCCAGCACTGTGACCGTTGATTTGCAGCCCGGCGGCCGCTACCGGCAGCTTATCCTCGGCAATTCGAGCAAGCACGACGCTACCTGCGACGGCCAATGGACGCTCGATGGGCCAAATCTGGAACTCAGCGCGTATCGCAGCGCAACGCGCGGCGAGACCGGCGCCGTCCGCTGGTATTTCGGCGATTGCGAAGGCGGCCTGATCCTTTTCGTCAAGGACGATCCGCAGTCCGAGATGATGTTGGTCGCCCGGCGAGCAGGAAACGGGGACTCTCCGGGCCAAAACCCCTTCGACAGCGATGCCGCCTCGTCGCAGGCGAAGCAGCCGTCTCGCAAGGCCGGCAGCAGCAGCCCGTCGTTGTTCGTCGCTCACGGCCGATTGGGCCACGGCGGCAAGCCGGCGAGATAGTCCACTTTCCTTGTCCGGTGGGGCAGACATTCCTGTCTGCCAGACTTGCCCCGGATTGTTTTGCGGCAGACAGAGAATGCCTGCCCCACTGTTACGAGTCTTTCTTACGGCCGATACGGCCACGGCGGCAAATCGGCCAAGAAGTCGGGATGAATGCCCTTGAGCCAGACGTAGTCGTCGGTGATTCTCACCGGCGAAACCATCCGCGAGGCGGCACTGCCGTAAATGGCGGCAGCGAAAATCAGCACCAGGCTCGACAACAGTCCGGCTAGTCCCACCCATGCTGCCCGATCTTCAAACGCGGCGAGAATCACGATCGAGCCGATTAGAGTGGCCAGACCGAGCAGCCCCATCACCCAGCCGATCCACAGTGCCCGGCGACGCTTGCGAAACCACTCGGGACTCAAGCCGATATAGATCGTCGCCCGTTTTTGCAGGACGATGGCGAGGATGGCGAAGATCAGCACGCCCGCCAGCAGCGAGAGATAGATCAGCGGATGGAACCAGGAGAGTTTGCGTTTTAGTCGCCGACCTTCGACCGGCTGGTTGCTTTTCACGCAGCGAGCGGGCAAGTACGCGTCCTTGCGCATGACCAACTGGTCGCCTTTGCGATACAGGCCCGCGGCCCATTGCGAGTCGTCGGCAGCCTCGGCCAGGATGACGCCCTCGTGGATGCCGGGTGATGCGTAAGGGTTGACGTCGGCCATGATTGTGGTGAATGCCGAGTTGGTCGGCAGGACTGCGGATTTCCAAGATCAGGGGCTGAGTTGAGACTCTCGCATTGTCATTGGCTCGCCACGAAAGCACGAAAGGGCGAAGGCACGAAGAAGCTGAACCGGCAATGAGCTGCGAACTCAAACGGCCACATATCTTGCTTCTTTCTCTTTCGCGTCTTCGTTCTTTCGGGTTTTCGTGGCGGATTGCTCAATCGCCATCCTATGCCCGGCCGAGGCGGTCTTCAAGGCGAAGACTTGGCCACCCGCCATGCGTCATTGGCCGCTCGGAGGATTCCACCCCCCATCTGAGTATTGCGCCCGATAGGAGATGCGTAGTGGGTTCATCTCAATCCTTCGGTTCTGTTAGAGGCGGGTGCTTCGCCAACGTGAGTAGGAAAAATCCCTGCCCGTATTCTCTGTCAGTAACCAGGGCTCGGCGGCGTATAGGGGTAAGTGAAGTGTAATTGAGGCGACTCCTCCCATCTGAAAGGGATTGCGATGTTGGTGCAGTTCATGAGGCCAACAGGGTTCTTCTTCCGCGCCTTGGCATTCCTCGGCTTGCTGGCGCTGGCGACGGCGTCGGCTCAAGCGGCCGTGAATCTCTCGACCGGGCTCGACGCCTTTGACACGCTAATCACGCTCGGCAACACCCCCGATGGGCATTGGACGGTAGACCAGCCGTCGGACGGGATCGCCCCGGCGAAAGTGGTCGCTCCCGGCGACGCCGATTGGCCCGGCTTGGCTCGCCAATGGGCCGTCCTCGGCCTGGATCACCATCGACCCGACCGTAGCCCAAAACGCGCCCGTCATTCCCTATACTTATTACCGCACGTTCAGTCTCACTGCTTCCGACGTTGCGACCGCCACAATCTCGGGGTTCTGGGGGATCGACGATATTGGCGACCTGAAATTGAACGGAACGACGATCAGCAGCAGTGCCGGCGACTACGCCGTTTCTACGCCGTTCTTCGTCCCCGCCGGGGGCAGTCTGTTCGTTGCCGGCCCGAACACGCTTACCATCACCATGACTTCTTCGGACAACTTCTGGGAGGCGGTTCGCTTGGAGGGCAGTCTCACGAACGTGCCCGAGCCATCGACCCTCATCGTTTGGTCGCTGCTCGGCGGACTTGGCATCGCGGTGGCGCGGTGGCGTCGCCTTCGGGCCTGACTCTTCGCCCACAACCCACACCGCGAAAGCCCCGCCCGCACGCCGGCCAATCGCTGTTGGCTCAGACCGACGCCCGTGCGCTTGGATGTCGTTACAATTGGCGACCATGTCGGTTGAAAGGATGCGGTCACGAATTGCGACCGCATGGCTTGGACGGTGCGAACGAGCACACCTTTGCGTCGCTCGGCAGCCGTGCGATTCTCCACAACGGACGGTTTTCACCGTGCTGCCGTCAACCTCATTTCTGGTTGAGAACTTCGGCAATCGCCATCCTATGCCCGGCCGAGGCGGTTTTCAAGGCGAAGGTTTGGTCACTCGTGGAAACGGCGAGGGCAACGCAACCGCAGCGCGGGCGTCCTGCCCGCACTTCCCCAAAGCGGGCGAGACGCCCGCGCTGCGTGGGCTCCGGTTGCCTTGCCCGCAAATGATTGGTGGGACAGACATTCCTGCTGCCTCGGCAAGCAAGAACGCCTGTCCCACCTGTTGATCAAGTGAAACGCGGCTAAGCCACGGAGACTACTTTCGCTTTCTCCATGCGAAGACGGACAACCCGGCGAGGCCGAAACCAAGCAGAGCGAGCGTGCTCGGCTCGGGCACTTGCGTGACCGTAAAGTCGAGCGCGGTAATCGACGAAAATGCGAACACGAAGCTGAACGACTGGCCGGCCGTCATCGCAACTCCCGTATTGGTATACGAAGTCCAGTCCGAAGTTGTATTGCCCAGTGGCGCGTATCCACCGGGCAAGACTTCGGATACGGCGTATGCCGCGCAAGAAGTAGCGCCGGCGACGTCATTGAGGTCTCGAAAGCTGGCGGCGATGTCGTAGATGCCGTCCGCGGGAGCGGTCCAGACAACGGTGGGAAAGCCCTGTCCAGGCGGATCGCCGACAACGCCGTAGTCGTCGTAGGTGTCGATCGTCACGGTCATTGCAGGGAACGTATAGCCATAGTGATCAATGTCGGTTGTTCCGCTATTGAAGATGATCGAGGGATCGTACTGACCGGCATCGGCCTCAGTGCCTGCTGTGCCTTGCCACACCAGCAGAGGAGCCAGGGAGGCATCGCGTTCCGACCAGTCCTTGCCGGTGGTAAACTTCAGTAACGGACTGCCTATCAACTCCAGCCCATAGGACCAAACGCCGTTGGGATTGCCGTTGCTGATCGAGTAATCGGCGGCGGCATCCCAGACCAAATCGGCCCGGCGCACTGCGCCCAACCGAAGATCAGTAGCATGCGCCATTAGAATGCGAAGTTTCATGTTAAGTTCTCCATCCAGATCGGGTAAAACAAGTTGGTAAACATTCCGCTCCCTGTTCCTCGCTTCCATGCCTGATAGCATCGCAGCTTCCTGAAAGTCGAATCTAGTTTGTGCTCGCGGCTGCCTCCTGATGGGGTTTGTGTTACTGGACACGTAAACGGAAAAGCATTCGCTGGTTCCACTTTTGTGCATTATAATAGACGTAGGCAGTTATTATTTGCCAAAATAGTGTAACTTTGCGTCACTCCAAGGGGACGGCCAAGTGCGGAGAATCGCCTTCCATGACTCCTCCAAAATTGCGACGCGGCCGAAAAACAAGACCTTCGGCATTGCCCAAACCCCATCACATTCCCCATGTCCTGCTGCTGGTCGACACCGCCGGCGCCGTAGGCCGCAGAATCATCGAGGGCATCGGGCGCTATGCCGAGGAGAACGGCCCTTGGTCGATAAAATACGAATATCGCGCGTTGGATTCCTTGCCGCCGGAGTGGATGAAGGCATGGCGGGGCGACGGCATCATCACCCGCACGTTCAATGTCAAGCAAGCCAAGATGCTTCAGGCCACCAAACTACCTCGCGTCGAGTTGCTCGGCCCACCGACGTTTGGCTCCGCTGAAATCATGAGCAACTCTTCCGAGGAGGCACAGAACGCGGTCGAACACTTCCTGAATCGCGGGTTGCGCCATTTCGCCTATTTCAGCTACGGAGAGGCGTGGTGGATCAAGCAGTGCCGCGAGGCTTTCTGCAAGGATCTAAGGGAGCGAGGCTACGATTGCTATGTCTATCTTCCTTCAACCCGTCAGCGAAACACCCCCGTCTGGCACGAGCATCAATTGCCAAGTGTGACCGAATGGCTCGGCTCGTTGCCTCGTCCCATCGGAGTCTTAACGCCCGGCGATCTTCATGCGGTATGCTTGTTGGACGTTTGCCGGGAACTCCATATCGCCGTGCCCGAAGAGATGGCGATTCTCGGCAGGGGCAACGATCCGGTGATTTGCAAAACGGTGCGTCCGACGCTTTCCAGTCTGGACCTCGACGCCGGGCGCATCGGCTATGAAGCGGCAAGACTACTCGATCAGAAGATGACCGGGAAGCCAGCCCCGCACGTGATTCTCGTGTCGCCGAGCCACGTGGCTGTCCGTCAATCCACCGACCTGATGGTCATCGACGACGCCGACGTGGTCCAAGCGATGCAGTTTATTCGCGATTACGCCTGCACCGGCATCGACGTGCCCCGCGTTGCCGACGAGGTCGGATTGTCGCGCAGGGTATTGGAACGGCGGTTCTATAAATACCTCGGGCGAACCCCGAAAACGGAGATCATGCGCATCCGGATCGAGCGTGCCAAAATGCTGCTGGCTCAAACGGACAAGACCCGAGAAAGCATCGCCCAGAAGAGCGGCTTCGCTTCGCCGGAGTATTTCAGCAAGGTGTTCCACCGCCTGGTCGGCATCAAGCCGCAAGCCTATCGCAAATTGCGGCGGGTCTGCGCGAATCAAGCGACCCTGTCGAATAGCGGGCGGGCGAAGAAGGTGATAAAGTCCAATTATTGCTTTCTCTATTCTTTGTTTTGGCTCTCCGGTGTTTCTGGTTCTTCGCCGCTGAGCCCTTTCGCTTCCGAGCTATCGAGGGCCAAATTCGGCGGCACGTGCTTGATGCGTCTTTCAACCTGCTTGATGTGTTCGGCGGGGGGCCGGTTCTCGGGGAACGTGCCGCCGATGCGTTTGATGGCTTCCCGGACTTCTCGGCCGACTTGGTTGTGGGTGTCGATCGCTTGTTCTTGATCGCGAATCGCTTGGCGGGCCAGCTTGTCGCGGGTTTGCGTCATGCGAAACTGGTTTGCCGCGAGTTCCGTGGTGTCCATGCGGTCCATGAGTTGCTCTTTGGCGGGGATGCGTTTGCGGGCCTTGATCGCTTCGACGCCGAGACCGCCGTAGAGGCCCTTGTAGCCGGCGTCGTGGAAGATGCCGAACATGCGGCTTTGCACGCCCGCCTGTCGAGCGGCGCCGGAAAGGGCCTTGAACTCTTCGGAAGTCTGCCGCCGCGTCTCCAACCGCTCAAGATCGGCCGCCATTTGGTCGGATAGCTCCTGCCGGCGGGTCTGGATGGCAAAATACTTCTGGGCCGAGGCGATCTCCGGCTTCTTCGGATCACCATTTTGAGCAATCAGGTAGCAGGCGAAACGGGAAAGCTGGTAATCGGGCACTTCCTGAACTGCCCCCTTGCCGCCGGTGATCGGTTTGCGCGCGCAAAGTGATGGTCCGGGTCGTTACCCGATTGCTCGCAAGAGGTTATGGCTTTCTTGACGGCGTTCTCGAAACTGCGCCAGTGGTTGTAGCCGAGGAGCGGCTGGAGGTCGCGGGCACTCCAATACTCGGCTCCGAAGTCGTTGGTCTTTTTGAGGCCCTCGAAACCGACGCTTCCGGCTTGCGGCAGGTTGTTTTCGGGCATGTTCGAGTCCTTTCGACCGCTGGTTGCTCATGTTCTGTAACCAGTGTCGTCGGAATCGCAACCTTGACAAGAGGGGGCGTGACGGGGCCAACCAGAAACTGCATCGGTAGCACACAGCAGTTCTACCGGCGGGTCGTTGACCGCCGGCTATCGTTCTTGCACGAATCTGTCTCTTCTTGCACTACTTCCCTTCGCAGCGGCTGCCATCGGACGACCAGACGACGCCGTGGGGGCCGCGGCGGACGCGGCCGATTAGCCAATTCGCCAGGTCGGAGTCGGCAAGTTGATGGCGGATGCTTTCGGCGTAGTAGGGAGAGACGAGAAGCACCAGGCCGATGCCCATGTTGAAGACCTGGTCCATTTCGGACTGATCGACCTCGCCGAGCCGCTGCAGCCAGGGGAACACCGGCGGCATCGGCCAACTGCCGCGGTCGATCTCGACTTGGATGTCTTGCGGCAGAATCCGTTCGAGGTTTTCGTGCAGGCCGCCGCCGGTGATGTGGGCGATGCCATGCACCACGTTCTTCACGCGGTAGTACGCTCAGCACCTTGCGCACCGGGCGAACGTAGATCTGCGTCGGCGTCAGCAGGGCGTCGCCGACCGTCTGGCCAAGCTCCTCGACGTAATCGCCACGCTGAGTTTGGCGATGTCGAAGACGATCCGCCGGGCGAGGCTGTAGCCGTTCGAGTGCAGGCCGGTCGAGGCGACGCCGATCGCGACGTCGTCGGGCTCGATCGCCCGGCCGTCGATCATCCGCTCGCGCTCGGCCACGCCGACGCAGAAGCCGGCCAGATCGTAATCGCCGGGGGCATAGATGTCGGGCAGGATGGCCGTCTCGCCGCCCAACAGGGCGCAGTCGGCCTGGATGCAGCCGTTGCGTGATGCCCATCGACGATCGCCTCGAGCATGGCCGGATCGTCCTTGGGCATGGCGACGTAATCGAGGAAGAACAGCGGCTCGGCCCCGCAACAGAGGGCGTCGTTGACGCTCATCGCCACCAGGTCGATGCCGACCGTATCGTGCCGGCCGACCGCCACGGCCACCTTCAGCTTCGTCCCCACGCCGTCGGTGCAGGAGACCAGCACCGGGTCTTTGTAGTGCCGGGCGAAGAGCTGGTTGGTGAAATCGAGTTGGAAGAGGCCGGCGAACCCGTCTTTGAGGGGGATCACGCGGGGCGAATAGGTCCGCGACAGCAGCCGCGGCAGCCGGGCCATCGCCTGGCGGTAGACTTCAAGATCGACGCCGGCATCCTTGTAGGTCGCTTTTGCCATGTTTGCTGCATGATTGCCTCGCCGAGATTGGGCTCATTGTAGCCGCCTGAACGGCGAATGGAACGGGGCCGCGGTTTTTCAACATGGGGCGGAACGGCGGCGGCCGAGAGCGGTCGCCGCCGCCCGGCACAAGTGCCCGGGGCTAAACGTCGCCTGAGTCGGTGGCGAACGGCCGGAGCGGTCGCGTCGCGCCGTCGTCCCCTTGTGGGCGAGCGGGGACGCGGCTATACTCAGAGCTTGTCTTGATCGTGATGGAAGCGTCGGCCGGCACTGGTCGGCTGACGATGTGACAATTCTCGCCTATACGGAGCGCGTAGTGGGAACCAAAGCAACCGGAAAGGGCCGGCGGAAGATCGGCCGCAAGAAACGTCGCAACCGAGCCAAAATTCGGCACCGGAAATAGAGAAGAGGGGAGAGAGGAGAGAGGAGAGGGAATCAAAGCGTCCGATCGTGCTTCTAATCCCTCTCCCCTCTCCTCTCTCCTCTCTCCCCTTCGCCGTAGAACGCCGCCACGGGGAGGTGCGTGCGGCGTTGCACCAATTCGGCGATCGCGTCCACTTCGGCGTTGCGCAGCGGCGTTGCCCAGGACTCGGCGGGGCGGCGGGCAATGGTGTGGACCTGAACCAGCTTGATGCGCCCGCCGGCCGACGTAATCTCGACGAGCCGGTCGCAATAGGCGTCCAATTCGGCGGCTGGCGGCGGCTGGCCGTCGATCCGCAGAAAGAGCGATTGGATGACGATTGGCCGGGCGACGGCCGCATCACGCAGATTGTCGAGAATCCGCCGCCAGGGGACAGCCGAACGGTCCACCAGGCGGTAATACTCGTCGCTGCCGGCGTCGAGCTTCGCCCAGATTTCGCCGTTGTTGGCGTCGAGGATCTCCAGGGCACGCCGCACCCGCGGCTGGTGGAACAGCGTGGCGTTGGTGATCAGCACGAGCTTCACGCCGTCGAGTTTGTGGCGGCGGCGCACCTCGGCGGCCACCGCGACGGCCTGGTCGAAATTGGGACAAGCGGTCGGCTCGCCGTTGCCGCTGAAGGCGATGTCGTTGAGCCGGCGGAGCGCGGCGGGCGTGTCGTGGAACTGCGCCCGCTGATAGAGGTCGCCCGAGATGACCAGCTCGACCATGCGATCGAGTTCGTCGGCAAGGATCGTCAGATCGACGGGCCCATCGTCGCCGGGCTGGCTGCGGTCGATCTGGCAGTAGACACAGCGGAAGTTGCAGAACTTGTCGCGATTGAGGTTCACGCCGATCGAGATTCCGCCCGCGCGGCGGCTGAGCACCGGATAGACATAGCGGTTGGCCGTGAACTCGCGCGGATGGGCGGCGAAGATCGAATTGGCGGATGGGGAAGGTTCTTGCATCATGGATTCCGCTGGGAGCGGCGAGACAGACGTTGGCGAAGTGGTGCGTACAAGCCGACGGCAGCGAACAGATGCGACGCTGCCAGGCAGACGCCGGCGAACCAGTCGCCGTGAACGAGATACCAACTGCGGCGATAGCGGTCGAGGCGGGGCGCGGCAATGATGATGCCGGTGGCGCGTCGCGGGCCTTGCTTGACGATGCGGCCGTCGCTGTCGATCCAGGCCGAGAAGCCGGTGTTGGCGGCGATCAGCAGCGGCTTGCGACACTCGACGGCACGGAACACGCCGCAGATCAGGTGCAGGTCCAACTCGCTGGAGCCCCAGAACCAGCCATCGTTGGTGAGATTCACCAACACGTCGGGCTCGCGTCCCTCGTCCGCCAGCGCGTCGACCTGGCCGCGGATAAAGTGCGAGAGGACGCTTTCGTAGCAGATGCTCGGTGCGATGCGGACGCTGCGGTGGCCAACGCCGGTGAGTTCAAATGCAACCGGTCCCTTGCCCGGCGTGGCGCTTCCGGTCAGCGGAGTGAAGTGTTGAAGCCACGGGGCGTACTCGACAAACGGCATGTACTCGCCGAACATCACCAAGTGGACCTTGTCGTAGCAGCCCACGATCTTTCCGTCGCGGCCGACGTAGATCGCCGACGTGTAGCACTTTTCGCCGTCGGCGCCGATGTGCTCGCGGTTCGAGCCGAGCAACAGGGGGACGCCGAGATCGCGTGAAAGCTCCGCCATTGTTTTCGGGCCGGCGCTGGCCTGTTCTTTCAGCAACGTGTGAAAGTCGTCGTCGCTTCCCTTATACCACGATGGTTTTGCCGCGTTGCGATCGTAAGTCAGGAGGAGCCGGGGAAACATCGATTCCGGCCAGACCAGCAAGTCGATGTGCCCGCCGCTGTGGACTGCATCGCGGGAAAGCCGAAGGTACTGGCGAAAGATCAACTTCTTCTGCTCGTTGATCAGACGTTGCATCGTCTCCGGATCGGGATCGTCGAACAGTTTGACGTCGATCGAGCCCTGGATCAGCGCGATTCGCGGCCCGGCGACTGAAGAGTTCGTGGCGATGCGATGGTGTCCGTAGAGCAAGACGGCGACAAGCAGGGCGGCAGCGGGCAGAAGGGGCCAGAGGGCTGCCAGAGTCTGCCAGAGGCGCCCCCTCGATTGCAATGGAGGGGTGTTCGGTGTGGCTTGCGCGAGCGGGAGGATTCTTGCCAGCGATGCGGCGACGAACATCACGAGGAAACTGACGCCATACGCCCCGGCCAGGTCGCTCACTTGGATCAGTTCGATCCAGCGGTATTGCGTATGGCCGAGACAGGCCATGCTCATGCCCGTTAAGAGATGGCCGCGGGCCAATTCGAGACCAGTCCAGACGACCGGCGCGGCGAGGATCACCGGCATGCGGAGCCGATGCACGGCCACGCGCGACAAGCCGACGAACACCGGCAGATAGAAGGCGAAGTAGAAGGAGAGAGCGACCCAGCCGATACTGGTCGCCCAGTGTGGAAGCCGCATGAACTGTAGCACGCCCATCCAGAAGACGAAACCGGCCAGGGCGAGCACCGTGTACGGGCGCCGGCCGCCGAGCTTGTCGCGGCGAATCAACAGCACCCAGGGCACCGGAGCGATCCACGCCAGCGGCCACCAATCCAAGGGCGGGAAGGACGCCCAGAGTAGAATGGAACCACAAAAGGCCAGAATCCACAAAGGACACGAAGAGCACGAAGATAAGGAAGACGGAGGAGAAGCTGTGCAGACGGGAGTTGTTCCAGGAGAGGGCACGGTTCGCCCCTCTTCCGCCGTTTCCGACTTCGTGTCCTTTGTGGAAGATGATCGGTTTGTCATCGAATGTATCTCTTCCACTCCAGCTTACCGACGCTGCCGAAGTTGATTAGCAGGCCGACGCGGAGACCGGTGGCTTTCAGGTAGTTGAGCAGTTGGGCTTCGTCGGCGCCGGATAGTTGACTCAAGGCTTTCAGTTCGGCAATGAGCAGATTATAGCAAAGAAAGTCAGGCTCGTAACGCTTCTTGAGGACGTGCGTCTTGAAATGTATGGTGAGCGGTTGCTGCGCGACAAAGGGAATGCCACGCTCGGCCAATTCGATCTCCATCGCTTCCTGGTAGACTACTTCGAGAAACCCCGGTCCCAATTCCCGATGAACTTCGATCGCGGCGCCCATGATCGCATAGACTTCGTCTTTCAGCAGCAATTCGGTCATTAGGAGACCTCCTGAAACCTTCCACGACGGACACGAAGAGCACGAAGGAAGAAGAATAGGTGAAACGAGAGGAGGCCACAATATGAGAATCAGCGTGATCCACTCTTGATGAAGCAAACGGGGACGATCTTCCGCGAACCGAACTTGGTCTTCCGCGGGTTAGTCTGCGATTTCTCAACCTGTTTGGCTTTCTCTTTCTTTACCTTCGTGCTCTTCGTGTCCTTCGTGGACGTCATGGTCTGCCGCTTTGCAGGAATCGCTCAAGGATAATCGTTCCGCAATCGGTCAGGAAGCTCTCGGGATGAAACTGCACGCCGAACAGCGGGCCATTGCTTGTGGCGGATGCCCATGATCTCGCGGGCGCCGTCGGGGGCGTCGCTCCAGGCGCAGACCTCGAACTCGTCGGGGAGCGTGTCGGGCTGGATCACGAGGCTGTGGTAGCGGGTGGCGATGAACGGGTTCTCCAGGCCTGCGTAGAGGCCGCGGTTGTCGTGGTGGATGCGGTCGGTCTTGCCGTGCATGAGCCGGCCGGCGCGGACGATCTTCGCCCCGAACGCCTGGCCGATCGACTGGTGGCCGAGGCAGACGCCCAGCAGGGGAATCCGCCCGGCGAAGCGTTGGACGCAGGCACGGAAATGCCCGCCTCGTCGGGCGTGCAAGGGCCGGGCGAGACGATCAGATGCGACGGCCGCCGGGCCTCGATCTCGTCGAGCGTGATCTTGTCGTTGCGGTGGACCTGCAAATCGAGCGACGGGTCGATTTCGCCCAGCCGCTGCACGAGGTTGTAGGTGAACGAATCGTAATTGTCGATCAGCAGGATCATGGCATTCTCCGCGGCAACTCGGCAATACGCGCCACCTTTCCACTTTACTCGCCGGAGCGGGCTGCTGGCCAGAGCCGGTAGTTGCGGTTAGGCGGGTGTGGTACACTGGAAGGCGGTTTGCCGCGAGCCGCGCGAGCCCCCACAAACGCCCCCGACGACAGGTTTGCCGTGGTTGTCAGCGAATCCTCCGCCCGCCGATACGCCCTCGATCCCGATGTCCGGCTGATGCTGGAGGTGCGCAACGACAACGCCACCGCCTTCGAGGAGTTGGTGGCCCGCTACCAGGGACGGCTGATGACCGTGCTGAGGCATCTGGTGGGCAGCCGCGAGCAGGCCGAGGATCTGGCGCAGGAGGTGTTTCTGCGGGTGTATCGGGCGCGGAAGAGCTACGAGCCCGGGGCGAAGTTCTCGACGTGGCTGTTTCACGATCGCCAACCACGCGGCCAGCAATCGCTGCGGAACCAGTCGCGGCGTCACGAGGTGACGCTGCGGACGCACGACAGCGGCCCGCTGGGGGCCCGGCCGTTCGACAAGACGTTGCAGGCCAGCAGCGGCCAGATGCCCGCCCGGCAGTTGGACAAGGCCGAGATGCGCGACATCGTGCGGATGTCGGTCGAGATCGCTGGGCGAGCGGCAGCGGATGGCGGTGTTGCTGAGCAAGTTCGAGGGGATGAGCTACGCCGAGATCGCCGAGGTGATGGAGATTACGCCGCAGGCGCTGAAGTCGCTGCTGTCGCGGGCGCGCGAGAACCTCCGCGAGGTGTTGCAGCCGTACTTCGATCGCGGCGCCAGTCCGACGTTGGAGGTCCACGACGAGCCATGAATGACAATCCTCCCAACAACGTGATCGAGCCGCGCCGCTGGACGAGGAACTCGTGGCGTATCTCGACGGCGAATTGGACGCGGAAGAGCGGCCGCCGCATCGAGGCCCTGCTGGCTTCCGACCCGGCGGTGCGCCGCCGCCTGCAATCGCTGGAGCGGACGTGGGATTTGCTCGACGAGCTCGACGCGGCGCCGGTGGGCGAGCCGTTCACGCAGACCACGTTGGAGATGGTGGCGATGGCGGCCCGGCAGGAGGTGGAGCAGAGCCGGGCCGAGGCCCCGCGGCGACGGCGGCGATGGCTGTTGGCGTGGGCGTGGGCATGTCTGGCGGCGGCGACCGCCGGATTCGCGCCGTGGCCCTGCACGATCCCGACCGGCAACTGCTGCAGGACTTGCCCCTGCTGGAGAATCTCGACGAATACCGTCAGATCGGCTCGATCGAGTTTCTGCACCGGCTCCGCGACGAGGGGCTGTTCTCGGAGAAGGCCGCCAAGGCGGCCGAAGGGATCCAAGGCATCAGCGTCGGAGGACGAGGCAATCTCGCGGCGGCAGCAGATCGAAGACATGAGCCTTGACCAGAAGGAGCAACTCCTGCGGGACGGAAGAGCGTTTTGTCGGCCTGCCGCCGGCGGAACAACAGCG
Source organism: uncultured Planctomycetia bacterium (assembly GCA_963815695.1). Lineage (GTDB taxonomy): Bacteria > Planctomycetota > Planctomycetia > Pirellulales > Thermoguttaceae. The sequence goes on from CAWFIG010000028.1 coordinate 92,476, forward strand.
GTTGCGGCGGCTGTATGAAGAGGTGCAGAACGATCCCGATAGCAGGCAACTTCAAGCCGTGATGCACGCTTATTACGAGTGGCTGACGCCGCTGCCGGCGGTCACCTGGGCGGTACTGGCCGAAGGGGAAACGGACGGACGGATTGCGCTGGTGAAGAAGCGGCTGCAAGAAGAGCAGCAACGCGAAGGGGGCTGGCGGCCCGGCGCCGAGGACATGGCGGCGCTGCGGAGTTGGCTGGACGACTGTGCGACCCGACATGAAGCGGACTTTGTGAAATCCCTGCCGAGCGATAAGGATCGCAAGCGGTTTCTCGCAGAGGGCAAGGCTTTCCGCCACCAGATGGTGCTTGGTTTCGTACGATGGCAATGGCTGCGTCCCAACCAGGGCAAATTGCCGCCGCTGATGAGCGACGAGGATTTGGCGCGGTTGGCCGAAAAGCTCAGCCCGGAAGCCCGCAAGCGGCTGAAAGGCAAGACGCCGCTGCACCAGTGGCGAGTGGTGGTGGCGTGGATGCGGCAGGAATTCCGACGCCAGTTCGAGCAGCGAAGGTCGCACGGGCGGCTGTCGCAGAATGACGACGAGCGGCTCGCCGATTTCTTCGAGAAAGGGCTGAGCGATGAGCAGCGCGACCGGCTGCTGGCGATGCCGGGTGAACAGATGCAATGGGAATTGCAGCGGCTGTTTCTGATGCACACCAGGCCGCCGGAAGGGCCGGGGAGCGCAATAGACGGCCGGGCGAGCACGGCTGGCCCGGCCCGGACTGGCCGGGCCCTGGGCCGCGGCGCCCACCTCCCAGCGACGAGTAAGGACTCGCGTCAAAACAGGTTGACGATTCTTGCAGGACGGATTTTCAAATCCGTCCTGGTTCAGACCAGGGTAACGCTCCGGCGACGAATCTGTCGGGAACGGGCTCCGTCCCGTGCCCTGATGCCGGAACGCCGCAGAGGGCGTTGCCTACAGAGCTGGACGGATTCGGAAATCCGTCCTGATATGGTTGGATGCCATCGCCTGCTTTGCTTGGCAGAGAAGAGCGGGAATGCGGAAAAATCGCATTGGCCTTCTCAGTTGCCGCCTTTTCCCGCGATCGACTGTCCCGTACTCTCCGGAACTTCCAAGGGGGATGACCCACAACCTGTACGGCAGGGGCGTCAAGGCCGTGCGTCGGCCGGTATGGGCAAGATGCCCATGTCGCGCATCTTGCTGACGAAAAATCGCCGTTGATCCATTCCGGCAGCGAGGGCCGACTGATGAGATGTCCAGAATGTGGCTCGTTGAATCTGCGGAAGAGCAAGCACGGAAATGCCCTGCTGGTGTTTCCGTTGTCGCTGTTGGTGGTCTCCATTCGTTGTCACGGTTGCGGCGAGCGACATTTTCGCTTCGGCGTGCTGCCGGGTCGCGGAATTCCGGGTGCTGACGCCCGTCGGCCTGCCAAATCTGCATGACGACAGGCCGTTGTGTAAGGGATGGCAAGAGTTTCACGCCTGCGGCAACCTCTTCTTGGCGGCGAAAACCCCACAATCGATTTTGGTCGGTTGGCGTAAACCTTTACGGCTATGAGTTTTGCGATGCCATTTCTGGCGTTAACGGGTTTTGGGCAGTTCGGATTGCACCGAATAGGCACGGAAGTTGCATTCTACCAAATCGTCCGACGCCGCGAGGGCGGGATGCTCTTTTGTGCTCTCGATAGCGGGTTGGCTGGTTTTTCGACGCCAATTGCATACAATATCGAGGGTCAGTAAGGGCCAGACCCCTCGGGAGCTTGGACGCGAAACTGCGTTTCACGGTCGAAGCGAACCCTTTTCTCCACGGATGCGTATTAAAATGAACGGCACGATTGAACAACTGCGGCTGCGTGCCTGTGGCCCGAACCCGCTGGTCTCTTGGAGCGATGAGAAGCTTTTGTTGAGCTATCGTTCCGAGCCGGACAACGGGGTGTTCGAGGAATTGGTTCACCGCTACGAGAAGGAACTGTACGGATATCTGCGGCATTACCTTGGCGACGCCGAGATGGCCGCCGACGTGTTTCAGCAGACGTTTCTACAGGTCCACATGAAGTGCGACCAGTTCGAGCCGGGCCGGAAGGTGCGGCCTTGGCTGTACACGGTCGCCACGAATCAGGCGATCGACTACCAGCGTCGCAACCGCCGGCATCGCATGAGCAGTCTCGATCGTGTCGCGCGAGGCAACGGGGAGGACGAAGCGGGGACACTGGCCGAGTTGCTCGGCGTTTCGGCGGGAGGCCCCGCCGACAACGTCGAATCGGCGGAACAACACGAGGCACTGCGTCGGGCGGTGGATGCACTGCCCAGGGTTTGTAAAGAGGTGGTGATGCTGGTATACTTCCAAGGACTGAAGTATCGCGAGGCGGCGGAAGTCTTGTCGGTCCCGGTTGGGACGGTCAAGAGCCGGCTGCACACCGCCGTTCAGAAGCTCACCGAATCGCTTTCGCACGTGAGCTTGCCGTAACCACGGTGGATTATTTCGCATGACCGATCCGATGCATCAGCAACTGCTCGGCCACCTGCTCGGAGCGTTGGACGACGACGAGCAAGAGTGGGTGGAGGCGCGGTTGGAGCGCGACGAGGAATATCGTCGGCAGTGGGTGGAGTGGCGGCGGCGTTTGGCGCCGTTGCTGTCGATGCGGCCCGATTGCGAGCCGCCGCCCGGATTGGCCGAGCGGACGTGCCGGCTGGTGGCGGCCTGCGGGCCGGTTCCCCGGCGGGCGAAGCTGCGGCGGAAGGAGCGATGAGCCCCGACTTGGCGTTGCCCGGCTCCGCGGCGCCCGCGTCAGTTGGCTCGACGTCGCCGCGGTGACGGTCGTCCTGCTGCTCGTCGCCGTACTGGTTCCGCCGGCGATTCACAACAGCCGCTTCCATTCGCGGCTGACCTCCTGCCAGGAGAAACTGCGGCAAGTCGGATTGGCGCTGACGGAATACGGTTACAAGCACGGCGATGCGATTTCCGATCTGGCCGACAATGAGCGGCTGACCGAGGCGGGGCAGTTTGTCAGCCGAATTGCTCGACAACAACTTGGCGCCCGACGATGGCGGGGCGATTTGCCCCGATGCCTGGCTGGCCGCGCAAGGGGCGTTGCCGCTTACCGCGTCATGGCGGATCGTTGCTGACGGACGCCGATGGTCCGGCCGACGGGGTGGCTGAAGTTGGGCCCCGCCAGCCTACCTGGACGCCGCAGGAGATTCGCGGCGCATTCGACCAGAGACTGGCTCGGCTTGTGGCGTAACGGGATGACGGACGGCGAGTCGGATCCCCCCCCGGCCGCCACGGCAGTTTTGGCCGACGCTCCCAGCGCTGACTCGCCGGGCCAAGCCCTCGACTGTCACGACGGTCAGGGGCGAAACATGTTCTATGGGGACGGCCACGTCGATTTCCTCCCCTGTTCGGCGCCGTGCGACGCCAGCGAGACGCTTCTCAGCGGCGGCGACGCCGCCAGCGGCCCGCGCGTCACCGTGCCGATCAAGTTTGTCGGTTGGCATTGATCGCTGCGGCAGACGTTCTCATTCTCGTTCTGCCTGCCGACGGTGTGCGGCAGTCGTAAACGCCCCGCGATCGCAGTCGCGGGGTGGGAGGGCATTTCTCGCCCCCGCCGACCGCAGTCGCGGGGCGCTGCGGCAATGCCGCTTCTCCGACCGTCGATGATTGGACGATTGACGAAGGCCGCGCCATAATCTAGGGTAGAAGACGGCTTTGCTAACCCATCCGAATTCCCTTGCCGTCGCCGGGAGGCACGAACCGTGAAACCTGTATTGCAGGCGTTGGTTGTGGCGGACCACATCTATCAGGATCAGCAGACCGGCAAGAAGGTCATCTGCGGAACCTTCAACACGTTCCGCTTCAGCCGCAAGCCTCCGGTCAACGAGATGCAGGCCGCGGACGGAACCAAACAGACCGTGATCGCAGGCGGCGGACAAAGCGGCTCGCCCTATGCTTACGTCAATCTTACCGACGTGTGCGACGGCACGAAACTACGGCTTCAGTTCGTCAACCTCAACAAGAATGCCGTGCTCTTCGGAACCGAGCTGACGATCGCAAACACCAACCGACTGTCCACGATCGAACTGGTTTTTCCGCTTCCGCGCCTGCCCATTCAAGAAGCCGGGACATACGCGCTGGAGCTGCTGTGCGACGGCGATCTTGTCGGCTCATACCGCATAACGGCGGAGAATCTGGACGAAAAGGCCGCCGGCTAGTATTCCGACGCGACTAGAGCCCGGGTAATTCCGACGCCACGATGTTGGGCCGGCAGTTCAATTGCCGACCCAACCTACCGGGACGGATTTGGAAATCCGTCCTACGGGATTTGGTCAACCGATATTGGTGCAGCGACACTAGTTTCCGGCACCGGCGCCGGTGTTGGCACTGGGCATCGGCAACCTCGGGCTGGGCTGGGCGCTCATGTATTTTCGCTGAACGGCGTCGACCTGGCTGGCCGACCAGCCTTCGTCCGGAATCGAGGTGGCCATCACCGGCGGCAGATTGGCGGGCGAGATTTGACGTGCCAACTGCTGAACGGCCGCCATGCGGGCCGACGTTTCCGCGTTGTTGTCGGCCGTGTGGACGTAGATGAGGCGGTGTTGCTCGGGCCCGGCGGTGAGAATCCACCGCACCTTCAGCCGTCCCGCCTCGGTCAATTCTCCGGTGTCCGGCTTGAAGTGGAATTCGCCGAGCATGTTCTGGCGGCGCCAACCGTTGGCACACATCAAGGCGAAGGGGGCTCGCGCCGCCACCCGGTCGGCTACGGAAAAGGGGGCGGGCCAGCACTGCCGCCGCTTCACGTCCCTGGCGATGCCGCCAAAGAAGCTACTGCACAGATCGGCTGACACCTGTGAGGCACAGCTCAACGAAATCAGCATGAAGCCAACGATCCCAACAATTCGAGCCGGCATTTTGGTGTCCTTTCCGTTAAGCTAGGCGGGCTGTGCGGATTCTACCGCGCAGACATCCGGGATGCGGGTGTCTCACATAGTCTTTATCGGCAAAGCGGCCCGCTAAATGCGCATTTCTCACGATAGTGGGGCAGCATTCCGGTCTTGCCGCGCCGGAAAAAAGCGCCCATCAATCGCCGCATTTCGACACATGAATGAACGTCAGGGCCGGCCCGATTGATTGACCGGGCTGCGCCGCCGTGTTACAAGGGCAGTAGAAGGACCGTGTCCGTACTGCGCAGATCGAGCAGCATCCCCCCGTTTCCTGCCCCCCCTCCGTTCGACCCATTCACAAGATTGGAGAATGCCATGTTGTCCCTCCACGTCCGCATTGCTGACGCCGTATGCTGGTTGGCCGTTGTCGCGGCCGCATGGCTGGCCTCCGCTGGCTGCCTTCGGGCGGTCGAAGCATCGCAAGATCCCGCTGCCCGGCAGGCGCAGGCTGGAGCGGAAGGACAGGTCGACATTGCCGCGTTCGGCCAGGTGGTGACGTCCGATCCGAAGCGCATGACCGGCACGGCGGCCAGCCGAATTCAGGAGTTTCCCGCCGCCGACATCGCGTTGGAGACCGAGCTGCGGCCGGCGGCCGACGGAAGCTATGCCGTGCCGGCTGTCGCCGGCGCTCCCGGCTGCATCGGTCTGCGATGGCAAGAGATGCGGTTCCTGCGACGTTTGGAATTGCAGTGGGGTAAGGGAGTGACGCCGCCGCCGCACGGCGCCGTGAAGTTGCAGTATTGGGTCGGCGAGTCGCCGTGGCAAGGTCAATGGAAGCCCCTGCCCGCCAAATTCACGTCGTCGGGTGATGTCTGGAGTTGGCAGATCGCCGATGCGGACCAGCCTGCCGGCACGGTGCGGGTGCGTTGGGTCCTTCCCGCGTCGAAACAGCCGCTGGTTGTCCGTCGCGTGTCGGCCTATAGCCGTTCGTCGTGGAAAACGGCGAAATTGCTGGCAGAGTTCAAGCAGCCGACGGCCGGCGGAAAAGTCCCGATCGTCATCTACAACGGCGCTCTCTTGTCCGATCAAGGAGATGCTTCGAACCCGCGGCGCCTGCTAGTCCGCTACAGCGAGCCGAAACCGCAGAAGGTCGATCGCACCACGTTGCGCTTCCACTTGCCCGAGCAAACGGTTTGCGTGGCGGTGGAAGACGTCGTGGCGCACGGTTGCGTGTACGTTCCGAGCGCCGGGTTGTTTGTGACGACCGATCCGCCGCCGACGACGCTGGCGCAGTACCTTCAGCAGATTGCCGGCAAGCAGACGGTGCTCGAACAGGTTTGCCATCTGCCGGACCAGACGTTTTCGCAGGCGATGGCGATCACGCACAACCCGGTGCAGAACTTCGGTCCGATGTTGGCCAGCCTGGCTTGCGACAACCGGAAGTTCGTCGTGGAGCGCAACGGCGTCATCCATTTCCGTCTCTTCGACGCGCCCGATACGATCCTTGCCGATGGTTTGGTGCATCCCGACGTGCCGCCGCTTCACTTGACGCCGCGTTTTCTCGACGGCAAGGGCAAAGTGGAACGGCATCTCGACGGCGGCTGGCTGCCGATGCCGGTAACGACGGTGAGCGAAAACGGTTTGGAGTGCCGCGAGCGAGTCTACGTCGCTCCGTTGGACGAGAAGGCGCCCGACGGTTGCCCAAGCTGGTATCGCCAGCGGGCCGTGGGCGTCGCCGAATTCACGATCAAGAACACGCTACCCACAGAGGCGAACGTCTCGCTAACGCTGACGCTTTCCAAGGATGGCGAAAAGACGATGCAAGGCAGCCTCGAAAAGGTCAAGGAGGGACTGATCTTCGTCCGGGAGGGACGCGTGGCGGCGTTTTTCGACGCCGGCAAGTCGCCGCCGCTGCAACTGACCGGGAAGCAAAATGCCGTTGCCGTGACGGGGAAGCTTGCGGCCGGCAAAGCGGCAAACCTGGTCGTCTATCTGCCCGCCTGGCCCGTGAAACCGGCCGACTATGCCGTGCTGGGCGACAACGCGCGGCTGGCATCGCAGACCGAACAATACTGGAAGAGCCGCCTTGCCGACGCGATGCAGATCGACATCCCTGATCGCTTTCTGTCGAACGTGATTCGGGCTTCTCAGGTTCATTGTCTGCTGGCGGCGAGGAATGAAGACCGCGGCCGCTACGTGGCCCCGTGGATCGCGGCGGTGTACTATGGGCCGTTGGAGAGCGAGGCCCAGTCGGTCATTCGCGGCATGGATCTCTGCGGCCACACCGACTTCGCGCGGCGCGGGCTCGATTTCTTCCTCAAGCGCTACAACACACAGGGATTCTTGACCACCGGCTACACGCTGGTCGGCACCGGCGAAAACCTGTGGACGCTGGCCGAGTTCTACGCACGGCACCGCGATCGCGAGTGGCTGAAGCAGGCGGCGCCGACCATTGCGCGGGCCTGCAAGTGGATCGTCGCACAACGGGCGAAGACCAAGCGGCTCGACATTTACGGCCGCCGCGTGCCCGAGTATGGTCTGGTTCCGCCGGGCGTGACCGCCGACTGGAATCGTTTCTCCTATCGGCTGTTCAACGACATTCAGTATTGCCGCGGACTGAGGGACGCCGCGAAAGCGTTGGCCGAGATCGGCCATCCTGACGCCCCCGCGCTGCTGGCCGACGCCAAGGCCTACCGCAAGGATTTGCGGCGGGCGTACCGATGGATCGAAGGCACGCTGCCCCGTCGTGCCGCTGGCCAACGGCGCCTGGGTGCCGAATTACTCGAGTATGCTCGATTGCTTCGGCAACATCGAGGAATTCGTGCCAGCGGAGGACGGCAACCGAACGTGGTGCTACAGCATCGAAATCGGCATGCACCACCTGGCGGCGAATCGCCTCATCGATCCACGCAGCGAGGAGGTGACGCAGATGATGGACTACATGGAGGACCATCAATTCCTGCGGTCCGGCTGGTTCGACTATCCCGAGGAACAGAACCGCAAGAACGTGTTTTGACTTCGGCGGCTTCTCCAAGGTTCAGCCGTACTATTGCCGTAATGCGGAGATGTACGCTCTGCGCGACGACGTGAAGCCGTTCCTCCGTTCTTACTTCAACGCGACTTGCCGCAATGCTCAGTGCCGAGAATCTCTCGCTCTGGGAGCATTTCCACGACGGCGGGCGCGTGGAACAAGACGCACGAGACCGGCTGGTTCCTCTGCCAGACCGCCACGATGTTCGTGTTGGATCGCGACGACGAGCTGTGGCTGGCGCCGATGGTTACGAACCGCTGGCTGCAAGACGGCATGAAGATCGAGGTTCGCAACGCCCCGACGCGATTCGGCAAGGTGAGCTACAAGATCACTCTCTTCGGTCGCCGACGGCCACATCGACGCCGAAATTCAACCGCCGACGCGCGGCACGCCCAAGCGATTGGTGATCCGACTGCGGCATCCCGAGGGCAAACCCATGAAGGCGGTCACGTAAACGGCAAGCCCTACCAGGATTTCGACGCGGCCAAGGAGATCGTGAGGCTCGCGCCGACCACGGAGCAGGTGACGTTGCGAGTCGAATACTAATGACGTGAGTATCGCCAACTCGAGGGTTGGATCGTCGCCTTCAGCCAATAGCCGGGGGCCAACGGCCCGCGGCCGCGATGGGAGCGCGAATTCCGCGGGCCGTTGGCCCCCGGCTAGTGAACACCACCACAAAGGGATGCGAACCGTGCGATTGATGAAGTTCTGGATCATTGCCGTTGTTTGCGTGTCGCTGGACGTGGGCTGCGGCCGCGTGACCGCCGCGCCGCGGGTGGAAGATGTGGCGTTTACGGCGAAGTGCGATAAGACGCGAGCAGCGGTACGTCGTGATTTATCCCGAAGGATTCAAGGGCAACCAACCGCACGATTTGCTGATTGCGCTGCACGGACACGGCTCGGACCGTTGGCAGTTTGCTCGCGGCACGCTCGATGAAGGCCGTGCGGCCCGCGACGTTGCCGCCGCGCATCGGATGCTCTTCGTTTCGCCCGACTATCGCAAGAGCACTTCTTGGATGGGACCGAAGGCCGAGGCCGATGTGGTGCAGATCATCGACGAGTTGAAAGCCCAATACCGGATCGGCAAAGTGATCATCTGCGGCGCGTCGATGGGCGGGTCGTCGGCTTTGACGTTTGCGGCGATTCATCCTGAGTTGGTCGACGGCGTGGCCTCGATGAACGGGACCGCGAACCATCTGGAATACGAGGGATTTCAAGACGCGATCGCCAAGTCGTTCGGCGGGACGAAGGCTCAAATCCCGCGGGAGTACAAGAAGCGCAGCGCCGAGTATTGGCCGGAACGGTTGACCATGCCCATCGGCATGACCGTGGGCGGCAAGGACAACGTGGTCCCGTCGGCGAGCGTCATCCGGTTTGCCGGCGTGCTGAAGAAGCTTCAGCCAAACGTGCTGTTGATCGTTCGCCCTGCAGGCGGACATGCGACCAGGTACGCCGACGCCAAAGCGATTCTCGAATTCGTCATCCGCAAAGCGGGGATCGAGAAAGCCGGCAAGTGAAGTCCTCGCGCTCGGCCGCTGCTTCCGCGAAGCAGTGGCACACGACCGCAGCAAATCTCCGCTGATGTCTGCGTCATCGCCGTTTTTGCGACTGCGCGATTTTTTTCGGCAAAAACTTGACAGGCCGACGCAAGTGGTCGGTTTCTCGCTTGTCCCACCAGCGGAACGTCGCTATAATGACCGCACGGATTGATTGCTGAGTCCGTCGTTACGAGTGAGACTTTCGTCCCGCCCAATCGAAAAGTCGCCAAGTGTCCGAATGCAGACGTCGTCGGCCGCTAGCCGGCGAGTTTGCGTTTCCCGCCAAGATCGCTCGACGAACGCGGATTGAGAAGCAGAAGGAAACAGTCTGCGCAGTGGAGGTAATCTCATGAAGAGCGTTTTCGCTATTGCCGCCGTTGTCATCTTTGCCGTGGTCGGCGCCGTGGGGCTCGGCGCGGTTTACTACGTTTCGCACAGGCCGGTCGAGGCAACGGCGAGCGTGGCCGCCGACTCGAAGCCCAAATCGCCACGGAGCCCCACAAAGGCGGAGCACACTGCAAAGCCCGCTCACCGCGACCGGCCCGGCCCGATCATCGTCACCGGCACCGTGAAGCCGGAGGAGGTGATCGAAGTCGGCGCGCAGGTCAACGGCATGATCATCGCCGTGGGAGCCGACCGTAGCGAGCCGGGCAAGCTGCTGGACCAGGGCTCGATCGTCCACAAGGGCGAGGTCCTGGCGCAGATCGACCCGACGATCTATAAGGCGCAGGTCGATTACGCGGAAGCATCGCTGGCGAAGGCCAAGTCCGATTTGCAGCAGCTTCTGACCCGCTGCAACCAGTTGACGCAGGAGTGGCGTCGGGCGCAGAGTCTGCTGCCGAAAAAGGCCATCGCCAACAGCGACTACGATCTTGCCGCCGCCAATTGCCAGGCGGCCGAGGACAACGTCGGCGGGGGCCGCGCGTCCGTCCAGCAATGCGAAGCCAGCCTGCAAGTGGCGAAAACCTACCTCAGCTACACCGTCATCACTTCGCCGATCGACGGCGTGATCCTCGATCGCCGCGTGAACGTGGGCCAGATCGTCTGCGCCACCTTCAACGTGCCGGGGCTCTTTCTGGTGGCCCGCGATCTGCACCGCACCCAGGTCTGGGCGTCGGTCGACGAAGCCGACATCGGCCACATTCATCCGGGCCTGTCCGTGCAATTCACCGTCGACGCATATCCAGGCGAAGTGTTCGAAGGCAAGGTGAGTCGAATTCGCCTGAACCCCGTCACCACGCAAGGACGCACGACCTACACCGTGATCGTGGCCACAAACGGTTCCCGCGGCATGTTGCCCTATCTGACGGCGAAGTTGCGTTTCGACGTTTCAAGGTCGAAAGACGCCAGGCGGCCGGGAGCGCACGATCTCGACATTGTCGCCGAGCGGTGATGATCGAAGCGCGGCTGGCTTGCGCCCAAGTTCATCGACACTTTTTCCACGGCCGGATACCGTTGCCGTAATGCCGGTCGTTCGGGGGGAATCGGCCGTTTTTCCCGAGTTTTGCGGGTTCCTTTCCGTCGTGCCGCCGTCGCTTGGAACGCGGCTGGAGAACTCGTCGCCCGGCGCGGTACAATGCCGGCTGTCACCCACGTCAAGGTTCGTAGGCTGGAGTATCAGTCTCGCCTTCTCCCCAGCCGAGAGAAGTCGGGACATCCAGCCTACGAGCATTTTTGTGGCGACGGTTGGTGCGGCAGTTGCAGCGCCGCACCCAGGCGAGATGGCGGCGCAACTGCCATCCCAACTCTTGTGGCGACACAACAAAAGGAATCTGCCTACATGGAAGACCAAGCGGCGGTGGTTGTCGGGGCCTCGACGGAATATGTCGGCCGTTGGAATCGTCTGGTGAGCACGACGAATTGGGAGAAGGGCCGCATCATCTCGGAGTGGCGGGCGGCGATGCAGCAGGCGGACGCCGCGACCGCGAGCTACACCGACGAGGCCTGGAGCCAGCAGGTTGGCGGCGTGACTCCGCAACACGTCGGCCGGCTCCGCCGCGTCCACGAGCGATTCGGCGACGTGCATGAACAGTACGCGGAGCTCTACTGGAGCCACTTTCAGGCGGCGCTGGATTGGCCCGACGCCGAAATGTATCTGGAAGGCGCGGTGCAGAACGACTGGTCGGTCGCTGAGATGCGCAATCAGCGTTGGGAAGCGATGGGTGGCGACCCCGCGTTGCGGCCGCGGGAGGCCGACGCCCTCGCGTCCGAATTGGACGAAGACGCCTCGGCCCGCGACGACGGTCCGCTGCCGGCGACGATCTCCGAGTCGCTGGGCGAAGTGCATGGGGCGGACGACTTTTCGGAATATGACGGTTCACAACCGGCCCCGTTCGACGGCGACGGATCGAGCACGTCGGACACGGCCGTCGATGCGTCGCCGCCGCTGCTGCGGCCGTTCGAGTCGCTGCCGCTGCTGCCGGCGGATTTGAAGGAGGCCTTCGAGTTGATGAAGCTGGCGATTTTGGCCCACAAGGTCTGCGGCTGGACGGAGATCGCCCGCGACGACGTGCTCTCGGTGCTGGAATCGCTCAAGCAGTTGGCCCTGGCTCCGGCGGAGTAGACGAACGATGACCGACAATCTGCTTGATCCGGCTGGCGATCCATTTGGGCCCCCGGAGGTCTCCGTCGAGGTGGAATGCCTTCACTGCGGCCAGCGCTATCAGAGTCATCGAATCCAATGGCGGGTCGAGACCAATTCCGAAGGCGATCTGCACGGCTTCTGGTGCTGCCCCATGCCCGGTTGCGGCGGCAAGGGCTTCGGCTTCGACATCCTGCCGACCGACCCGAATTATCACGACGAGCGCGGCGGCTGGGTACACTGCGACGACGACGAATACGACGATGAGGATTTCGATGAAGACCTCGTCGCCGATGGTTTTGCGTCGGATGGCCCACACGACAAGGCGAAGCCGAGCGGCAACGGGCACGGACGGCCGAAGATCGCGGAGGAGCGGGACGATGATATTCCGTTTTGACTATTTGGCGGTCAATCCAAGTGCCGCCCGTGCCGCATCGCGGAATCGTTTGCAGCGTTGACGCGCATCGGCAGCCATCGCCTTATCGGCCGACTCTCCGGGATATCGGAACGCCACCGCGAAATCGGAGAGGTATGCCAAATCCTCGCGGAAGCACTCCCAGCGGGGTTCGATCGCGATGGCTTGGCTGAGCAAGGCGACAAGGTCGTGGATTTTGGCGAATTCGATTCCCGCCTCACCGAGCCGGGCCTTCAGGTACTTTTCGGCACACTGCTGAGCGTGGTAACAAGCTCCGTCGTGGCATGGATTATTCCGCGCGCGTGATTCGCGCAACACCATGGCGAAGTCGCCCTCCGCTTTCTCTACACATTCAGCGGTCATGGGCTTCATAAAGCACCCTGCCGTCTCGCAGTATATCGCGGAGGAAACAGTCGCCCATTTCAATCCGCCGGCGCACGACTTCCGGCGTCCGCACCAGCAAGTCCAGAGGAAAGGGCGGATTCGTCTTCAGCCGGATCTCGACCGACTTATCGACCGACCTTCCCTCAAACGGCATTACGACGAGCATATCCACGTCGGAATCCGCCGTGGCGGCGCCGCGAGCGTAGGAACCGAAGAGCACGACCTTGCGCGGCCGGAATTCCTTGCCGATGCGCTGACCGAAGTCCTCGATTTGTCGCAGAGTGAAGTGACTCATAACCGCCGGCCCAATCTTGCCTGATGTTCTTTGTCTACCTCGGCCGACAAGCGATCGAGGCGGCCTGTCTCCAGGTCGTCCTCGATTTGTTTGTCCCTACTGAACCATACCACCCTATGGAGTGCCGGTCAATAGAAAGGCGAGACTCCGAAGACGGCCGCGGAGCCTCCGAATCGGCTGCGGCGCGTGTCTCGTTAAGTCAGCATCCATTTCGCCGCGCTGAAGTAGCAGACCAGCGTGATTACGTCGGTCGAAGCGAGTACGATCGGGCCGGAGGCCACTCGGGGATCGAGCTTGAAGCGGTGCAGCACGTTGGGGACGATCGTGCCGAGCACGGCGGCGACGGTTACGCCCGCGACGATGCCCTCCAGCACGCACAACGCCAGGCGAAGCTGCTGGATCCACGCCAGGGCGGCCAGGCCGACCAGCAATCCGGCGGCCCCGCCCAAGAGCACGCCGACCGTGAATTCGGTCCGCAGCTTTCGTGCGATCAGACGCCAGGTGGGCGGCTCTCCGCGGAGCACCTGTTCGGCCAGACTGACCGACTGGATGCTCACGCTCTCGGCCAGCGCCAGTACGACGGGAATGAACAGCGCCAGGGCGACGAACCGCTCCAGTTCATGTTGAAACAGTCCGCAAAGCACGGCGGCGGCGATTCCGCCCGAAATGTTGCACAAGAGCCAGGGAAACCGCGTACGGAACGCGGCGGATCGGGTTGCGCTGCCGGGCGCCGCGCCAGGTGAATGCCGATCAACTGGAAGAGGTCGTCGGGCGGCGCACTGCCGCCGCCGAGATCGTGCAATTCGTCGGTGTACAGCTCCACGTCGATCGCCCCCAGCAGACGGCGATCGGCATCGACCACCGGAAAGGCGAGGAAGCGATGCAGCACGAAGAACTCGCAGGCATCCAGCACCGTCGCGGCGGCGGGAATGGCGATGACCTGGCGGAGCATGATGTCGGTCGACCCGCGCCTCGGGCGGACTCAGCAGCAGCGACTTTGCGCGGGAATCACGCCCTTCAGGCGGTCTTGCTCATCGACGACGTAGAAGTAGACGATTCGCCCCGCCGGCCGGCGGCGACTGCCGCAGCGCCGCCAGCGCCTCGCCCACCGTCTCGCCCACGTGCAGCCGCGACACGTCGGCACGCATGTGCTTGATGACGGGATCGTCCAGGGTGATTTCAGCGGCAGACGCGGCCATGTCTTTCCATCCTCGGTGGCATGGAGTCTGGGCCGGAAATCAAACCAATGACGGAAGGGAACTGAGGTACTCACGAACCTCCAACTGCATCCGATCGATCTCAGCTAGAAAGCCGGAGACGGCAGCCCGATAATTCACCGGGTTCGTCTCGGTCTTGCGCAGGTGACTCACTTGTTGCTGGAACCAGGCAATTCGGTCCAAAGTCGTTTGTAGTTGCCGGTCGTCGGTTATCATGTCCGTTCCCTTACGATTTCCACAATTCCGCGGCGGCCACCTCCCCGACGAATCTGCCAATGCTCAATCATAGCTTGCTCGCCGCCCAGAGCACCGCAGCGGCGTGCCCAGAAGACGCTTGCCCCAAAATGGGCCTCCGCCTCCATGTGACTAAACATCAGAGCAGCCTCACCCCTCACTGCCGCCAATTCGAAAGTGTCCTCCATCAACAGTATTATATCCACGTCGTTTGGTTCGGGCTTCGCCGTGACAAACGATCCGAACACGACAAAACGAGCCAACTGGCCCGTCGAGACCGCAAGATCATAAAGACGCCTTAGTCGATCACCTACAGGCGCCGCTGCTCCGATCCTCCTCCGAAACGCCGGAGCACCTCTGGCAGTGTTGCGGAATAAACACCGGCCGGAAGGTCTCCAGCTTCATTATAGGACGGCAGCGTCACAGATGCACCTCAGAAATTCTTGAATGACGCTGTGCAACCGACGTTGGCTCATTCTAACGCGGCTCGATGCGCACGACAACTGCACCGAATGTCATGGGGACCGCCGTTTCTGACAGGTGACTTGGCTACCCTCCCCACCGAAGGTTCTGCGTCAGATTCATCAGCCAGGGGTGTGTCCAGGGATTCCACGTCGGGTAGCTGGCGGAAAGGACGGAAAGGGCCAGCAGCACGAGCGCCAGGCCGCGGGTCCAGCGCCGGCGGGCCAGCACGTCGGCCAGCGGCAGCATCGTCAGCAGCCAGAGCGGCGCGAGCCAGAACATCCAGCGCAGGCCGCTGGTCGACGCCGCCGTAGTTGCGGTTCGATCTGCGGCTGAGCCGAAGTAGAACGCGATGCACGCCAGCGAGATGGCCGCGGTCGCCGCCGCCCACCAGCGCAGCCGCGGATCGCCGCGGCGGAACATCCACACGCCCATGCCGAGCGAAGCTCAGTAGCCAAACGGGCGTCAGCGAGAAGATGCCGTGATGGCCGATCAACACGTTGAAGGCGTAGACCTCGCGCGACGGCTCGCCGCGATCGAGCCCCTGCGGACTCTTCCAGTAGCTCTCGATCGTTCGGCCGTTGCGGTCGTACGTATAGTCGTACCAGTTGTCGGCGCCGCTGCGGTGCAGGTAGGCCGGCACCAGGCTGTGATGGGCGATCCAGTTGCGTGCCGAAAAACGCGACGGCCACCACCGCCACGGCCGGAACGAAGCCCAACAGCGCACATCCGCGGCGATTTCCAGAGCAGCAGCACCGCGACGGCCGCCAAGATCGACGCGGCGGGAAACTCGTTGCTGGCCGCCAACGCGGCGAACAGCCCGGCGATGATGAAATACCGTCAGCCGGCGCTCGCCGTCGAACCAGATGCGCACGGCGGCATAAGCGGCCGCTACCGCACAGACGGCCGCCGGCAGATGGTTGTTGATCGTTACGGCGAAGGTGGTCAGGAACGTGCCGAAGGCCGCGGCCGCCATCACGAAGATTCGCCCCCAGTCGGTCGTGCCGAACCGCTCGGCCAGCCGGCCCAACAGCACGAAGCCGACCACCAGCGGCACGACGTTGAACAGCACCAGCATGATACCGGCCGATCTCGTAAGGGTGCGTGTCCAGCGTGGCGCCGGTGAGATGATAGATCGGCCAATAGGCGGCGGCCATCAGCGTCGGCAGCAGCGTCGGCTTGCTCGAATAGAGATGGCCGTCGTGCTTGACCATGTCGATCGTGTCCCAGTTTTGCTGCTGGATCACCTTGTCGATGGCGTAGGGAACGCGCTCGGCACGCGCATGTCGTCCTCGACCAGTGCGCGGACCGTAGCCCAGCGGCTGCGGTCGTTGGCGCTGAGAAAGGGGCGTTCGAGCATGGCGTGTTGCCGCCATCGTTGTTCGGTGCGGGCCAGTTCGTTCTGCAATTCCTTGCCCGAAATGCCCCGCGACATCAACCGCTCCCGCTGTCTTTGCCAGACTCGCCGGGGATCTTGCCGAGGCGACTGGCTTCGAGTCCGGCCATGTCGACCGAGTTGACGGCGAGGATGCGGCCGAGCATCATTCCGGCGCTGACGAGGATCAGCAGCCAGTAGACGCTCGCGGCGGAGCGAGGCGTTGGAGTCGGCGACGGTGTCGGCGGCAATATCGTTCATGATCATCCGTGTTCGTTGAAAGGTGTTGTAGGAGGCGACTCCTGTCGCCAAACTCCGTCGGCTCGCCGCGCAATCGGCGTCTGGAGACGCCTGCTACACGTCGATCGACGTCTCTTTTCGCGGTGTGCGGTCGGAGATCGAGTAGCTGCGGAGGTCGGGGGAATGGTAGGCGATGAATAACTCGGCCAGGAAACCGATCGACATCAATTGGCCGCCCAGCAACAGCAATCCGAGCGAGTAGATGACCGAGGGCTTCTCGTGCAGCAATACCGGCTCCAGGCCGAACAGCGGAACGCGCGAAATGATCCACCAGCAGGCCAAGACGGTCAGGCCGATCGCGCCGAGTGCAAACGACGCCAGGCCCGCTGTTCCCAGCAAATGCTGCGGGCGCTGGCCGAAGCCGGTGAGGAACTTCACCGTCATCAGGTCGAGGAAGCCTTTGACGTAGCGGCTCACTCCGTACTTCGAGCGGCCGTGGCGGCGGGGGCGATGATTGATGACGACTTCGCCGACGCGAAAGCCGCGGCCGGCCGCCAGCACCGGCACGAAGCGGTGCAGTTCGCCGTAGAGCCGCACCTCGTCGAACATCTCGCGGCGGTAGCATTTCATGCCGCAGTTGTGATCGTGCAGCACCACGCCCGTCACGCGGCTGACCAGCCAGTTGAAGACCCGCGACGGCAGGACTTTTTCCAGCGGATCGTGCCGGACCTTCTTCCAGCCGCTGACAACGTCCAAGTTCTTCTCGATTTCTTCGAGGAACTTGGGAATCTCGTGCGGATCGTCCTGCAAGTCGGCGTCGAGGGTCATCACCAGTTCGCCGCGGGCCTGGGCGAAGCCGGCGCTTAAGGCGGCGGCCTTGCCGAAATTGCGGCGAAACCGCAGCCCGCTGACGCGCGGATCGGACTCGGCCAACTGGCGGATGATCTTCCACGAGCCGTCGGTCGAGCCGTCGTCGACAAAGACCACGTCCAACTCGTAGCCCTGCGCCGCGGCCACCTCGGACAACTCGCGGTGCAGCTCCGCCAGGCTTTCCGCTTCGTTGAACACCGGAATGACGATGGAGAGCATAGTTGCGGCAATTGATCGTAGTGAATCGTTCAAACTTCCGGTTCTTGATTCTCGCTCGCCACGCTCCTTGTTCTCATTGTCGAAAGCGACAACACGCCGGCGGCCACCAGTTCGGCCGCCAGCCACGCCAATCGCAGCAGCACGGCGGCGGCCAGCGCGACCGCGTCGCCGACGCCCGGCGCCGCGCCATGAACTCGGCGAGCACGGCCTCGCGGACCACGGCGCCGCCGGGGACGAACGACACGAAGCCGGCCACCACGGCCAGCGAGACCGCCGGCGGTGTAGAGGTGCAACTGCGCCAGCGGATTGCCGCTTGCGGCGCCCAATGCCCTTAGCACGGCCCAGTAGCTCAATCCAAGTATAGCCCAGCCGATCACGTTGAGCGCCCAGCCGAGGAAGACGATTTTATAGCCGAGCCCGTCGAGTTTTTCCAGGATGCCCGGCTTCAGTCGGCCGAGGCCGATCAGCCGCACCAGCCGCCGGAACAGCGGCGGAAAGCGTGGGCAAACCGGCGACGGCCAACACGACCAGCGAGGCGCCGAAGCAGCAGCGGCTAGTCCCGGAACCAGCCGGCCACGATGGCCGCGGCCAGCAGCGCCCCGACCGACATCATGGTGAGCGTCTCGAAGAAGACGCTGACCACGGCCAGCGAGGCATCGACGCCGGGCCCGCGGATCAGGCCGGCACGCAGAATGACGACCATCGCCTTGCCCGGCACGTATTTTCCCAGATGTCCGATATAGAACGCCCGCAGGGCCGTCCAGAAGCCGACGTTCTGCCCAAGCGCCCGCAGAACGCAGATGCCAGAAGATGCCGGAGAACAGCGTGCCGAGCAGATACAGCCCGCCGGCGGCGGCGAGCCACCAGAAATCGACGCGGGGCGGGTTCTGTTTCGAGTTGCGCCCAACCGTCGACGATCGTGCTGCGGATAAACCAGACGACGACAACCACGATCAGCAGCTTGGCCGCCACGAGCATCCAACGGCGTCGGCGTTTCGCAGAAATGTCGGGCATGGCGAGCGTGGTCGAATCGTCTCCGCGCACGGCGCGGAAAGGGCCTCTGTGCGGACGCGTCGGCGTCCCATTGGGCGGGCAGGATGTTCGTACCGGGACGCTCCTGAATCGCGGTTCAATGTACCACCGTCGGTCGGCGATTGCAAGTTCGCTGCGCGTCAATCGTTCTGTTATCGCGGGGCAGGAATGTCGCGCCACCAGAAGATCGCGGCCGCTACGGCGTAGCTGAGCAGACCGATGGCCAGCAGGCCCAGGTCGCAGTGAAGGCCCACCCAGCCCTTCGACGGCGACAGGATTAGCTGCTGCGGCTCGAAGAGGCTCAGAAACGAGAGGTCGCCGAGCCATCTTCCCGCAGGCCACATCCGCGCGACGAACTTCAGAATCAGTGAAATGACGAAGAAACCGCCGGCCAACGAGATCGTTCGCCAGCGATCGCGGCTCCACGACGATATCAAGGTGGTGATTCCGGTGAAGCAGAAGGTCATGGCGAACAGATTGACCGCGCCGGGCAGAAACTGGCCCAACGACGGCGGATTGTGAAAGCGCACGCACAGCAGACCGAGTCCCAAACCGAGCCAGACCGACGCCGCCAGCACGGCCGCCCCGAAGGTGGCGATCACGGCGGGCACTGCCATCACGCTGAACCGCCAGACCGGCAGCGAGAGGATCAGGTCCATCGTGCCGCGGCTGATTTCGCCGCTGATCGAGTCGGACCCCCGACCCACCGCCCAGCCCACGCAGACCAAGATCGTCACGAGGTGCGCAAAGAGAATGCTGAGTTGTCCGGCGGGCGTGGCGAGCTTGGCCAACGGCACGCCGATCATCGGCTGAACGAAGTCGGGCAGCAGGCTCAGCAGCCGGCCCCACGATCCGATGTCGAAGAAACTCATCAGCCACACGAACAGCCAGCAGAAAAGCACCAGCAGGACGCTCGATACCAGGAGCGTCAGCCAAGCGTCGGACACGGCCTTCTTCCACAGGGCAAGATTCATGTTCCGTCTCAGCATAGCCCGGCGCTGGAACAGGGACAAGGCGACGTGCTTGTCGGCCGCTTGGAAGTCTGGGACAATTGGGGAAACCGTGCGGGCGCGATGATCGTTCTCGGCACGAGGGGGACGGAGGAGGTTGTCGAGGAGGAGTTTTCCATTTTATGGGGTGTTTCCCGACAACCTCCTCCGTCCCCTTTCACTGCGGCCGTGCCTTTGGGAGAGTGCCATGAATACGCTGCTGGTCTGTGTTGCTGCTGCAACGCTCGGTTTTCAAGTGGGCTGGGAGCGGTTGCCCGGCGGGGGGATGGAGTACACCATCCAACTCGACTCCGCCGCGATCGACGCCCTGCGCGACGGTCGGACGCTGCGCAGCGACATTCCGGCGGCTGCCGGCGAGATTCGGGCGTACCGAATCATGATGGGCGGGGGCGCGTTGAAACGGGAGACGCCGCCGCCGAAGCCCACCCCGCCGCCCGCCAAACCGGCGCCGGTCGAGCCCCCGCAGCCGGCGCAGTCCTCGCTTCCGCTGACACTGACGATTCTCGGGCTTTTCGCGTCGTTGGGAACGAACGTTTTTCTTGCCTGGATCGCCTGGGGCTTTCGCCGGCGATGCAAAGACGCCGCTTGAGTTGTAGGAGGCGACTCTCGTCGCCGATTGTCGGCGTTTTCGGCGGGCAGTCGGTGACGGGAGTCGCCTCCCATCCCTGAAACGCTCTCGCCAGTCAAGAGGTGGTTTTTGTGCTCTTTGCTGTTGTGATCGTATTGCCTCAGGCGGAGGATAGGGCAACGCAGGGGTGCGACCCGAGCGTCGCCTGAGATCCACGAGTTGATGGGCCTACCTCGCGTTGCGGGGCGGGCCTTTTTCAGTTCGTGTCAACTCGCCGTTTTCCTCCTCATCAACTTGTGGCCCAACTGCGGTAAGACCAGCACGTAACGCACACCGGGATCGTCGGATCAAACTCATAGGCCCAACCATTTTGGCCGGCGAGCCAGTGAGTCGGCCGTGGTGTCGTGCTCCTCGATGCAATGCACCCAGAGGTATTCCCAGCCGGCCCTGCCCACACCGGTGATGTCGCCGATGCTCTGCGCGGTCACGTCGTCGTTCTGATCGAACTGGTAGGTGATCTCAACGAGCGTGGGATTTTTGCTTGAGCCGGAACCCTTGCCGCCACGAAGTGTAACCGTTCACTGGGCGGCAAGGGGACGGAGGAGGTTTTCGGAGAAAATCTTCTCCTGCGGCGGATACTGTCGCCGAAAACCTCCTCCGTCCCCCTCTGTTTCGGGCCTGTGAACGCTTACCCACGAAGTAGTGAAGTCGCCTTGGTTGTCTAGGTCAGTAAACGCGAATTCTTGTGAATCACAACACCTTCTAACGCGTTACTCTTGGCCACTTCGCCGCTTTAGAACGTCGTCGATTTGCCGGGCGACGTCGCCGCTTTGCAGGGCGACTTCGAACGACGGCAAGTCGGCGTACAGCGCGTGGCTTAGGAACTTCACCGCCCAGTTGTGCTTCAGCGGGCTGATCGTGATCACCGCGGCGCCGTGCTGATAGGCTTCCCACATTTCGATGGCCGTGCCCATCGACGCCTCGGGCACGAAGGCCACCAGCACGTCGACCTCGCCGCATAGCCGATTGTGGCGGAAGAAGACCTGGCGGCCCGTCTCGTGACTGTAGTCAAGCGAGGTGGAATGCTTGACGTGCGGATCGTAGACGTCGGCGTCGCGAAAATGCGTTTCGATGAGCTGCGCAATCTGTGTGCGGTAGTCCTGATCGTGGCATCGCGCCGCCGCGTGCGAGCCCTGCATGATGCCGGCGAGAAAGAAACGCATGGAGGAGGGGTCAGGGGTCAGGGATCAGGGGTCAGGGATCAGGGGTCAGGGATCAGGGGTCAGGGATCAGGAAGCCGCTTGCGGCTTCGCAACGCCCCAAAACGCACGTCGGTTCGGCAGTTCAACTGCCGAACCAACGGGACGCCATCTTATCGGCGCTTGTCAATCGACAATCAGCAATCAAAAATCATCAATTCGTTTACGCCGTCTTGGTTTTCGGTTCGGCTGGCAGCGGAACCAACTGCTGGCGGCCGTAGACGGCGTCCTCGTTGACCAGGTAGCGGCTTCCGGCGGGCTGGTCGGGCAGCTCGAACATGATGTCGAGCATCACCTCCTCGATGATCGACCGCAGCGCCCGGGCGCCGGTGTCTTTTTCCATCGCCCGCTCGGCGATCGCCCGCAGCGCCGCCTCGGTGAAGCCGAGCTCGGCGTTCTCCATGGCGAACAGCGCCTGGTACTGCTTGACCAGGGCGTTCTTCGGCTCGGTCAGAATGCGGACCATCGCCTCGGCGTCCAAGGGGCGCAGCGACGAGACGATCGGCAGCCGGCCGACCAACTCGGGAATCATGCCGAACTGGAGGATGTCGTCGCTGGTGACCTGCTGGAGCAGATCGCCCTTTTCGAGTTGATCGTGGCCGACGCCCTCCTGGCTGAATCCGATGGTGCGCTTTCCCAATCGGCGGCCGATGATGTCGTCGAGCCCGACGAACGTGCCGCCGCAGATGAACAGGATGTTGCTCGTGTCCATCTGGATGTACTGCTGCTCGGGATGCTTTCGTCCGCCCTGCGGCGGGACGTTGGCGACGGTGCCTTCGAGCATCTTCAACAGGGCCTGCTGGACGCCCTCGCCGGAGACGTCGCGGGTGATCGAGACGTTCTGGCTCGTCTTGCCGATCTTGTCGATCTCGTCGATGTAGAGCACGCCGCGCTGGGCCGCTTCGATGTCGAAGTCGGCGGCGTGCAGGAGCTTCAGCAGCAGGTTCTCGACGTCCTCGCCGACGTAGCCGGCCTCGGTCAGCGTGGTGGCGTCGCCGATGGCGAAGGGGACGTCGAGGATGCGGGCGAGCGTCTGCGCCAAGAGCGTCTTGCCGGAGCCGGTCGGGCCGATCAAGAGGATGTTCGACTTCTCGATCTCGACGTCGGAGCCGGCCGCGCCGTGCATCAGCCGCTTGTAGTGGCTGTGGACGGCCACGGCGAGGACCTTCTTGGCATGGTCCTGGCCGATGACGTATTGGTCGAGCTGGGCGACGATCTGCCGCGGGGTGGGGATTTTGCTGAACAGCGGCTTGCTGGTGCCGCGGCGGCGGCGCTCCTGTTCGAGGATCGACTGGCAGAGGTCGATGCACTCGCCGCAGATGTAGACGTCGCCGGGACCTTCGACCAGCGGGCCGACGTCGCGATAGCTCTTGCGGCAGAAGGAGCAGAAGGCGTTCTTCTTGGTGGTGCCGGTTCCGCGGCGTCCTCCGCTAAAATCCCGTCCTGACGGCATGCCGATTCCTTTCCGCGTCGCGTTCGAGGTTTCCAGGCTGTCAACGGCTGAGGTGGATTCGCGTCACCGAAGGGGGACAGTCCCCTTACAACGTGTCTCATCCGTACAGGCCGTGCGGAACGTAACTCTTCGCGCTGCTAATACTACGACAGGTAATGGGTTACGGTTTATTGGCCTATTTACCCGAATCCCACCGGGCCGTTAGAACCGCACAAACCCATCGCGTCGGCGCGGTCGGTGCCATCTGTCCTAACTATTTTCGCCGTTATCGTTTAACTCATCCTGGAGTTGCTCGGCCAACTTCGTCTTTATTGTTCGGAATTCCTCGTCGCTGAGCCCACCCTTGGAATGCAAATCGCTGTATTTTGAGAGCCATTGGCTGGCTTGTGGTTCCTTCTTTGCCGGTTCGGCGCGGATTTTCGCGACGATGTAGGCGGCCACCGCCAGCAGCGCCGCCAGAATCGCAAGGCCGAGAACGAGTCGGTCGGACCAGGCCGCGTCCCAAAGGCGAGCGATCGGGCCGCGCTCGGCTGCCCACAGAACCGAGCCATCCAATATACCTTGCCACGGCATATCGGTCATTATGCACCTTTCATGCCAAAGCGTCCAGCAACGGCTTGCCCAAACCGCAAAATCGTTCGGATTTCCAAGACCCCGCTCATGGCGACGGCTTCAGCCGGTTTGCCGGCAGAATCTGCCGCCTGGAGGCGGAGCTATGGACCTTCCGTTTAGGAGCGATCGGATTGACAGGTTGCCCGTACTTCCCCTATTCTATGAATCGGCCGCTTTGGCAGGTTATGCCTCGGCATAACACCTTTGCGAGTAACGGTTTTCGGTGTGCAGACGCATGGCGGGCCGGCGTTGGCGTACAATGCAGCTTTGGTTATGCTAAAGCATAACCTACGCAAGTGCGGAAGGGGACGGAGGAGGTTGTCAGGCGAAAGTACTGCTAGCGGATGCGGTTTTGCCCGACAACCTCCTCCGTCCCCCTCGCCGCGTGAACAACAACCTCCGACCAGGAGAGCGATCCGTGCCCATCCATTTCACCTGCCCTCACTGCGGTGCGACGACGGACGCGGGCGATCAATACGCCGGGCAGAGCGGGCCCTGCGCCCAATGTGGAAAAGTGGTCACGATTCCACTGCCCGAGGGTATCTCGCCTCCGACCGACGTCGGCGGTCCGCAGACGTGGGGCCTTGGGGCCGGCTGGATCGCGGTGATTATCGCCGTGGTGGCGATACCCGTGCTGCTGGCGTGCGGGGGCATGTTGCTGGGTCTGTTGTTGCCGGCAGTGCAAGCCGCCCGCGAGGCCGCCCGACGCGCACAATGCGCCAATAACTTGAAGCAGATCAGTTTGGCGATGCTGAGTTATGAGAATGAGCACGGGTGCTTTCCGCCGGCATACATCCCCGACAAAAACGGCAAGCCGATGCACAGTTGGCGAGTGTTGCTGCTGCCGTACCTGGGACGTCAAGATCTGTATTCGCAATACCGGTTCGACGAACCGTGGGACAGTCCGCACAATAGGACTTTGGCGTTGCAGATGCCCGGCGTCTACGGCTGCCCCGACGACCCATCCTTCGGTAGCGGGATGACAAGTTACGTAACGATTGTCGGGCCGCACGCTTTCTCGCCCGGACCGAGAGGCCGCAAGATCAGCGAAATCAGCGACGGCACGTCGAACACGATCATGGTGGCCGAAGTCGCTAACTCGGGCATCAACTGGATGCAACCGCAGGACCTCAGCGCCAAGGACGCGAAATTCCAGACCAGCCAACGCTATAACTCCGGTGTCACCGCGACTCGCATCGGGATTTCCAGCGGGCACCCCCGCGGAGCCAACGTGGCCCTCTGCGATGGATCGGTGCATTTCATCAACGACAGTATTGATCCGGCGATTCTCCGACAACTGATAACGATCGACGACGGCAACGCGATTAACCCGTCGGCTTTCTAACTAACCTAGTCCAACAGGGAGCCATTTCGATGTCCATCAACTTCACCTGTCCTCACTGCGGGACCACCACGGAGGTGGCCGATCAATACGCCGGCCAGAGCGGGCCTTGCGCCCATTGCGGAAAGATGGTCACCGTTCCACCGCCCGGCGGCATGTCGCCGCCGAGCGACGCCGGCATGACGCCGCGGCGAGGAATGGGAACCGGGGCGATCGTCGCCATCGTGCTGGCGGTGGTGGCAGTGGTGGCGCTGGTTTGCGGCGGTGTTCTCGTGGCCCTGCTGTTGCCGGCGGTGCAGGCCGCCCGCGAGGCCGCCCGGCGGATCACCTGCAACAACAACCTGAAGCAGATCGGGCTGGCAATGCACAACTACGAAATGAAGTACAAATGCCTCCCACCCGCGTACATCCCCGACAAGAATGGCAAGCCGATGCACAGTTGGCGGGTGTTGATACTGCCGTTCATGGAAGAGGAAGGGCTGTACAGGCAGTATCGTTTTAGCGAGCCGTGGAACAGCCCGCACAACCGCGCGTTGGCCGCGCAGATGCCGCGGGTGTACGCCTGTCCGAGCGAGGGGCCAGCCAGCAGCTTGGAGACGAGCTACGCCATGATTGTGGGGCCGCACACCATTTCCGATGGCCCCACGGCCCGTAGCTTGGCCGCCTTCAGAGACGGTCTGTCGAACACAATCATGGTGGCCGAAGCCGCCAACGCCCACATCAATTGGATGGAGCCGCGCGATCTCGACGCGAAAAAGATGCAATTCCGCATCGGCGGGAACGGCAACCCGAATGCGAGCAGGAACGAGATCTCCAGCCCGCATTTCAACGGTGCCAACGTGCTGTTCTGCGACGGATCTGTGCTGTTCCTCCGCAGCTCGACCGATCCGAAGCAGGTCGAGGCGATGACGACCATCGACGGCGGCGAGACGGTCAAGCGGCCGGATTATTGACGTTGCGCGACGAGTGAGTGCGTCGCGATTTGCTCATCTCCCTCAAGTCCCGCCGTCGGCACATCCGATACGATTAAAGCGGCATTGTGGAATGACCGCACTCGTCGCGGTCCCTACCATTTCGTTGGAATGGAGAAATCCATCCATGCGGCTCCAATCGTACCTTGCCGGGCTTCTCGCATTGACGCTGGCGTCGCCGCTGGGGGCAAGTCCGCCTGCGGGCCGGGCCGAGGCGCTGCCGCGACTGATCGCCACACGGCAGGCGCTGTTCTCCATCCCCTTTCGCGTCGAGCGTTCGAGCGATCCCGCCTGGCAGCCGGTCGAGCGCAACTTTACGTTTCTACCGATCGCGGGGCGCACTGGCGGCGGTACATTCGAGTGCCGGCGGCGCAGCGGCACTTCACCTTTCACAGCGGCGGCGACGGCGAGTATTGGTTCGCCATCTGCACGGCCGACCGTTCCGGTCAGGTGCGGCCGAGGACGATCGACTCGCCGGGGTTGCGGGTTCTGGTCGATACGAGGCCGCCGCTATTGAAAATCGCGGCCCAACCGGCCGACGGCGGCCGGGTCACGGTTCGTTGGGGGATCGACGAATCGAACCTGAAGCCGAACAGTCTGGCGATCGTCTATCGCCCCTCGCCGACCGAGCCGTGGCAGGCCGTGGCGATCGATCCGCGAAGCCAGGATAGCCCCGAGTCGATGCGGCGCGGCGAGGTCACGTTCCAGCCGAAGCCCGGTGCGGGCACAATTCCAATTCGGGCCGAAGTTTCTGATCTGGCCGGCAACAGGGCGGTCGCCGACGCTCGCGTGAAGCTTGGCGAACTGCCGGCGCCGCGGCCGACCGAGCCGTCGGTCGCGAGCCGTCCGTCCTCGGTTGGCCCCGCTCTTGGCCCCGAGTCGAACGAAGCGGTGACGGTCGCCGCCAGCCCGGCGGTGGGACGGAACTATCCGGGGCCGAGCGAGTCGAACGCCACGGCCGTGCCCGGCTTGCCGCCGGGCGAACGACCGCGGATGGTCAACTCGCGAACCTTCGATCTCGAATACGAGGTCGATTCGGTCGGTCCCTCCGGCATCGGGCGCGTCGAGCTATGGGGCACCCGCGACGCCGGGCAGACCTGGCGACGCTTCACCGTCGATAGCGACAAGCGCAGCCCGTTGCGGGTGAACGTTGCGGAGGAGGGGATTTACGGTTTTCGCGTCGTGGTGAGCAACGGCGCCGGCTTCGGGGCCAAGCCGCCGGCAGCCGGCGATCCGCCCGATCTGTGGATCGGCGTCGATCTGACCAAGCCGGCCGCACGGATCGTTTCGGCCCAGCAGGGGGTCGGGTCGGAGTCGGGGCAGTTGATTATTTCGTGGCGAGCCGACGACAAGATGCTGGCCGCCCGGCCGATTTCACTCTCTTTCAGTCCCACTCGTGGCGGCCCCTGGACGCCGATCGCCGCCGGCCTGGAAAACACCGGCCGCTACGCCTGGCCAATCGACAACCGCACCCCGCCGCAGCTCTTCTTACGGCTCGAAGTCCGCGACGAGGCCGGCAACGTGGCAGTCCACGAAACCACCGTCCCGCTGACGATCGACCAGTCGCATCCCACCGCCCACATCCGCTCGGTGCGGCCGGTTGGTCAGCCATCCGCCCGATAAGCCGCTTGCGGCTTAGCAACATCCTACCGATGCGTTCTGTTCCGCGCACTATTTCGCAGCACGGACGCGGCGGCTAAACGGCTTGCGCGCCCCTCGTTCGACGTCACTCGGGCGTGTATACTGGCGGCATGGCCGAAAAACCCGCCACCGCGCTCGATTACCTTGCCAAGCCGGCGAAGTACCCGGCCAAACCGGTCTGCGCGGTCTTTGGGGACGAGGCCTTTCTGCGGCGGCAGACGATTTTGGCGCTGCGATCGGCCGTGTTGGGTGGCGAGGACGCCGATTTCTCGCTGACCACGTTCGAGGGACGCGATACGCTGTTGCGCGACGTGCTCGAAGTGCTGTCGACCGTGGCGATGTTCGGCGGTGGCAGCCGGCTGGCGGTGGTCGAGAACGCCGACGACTTCGTCAGCCGCTATCGGCAACAATTGGAGGACTACGTGGCACGGCCGAGCCGCAGCGGGGTGCTGGTGCTCGACCTCGACTCGCTGCCGAGCAACACGCGGCTGTATAAGTTGGTCGCCGCCGAGGGGCTGCTGATCGACGCCAAGTCGCCCCCGCCCGCCCGGCTCACCAAGTGGCTTGCCGACTGGGCCAAGCAGCACCACCGCGCCGCGATTTCACCGGCGGCCGCCGATCTGCTTGTCGAACGCATCGGGCCGGAGCTCGGCCTGCTCGACCAGGAGTTGGCCAAGCTGGCTCTGGTCGCGGGCGAAGATCGAAAGGTCACGCCGGAGTTGGTCGGCAAATCGGTGGGTGGATGGCGAGCGAAGACCACTTGGGACATGCTCGACGCCGCGATGGAGGGCCACGTTGCCGACGCCATGCTGCAACTCGACCGCCTGCTGAGTTCGGGCGAGCAGCCGATCGCGATTCTGGCGCAGATCTCGGCCTCGCTCCGCCGATTGGCCGCCGCGACGCGATTGGTGCTGCAAACCGAAGCCGCCGGCCGCCGGCCCAACCTTCGCCAGGTTCTGGAGCAAGCCGGCGTCAAACCGTTCGTGCTAAAGAAGGCCGAGCAGCAGCTCCGTCTGCTCGGCCGGCAGCGCGGAATGCGAGTCTATCGCTGGCTCTTGCAGGCCGATCTCGACCTGAAGGGTGAGAGCACCATGCCGCCGCGGGTGATTCTCGAACGGCTCATCGTCCGTCTGTCCGTCCCCCAAGCCCCGGCCGGGAAACGGCAGCCGGCGTGAAGCGGTGTTCGGTTTTGCCCGCCGCTTGCGGCGTCGCAGTGCCGGCGCGACCAATGGTCGCGGCCTCACAGGATTACTCGCCATTTTGCCCACGCCGCCCATTTTTCGCGCTTGCGTTGTACGCGTCTTTTTCTTACCATTGGGCCCCCAATGTTGGGATAGTCCCATCATTGCGAACCCGACGTCGCGGCCTTGCGATGCGGTGATGCCATGTCCAAATCCCTGTCGATTATCGCCGCCGTGCTCGCCGGGCTCGCTCTGCCGGGCTGCGCGTCGCTGTGGACAACGGACAAACCGGCGCCGACCACGCACCAACCCCCGGTTGCCGCGAACCACCCCTGCGACATGCGGCGCCTTGAGGACGTGATGGCCGAACTGCATCAATCGGGCACGATCGATCCGGCGGCCGAAAGGCAATTGGCCGAAGATTTGCGGCAGAGCGATCCGGCGATTTGGCCGCTGGTGGTCCAGCAGTGCCGCGCGACGCAGGCATACCGGCGCGAGGCGGGGCAGCGAAACGCGAAAGGGGACAATCCCATTTTCGTCGACCACGGCTTCGCCGCGGCGCCCGCGAAAATTGGGACAGTCCCCGAGCGACTGCCGGCGGTCGACGACGTGATGCGGGCATCGTTTACGGCATCTCAGGGCCAATGGCGGCAGCGCCTCGACGGGGCGATCGAGGCGCTGGAGGCCGAGACGTCCGCCGCTTCGCCAACGCCGGGTGACGTGACCCAGGAGGCGCGGCTGCGGCTGCTCTACGCCGTGGCCGGCCGACGGGAGGACGCCGCGCGGCCGATTCTGGACGCCACGCCCGGCACGCAGCAGTTTCTGTCGAAGGAACTCGAAGGACTGGGGACGTGGCTCGACGCCGAGCACGTGCCCGATCCGGCTCGCCGCGCGGTCGAGGCGAAGCCCGCGCTGACCGAGGCGCTGGCCAAGCTCGGAGAGACGGCGCCGCTGATGATCCGCAACGCGACCTTTTGCACCCAGGTGCTCAGTTTCGGCTCGTTCAAGAAGGTCGATAAGTACGAGTTTCTCCAGGGCCAGAAGCTATTGTTGTACGCCGAACTGGACAATTTCACTTCCGAGCGGATCGACAAGGGATTCCGCACGTCGCTGCGGAGCGGCTACCAGATTCTCGACCATCTCGGCCGTCAGGTGGCTTCACATGAGTTTCCGCCGTCGCAGGATTTCTGCAAGAGCTCGCGGCGCGATTTCTTCATCGCCTATCACCTCCGCCTGCCGGAGCAGATCGGCGCCGGCAAATATCTGCTGCGGCTCTTGATCCAAGATACGGCGCGGCAGAAGACGGGCCAGGCGTCGATCGAGTTCACGGTGAAAGCGGGGAAGGCGGATGAGGGGAAGGGTAAGGAAACGAAGTGTTTCTCCACGAGTGACGTGTACGCCTGTCACCACCGACCCGTGAACAGTTACGATGGTGTTTGACAAGTTGCATGCAGCGAAGCACCCTGGCGAGGCGGTGGACAGAGTCCGTCGCACGGCAACCGTTCACTGGGCGGCAAGGGGACGGAGGAGGTTCTCGGAGAAATATCTTCTCCCGCGGCGGATACTGTCGCCGAAAACCTTCTCCGTCCCCCTCTGTTTCCGGCCTGTGAACGCTTATGTCGCCCGGAACACGAGCAGTTGCACGAGAGAGGCGACGACCGCCTGAAGGGCACGAAGTACGATTGCTTGAAGTCGCGGAGGAAGTCCGACGTGTCGAAATGGCGGGAGTTCTGCACGTTGCGTCGCCGGAACCTGAAGACGTCGCGGGCGTGGGCCTTGCAAGAGGAAGCGATGAGGCTTGGGGATTTCACCTATCCCCAGGCGGCCCGCAACCATTTCACCTGGTGGTATCGCTGGGCATCGCACAGTCGTTTGCCGGCGATGATTGAAAAGGTAAAATACTGAAAACCCATTTGCAAAACATCCTGACGTATCTTACCCACGGCATGACGAACGCCACGAGCGAGAGCATCAACGCAAAAATCCAATGGGTGAAGTACACGGCCCGAGGCTTCCGTAATCTGCAGAACTTCAAAAATGCCGTCTACTGCCATTGCGGCGACCTCAACCTAACGCCATAACCCACTCAAATCGGAGAAGAGCCATGTCTGGAAACGTCATCTCGCTCGTGGTGTTGGCGGCCATTGTCGCCGTCGCCTTCATCGTGTCTGGCACTCCCGCTTGCGACGCGGCCGAGCCGGCTGCGCGGACGGCGGCGGTCGTGCAGGGAAATGACGCCTTTGCACTGGCTCTGTACGCGAAACTTCGCGAAGAGAATAAGGGGAACACCTTCCTCTCGCCGTACAGCATCTCGACGGCCCTGGCGATGGCCTATGCGGGGGCCAAGGGCAAGACGGCGGCCGAAATGGCGGAAGTGCTGCACTTCAGCGTGCCCCAAGACGAAGTCCCGCCGGCATTCGCCGCCCTGGCGGCCAAACTGCGCGGCGACGTCAAAAAAGAGGGCTATCAGCTTCGCATCGCCAACCGGCTCTGGGGACAGACGGGTTACCATTTTCTGCCGGCGTTCCTGCAAGTGACCCGCGACGACTACGGCGCGGAACTGGCCCAACTCGACTTTGCCGGAGACGCCGAGGCGGCTCGACGCACGATCAACACTTGGGTAGAAGAGAAGACGGAACAGAAGATCAAGGACTTGATCGCGCGGGGAGTGCTCGGCCGGAGCACGACGCTGGTCGTGACCAACGCCATTTACTTCAAGGGCGAGTGGCAGATGAAATTCGAGGCCCAACTGACGCGGGACGCTCCGTTTCTGCTCACGAACGGAGAAAAGGTGACGGCGCCGATGATGCGGCAAACGGCGAGGTTCGCTTACGGAGTCGTCGGCAACATCCAAATCATCGAGCTGCCCTATGTCGGCAAGAACCTCTCAATGTTCGTGCTGCTGCCGAAGGAGGCGGACGGTCTCTCCGGCCTGGAGAAGAGCCTGTCGGCCGATATGCTCAGAACGTGGACGACGGAGTTGAAGCCGCAGACGGTCGAAGTCTTTCTACCGAAGTTCAAGACGGCGTCGAGTTTTCGGCTGGACAAGGTGTTGGGATCGATGGGAATGGCGCTGGCATTTTCGGGCAACGCCGATTTCTCCGGCATGACCGGAAATCGGGAATTGTCCATCTCGGCGGTCATTCACAAGGCGTTTGTCAGCGTCACTGAGCAAGGCACCGAAGCCGCCGCCGCTACGGCGGTCGTGATGGCCAGAGCGGCCAGGCCGCAGAAGCATCCGATGTTCCGCGCCGATCATCCGTTCCTCTTCCTGATTCGCGACAACCGCACGGGTAGCATCGTGTTTCTGGGGCGGATGGTGAATCCGAAAAGTTGAACAAGAGCGATCCCGCGCCGGACCGGAGGGGAAAAAGGGGGCAGGTCCAATTTGCCGGAACGGCCCGGAGGGTGCTTCGCACAAATTGGGCCTATCCCCTTTTCCCCTTACACTGCCGTCGCCGTTGGCTCGACAACGGTGATATGGATGTTGGGAAACTGCCGCTCATACTGAGCGAGAAGTTCTTCCAATATCTTGCCGACGGGCTGAGGCTCGTCGGGCCGACTATCCAATGGTTCGCCAACGTCGGTGATGCGGTTTTGCACGGCGACCTCTCTTGCTCTCCTGCACTGTATACGGGGGTCAAGCGTTCCCGGTTTTACTGAGACGGGGGAGAGTAAATGGCCACAACGGGCAAAATCGGTCGTTAGGCCAAAATGGAGAAGCGGCCTAAGCGTTATTGTCCCGATGGCGATCAACGATTTCTCCGCTCGTCAGCCCAGCCGATTTGCCTTTCTCTCTGTCCGTGCGAATAATGGATTCGCAGGGGGGCGACGCTTCAAAGCGTGGGAGGTCGCCCATGAGCTTTGAACTCTCTTCGAGCAATCGTGCAAGTGTCCCGCGTCTCTTCAACGGCGGCGGAGTGGCGATCCTGGTTACGCTGATATCGCCGCTATCCGCCGTGTTGCTGTCGTACTACCTAAACAGGTCGCCCTGCCTGAACAGGTCGCCGGAGTTTCATACGACGTTTGCGCTGCCGGTTCCAGAGATCGGCGCCGGCCTGTCCGAAGACGTGCGTACAGAGCCCCGCCAAGAACTCCCGGTGGTCGAGCATTCGCCGGGAAATCGCGTCGAGACCTGGCAGGCGTTTTCTCCTCAAGCGGAGAAGCAGGCACTGGCGAAAAAGTTGCTGGCAAGGGCAAATGGGGTGAAAAACGATCCGGCCAGCCAGTTTATTTTGCTGCGCCTCGCGAAAGACGTTGCCACGGAAGCCAACGACGGACAGACGGCGTTTCAGGCGATCGACGCAATGGCCGACACGCTTCACGTCGATGGAGAGGCGATGAAGATGTCGGTGCTGAAACGACTGGCCTGCGTCGCCCGGAAGCCGGAACAGCACAGATCTATCGCCGAACGCGCATTGATGATCGAGAATCAAGCCATCGGCAACGGTCGTTTCATGGTTGCGGGCCAACTTGGCAAACTGGCCGTTGCCGAAGCCAAGAGAACCAGCGACAAGGAGTTGCTCGCTGAAGCCCAGCGCGGCGTCGCCGAAGTGGTCAAACAGGTGTGGGCAAGACAACGTATTTCAGCGTCGTCAGAGAATTGGCGACAGCAAGGCGGCGCCCGCCTCGTACAGAAACTTCAGCCCGAAGCCGAACAAGACAACCGCGCAGATTACAGAGATGATCTTCTGGCTGCGAAGGCCAAACGCCTTTGAGCCTTGGAAGCCGGCTACGGACAGGACTTCGAGCCAGACGAGATCGCAGAGCCAATGGACGACGGCGAAAGTGAGCAGGACCGCGGCGCCGTACTCCGTGGCCTTGGTGGCAAGCGCCAATCCGACCGTCGCCCACCAAAAGAGGAAATAGGGATTGGCGCCGGTCAGGATGACGCCCGTCATGAAGGGCCGCCGTTGCACCGCGGCGGTTGAGTGCTCTCAGGTTGTCGGAGGCTAAAGAGAAACTGCACTCCCATCAACACCAGCACGACGCCCCCGGCCAGACCGATGCCGGATTTGACTAGCTGGGACTTGAACAGCGTGCCGATGCCCACGGCCAGCAGCAGGATCAAGGGCATCTCGACGGCCGCGTGCCCCAGCGCGATCAGCGCGCCGGCATGACGCCGCCGCGCCCCTGCCGCCAACGTCGCCGCGGTAATCGGGCCCGGCGCCATCACGCCGGAAAGGGAGATCGCGACGGCGGACAGAAGGAAGGCGAACATTCTGCATCCATTACCATGATTTCTTACAGTGTAGCATCGGTGATTATCCCGGGACAATTGGCGTGGGTCAGCCTGGACGGGCGGCAAGAGGCGGAAACTGGTGTTCCGACGTTGCCCCCGTTCGCTGTATGCTACTGGCTTCCACGATGAAACCGCCTTCCCCAACAATAGGGAGACCGTTATGCGTTTATTGCTGAAACTGCTGGTGGTGTCTGTGGTCTGTCTGGTCGGGATCGGCCTTTGGCAGGGGTGGTTCAGCTTTTCGAGCAGCCCCAGCTCCGACCCGGATAGTCACAAAGCCAGCTTCAACGTGTCGGTGGACAAGGACAAGATGAAATCGGACGTCAAGAAGGCAAAGGACATGGTTAAGGAGGAGGTCGGCAAGCTTGAAGGGAAGGCGAAGGCCAAGGAGGCGAAGTGAAAGCCGAATTGTGAAGGGCCCGGGTATGCGCCGCCCGGCTCTTGCTTCGCCCATTGCGTCGTGCTATGGTGCTTGGGGCTTTGCTCACGCCGTATCTATGGGAGTCAACACCGATGGCAAAGAAAGCAGCGACAGCGAAGAAACCGACCGCCGACAGTTCCAAGTGCTTGATTGACGCGATCGCCACCGTGAAACAGCTTCAGGATTTCGTCCAGGAGCACGGCGGCGTGGAGAAGGCCCTTGCCGCGGTAGCTCGGGTGCAGGGTCTGGTCGAAATGACCGACGGGTTCTGCCAGTTGAAGCAAGCCCTGGAGATCGTCGGCGGGCAAGAGACCGCCGCGCCGCAAGAGTAAGCGGCGGGGCAACGGTTCAAGGCGCCAGTAGGCGCGGTGTCTGGCCGCGTTGGGTGGCGTTGCCGCTATTTCGGGTGGCAGTGATAAGGCCGTTCTGGGCTATTGGTGCGCGGTGATAGTGGTTACCATCCGGCCCCTATGGAACACCGGATTTCGCATCTGCTCTTGATAGTCGCGCTGTTGCACGGTTCCGCGGCCGTGGCCCAAGTCGGCGCGGGGCCGCAAATCACGCCGAACGGAATGGCCCCGGCAGCAGCGCCTGGGACGCCGCCGCCGCCCGATCCATCGCCGCCGGGCCAACCGGTGTACGCGCCCCCTCCATCCTCATCGACCTGGCCACCGGCCAGTCAGCCGGCCTCGCAGACGACAGCGCCCTACGTGCCGTCGCCCTACGTGCCGTCGGACGGGTCGGTCTTGCCGCCGCCGAACCAGCCGTATGTGCCGTCCGATCAGACGGTCTACCCACCGCCGGGCACGTACATGGCGCCTCCTGCTCAGCCGGTGTACGTGGCGCCGGCGCCGTGGCTGGGGCGCGCCCAGCCCTGGCCTCGGGCTTATTCCCGGTGCGTCCAATCCACATTGGGACATCAGCGTCGATGCGCTGTGGCTGACGCGAGATGCGGGAAAAGACGTGCTCTTGGGTCTTTCGGACTACAACGACTACGCGCACGCCCCGCCGGCGTTTCGGCCCGACCGCCTTTGGTCCGACGACGTCTTATTCCCGTTGACGCCCGGCGTGCGGTTTCAACTGGTCGGCCGAATCAACGATCGGATGGCAGTTGAGACAATCGGCTGGGGCTTCCACGATTGGTCGGTGGGCCGGGAGATCTATGGCGACCCGGCGGGACAAACCATCCTGCGCATTCAGCCTGGCTGCAAATGCCGGATATGGACGATTCGCTCGGTTACACGTACGGCAGCCAGATCGCCAACGTCGAGTTGAATCAGCGGTTCAAGCTGTACTCGTTCAACCCCTACCGGGGGCTCTCCTGGCTGTGGGGCGTTCGCTATCTTCACCTGGCCGACGACCTGACCCTGACCGGGTCCGACCTGTACACCGGCGGCCATGAAGTGCTCGACTGGGAGACGAAGAACAACCTGATCGGGGCGCAACTGGGGCTGCAATGGGCCTGGGGCTGGGACCGTTTCCAACTGAGCACGGAAGCAAAGGTCGGCCTGTTTGCCAATGTCTACTCGCAACACGGCGCCGATTCCGGCAGCGGCATCGCCGGCTTCCAATCCTTCGACGGGTCGCATAGCGGCACCGATCTGGCCGCGATCTTCGAGTTCTCGGTGCTGCTGCGCTATCGCATCACCTCGCGCCTGTGGTTGCGGGCGGGCTACCAGTATTACGGCGTGACCGGCGTGGCGCTCGGCCCTCGACAGCTTGACGGCTACGATGCCGCCGGCAGCGTAGGATTGGACGGCTTGTCGTTGGGAGCGGAGATGACCTGGTAAGCGCCACATCGTCTCGTTTGGACAGCCGTCAAGCCGCCTTTTCGCGATTTGACAATCCGTTGCAACGACGTAAACTCTCATAGCAGATCGCACCACCATTGCGAGGGGCTTCTGTTGGGGGCAATTCGGCAGCCAACAATCCAGGTGTCCAATGAGAGCTGAACCAGACGTCTACGTAATCGATACGGACGACAGCCCGGAGATTTACTCCATCAACACGGAAGGCAACTTCGAGCAACAACTTCCAGCGGACGACGACCTGGCCGACGAACCAGCCGCCGTGCAAAAGAAGTCGAAGGAGGCGGCGCAATGCCGCGACGAGCGCAAGTCACGCCGTAGCCGGGTGCAGCAAGGTCGCCAATCCTGTGAATTGAAAGTCGGGGCCGATCTGTTGCCGGCATTGCTGGTCGACGAGTCGAGAGGCGGATTTGCCGTCTTGATCGACCGCCTGGAGGGGCTGAAGTCTGGAAAGAGGGTCAAGCTCCGCACCGACATGGGGTGGTTCAAAGTCCGCGTCATCTACGTGAAGAAGGCCGCGCGGCCGGCTCACGCCGATTCGAACTCCGACTGTTGGTTCCGGCTGGGGCTGAAGAAGGCGAGAAGTTTCTTGCCGTTCTAATCCACCGCGGCGGCGCGCCACTGGCAAAGCAGTTCCACTTGCTTCTTCGAAAACGGCACGGGCGTCCCGGGCGCGGGCGGATCGGGGACAAGCCGCCGGCCGATGGTTGCCAGCAGGGCGTCGATGCCTTGCCCACAGAGCGCACTGGTCGTAATCCCCGTCGGGCGACGGTCCGGCGAGGCCGGCAGATCGCACTTGTTGTGAACCAGCACGGCCGCGGGCCAACGGTCGGCCAATGCCTGATCCTCCGCCGACCAAGGCGCGCTCCGGTCGGATACCAGAATCACCAGTTCGGCCCCGGCGAGACGTTGCCGGGTGCGCTCGATGCCGGCGAGCTCGACGGCGTCGTTGGCCGCTCGCAAGCCTGCCGTGTCGCACAGTTCCACCGGCCAGCCGTCGACGGCGGTCGTGACGGCAACCGCGTCGCGCGTCGTGCCCGGCGCAGGATGAACGATCGCGCGGCGTGTAGCCCGCCAGCGCATTCAACAGGCTGCTCTTGCCGACGTTGCTCCGGCCGGCCAGCACGACGCTCCACGGCCGAGTCAAGTGCCGGCCAAGCGGCTCGCGGGCCAGCAGCGCGTCGATCCGTTGCCGCGTCGCCGCCGCGTCGCCGCGATCGACGTCCCGGCGGATCTCCTCGATCGCGCAACGCAGCGCGCCGTGATATTGATCCAAGAGGATGGCGGCGGTCCGTTCGGTTCGCGCTTCCGCCAAGGCCAGCAATGCCGCCGTCGCGATGGGATCGTCGGATTGCGTTTGCGTCCATTCCCGCCACGTCATGCGGCGGCATCCCGCCGCGACCAGCGACTGCTCGATCCTTGCCGCGGCGGCCCGTCCACCGTGGCAATGGAGTTCCGCAGCCGCGTCGCCGCAACGGCGTACAACGACCTCCTCGCCGGCGTCGCCGCCGTAACGTCCGACGACGAGCCAGTCGGCGGCGCAAGCGGCCAAAGGGCGGCCGCTGCGAGCGCGGAAGTGCGACGCGACCGCCTCGACGGCGCCTGATCCTTCGATGCGAAGCGTGGCCACCGCCCCGCGGCCGGGCGGAGTAAGCTGAACGACGCGAAGCGACGGCGGCGGATTGGACATATCTCACGTCAACGGGCAAAGCCGCTGCGACTATCGAACGACGCCGCGCGAATCCAGCAAGTCGACGTCGGGCAGATTATGGAAGACTTGATCGAAAGTCGTGTTCTCGGTCAGCGCGCGGACGACCACAGCCAAAGGTTCAGGCCAGATCTCCGGAAGGTCGGCCTCGCCCGGACCAACCACCGGGAAGGCAAGTCTTTCGACGGGCGGAGTGAACTCGGCTTGCACCCCCGGCTTGTTTCCGCGCGGATCAACGCGATACCAGCCGAATCCTTCCAGATGCACGGCGTTCAAGCCGTGTAGGCTGCGCCGTGGTTCTCCCGCCACGATGGCGAGCCGCTGGTAGCACAGCCCGGCGGGAATTCCGTTGGCGCGAAGCAGTGCCGCCAGCAGATGGCTCTTGGCGTAGCAATATCCCGTAGCGTGGCGCAGGACGTCGGACGCCTTGCAGGTGACG
Source organism: uncultured Planctomycetia bacterium (assembly GCA_963815695.1). Lineage (GTDB taxonomy): Bacteria > Planctomycetota > Planctomycetia > Pirellulales > Thermoguttaceae. The sequence continues at coordinate 130,902 of CAWFIG010000028.1, forward strand.
GGATTGCGTTGGAAGTCGAAGCTGTGCTGAATCTGATCGCGCACGAACTCGAAGCATCGCCTGGCGACTTCGGTCTTCCCGACGTCTTGTCCGGCAAGCTCGGCGGCCTTGGCGACGATGGCGGGATGATCGCGGTCAATCTGCTCGCTGGTCGCCAGGTACCTTTGCAGCCCGTTCATTTTTTCGTCGCAGCGGCCAGACTTGTGTTCTTGTCCCTTTGCTTGTGCAAACGAACATTCTAGTTTGGCGGGCACGTGGGGTCAACGCGACCCTCCTTGATGGGCTGAATTGGCGCACTGGCGGCGACGAGATTGAACGGAAGGGGACGGAGGAGGTTGTCGGGAAAGGGTCCTACGACTGCAAGACGTTTGTCCGACAACCTCCTCCGTCCGCGTCGCCCCCGAGCGGTTACAGGTTCGGTCGCTACGACAGTTCGGCGGGACTGCCGCTGTCTTCAGCGGTCGCGTCTTCAGCGGCATCATCGCCGGCCGGCGATGGCGCAGTCGCGGCGTCGTGGGAGGAACGTTTCCAGTCGATGTTGAGGTGGCCCGACTTGTTGACGATCAACCGGCCGCTCAAGAGCGCGTATTCCATGCCCCAAAAGATGGCCACAACGATGGCCACGAGCGATCCGTACAGCGTAAGCTTGCAGGCGCCGAATTCTTTCCACATCCAGAACAGCCCGACGCCCGCCACCAACGCCACGAACGTGACGGTCAGCTTGCCGTACATCGCGCGGACCAACGCTTGCCGCGAGTGCTGCTGGATGGCGTGCCGGGCCGACAGGTTTGCCAACTCCCGAAACGCCGAGAGGTCGATGTGTTTTGCCGGGGTTCGCTGCGCGCCGGGGCCGGTTCCGTCTCCTCCTGCGGGGGCGTATTCGCAGCGGCCGGCTGCGACGGCTCGATCGCGGTCGGTCGAGCCGAAGCCTCGCGGCCGGTACGCATCCGCTCGGGGTGTTGCGTCGTTCGGGGCGGGCCCTGCGATTCGCCCGTGCCCGGACGGACCCGCTGCATGAGCCTGCTCATGTAGTCGTCGATCGATTCCTCCTCGTCGTCCTCGGCCGCATGCAATGCGGTCGACGCTTGCCGCGGCGCATGGCCGGCGCCATCGGGGTGGTGGAGGACGTTCTGCGCCGCCGGCGTCTGCCTTGGCGTTTGCTCCGTCGCTGTAGGCGGCGGGCTCTGTTGCTCGTCGGGCAGATCCACCTTGGCGCCGATGCGGCGAAACACGTCGTTCAGATCAACCGGCGCTCGTTCCGCCGGCGCCGCGAATTGCGGCTCGGACGTTGCCGGCGAGTCGAGCGTTGCCGCAACGTTTACGGGCTCAGTCCCATCTTCGTCGGCACGGCCATTGGGACCGTCTGCCGCCGCCGGCGAACCCAAGCTTCGGCCTTCGTCGTTCGTAGTCCCGTCTTGAGGCGGCAATTCGGCGGAAAGACCGGCTGAAGCCGGAACCATAAACGGCCTTGTAGCTTGCTCGGCCTCTTGCTGGACCTGCCACAGCCGCCGCTCTTCGGCCAGCGCTTTTCGCTCAGCCTCTAGTCTATCTCGCTCGGCTGCCAAGGCCGCGCGCTGCGACTCGAGCCCGGCCAATTGCGCATCGACCTGCTCCTGCCGCTCGTCCGCAGCCTGTTGGGCCTCTTGCTGGACCTGCCACTGCCGGTGCTGCTCGGCGAGCGCCTGCCGCTCGGCCTCCAAACTGTTCTGCTCGGCTGCCAAGGCCGCGCGCTGCGATTCGAGGCCCGCCAGTTGGACGGCCAAGCGCTCGCGTTGCTCGTCGACGCCGCGTTGAGTCTCTTGGTGCTTGGCCTGCCACTGCCGGCCCTCCTCCGTCAGGGCGTTCCATTGTGATTCGATCTGGGACAACTGGGCGGCGAGTTGGTCGCGTTGCTCGTTGATGGACCGTTGAGCCTCTTCCTGCTGGCTGTGCCACTGCTGGTGGTGTTCAGCCAGTGCGTTGCGTTGGGCCTCCAAGGCGTGTCGCTCCGCGGTCAGGGCATCCCGCTGCGACTCGAAGTCGGCCGAGCGGGCGGCGAGTTGCTCGCGCTCGTCGGCGATCGCCCGCTGAGCCTCTTCCTGACGAACCTTCCATTGCCGGCGCTCTTCGATCAATGCGTTTTGCCCGGCCCGCAAGGCGCCTTGCTCCGTTGCCAGGGCGGCTGCGCTGCGATTCGAGCTCGGCCGAGCGGGCGGTGAGTTGCTCGCGCTTCGTCGGCGATCGCCCGCTGAGCCTCTTCCTGATGAGCCTCCCATTGCCGGCGATCTTCGATCAATGCGTCTTGCCCGGCCCGCAAGGCGTCTTGCTCCGTCGCCAGGGCGGCTGCGCTGCGATTCGAGTTCGGCCGAGCGGACGGCGAGTTGCTCGCGCTCGTCGGCGATCGCCCGCTGAGCCTCTTCCTGATGAGCCTCCCATTGCCGGCGATCTTCGATCAATGCGTCTTGCCCGGCCTGCAAGGTGTCTCGCTGCGTGGCCAGGGCGCGTGCGCTGCGATTCGAGTTCGGCCATTTGATCGCCAACCTGATCGCTTGGCTCGTTCGTTCCGAGGTTAGCCTCCTGGTCGGTCTGCCATTGTCGGCGCTCGTCGGCAAGGGCGTTCTGCTGCGATTCGAGCTCAACCGAGCGGGCGGCGAGTTGCGCGTGCTCCTCGGCAATCGCCCGCCGCATCTCTTCTTGCTGATCCTGCCATTGCCGGCGCTCTTCGGCCAGTGCGTTCCGGCGAGCGGCCAAGTCGTCGCGCTCCGTCGTCAGTGCGTTTTGCTCCGCTTCGAGTTCGGCCAGGCGGGCGGCGAATTGTTCGTGCTGCCGGCTTGCCGCCCTCTCGGTCTCCTCCTCGTCTATGCTCGGCTGTCGGGCCGGCGACGTCGCACCGACCTCCAACACCTCCAATTCGATCGGACCGATGCTCAGGCGGTCGCCGCACGACAGGACGGCATCGTCAAAGGATGCGCCGTTGAGCCGAGTGTCGGCCGACCAGCAACGGGCGACGGTCGCCGCCGGACCGCGCAGCAGCAGACAATGCACAGGCGCCACGCCGCATGCCACCAGCCGCAACGTGCATTGCGGCGCGGAACCGATCGTACACTTGGCTGAGCGGAGCCGCACGATCTGACCGTCGCGAGAGGAGCTAGAGAGGCGCAAAACCAGGTCGCCGGTGGAAGTGTCCAGCAGAGGGGGCGATTCGATTGCAAGCGTTGTGGCCGTCATGGTCCTGCGCCGTCTGGGGGGATCAGTGCTAAGTCCTCTACTGGATTTAGCTTACGCTAGCGTCCCGGTCAAAACGGCCTCTGCGGGCATCAGGACGATGTAACGCGATTGATGAAAAAGGGCTGTATATCTGTGCGGGATTTGACGATTATCGGATAGCGATGGCGGAGCAGTGGGTGGAACCGGTGCGAGTCGGCCTCCCATGTCCGTTTTGCCAGCGAAAAGCGGTTGGGCTGGCGGTTGAACTGCCGCCCGAGAATGTCGACCCTTGGCAGCGGAAATTCGCCGCGATTTTTTGAGCCGCGCGCGGTCGGTTTGCGTAGTATATTTTGGTTGCAGACGAGCGGTTGTCCAGGAGGGATTGCCGCCCGCGGCGTAGGGGTCGGAACAGAAACTTTTTAGAACAGAAAGGGGTTCGAGAGGTCACTCTGAGGGGGGCAAGCCTTCAGCGCGGCCAGGATCGGACGCCGAGGTGACAACCCATGAGCCGCAAAGACGCGATCCTGAACATGCACCAGATCCTCATCAAACGGCGCGACGCATTGCGCAAGGCCCTGGCCGGCGACTTGAGCCTGCTGAAGGAACTGCGGGCACAGAGCTCCGGCGACGTGGTCGACGCGGCCCTCGATTCGGTCCAGGACGAGATCAGCTCGCAATTGGCCGAAGTGGAGAGCCGCGAACTGGCCCGCATCGAATACGCCCTGGAGCGGATGCGGGAAGGCCAGTTCGGCGTCTGCGAAGGGTGCGGGGCCAGCATTCCCATGGCCCGGCTGAACGCCTTGCCGTACGCCACGTACTGCATCACGTGCCAGCGCGAGGCCGAGCGCCAAGGCGCGACCGCCTGCTGCCGATGTCGACTGGGGCCGTCTGCTGGAACCGGCCGGCGGCGACACCGACCTGTCGATCAACGACATCGAGCTGGACGTTTCTTGATGCGTTGATCCGGCGTGCTACGGGGCGAGTACACTGCGGGCTATGAGACGGCCTCTACACTCTGCCCCGCGCCGACCGGAAGCGAAGCGACCGGACACAGCGGATTCGGCGCGGTTGCCGCTGGGAAGCCGGCTTCGGTCCAGCCACGCCGGCTCGCTCGTCCGGTTTCGCACCTGGCTGCCTTCCTTCGGCCGACGCGTTTTGCGTCTGTTTCGCCCTGCCGCTCGTTTCTGTATCTGCCGCGACGTGCTATGCGCAGTCGTCTCCGGCGCTGCCGGCCGGCGCTCGAACGGCCCGTCGACGACCCGGCCGCGAGACAGCGAGCGGAACTGCGAGCAGTAATGGAGCCGCCACGCCGAGGTGCTCGAGGCTCAGTCAGCCGTGGTCAAGATGGTCGCCAAGCTGTCGGACCCACGGTGGTCCACATCGAGGCCGACAGCCCTCCCGACGCCGACTTCAGCCTACGGCCGCGGCCAGCACGTCGAGGAGGCCGGCTCGGGCGTCATCATCGCAGCAAGGGCAAGTTCTACGTGCTGACCAATCGGCACGTGATCCGCGGCGCGCGGCCGCGGACATCGAGATCAATCTGGCCGACGGTCGGCTGAATCCATCCCAGCAAGGTCTGGAGGACTCCGACACCGACGTGGCCGTGATGGCCGTCGCGGCGCCCGATCTGGTCGCGCGCCGCTTGGGCGACAGCGACCGGATGGAGATCGGCGATTTCGTGCTGGCCGTGGGCAGCCCCTTCGGGCTGAGCCACTCGGTCACCTCGGCATCATCAGCGCCAAGGGCCGCCGCGACCTCGAGCTGGGCGACGCCGAGCGTCGGTCTTCCAGGACTTCCTGCAGACCGACGCCGCCATCAATCCCGGCAACAGCGGCGGCCCGCTGATCAACCTGCGCGGCGAGGTGATCGGCATCAACACGGCCATCGCCAGCAACTCCGGCGGCAACGAAGGGATCGGCTTCGCCATCCCCATCAACATGTTCATGTACGTCGGCCGGCAGTTGATCGAGACCGGCAAGGTGTCCGGGCCTTTCTGGGCGTGAACCTGAACTCGAAGGTTCGGTCCGGCCATGGCCGCCGAAGTCGGGCTGCCCCGGCCGATCGGCGCCCACGTCACAGCGATCGTCGCCGATTCGCCGGCCGCGGCCGCCAAGCTCCAGGTCCGGCGACGTGATCCTCGAGTTCAACGGCATCCCCGTCGAAGACGACGCCCACCTGGTCAATCTGGTCAGCCTGACCGCCGGTCGGCAAGAAGGTCCCGCTGGTGATCTTCCGCGACCGCAAGCCGATGACCGTGATGGTGGAAGTCGGTGATCGCAGCGAGGAGTTCGAGCGCTCGGCGACCGCGAGTCCGTTTAGCCGGGTTATTCGTTTGGCCGCACGCACGGCGGCGCCCGTAAAGCCCAGCCTTCTGTCAGTCACTGGACCAAACCAGGGTAACACTCCGACGTTCGATCTCGCGGGAACGGGTTCCGTCCCGTCGCTTGGTCTCTATTTGATCTGCCGTAACGTCTTGTTGGCAAAGCAGTTGCTGCGAGTTCCCGAGAATGGCCGAACAGCTTAGACGGAGCTTTGCGCCGGTCAACGTCTGAGCTCTCGCGGCCTTGACCCGAATGCAGGCCCCTGATACGCTGTTAGCTTTTCACCACCGATGGTCGCCGGAGTTTCAGTCTGTGGCCTACGACAGCATTGTTTGTGTCAAGCAGGTGCCTGATACGGCCAACATCACGGCCGAGGCCATGAAGGAGGACGGCACGGTCAATCGGGGGGCCTTGCCCACGATCTATAACCCGGAAGACCTCCACGCCCTGGAAACCGCCCTGGAAATCCGCGATCAATACGGCGGAACGGTCACAGTGGTCAGCATGGGCCCTCCCAAGGCGGCCGACGTGCTCCGCGACAGCCTGTTCCGCGGCGCCGATCGGGCCATTCTGCTTACCGATCGCCGTGCCGCCGCCAGCGATACCCTGGCCACCAGCTACATCCTCAGCCAGGCCGTGCAGACCATAGGGCGCTACGATTTCGTGTTTTGCGGCCGCCAGGCCATCGACGGCGATACGGCCCAGGTCGGTCCGCAATGCGCGGAGAAGCTGGGCATTCCGCAGATTACCTACCTGGAATAGCTGGTGAGCATCCAGGACCGCGCGGTGCGCATTCGCCGCAATATCGGCCACGGCTGGGAAATCGTCGAGGCGCGCCTGCCCGTCCTGGTCACGGTGCTGGAATCGGCCAACCAGCCCCGTCCGCCGGCGGCCCGACGGGTAATGGGCATGAAGCGGGCCAAGGTCGCCGCCGAGGTGGCCGCCGAAGTCAAGGCCGCTATGGCCGACGCCTCGGAGGAGCAACTGGCCGCCGAAACCCGCCGCCGCATCGAGGCGCTCAAGGGCCGCGGCCTGCTGATCGAGCAATGGGACCTGGATGCCATCCATGCCGACCTGGAGCGCTGCGGCCTGGCCGGCTCGCCAACGAAGGTCCATCGCGTGCAGGCCATTGTCTTGACCAAGGAAGGCCATACCGAAATCCCCCCCACGCAGGCCGGCATCGCGCAGATGGTACATGAATTGGTCGTCTGATCGAACGTGGGGAGGTGAGGAAAGGGGGCGTCGGGCAAGGCAGTTTTGACTTCGGCGGCCACTTCGGCGGGCGCTTGTCGGCCCGTTTCAGCCGCATCATCCGCTTGGCGGCCAGGGGATGGGGTGTTGGCGGTCTCGACCACAGTGACCAGTACGGGCAGCGGCCTCTCGATTTCCCAGCCGTGGCCAGTGCGCCGGATGTCGCACCGTGCGATCGTGAAGGCTGCCAGCTTCTTCAAGATAGGTGATCTGCGGGATGCCCAGCTTCTCGGCACATTGCGGGGCCGACCTGGGCGGTGTCGCCGTCGATGGCCTGCCGGCCGCAGAAGACAAAGTCATAGCGGCCGATGGTCTTGAATGGCCTGGGCGAGGATGTAGCTGGTGGCCAAGGTATCGCTGGCGGCCGCGCGGCGATCGGTCAGCAGGATGGCCCGATCCGCGCCCGCGAAACAGGCAGTCGCGAAGCACATCGGCCGCCTTGGGCGGTCCCATGCGTCACGACCGTCACGGTGCCGCCGTAGCGATCGCGACTCCAGGGCGGCCTCCAGGGCGTGGAGGCTTCGGGATTGAAGATCGTCGGCAAGGCCGCCCGGTTGACCGTGCCGTCCTGCCTTCATGGCCTCGGCCGTGACGTTGGCCGTGTCGGGGACCTGCTTCACGCGAACAACACTATCGTACGGCCACAGCTCGAAGCTCCGGCGAAGCCTCGGTGGATGAAAAGCTAACAAAATATCGGGGCCTGCATTCGGGTCAAGGCCGCGAGAGCTCAGACGTTGACCGGCGCAAAGCTCCGTCTAAGCTGTTCGGCCATTCTGGCAACTTGGCAGCGACTGCTTTGCAGCCAAGCGTTACGGCAGATCAAATAGAGACCAAGTGACGGGACGGAACCCGTTCCCGCAAGATCCGAACGTCCGAGTGTTACCCAATCCCCCAGTATCCAGAGAGCTTAGAGGGCGCCGCCGTGCGTGCGGCCAAACGAATAACCCGGCTAAACGGACTCGCGGTCGCCTAAGCGCTCGAACTTGCTGCGATCCGCCGACTTCGACCATCACCGTCAGCGGCTTGCGGTCGCGGAAAATCAGCACCGGCACCGTCGTGCCGATCGGCGTCAGGCTGACCAGATTGACCAGATGGGCATCGTCTTCGACGGGCGTGTGGTTGAACTCCAGAATCACGTCGCCGGCCTGCAACTTCGCGGCCGCGGCGGGCGAGTTCGGCATGACGCTCGTGATGTGCGCGCCGATCGGCCTCGGCAGGCCCAACTCGGCCGCCATGGCCGGGCCGAACTTGGAGTTCAAGTTCACGCCCAGAAACGCCCGGGCCACTTTGCCCGTGTCGATCAACTGCCGGCCACGTTCATGAACATGTCGATCGGAATCGCAAAACCGATCCCTTCGTTGCTGCCCGACTTGCTGGCGATCGCCGTCGTTGATGCCGATGATTTCGCCGTGCAGATTCACCAGCGGCCCGCCGCTGTTGCCGGGATTGATGGCGGCATCGGTCTGCAAGAAGTCCTGAAACCGAACCGCGGCGTCGTTCAGGCGAAGATCGCGCCGGCCCTTCGCACTGATGATCCCGAACGTGACCGAATTGGTCAGCCCGAACGGACATCCCAACGGCCAGCACGAAATCGCCCAGCTCCGTCTGATCGCTGTCGCCCACCGGCGACGGCAATCAGATCGGCGCCGAAATCGGCATCACCGCCACGTCCGTGTCGGCGTCTGCCAAAACCTTCCGCGGATGCAAGCAGCCGCCCGTCGGCCAGATTGAATCCGAATCGCCTCGGGCGCCGCGTTGCGCACCACGTGCCGGTTGGTCAGCACATAGAAGCGTTGCTTCCGCTCGATAATCACGCCCGAGCCGGCCTCTTCCACGTGCCGGCCCTGGCTATATTGCGGGCTGGCGTCGACCGGAACATCGGCCTCGATATGAACCACCGACGGCCCGACCAGTTTGGCGACAATCTTGACGACCGCCGACTGCTCCTCGAGAAATCGGCATGGCGCTCCAACTCGCGCCGCAATTCCGCGCGCTCTTCCGGCCTCGTATTGCTCGGCCGCTCCAACGCCGCCGGCAATGCCGAAGGCGACTGCGCCGGACCGCCGCCGCAGGCAGAAAATCAGCAAAAGACCTAGACAAAGGCGGAGGGCGAAGAAGATCTCGTTACGACGCTCTGCGTCGTAACGCAGTCGGACGCTCCGCGTCCATTGGCGAGGCAACACATTGCGGAGAGTCGGCTCTGCACCGGGGGACGCAGGGCCTTCTAGGCCGTGCGTTCCCACGCTGGAGCCCGGGAACGAGGCGATGTAGAGTTTTCCATACCCCAAGTGTACTCGCCCCGTTGCGCCGGATCAAGCATCACGACACGTCCAACTCGATGTCGTTAATCGACAAGTCGGCGTCGCCGCCGGACGAATCCAGCAGACGACTCCAGTCGACATCGGCCGAGGAACTCGCGCCTTGGCGTTCCGCCTCGCGCTGGCACGTAATGCAGTACGTGGCGTACGGCAGGGCGTTGAGCCGGGCCATGGGAATCCCCTGGCCGCAACCCTCGCAAATGCCAAACTGGCCTTCCCGCATCCGCTCCAAGGCGTATTCGATGCGGGCCAACTCGCGGCTCTCGACCTCGGCCAGTTGCGAGCTGATCTCGTCCTGGACCGAATCCAGCGCGGCATCGACCACGTCGCCGGAGCTCTGCGCCGAAGCTCTTTCAGCAGGCTCAAGTCGCCCGCCAATGCCTTGCGCAAGGCGTCGCGCCGATTGATGAGGATCTGGTGCATGTTCAGGATCGCGTCTTTGCGGCTCATAGGTTGTCACCTCGGCGTCCGATCCAGGCCGCACTGAAGGTTTCCCCCCTCAGACTTGCCGCTCGAACCCCTTCTCTGCTAAAAGACTGCTGTTCCGACCCTTGCTTAACGGGCGGCAAATCCTTCGCGGACCGCCGCTCGTCTGCAACCAAAATATACTACGCAAATCAACCCTCTGCGGGTCGAAAATTCGCGGCTAATTTTCAGCATGCCAAAGGCCGCCTGATTTCGTCAGAAAACAACCGCCACTGCCCACCAAGCGTCGGCTCGCAGCAACCGACTCCGAAGCCAGGCCTGACTCGGTCGCCAGCCCCTCCGCTCCCAAGTCGCTATCCGATAATCGTCAAAACCGGCAAAGATATACAGCCGTTTTTCCGTAATCCGTCGCTGCCCCCTGCTTCGCACGCTATCCCAGCTTTTGACTGCTGTCTGTGGCGTAAGCTAAATCCAGTAGAGGACTTAGCACTTCCCCCAGATTGCCGCAACACCATGATGGCTACGACACTTGCGATCGAACGGCACGTTCCGCTGGACACTTCCGTCGGCGACCTCGTTCTGCGCATCTCCAGCCCGTCTCGCGACGGACAGGTCGTGGCTCGCTGGCAGGCGATAC
>CAWFIG010000029.1:0-77783 GCA_963815695.1 uncultured Planctomycetia bacterium
GCACGAAATCGCCATGCGGCGGCTGGCGCGAACTGGCCGCCGTCGTCGGCGACGGCACGATGCAGCCTACGACGCTGGAAGGCGACCTGTTGGACGGCATGGCCCAGCTCGGCTGGCAGGACACGCTCGGCCGGCTGCTGGCCGAAAGCCCACAGCTTGCCGGCGCTCAGGCTGGGCGTTGCTCGCGCTCAGGCGGCGTTGGCCGAGAATGCGCCGGACGGTATCCGAACGTCGATTTGCAGGCGTCCATGCAATACGACAATGCAACTCAGGACTCCATCGCCGGCGTGCAGGTCGGCGTTCCCCTGCCGATCTTCAATCGGAACCAAGGGAACATTCGCCGTGCCCAGGCTGAGTTGGCTGCGGCCCAACAAGAGGTCAGACGGGTGCAATTGGCGTTGCAGCAGCGTTTGGCCGTCGTGTTCGAGCAATACGCGACCGCGCAGCAGCAAGTCGAGAAGTACAACCGTGACATCCTGCCCAATGCCGGAGAGTCGCTGAAGTTGGTCAGTTCAGGCTACCGCCAGGGGGAGTTCAGCTATCTGGTGTTGTTGACTGCCCAGCGGACCTATTTCCAAACGAACCTTGCGTACTTGGATGCCCTCCGTGATCTCCGCGCAGCGGGGGTGGCAATCGAAGGAAACCTTTTGGGCGATAGCCTTCAAGCCTCGGAGGCCGCCGAGCAAGGCCCGCAGCAAAGGTGAGAGGGCAGGTTGACTCTTACAGGCCACGCAGACTACAATTATGCTCAATCGTTGGGAAACGAGCCGGCTGAAAGCCGCACTCAAGAGGGGGCAGGCACTCCGAGTGAAGATTGTCGGATTGCGTTGCCGATGACGATTAGGGCGTAAACGAGGAGTTGCATGAACGGGCTGATTCGAGTTTTGACTGCCGCGACACTGACGGTTCACATGATGGTGGGTTGTTGTGCGCACCACGCCCATGCGTGCGGCAGCCAGGCACCGCCCTTGACGGGATTGCGACACCTGACGGGCAATGCCCCGATGGTTCCGGCAGCCGGACCGACCATGCGAATCATGGGCCGCACGATTGCCACGGGAGCCAGTGTTCCTTGTTGCGTCAAGCAGCCCAAACAGCACTTCGTTCACACAGCCATTCCAGAGCGTCGGTCATAGCGTTGCTCACTGACCAGCATCCTCTGGTCGGCGCCGGCTCCGAGCAACACTTCTTTGCCACGGGCTGGCTTCTGCTGCCCGTTCGTCTTCATCTTGCCAATCAAGTCATGCTGATTTGATTTGGACTTCTTTGATCTTCGTTACGATTTGACGCTGCGCAGGTGCGGCCGGAATCGTTGACATTTTCACACTTCTGTCCCTTTGGGTATGAATATGCGTTTTCCACTTTCCCAGACAACTGTCCCGTCTTCTTGGTCGGCTGTTCACTCGCAAGTCGCTCTTGTGGCTGGCGGTGGTCGTTTTGGCGGCCATTGCGGGCGTGGTTTTTGTCGGCTATCAATTTCCTCAATCGCGGCATTGGGCGACCTCGGCCTTGGCTGCCCACACGCACAAGGGCGAGAAATCCTCCGATGGACACAAGGACCATGCGGATGACGATGGTCACGACCATGCGAAAGAGGCGCTCGACGCCGACGGCGACCACGACAAGCACAGCGACGGCGATCACGATGAGCATGGCAGTGAACATGCTCGACGGCGGCAAAAGACAATACGACCACAAGCACGACGAAGCCGCGGCGATCAAGCTGAGCAAGCAGGCCCAGGGGAACATCGGCTTGCATCTGGCGCGGATCGAACTGCGTCCCTTTGAGCGAACGATCACCGTGCCCGGCATGGTCGTCGAGCGTCCGGGTTGGTCCGTGTTGGAAGTCACCGCGCCGATGACGGGCGTGGTCACGCGGATTTATCCGATCCAAGGCGAGGCCGTCCAGCCCGGCCAGCCGCTCTTCGAGGTCCGCTTGACCCACGAAGACCTCCTGCAAGTGCAGACGGAGTTTCTGCGCACCATCGAGGAACTCGACGTGATTGGCCGGGAAGTGGCCCGTCTGGAAAAGGTGTCTGCCGATGGGATCATTGCCGGCAAGACGCTTTTGGAACGCAAGTACGAGCAGCAGAAACAGGAGGCCGCCCTGCGGGCGCAGCGTCAAGCCCTGCTCTTGCACGGGCTGTCCGCGGAGCAGGTGGACAAGATCGTTGCCACCCGCACGCTGCTGCAAAGCCTGACGATCCGTGCTCCGGCACGGGAAGAGCCTGCGTCGTCGAGCGATCCCGCGCGCCACTTGCAGGTCCAGCAGTTGAAAGTCGTCCAAGGAAAGCACGTCAATGCCGGAGACACGCTCTGCACGCTGGTGGACCACCATGAACTGTACATCGAGGGCATGGCCTTCGAGCAGGACATTCGGGCCATCAATCGGAGCGGCCTCCGCGGGCCGGAAGGTCTCGGCGGTCTTCGGCTCAAAGTCTACTCGGGACGAAGAGACAGTCCCGGAACTGCGCATTCTTTACCTCGACGACAAAGTGGAGCGAGCAGTCGCGGGCGTTCCATTTCTACGTCACGCTTCCCAACCGCGTGGCGCGCCAGGACAAGACGCCGGACGGACGCCGCTTCGTCTACTGGCAGTTCAAGCCCGGACAGAGAACCCAGATTCGCATCCCGGTGGAACAGTGGAAGGATCGAATTGTGTTGCCCGTCGAAGCGGTCGCTCAGGACGGCGCCGAGGCTTACGTCTTCGAGTTCAACGACGATCATTTCGATCGGCGGCCGGTCCACGTCGAGTACCGCGACCAGGATTGGGTCGTGATTGCCAACGACGGCGATCTTCGCTTGGGAGCGACGGTGGCGGTTTCGGCCGCCCATCAGGTTCAGTTGGCCTTGAAGAACAAGTCCGGCGGCGGCGTCGATCCGCACGCGGGACACAACCACTAAGCGGCAACAGCATAGCCGGACTGAACTTCCTTACAAGAAGAGTATCGCATGTTGAACGCGATTATCCGTTTCTCGCTCCGCTATCGGTTGTTGACGATTGCCGTCGCTTCCGTCGTGCTGGTGTATGGAGGCTACGTCCTCTACTACCTGCCCATCGACGTGTTCCCCGACCTGGATCGGCCGCGTGTCACCGTGATGACCGAGGCCCCCGGATTGGCTCCCGAGGAAGTGGAAACCCTGGTGACTTTCCCGCTGGAATCGGTCTTGAACGGGGCCACCGGCGTGCAGGCGGTTCGCAGTTCGTCGGGCATCGGGCTTTCGCGTGGTCCAGGTTGAGTTCGCTTGGGGAACCGACATCTACGTGGATCGGCAGATCGTCGCCGAGAAGCTCGCCTTGGCTGCCGAACGACTGCCGGAGGGGGTCCGCCCTCAAATGGGGCCGATCTCCTCGATCATGGGCCAGATTATGATTATCGGCATGTGGAGCGAAGGGGGCAAAACGTCCCCGATGGAGGTGCGCACGCTGGCCGATTGGGTCGTGCGGCAACGGCTGTTGACGATCCCGCGCGTCGCCCAGGTCATTACGATGGGCGGCGGACGCAAGCAGTATCAGGTGTTGGTCAATCCCAACGCCCTGCGCAACTACGGCGTGACCCTCCACGACGTCGAGAAAGCGATGGCCGCCAGCAATGACAATGCCACGGGCGGCTATCTGAACCGTGGCGCCCGCGAGTACCTGGTTCGCTCTATCGGGCGACTCCAGGGCGTGAAGGACATCGAGAACGTCGTGGTCAAGGCCGACAGCGAGCGGCCCGTGCTCCTGCGTCAGGTGGCCCGCATTGTCGAGGCCCCACAAGTCCGACGCGGCGATTCGGCCGTCAACGGCGCGCCGGCGGTGATGCTCACCATTGCCAAGCAGCCGGGCGCAGATACTCGGCTCCTGACCGACCAGATCACCGCCGCCCTGGAGGAATTGAAGACCAGTCTGCCTCCTGACATCCATATCAATCCCGAGGTTTACCAGCAGAAGGCGTTCATCGAACTGGGCATTCACAACGTCATCGACGCCCTGCGCGACGGGAGCATCCTCGTTGTCGTTATCCTGTTCCTGTTCCTGTTGAACTTCCGCACGACATTTATCACGCTTACCGCCATCCCGCTTTCCATCGTGGTGACGGGCCTGGTGTTCAAGTGGTTCAATATGTCGATCAATACCATGACCTTGGGCGGCATGGCCATCGCCATCGGCGAACTGGTGGACGACGCCATCGTGGGCGTGGAAAATGTCTTCCGCCGGCTGCGCGAGAACAAGCATTCCGCCAATCCCAAGCACGCACTGCGCGTGGTCTATGAAGCCAGCAGCGAAGTCCGCAATTCGATCGTCTTCAGCACGATCCTCGTGGTGCTCGTGTTCGTCCCGCTGTTCGCCCTAAGCGGCATGGAAGGCCGCTTGTTCACGCCCTTGGGAGTGGCCTACATCGTCTCGATCCTTGCTTCGCTCTTGGTGTCGCTTGACCGTCACGCCCGTGCTCTCCTATTGGCTCCTGCCGAAGGCCAGGGTCATGGGGCACGACAGGGACAGCTTGTTGTTGCGATGGCTCAAGTGGCTGCTGGGGTTTGCCATTCGCTTCAGCATCCGCCATCCTTGGCCGATTCTGGGGACGGTTACGGCAGCCGTGGCGGTTAGCTTTCGTGGTGGTCTCGCAGTTGGGCCGCGATTTCCTGCCGCCTTTCAACGAAGGCAGCGTGCAGATCAACGTCATATTGCCGCCGGGCGATTCCCTGGAGACCTCCAACCGGATCGCCGGCATGGTCGAAGACCGTCTGAAGAAAATCCGTGGCGTGGTTGCCTTCGGGCGTCGCACGGGCCGGGCCGAACTCGACGAGCACGCCGAGGGCGTGAATATGTCGGAAATCATCGTCAGCTTCGATCCGAACTTGGGCCGCAGCCGCGAGGAAATCATGGCCGACATGCGCGAGGAACTGACTCAGGTTCCCGGCGCGGTCATTGCGGCGGAACAACCCCTGCAACACGTCATCGGGGCAATGCTTTCCGGCGTGAAGGCCCAAATCGGGATCAAGCTCTACGGCGATGATCTGAATGTGTTGCGGGTCAAAGCGAACGAAATGAAGGCGGCGATCCAAGGGGTGCCCGGCGTGAAAGACCTGATGGTCGAGCAACAGATCGAAATCCCTCAACTGCGCGTCAACCTGGACCGAAAGGCGCTGGCCTCCTACGGCTTGAACTCGGCCGACGTGAATGAACTGGTCGAGACGGCCATGAACGGCCGGGTGGTCTCGGAGCTTGTGATGGGGGAGCGGAAGTTCGATCTGCTGGTGCGGCTGGACGATGCGTTCCGCAATGATCCGCAGGAGTTGCAGCGGATGACCCTGGTATTGCCGCGCGGCGGCCAAGTTCCCTTGATCGCCGTGGCCGATGTGGTTGATTCCAGCGGGCCGAACACGATCAATCGGGAAAACGTGCGTCGGCGAATTGTCGTCCAGTGCAATACGGCCGGGCGGGACTTGGGCGGCGTCGTAACCGAAATCCAGCAACGGCTGGCTCCCGATTCAAGCCTCGCTGCCAACCGGCTATTTCATCCAGTACAGCGGACAGTTCGAGAGCCAGCAATCGGCGACCCGCACAATCGGCCTGTTGGGCATCGTTTCCCTGGTCTGCATGTTGCTGACCCTCTACACGCTCTTCCATTCGTTCAACCTGAGCTTGCAGGTGTTGGCCGCCCTGCCGATGGCGGCCATCGGCGCGGTGGCCGCGCTGGTCATCACGCGACAATCCCTCACAGTAGCGAGCATGGTCGGGTTCATTTCGCTGGCGGGCATCGCTTCGCGCAACGGCATCCTGCTGATTGCCCATTACATCCACTTGGTTCGCCACGAAGGAGAACGCTTCACCGCCACGATGATCGAACGCGCCGGCAAGGAACGGCTCGCTCCCATGCTGATGACGGCCCTGTGTGCCGGGATTGCGCTGATCCCGCTGGCGCTTGCCGCCGGTCAGCCGGGCAAGGAAATCCTCTATCCGGTGGCGACCGTCATTCTGGGAGGGCTTATCAGCTCCACGCTGCTGGACTTCTTCGTGCGTCCGGCCTTGTTCTGGACCTTCGGACGGAAAGCAGCGTGCCGGGCGATGCGGCTGCATCTTCACGAACCAGACCTGAAGGAAAAGGAATCCCAATCCAACGAGATCGCTTATGACCTGCCGCACCGCGGGGGTACTGCTCGTCGACAGCAGACATGCCGAGGCATCGCTCGCTCCGTCTGTGTCAGGCGACAATCATGAGAAGGATGGAAACACCAACTAATCAGCAGGATGCCACCAAGAGCCACGGGGCCATGTGGCACCCTACGCCGCGACCCGAAGGCAGGAGGAGTGTGGATATAAGTCTTGATGCGACAGGCACTTTTGTGCTAGATGCAGCTGGTTCAATTCTGCAAGCGGTTAGCAGCCAATTCCTGCTGATGCTCCCTCGCCGGTTGCGCTGCCATCGCCTTAACTCGTGTTCTCATAAGGCATTCCATTGCCTAACCTCGGCAGAGTTTCAGAGACTACCCCCCATCAAGCAAAAATCCGAATCGCATATCTACAGGATCCCGTACCCAACGCAAAGTGTGGAATGCGGCGCATGCACGCCGGCGGCAGTATCAGTATTGCCCAAAAACCGCCGGATTCCTATACTGCCCGCTCGGACGTGCGTTCCGCGCGCCCCTCGGAATTGCGGTGGCTCGCGATCTGCAAGGAGGCTGATATGTGTAGGAGATTCTCTCTGGTTGTGGCAGCGGCTTTGACCGCTGCCGGCGTAACGCTTGTGCAGAGTGCGAGGGCGGCGGACGGCGGCACGTCGGCGTGGCAGCCGACGGGCGAGGCGGCGGCGCCGCCGCGGCGCCGACAAGCGTGCCGGCAACCGAGCCGGCGGCGAGCACGCCTTCGCAAGTCGGGCTGGCCGGCGGCTCGTTGCCGAACGACGCCGGGCAGGTCTGGCGCGACTACGACATCAGTTCCTACACTGCGCGGGTTACCACCACGAAGCGGCCCGAGCAGGCGATCATCGATTGGATTCTGCGCAACACGGGCTATGAGATGTGGCACAGCGACCCGTTGAGCGTTCTCAGCGCCGGTAACCGCACACTGCGCGTCTATCAGACGCCCGAGATGCAGAAGCGCGTGGCCGACATCGTCGCGCGCTTCACCAACAGCGAGGCGGCGACCTACACGTTCTCGATGCGAGTGGTTACGCTCGACAGTCCGAGCTGGCGCACGCTGGAGCAGCGTCTGCTGCGGCCCGTGCCCGTGCGAACCTCGGGAGTGAACGCCTGGCTGCTGCCGAAAGAAAATGCCGCCATCATGCTGGGCGAGCTTCGCCGCCGCAGCGATTACCGCGAACACAGCTCGCCCTACCTGATGGTCAACAACGGGCAATCGACGTTGGTCTCCGCGATGCGGGCCCGCCCGTACGTCCGCGACGTCATCCCGCGGGCCGACTTGCCGGCCGGCTTCGAGCCCGCCATGGGCCAGGTGGACGAAGGCTTCGCCATCGACTTCAGTCCGCTGCTGTCGGTCGATCGCCGCATGATCGACGCCGCGATCAAGTGCGAGATCGACCAGGTGGAAAAGATGATTCCGGTGATGATCGACGTGGCCACGCCCTCGTCGCCGCGGCAGCGGACGAAGATCGAATCGCCGCAGATGTCGCACTACCGCTTCCACGAGCGATTTCGCTGGCCGGTCGATCAGGTGCTGGTGGTGGGGCTTGGGATGGTGGCGCTGCCGATCCCGGTCGACGGCGCGCCGCTGGTGCAGGGTTTGCCGCTGCCGATCGGCAACTCGCCGCCGCGTGCCAACATGCTGATTTTTGTGGAGTGCAAAGGTCCGGCCGTCTCGGCGTCCAATCCGGCGACCGCCGTCCGGCCGTCGCTGCGCGAGACGAAGAGCTACCGCGGCCGGTACTGACGCATCGCCCCACAAAGACTGCCGCTCGCGCTGAAAGATCGGTAGAAACGCCGACCTGCGAGGGCTTGGCCGAATTCGGCGGACCCCGATTTCACTGCTTCTTTCTGCAGCGGGCAATTCTTCGGACGGGCCGTCCAGCAATTTGCCTATAAAGCCGCAGGGGTGCAATCGCCGCGTGCGGCGAGCGAAAAACGCCGTTTTCCCGTGCGGAACGAAGTGCCGTCGCGCCGGCGCGGTTTTGCCGTCCTTTTCGTCTTTTTGCTGCACCAAGCCCTTTTTTGTGGAGAGACGGCGCTATCGAACGCTTGGCAATCTTGCGGCGCGGTTTCACGGCCGTACAATATAGATTGGGAGCGATTGAGCGGCAACAAGGAGAAAGTAACCGTTCACAGAGTGCGTCGCCTCGGAAGGGGACGGAGGAAGTTGGCGGGAGAAGTCTCGGTGAAGGGATGGCTTTCGCCCGTCAGCCTCCTCCGTCCCCCTTGCCCCGTGAACCGTTGCAGGAGAAGGAGAGAGCAATCGATGAGCGCGGCACTGGAGGCAGCCGATTCTGAAAGCCGAAGCAGCGAACCCGTCCCACCCGTACACCTTCTGCTGGTCGAGGATAATCCCGCCGACGTCTTCTTCCTGGTCGATGCGCTGGAAGACCGCTACCCAAAGCGGTACGCGACCGCCGCGGCAGCAACGTTGGCTGAGGCGAAGTCCTTGCTCGCTCGACAGGAGTTCGACGTGGCCCTGCTCGACCTCTCCCTGCCCGACTCGCGCGGCCTGGAGACGATCGAGAAGCTCGCCGCATTGGCGCCCGACTTGCCGATCGTGGTGCTCACGGGCATCGCCGACGAACGGATCGTGCCGGAGGTGGTTCGCTGTGGGGCCGAGGATTACCTGTTAAAGGGCGAAAGCGACGCCGCCGCCATCGCCAGGGTAATCCACTACGCGATCGACCGAAAACGAATCGAAGGAGAGCTTCGCACGCAGCGGCAAGAGTTGGAGCAGAAGAACCGGCAGTTGCAGGAGGCCCAGAATCGCCTGGAGGCCTACCGCGATCGCTACGTCGATCTCTACGATTTCGCCCCGTTGGGCTACGCCACGCTCGACAAGGACGGCTTTGTCCAGGAGATCAACCTGGCCGGGGCCCAATTGTTGAACGTGGATCGAGCCGCCATCACCGGCTACCCGTTCAGCGAATACGTGACCGAGCAGGACATGCCCGTCTTCCTGGAGATGGTGCGCGAAGTGCGTGGGCGAGCACTGCGATGCGACCTGCGAATTGCGGCTGACGGCACGAGGCGGCCGCTTGATTACGGCGCAACTTCACAGTGTTCCCATCAAGGTTCTCTTCGAGGGGATCGGCGGAGAGGCCACGTTCTGCAAGACGGCGATTACCGACATCACCGATCGCAAAGAGATGGAGGAGGCGATTCGGCAGTCCCGCGCCTTCCTACAGACGGTGATCGACGCGATGCCCGAAGCCATGTTGGTGATCGCCCGCGATTATCGCGTCGTTTTGGCGAATCGTTCAGCGCAGGCTCTGGGCGGAGGGGCGGAGATCGCGTTCGGCTGTCCACCGTGCTATCAGGTCGCCTTTCACAAAGGCGCGAAGGGCGAGGCCGCGTGCGACCCATGCCCTCTGCAACGCACGATCGAGAGCAAGGCGCCGGTGAGCGTGGTGCACGTCCGTCGCGACGCAGAGGGCCGCGAGAGGTTCTTCGAAATCAATGCCGCTCCGGTTTTCGATGGGAAGGCGGAAGTCACTCATATTATCGAGACTTGCCGCGACGTCACCGCGCGAGCGCGAGGAGGAAGCGCTTGCCCGCGATCGCAACCTGCTGCGCACGTTGATCGACGACCTGCCGGATTGCATTTACGTCAAAGACGCGCAGGGCCGCTTCGTGGCGGCCAACCTCGCCACGGCGCGGCTGATGGGCTCCGCCGCGCCGAGCGAACTGCTGGGAAGGACCGACTTCGATTTCTATCCGCCCGATTTGGCGGCCGAGTACCGAGCCGACGAGGAAGAACTGCTGCGTTCGGGCAAACCGTTGATCAATAAGGACGAACTCCGCTGCGACTCGAACGGCACGCTGCGCATTCTGTTGACGACGAAGGCGCCCATGAGGGACGACGACGGGAAGATCGTGGGGCTGGTGGGAATAAGCCGCGACGTTTCCGAACGCCGGCAGAAAACATAGCCGCCGGCAAAGAAGAACCGCCAGCGTCTCCCCGTTGTCCGAGCGTTAAGGCCGCAAAGGGGGCGGGACCGCCAAACCGGAAGCTGGCAGGGGCCGGGAGTCTGTGTTTCTACGGCCAGCCCGGGTCTGAACGCGAACTCACGCCAGCGATCAGGCCCGGCGGCGACGCCAGACGCAGCCCAGCAAACCGGCGGCGAGCAATGCGAGCGACGAGGGCTCGGGCACCGATTGGGCCACCTGAAGAACACCCTGGAACGTGCCCGGACCCGTCCACAGCGGCTCGGCGTGGAACACAACTACGCCGCCCGCCAGCCAGGGCGAAAATGAGAACGTAACCGTGCTTCCGTCCGGGCTGACCGTGCCTGGAATCTTCGTCACGCCGCCGTCGGTCGAATACCAGGTGTCGTCGGTATCCAACGGGCTGTCGTCGAACTTCCAGCCGGCGGTCAGCACCTTTTCCGTCCAACTAGTCCAGGGGGCGGTGCCAACGTTGCTGACATATTCGACCAAATTCTGTTCGGACGAGGGGTCGACCGCGTCAACCGTATTGAGATTCTTCAGCCAGTAACCGGCCGAAGGGCTGTAGCTGAACTGCTTTGGCGTTGACGACGAGCCGACCAGCCACGCCGTCTCACTCACTTGAAACGGATCGACGCCGCCGAGGTCATAGTTCTCCGTGAGTCCCGGCGTGTTCATCGGGCCGATCAAATCTGCCGACGCCCGATCGACAGCCAGACCCAAGCAGCAAGCCAGCGCCACCGCGAAACAGAACTGTCCCCTGGTCATCGCAGCAACCCCCGTCGTCAGTCTTGTGGAGTCTCGCTTGGAATGCCTCAAAACACCGCGCGAACCGCCCCGACGTGCTTAGACATTAACGCTAACTCACCTCACCTTACCTAGCCGTAATTTTTGTGTCAAGCATCGCAGACGCTCTTTCGACGGTTCGGAGCGATCTTTCGGAAATTCAGAGAAATACGCAGATGGTCCCTAGGGGAAATGCTGGCAGATGGGACGCTGAAAGATGACAGAAGGAGTCGGGAGCCTCTCCGATCTGTCTGCCGCCGTTCCGTTTCCCACCCGACCGGCGTGTACGCCTGCGGAGGAGCATTGCCCACGGCGTTTCCGTAAGCGTCGCTAAATTGCCGGCCCTGCGGGGCGTGGTGAGCGCGGGAAACGTAGTCTATAACCGAACACTGGCGGGAAGATCGGCGAGAAAGCGAGAGTCGAAAACGATGAAGAACTTCCGACATGTCGCGAGACGACACGGAGAAGGTCAACGTCCAGGAGAAGCACCCCGATGTCGTGCGCCGGCTCACGGCGTTGCTCGAACGCTACGTCAAAGACGGTCGCAGCACGCCCGGCACGCCGCAAAAGAACGACGTTAAGGTGGACATTTGGACGCGGAAGGCGCCGGTTGCGCCTGGCGGTTGATCCCGCAACCACGGCACGCAACAAGCGCAGGCAGCTTATGCTCATGCGCGGGCGGCGCCGATGGCCTGCCTATCGGTTTGCCTCAGGCCCATGAGGCTTCGGCGAAATGTGAGGATCCTCCTGCGGCTTCGCCGCGCCACAGGAACAAGGTACGTCGATGCTACAGTTTCTCGTCTACGGCGCGATCGCCCGCAGCACGTTTCGCACCGGCTGGCCGGGCAGGTAAACCCTCGGCGTTCCGTAGATACTCCTGCCGGCCACCCCGTAATAGGCCACAGTCGGCTGCACCGCCGGCACGTAATACGTCACATAGGGTTGCGCCGGGGCGCGGCGTAGTACGTCGTGTACGTCGGCGCTGCCGCGGCGTAATAGGTCACCTGCGGCCTAGCCGGCGCATAATAGGTGACAGGCGCCGCCGGGGCATAGGTGACTTGCGGCGCCGGCGCGTAGTACGTTACCGTAGGCGGGTAGTAGGCCGCGTAACTCGACGCCACCGGGGCGTAGGCAGTCTGCACCGCCCCACACCCGCACTGGGCAAACGCTGCGGAAGCGAACGAGCTTATCGCAACGACGATTGCCGCGAGAACGAGTCGTCTGCACATGATTATTTCTCCCATTTTGACACTGTTTCCAAAAGAACCGCCCTGAACCTGTCTATTATACGGACCGGGCCAGCCCTTTGGTTATCCCCCCTCGGGAAAGTGTGCAATAAGGAGTCGCGTTAACCCGGATTATTCATGGCCCAGCGGAAATGCTCGCACGCTGTGTCATGCCAACCCGAAGCGCAAGCGAGGATAACTCCCTTTACTGTCCTCGCTTGCGCTTCGGGTTGGTATCGCGTCATGAAAAATCCGGCTTAAGACAATTTGTTTGTAGGACGGATTTGGAAATCCGTTCTACGGCAGGTCGTGCCGCCCGCGCGATTAGTTGTGTGCTTCGTCCGGTCGCCGTAGCTTTCGGCCCGCGCGGCGAATCACCGGCAGACACGTCGCCAACAGCAGACCGACCAGCGTCGCCGTCGCCGCCCAAGGGGCGTATGTCATGAGAGTGACGGGCATGTGATCGAGTTCGACGCACAGCAGGTATCCGGCGGGAAGGGTGTGCTGGCCCGACTCGAACGCGATTTCGCCGTCCTCCTTCTGCGGCGCGCCGTCGAGGTCGGCACGCACGCGTGCCCGGCTGGCTGCCGCGGACCAGCACTCGCACCTTCGTGCTCGGCAGGTCCAGCGGCCGCTGCCAAACGTAGTGCTCGCTGGCGTTGGGCCAGCACGTAGGAGAAGGTCAACTCGCGTTGGCCCGGCGGCCAGGGGACGCCGGTGACGAGCTTGCCGTCGATCAGCGAGAACCGCCGCCCAAAGAACTCGCTGGCGAAGGTAACCTGTGCGAAGTCGGCGGGGATGGCCAGTTGCAGCGTCACCGGCTCGGCGTCCTCGCCGGCGGCCTGGCCGACGTAACACGCCGCACTAGGATTGTCGATGAGCATCGACTCGGTCACCCGCAGAACGCCCGGCTCGGGGCACAGCGTGATCGTGTGTCGGCGCACCACCAGCGGATTGGGAAACGTGATGGCGTCGTGAACGGCCAGCGTCACTTCCGCCCGTCGCTGCCGGGAACTCAGCCGCACGCTCGGGCCGGGATAATGAATGCCGCCGCGATTGGCGCCCGGCAGATAGACGGTCGCGCCGTCGGCCGGAAGCTGCGCGAAGCGGAATCTTCCCCGGGCGTCGGCGGTGGTTTCGGCCACGGGCAGCAATTGGCCGTCAACCTTGGCTCGCAACACCACCTCGGCGCGAGGAACGGGCGTATGATCGGCGGCGCGGACCACCACGCCTTCGATCACGCCGTCAGGCAGCGGCGGGCTGGCGTCGAGCGCCGATCCGGTCAAGAGGACGAGGACAAGCCACATGGCGGGGGCCTATGGTTTGCGGTCGGTGAAGTCGGACGAAACCATCTGTCGTTCGCGTAATGCGGCGAGTCGATGCGACTGCAACTGCAATCGGGACCGGCGCCACGCCAGCAGCACGCCGAACAATGCCGTAAAGCCGGCGACGCTCAGCCACAGCACCATCCGCATCGCCGGCTCCATCGCCACGGTCGACGGATGGATGCCGCGGAACCAGTGCGCCGCCACGATCACCAAGGGCACGTCGAGCGTTCCGACGACGGCGAAGACCGCGCTGAGCCGACCCCGTCGATGAGGGTCGTCCAACTGCGCCCGCAGGATCAGGCAGCCCGAATAGATCATCCACAGGATGAAGGTCGAGGTGAGCCGCGGATCCCAGGTCCACCAGGTTCCCCATGCCGCGTGGGCCCACAGCGAACCGGTCGCCAGCGTCAGCCCGCAGCAGAGCCACCCCAGTTCGGCCGCCGCCTGCGACCACTGGTCCCACGACAGGTTCCGCGTGCGGAGATACATCACGCCGGCGCCGGCCATCACCAGCAGTCCGAGCAGGCTGAGCCAGGCGGCCGGCACGTGGATGTAGAGAATCCGCTGCACATTGCCCATCGTGGCCTCGGTGGGAGCGAGCAAGGCGATGGCCGACACGACGGCCGCCAGCAGAATCGCAACCAGCAACTCCGGCCGGACGTTGCTGGCGACCCTGCGAACCGCAGCGGTTGTGGCAGCTGCGCGGCAATGGCTTGTCGACGACTTTTGGTCAGTGGCTATTTCAGGGACCATGCGATCACTCCTCCGCCACGAAATCGATCAACACCATGCCGGCCACGATAAAGATGGCGGCAAAGCAGGCCAGCAGGCCGTTCCAGTCCCACCAGGCGCCGTCGATCCGGCCTTCAGCCTGCATTCGAGTCGCCTCGGCCGCGGCGAGCACCACGGGAATCACCATCGGCAGCGCCAACAGCGCCGTCAGGCTCGTGCCCTTCTGGACGCGTGCGGCCAAGGCGCCGAGCAACGTGCCGGCCGAGGCGATGCCGAGGTTTCCCAACAAGGCCACCAAGGCCATGGCCCAAGGATGGTCGAGCAGCGGCACGTCCGTGAGCACGGCGAACAAAGGAATCAGCGCGCACTGCAGCACCGCCAGCCAAACGATGTTCACCGCCAGTTTGGCAAGGTACACCGACGACGGCGAGACCGGATAGAGCAGCAGGGCCTGCCAGCAGCCGTCCTCGCGCTCCAGGGCGAAGGACCGATCGAGGCTCAGCGTCGCGGCAAGGAAGATCGCGATCCACAGCAGGCTCGCCGCGATCTGCCGCTTGATACTCGGCGGGCAGGTCGATCTGCACCGAGAAGACCACCGCCACGACGATGCCCAACAGGATCATGGCCGGCCAAGCCCGTCGGCTCCGCCATTCTGAAACCAGGTCTTTATGGATCATCCACCAGATCTGTGCGGCCACGATGGCCTCCATGTCATGCCGCGCGTCTTCGTGAGCAACGAGTCCGCTTTGCGTCGCCGTGACGTCGTAGACCCGGCCTTCGCGCAGTTCCAAGACGCGTTGGGCCAGCCGATCGTATCTTTTGCTGCTCGTGGGTGACGAAACAGATCGTGCGTCCGCGCGTCGTGCAGATCGGCCAGCAGCGTCAGCAGCCATTCGGCGCCCGCCGCATCGAGCGCGGTAAACGGTTCGTCCAACAGCAGCAGCGGCGGGTCGTGAATCAATGCCCGGGCGACGGCCAGCCGCTGCCTCATGCCGCGCGAAAGCCGCGTCGGCAGGACGTTGGCGTGCGGCGTCAAGCCGGTCATGTCGAGCCACCGATCGGCGAGACGCGGTGCGCCGCCGATTCCGCCCATCCGCGCCGCAAAGATCAGGTTTTCGCGGAGCGTCAGGTGCGAATAGAGGCCGCTTTCATGGGCCACCATGCCGATCCGGCGATGCAGCGCGACGTCGCGGCCGACGAGGTGGCCGAACCAGCGCACTTCGCCGCCGTCGGGCCGAAGCACCGATGCCAGACAGCCCAACAAGGTCGTCTTGCCGGCCCCGTTGGCGCCGATCAATGCCACGGACTCGCCGGCGGCGATCTCCAGGTCGACGGCATCGAGCACCGTCCGGCCGTCGAAGGCCTTCGACAATCGGGTGGCTCGGATTGCCGCTTGGGGTTCGTTCATCGGTCGTTCATGGATTTGCATGTGCTATGCCGCAGTCCGCCGGCGCTTGCCGACGGCTTGTCCGGAAGCGGTCGACCGCCTGGCGTTTGCGCCACGTGGTCTGTCCTGTCCGGCCGAAGCGGCGCGCTTTCCGGACGGCCAGAACCAGGGCACCGCGCCGGCCACCATGATCCAGCCCGCCAACCACATCCACCGCATCATCGGATTCTCGACAAGGGTAAGCTGAATCCGGTCCTGCCCCTGGCCGCTGTGGAGAATCGTGTAGAAGTCGCCGCTCCACGTCGAGTGGATGGCGACTTCCGTGCTCCACTGCGTTTTGGAGGAAGTAGTATTCCTGTGCCGGCCGCAACGTGTAGGGTGCGTCCCCGTCGGCGGTCACTTCCAACTCGGCTTGCACGACGAGTTTCTGCCGGCAGACGATGTTGAAGGACGCCGACGAAACGGATGTTCCGCCCGGCCCAGGCGATGGACTCGCCCTTGGAGAGCGTTGCCTCGTGTTGTTGCGTGCCCAACGAAGACCCGGCCACGCCGACGGCCAGGCAGGCCAGCCCCAAATGCATCACGTAGCCGGCGTACGTCCGCCGCCGGTTGCGAAGCGCCAGCAGGCAGAATCCTGCGCCAACGAGGCTTCGGCGAGGCTGCTGCCGGCGGGCATCCAACACCCACGATGCGGCCACGGCAATCGCCGCCATGACCGCCAAGCCGACGACGGCCATCGCCAGGGGATGCCGCAGGCCGCCAAGCCATGCCAGACCGGCCGCCATCACGCCGGCGCACTGCCGCAAGCAAGATCGCCTTCGACTTGCTTCGCTTCCGGCGGCGCGCCCCAGCGCAGCAGCGGCGCCACGGCCATCGCCGCCAGCAACAGCAAGCCCATCGGAATCAGCACGCCGTTGTAGAAGCCGGCGCCAACGAGGACTTTGTGCGGAAAGAAGACTTGCGACACGGGCAAGCTCACCGTGCCGATGAACACCGCCGCCGCCAGGAGGATCAACGCGAAGACCGACGCGGTGGCAACGCCCTCCTTGGCCAACAGGCCGGAAACCGGGTTGTCGGGCCGTCATGGCGACGCGGCGTCGCACGAGAGGGACTGCCGCCGCCACGACCAACGCGGCAATCAGCAGCAGGAACATCCAACCGATCGGCGATTGGCTGAAGGCGTGCAAGCTGCTGAAGATTCCGCTGCGGGTAAGAAACGCGGCGAAATTGCAGGCGGCAAACGTCGCCACGGCCAGCACGATGGTGGTCCGCTTCAGGCCGCCGCGCTGGCGGTACACCATCGCGGCATGAATCATGGCGGTGGCCGTGAGCCACGGGATCAGCGAGCCGTTCTCGACGGGATCCCAACTCCAATAGCCGCCCCAACCGAGTTCTTCGTAGGCCCAATAGGCCCCCACCAGGATGCCGATCCCCTGCACGGCCCAGGCGAAGAAAGCCCACGGGCGGGCGTCGCGGATCCAGGCGGCGTCCAGACGACCGCTCAGCAGCGCCGCGATGGCCAGGGCAAAGGGAATCGTGCAACCGGCATAGCCGAGGAACACCACGGGCGGGTGCAGCAGCATCGCGGGATGTTGCAGCAGCGGGCTGAGCCCGCCGCCTTCGCGCGGAATCGACCAGGCTAGGTTGCATCGGGTCGGCGCCGAACACCATGATCGCCACGAGGAAACATTGGTAGGCCATCAGGATGGCGAAGGCCGGTTCGCGCAACGGGCTGGGCGTGCGCCGCGGCCAGAAACGATAGATCATCGCCAAGACGCCCACCGACCACGCCCAGAACAGCAACGAGCCCGCCTGGCCCACCCAAAACGCCGAGAGCGCATAATACCAGGGCAAGAGCCGGCTGGAGTATTGGGCGACATAGGCGAAACGGAA
This sequence comes from uncultured Planctomycetia bacterium, assembly GCA_963815695.1. Lineage (GTDB taxonomy): Bacteria > Planctomycetota > Planctomycetia > Pirellulales > Thermoguttaceae. The sequence goes on from CAWFIG010000029.1 coordinate 17,433, forward strand.
GTCTTGAGTCAACAACGCTTCGGCGAGGATCGCACTGACCAGCGTCAGCAGCAGAAAGCCGGCGACCGCCGGCCCCGATTCCGGCGCGTTGCAGCACGACGATGTTGGCATTTCCAGCCCACGAAACAGGCGAAGGCCGCATACCCGGAGGCAACGAACGCGGCAAGCAGGCAAAGTTGGCCGAAGGTCGTCACGAGCGTGCCCTCGGGCTTGGATGCGATTTTCGGACTGCGGCGCAGCCGGATGCGCGGCTGTGCGCCGGCCGAGTCGGGCAACCGCGACTCGTACTTGCTGGCGCAGCGAGTCATCACCTTGTCGCCATGCAGCAGACCGCTGTCGTCGAGCCGGCCCTCGACCAACACGGCGATCCCTTCGGCCAGATTGTCGGGCAAGGGGCCCGAGCAAACGACCTTCAGGTTCGCCCCGTCTCGCTTCCAGGGCGAACGAAGCCTGCGATCGGTCGCGGTCCAGGGCAAGCGTGCCGGCGGCGATCCGGCCGCTGACGCGCAAGCGGCGTCCCGTCAGCGACGCGCTTTCGGCACAGACACTCGTCGGCGGTCAGATAGTACTGCCAACTGGCCGCGGCGCCGCGGTAGGCCATATAGCGGTCACGCCGGCCACAATCGCGCCCCCAATCGCCATCTTCTTGCCGGTTGTCATTGCGGTAGGCCGTGCTGTCTTACCAGACTGGCGGGTGAACTGCACACAGTGCGTCCGATGGAACAGAACTCTGTCCCGGTGTCACGTGTTGGCAGACATGAATGTCCGCCCACCTGTGAAGAGTGCTGCCAGGGTCGCAGACTATAGCAGCGTGGGGGCTATGCGGCAAGGTGAATCCACCCGCAAAACCACCATTCCGGGGGGGATAGCGTCGCTACGGCTGGCGTCTGCTGCGCTCAAGCTGCCTGCAGTCGGCGGCAACGTCACTGCTTGGCAAGCGGGAGCGTCCGAATGTAGAGCAGCAACATGCCGATGACGATCAGGATGGGCACCAGCGACGCGGCCAGCCATACCCTGCGACGGGTGTGTTCCTGCAAGGCATGATCGGCCTTGCCTTGGACCTCTGTCGCCACCTTTTCGCCGTCGGCAAGGGCCGCCTCGCACCGGCTTGACTTGGAAGGAGTGCAGCAGAGTGCGGGCATTGGTCAGGGCATTGACGGCGGTGCGGAGCTCGAATTTCGGCTGGCTGACCTCCATGCCCAGTTGTTCCGCCTTGGCAAGCGTCGCCTCGGCCTTGGCGATCTGCTGGTTCAGTTGATCCAGTCCGTGGCGGATTTCGCGCGCGGCATTGGCGCCGGCCATGGTGGCGCCGTACTTGCCGTTCTCGTGACACTTCATACAGACCGCTCCCCTCTGCATGCCGACCATCTTGTCCGAGGGGAGTTGGATTTTATGGCTGCCGTGGCAGGTGGCGCAGACCGGGAAGGTTCTCCTGCTCGAAGCGGTGTTTCATGGCGGTGTCGGCAAACAGGCCGGCGATCTTCCCGTGACAGGTGCCGCAGGCGTTGGCCACCGAGCCGACGGCGGGCGGCACGGCGCCGTGGTTTCCGTGGCAGTTGTTGCAGGTCGGCGCACTGAGGTCGCCCTTGTCCATCAGCGCCCGGCCATGCACGCTCGCCCGCCACTCGGCATATTGTTCGTGGCCCAAGGGGTGGCCGTGGTATTGATAGCCGGCCATCACCTTGGCGTCCGCATGGCATTTTGCGCACGTCTTGGCCACGCGGGTATGATAGACCGGCGAATCCAGGTCGCCGACGGCGAGGATCCCGTGCTTGCCGGGATCTGCGGCCGATCCGTGGGGCTTGCCGTGGCAGGAGATGCACGTGGCGACCTTGGGATCGCCCGTGGCTTTCAACGCCTTGCCGTGGCCGCTGGTCCAGTATTCGGCCAACTGATCGGTTCGCGGCGAAGGCTCGTAGTGCTTCATGTACTCGATGTTGGCGTGGCAGTTGCCGCAGAACGCGGGGACGTCGGCCGGCGATTTCACCGCCCTGAAACCGGCGTCTTTCGAGTGGGCCGCGGCCACGTCCGGATTGGTCGGATCGCCGCCGTGGCAATCCTGGCAGCGAAGCCCTTTCCGCCAGTGGATGTCGCCGTCGAAATTCTTCGCGGTGATGAAGTAGCGCTGTTGGTTCTTATCCCAAACGTCGCCGTTGGTGTGGCACTGGATGCAGTAGTTTTCCTCCGCCGGCGGCGGCGTCGGATCGCCGCTTTGTTCTGGCTCGCCAACGCCAGCGCCGCCAGCAGCATCGAACGGCAGCAAAGTCGTCAGAAGCGTTTTCATGCGGGCACTCAGTACAGGTAGCGGGAAAACCAGGCGTCCAGGCCGTCCGACAGGCCCGCGGGCGGTCATGACGATAAAGAACACCACGGCGGCGGCGGCCAGGAAATTCAGCACCCGGCGCGGCCAGCGGCTCGACGCGCTGAAGTCCAGAAACGGAACCAGCAGCACGAACAGTCCGCAAAAACCGAAGAACATCACCCGCCACCGTCTCTCCTTCCAGCCACTTCGAGATTCCAGAGGTGGGCGGGCAATTTCTTCAGCGTTTGAAACATGAAGAGGAAATACCACTCGGGCTTGATCCCCTCGGGGGCCGATCCGAACGGGTTGGCCTTCTGACCGAGTTCCCAGGGAAACAGCGCCGCCAACGCCGCCAGCAGGCCCAGGGCCACGTACCAGCCGACCATGTCGCGGAGCAGGAAATGGGGAACAAACGGCATCGACGGCACCTTCTCGGGCCGGCCGTATCGCTTGACCGCGCTCTCGGGAATGCTCATCCCGTGCTTCTGCACCAGATAGAGGTGAACCCCGATCAGCGCGAAGGCGACCAGCGGGAGAACGATCACGTGCAGGGCGTAGAAGCGAGCCAGGGTGTCGCCGGTCACGTCCTGGCCGCTGCGGGCCAACAGCAGCAGGTCCTTGCCGACCACCGGCACTACGCCGACGATCGCCGTGCCCACCCGCGTGGCGAAAAACGCCAATTGATTCCAAGGGAGCAGATAGCCGCTGAATCCGAACGCCAGGAAGACGCCCAGCAACAGCGACGCCGGTCATCCAGGTGATTTCCCGCGGCCCGCGATACGCGCGCATGATGTACGTGGTCAGAACATGCAGGAACAGCACGCCGATCAGCAGGTTGGCGCTCCAGACGTGGATCGAGCGAATGAGCCAGCCGAAATCGACTTCGGTCATGATCGCCCGCACGCTCTCGAACGCCTGATCGGGCGAAGGCTTGTAATAGAGCGACAAGAGGATTCCCGTGGCCACCTGGATGCCGAACAGAAACAGGGCCATGCCGCCGAGAAAGTAGAAGACCGTCGTGCGGTGGATGGGGACGTGCTTCTTGGCGGCCAGCGCCACGGCGTCGTCGAGCCCGAGCCGCTCGAAAAAGAACGCCACCACGCGCCGTTTCAGCGTCGGCTTTGCGGCGGAGCTATCAGGTGGTTCGGGAGACAATGATCTCCTCCTGTCCGGGCGTTCCCGCGCAGCGTCACCTTGTATTCTTCCAAGGGGCGCGGCGGCGGGCCCGAAACGTTGCGCCCGTTCAGGTTGTAGACGCCGTCATGGCAATTGCAGAAAATGTCGTCCTTCGCCGGACGAAACTCGACCGTGCATTGCAGGTGGGTGCAGACGGCGTTGAAGGCTCTTGACTATTCCCGTCCGGCGTGCGAATCACCAGGCAGGGCTGCCCGCCGAAGTTGAACGGCGGCGGCCAGCGGCCCTGGGCATCGGGTTTGAGTTCGTTGACACGGTACGGCGCCACGACCTCCAACGCGCCGGAATTGGTGGCCGCCCGCGGCCGAAACAAAGCGGACGACAGGGTAGAAGATCGCCGCCAGCGTGGCCGCAACGCTGACCTGCAGGCCGTGCAAAAGCCAGTTCCGCCTCGGGATGGGCCTGGGGGCGTCAGCCATCATCAGCTCTCATAACGAGTCGAAGAGTGATCGCCAGTCGCCGTTGTCATCCGGGCGGCAGTTTAGCAGATTCACCCACGCCTTGTCAAAGGACCTTGACCCCCTTAGTATAATCACTCGATTGTCGAGATTCCGGCGAGCTCTTGTGCTGCCGGTCGGCTCGATGACGTCTTGGCAAGTGACTGGCTGTCAGTGCCCAGTGTCTTCGACGCGGTGACTGCAACGGCTGCCGGGGCGATGTGGCAGAGTCAATCAGTTTTTGGCTGTAGGAGGCGACTTCATGTCGCCGATTCCCGGATTACGGCCACCTTTCGGCCACAGGAGTCTGCCTCCTAGCAATCCCATTGTGAAGATACCGATTGGTCCGGGGCGATGTGGAGCGGGTTGTTGACAGACCGGTCGAGAATAGGGTATGATTGACAAAAGCGGCTGGCGTGACTTGCCGCCCTGCTTCTAACACGGATGCGTCTATCCCAAAGCTAGGCTCGAATCTGCAAAGGAGTTGTCGTATGCGCCATCTTCTTCGGCGAAGGGTCGTCGTCGGATCGGGTATTGGCGCTCTCGCATTGCTTTGTCTGCTGATCGCCGGCACCGTCCACTCGCAGCCGCCGGTGAAGGAAACAGCCGCCGAGCCGGCGCCGCCGGCGGGGCAAACTTATGTCGGGGTCAAGCGCTGCTCGTCGTGCCATTTCAAGCAGTACATGTCATGGAAGAAGACCAAGCACGCCAAGGAGGCGTGGGCGAGCATGCCGGAGAAGTATCGGACTTCCGCCGAATGCCTGCCGTGCCACACCACCGGCTACGGCAGCCCCACCGGCTTCAAGGATGCCGCGTCGACTCCGAACCTGGAAGGGACTGCCTGCGAGGCTTGCCACGGCCCGGGCAGCAAACACGAGGAAACTTGCAAGCCGTTCCTCAACGAGAAGAAGCTGTCGCCGGAGCAAGAGAAGCTTGCAAGAGACTCGATCTACAAGATTCTTCCGCAGAACGTCTGCGTGGCCTGCCATACATCAAGGGGCACAAGGAACACCCGAAATACGATAAATAGTGACCGCGGTGATCGTGGGCAACGTCGTCTGAAGTTGCAAGCATGAGAACGCTCCTGCCTATCCTGACGTTGCTCGTTCTGGCCGCCGCCGTGATCGGTCAAGACGCCTCGACATCGCCCAAGGGCACCGTGGCGAAACCCGCGGCCGACGGCCCGGTGCAACCGGCGCCGGCCGCGCAGAAGCCCTCGTTGCCGCCGAAGACCGGCTCGCACATATCCCCGGACGACAATCTCTGCGTCCAATGCCACGGCGATCCCGACCTCTGGGACGCCAAGACGAAGCATTTCTACATCGCCCGCGACGAACTGGCGCAGGACGTCCATTGGACGAAGGGCGTCAACTGCAGCGACTGCCACGGCGGCAATCCCAGCACCACGGAAGTCAACGAGGCGCACGCCAAAGAGAGCGGCTTTCGCGGCGCGGCGGGCGCGCGAAAAATCTGCGCCGTCTGCCACGAAAAGCAAGGGGAGCGAGCTGCTCATGGGCATCCACGCCCACGCCGGCGCGACGGACGAGCAGGGCCGCGGCACGCGTGCTCGACTGCCGCAAGTGTCACGGCGAAAACCCGCATCACATCCTGCCGGTGACGGACAGCCACTCGCCGGTGTTTCGTCAACCACCAGATCCAGACGTGCGGCAAGTGCCACGAAAAGCAGCGCGACACCTACGCCAGCACTTCGCACGGCCACGGCTTGTACGAGTCGGGGCTGTTGGTCACCGCCACCTGCGCCAGTTGTCACGGCGCACACGGCATCTTCCTGTCGGGAGACGACCGCTCGACGCTCTACCCGGGCAACGTGGCGACCACCTGCGGCAAGTGCCATCGCTTCATCGCCGAGCGGCTCGGCAAGAGCGTTCACGGCCAAGGCGCGGGGCCGGGCGAAGATGGCCAATCAGGTGGCGCCGGGCGGAAAGACGTTCCAGCAGCCAAGCTGCACCTCCTGTCACCAAGGGCACGAGATCCGCTTGGCCGCCTCGGCGCGCTTCCGCCGAGAACTGCCCAATCTCTGCGGCAATTGCCACGCCGATCTTTCCAGCCGCTATGCGATGAGCATTCACGGCGAATTGACGGAGTTGGGCTATCAACCGGCGGCCAACTGCTTCGACTGCCACGGCTCGCACAGCATCCAGGCCGTCAACAATCCGGCTTCGAGCGTCGCCGGCCGATCATCGCCTGGCGACCTGCCGGAAGTGCCACCCCTATGCCACCGCCAACTTCGTCCAATTCGATCCGCACGTCAACTACAACGATCCCAAGGACAACCCCGTCGTCTATTGGGTGTACCGGGTGCTGCTGACGCTGCTGCTGTCGACGTTCGGCTTCTTCGGGCTGCACGCCGTATTCTGGTTCGTGCGCGGCATTGTCGAGGTCTTCCGCGAAGGGCGGCCGAAAGGGTCTGGCGCCCGGCAAGAAGGCCTACGTGCGGTTCGTGCCCATGCACCGGCGGGCGCACGCCGTCTTGCTGCTGTCGTTCCTCGGGCTGGCGTTGACGGGCTTGCCGCTGAAGTACAGCGATCACCAGTGGGCGCAGTCGTTGGCCCGCCACCTGGGCGGATTCGACTCGACGAGCTTCTGGCACCGCGTGTTCGCCTTGGTCACCTTCACGTGTTTCGGGATCTACATGGTGCGGCTGGCGCGGCAGTTTGTCGCCGGCCATCGCGGCGGAACGCCTTGGCTGCGGGTGATTTTCGGGCCCGACTCGCCCGTGCCCAACTGGCGCGACGTGAAGGACTTTTTCAAGATGCTCCGCTGGTTCGTGGGCCTGGGGCCAAAGCCCGGCTTCGAGCGCTGGGCCTATTGGGAGAAGTTCGATTTCTGGGGCGCCTGCGCCGACATCGTCATCATCGGCTCGACCGGCTTGATCCTCTGGTTCCCCGCTTTCTTCTGCTGTTCTTGCCCGGCGTCACGCTGAACGTGGCCAAGGTGATCCATTCGACGCAGGCGCTGCTGGCCACGGGATTCATCTTCGCCATCCACTTCTTCAATATCCACTTGCGGGCGGAGAAGTTTCCCGCCGACATGTCGCTGTTGGTCGGGTTGGTCAGCGAAGAGGAGTTTCTCGCCGAGCGGCCCGACTACTTCCATCGCTTGCAGCGGCAGGGCGATCTCGAGCGGCTTGCAGGCGACGGCGCCTTCCAAGTGGCGAATGCGGCTGATAAAGCTGGCGGGGTTTGCCGCCCTGGCCGTGGGGTTGGCCTTGTTGGCCGGAATCGTCTTCGGCAGCCTCAGCGGGTAGACGCCGTAACATGATAGACTGACCAATGGTCGTGGACGCGATTGCTAAATCGCGTCTGCAACGTGTGGACGGATCTTGGAAAATCACGCCGCGAGTTGAGCTGGCAGTTTAACTGCTACGACAACATTGTGGTGTCTACGTTTAATAGGCAAGTTATTCGTTGCGGCAGCAAACGAGCAATGCCGGATGCATCCATGACTGAAACGAACGGCTACTTGCGGCGAAATGCTGGGCATGGCTTCGCAGGTCCGCGAAGCCCGCTGTGGCGCAAGCTGCGGTGGTTTCTGCTGCGCGCAGGCCGCATTGCTGGGCGCGTTTCTGCTGCTGCTGCTGGTGATGGTCGCTGCGGCCGGGCTGGTATACGTCGCGGTCCGAGTTCTGCAACTCCTGCCACATCATGGAGCCGTACTACAAGTCGTGGCAGGAGTCGGCCCATAAGGACGTGCCTTGCATCGAATGCCACTTCGCCCCCGGGCTTCGGCAACAAGGTTCGCGGCAAGATGCTGGGGCTGGTCCAGTTGGCCAAGTACGTCACCAAGAGCGAGGGGCCGCGGCCGGCCGCCGAGGTGCCCGACGCCAGTTGCCTGCGATCCGGCTGCCACGAAACCCGGCTGCTCTCGGGCCGCGTCGATTTCGAGGGCATCCATTTCGATCACACGCCGCACATGGGCGAGACTCGCCGCGGCAATGCAACTGCGATGCACGAGTTGCCACAGCCAGATCGTGCAGGGCAAGCACATGGAAGTGACCACGTCGACCTGTTTTCTCTGCCACTTCAAGGACGAGCCGTTCAACGAGGGGCTGGCCGCCTGCACCCACTGCCATCAGATTCCCACGAAGGAATACGATCTGGGCGGCGGCATCAAGTTCACCCACGAGTTGGCCTACAAGAAGGGCGTCGATTGCATCAATTGCCACGCCGACGTGATTCGCGGCAAGGGCGAGGTGCCCCGCGAGCGCTGCCTGGTCTGCCACAACCGCGAAAACGACCTGGCGCGGATCAACGACCACGCCTTCATCCACGCCAAGCACGTCGCCGAGCACGCCATCAACTGCCTGAGTTGCCACCTCCGCATCGAGCACTCCTTCGACAAGAAGCGGCTCGCTGCACGCCGCCGCCGACTGTGCGGGCTGCCACCCCAACCACCACCAAGAACAGATCAAAATGTTCGAGGGGCTCGACGGAAAGACGCTCGCCGGCCACGCCGGCGGCATGACGGTGACCCGCGTGAGCTGCCGCTCCTGCCACCGCCTGAAAGAGGTCTCGCCCACCGGCGCCGTGCTCTGGAAGGCTTCGGCCCAGAGTGTGCCTGATGTGCCACGAAGCGTCGGAGGTCGGAGCGGCTGCGGTCGTATCACGAAGCGTTGCGGGCGGCGGTGCCGGAGTTGGAATCGGCCGTCCTCGCCGCGCGCAAGGCGCTGCCGACGGCCAAGCTGCCCGAGGATCGCACGGCGGCGATCGCCAAGGATCTCGATCGCATCCAGTCCGACCTGGAGTTTCTCCGCAAGGGGAACGACATCCACAACATCCACTACGCCAGCAAGCTGACGCGCGTGTTGTTGGAGCAAACACAGAAGCTCTGCCGCGAGTTGAAGGTGCCCGAGCCGAAGATCGTATTGCCGCCGATGGAGAAGACCACGCAGTGATGGTTCGCGCGGCAGCCCGACAGTGCGGCACTACTTGGAGCAAGCAGTGCCGGACATGGTCCGCTGCCTCGCCACTGCTTCCGGGAAGCAGTGGCACTGACACCGAGAAATCCGCTTGAACATTGCGCTCAAGCCTGCAAGGAACATGTTGGACGTGCCCGAGAGCGGCAACCCGGTGACGGGCGGGGTCGAGTCGGCGAATTGCCGCCTGGTTCGCCATGTCGTTGTAGTCGTACAAGCACGTAGCGGAAGTAGGCCGAGCAGCGGCGCGAGAACAGGTAGTCGACTCCGCCCGAAAACCGCGTGCTGACGACGTCCTGGCGGAGATACTGCGGCACGCCGGCCAGCGCGGCGTCGGTCGACGGGGAACCGGGGATCGCCGGCGATCTGGTAAGCCGTACTGAAGCCCTCGACGTATTCGACCATGGCCGATCAGCCGCAGTTTGCAGGTGAGGTCATAGGTGCTGCCGAGATTGAGAACTGCTGGCGCGGCTCGCGTAGCCCCACTGGTTCTGGAGCAACCCGTACGGAGTGGCGTCGAGAGCGTGTGATCGGCGCCGGCGCCGAAGGCGACGTCCTGGGTCGATGAAGTCCGAATAGTAGGCGACTCCGCCGTTGACCGTCCACTTGTCGGTGGCGCGGTACGAGCCGTTGATGCCGAAGGGGAAGCTCTGCGAATCGAAGCCCATCGGAACGTCGAGATTCGTCGACACGTGCCTTGCCCGGCTGGTTCTGCCACGATCGCCTCGCCGATATGCTGGCTTTGCGAGGTCGATGCCGAACCAGCCCATCAACAGGAAGCGGTCCGAGGGCATCAACGTTCCGCCGATCTCGATCAGTTGTCGTTGTGTCGGCCAGGCCGCTGTTCAGCGCGAGAGCCGTGTAGTTGGCGTCCGCGTGCTGAATTGGTGGCGAACAGCGGATGCTCGGTATCGCACCATTTGTAGCGAAGGTACGTGTCCAACTCCGGCGACCACCGCACCGAAGGGCCGAAGGTAATCGTGTGGCTCGTGGTGTTTTCTTCGATGATCGGCCGTTGGAACGGCGGATCGTCGCTGCCGGTGTCGACTTCGAGGCCCGACGCGGTGGATGATGCTGTACTCGTAGCCGCCGTTGATCGGCAAGTCCGCCCAGCCCGAAGCCGCGGCCGAAGGGCCGCCACAGCGGCCTTGCGTGCCCAATTGCGTCCGCCGGTAGTTGATCGGCGTGATCTCCGTCGGGTCGTCCTCGATGGGATGTGCTGGTGCCGCCCACTTGGCCGGTGCGGGTTTCTTCGCCGGGAATCAGGAACGCCGCTGGCTTCGTTGTTTTCCGCCGTCGCTGCGGCCATAGGTGGTGATCGAGACGTTTTCGATCGTCGTGTTGGTCCAGCGGACGTCGGCGCCGTTGAATTGGCGGTTGCTCACCCGCTCGTCGGACGCCGGCGGCACGAACGGTCCGGGCCTGGCGTATACCGTGCCGGGTCGGGGTCGACAATGTCCGATCGGCGACTCTTGCGCGTGTTGCCGGCGAACAGGAAGCGCATAGAGCTTGTTGTCGTCGTTCAGGTCGCCGCTGATCTTCAGTTGGTCGGTCTGCGTCGTGCTGTCCGGGACAACGCCGTATTCCATGAACCGCGCCGATACCCGAATTCGCTGGAAGCGGCGAGTGCCTCCCGCTGTCGTAGAAGCGGTAGACTACGTCTGATCGTTCTGGCTGAAGGTCCGCATGGGCCGCGAATACTCGAGCACGACCCTGCCGAGGTTCAATTCGATGACCGGCTTGACCTCGGTGGTCTGCCAATCGATGTGCTGCATTTGGCTGAGAATCGTGGCAGTTCTTCGTTCCGGTGAACGTGTCCGGCATGACGCCGTTTGCGTGGGCGTAGCACTCCTGCATGGCGGTGACTTGCGCTCGCCCTCTTTATATAGCCCCCACACGTCGACGCGGACTTTCAGAACGTCGTTGACTTTCCATTTGACGTTGGCCTTCAGTTCCTGCACGCGGATGGCATAGTCGTCGCCGGCATTGACGTCTTGCCGGCGGAACTGTTCCGTCGACGAGGGGCTGGTGTAGTCGGGAAACTCGCCCAGGTTCTCGTGGCCGAGCTGATGCGGAAACCTGATGTAGTTCGCGTTGACCTCAACGCCGGGCCGGTAGAAGTTCAGATTGGCGGCGTTGGTTTCCGCATCGGTCCCGGTGATCGTGTAGTTCAGCGTCCGCTGCCCGTCGCTGTGGAGCCCGTCGAAATCGTAGAACGGCGAGGCGCCAAGATCCTGGTACTCGCCGACTTTGACCGGGCTGCCGGAAGTCTGCGTTCCCCAGTAGCCGAAGCGGATCACGTCACTACCGGTATACGCGCGTAGTGAGAAGAAAACGGTATACCGGTTCTAACTGAGGCGAGGTGGAGGAGGTCGCCGGCGGCGTTTGCGATTGGCTATTCGTTGCCGCGTCGGCGGCGGCATCGCCGCGGGCCGCCGATAGGCCGGCGCAAACCAAAATGCAGCGCACCTCAGTACGCGCACCGATAGCGCATGCTTCCAGGTCATGAGCAGTCCCCCCCGCAAAATCTCTCTCGTGCAAGCCCCCCCGGGCCCGGTGGGCCCGAAGGCGTGCCTGGTTGGTTAACGCATAAAGTATCCATGACCGGTGGCCGACGCGCGGTCCGAGCCGTGGATCTGGGTGTGGCAGTGAGTACAGTCGGTGTACAGTGCTTTCTGGTAGGCTGATGCAGTGAATGCCGGTGGTGCCCGCCGTGATGTTGGCATGTGACTGGCGGCGTGGCCGGCATGGCATTGCAGGCAAAGGAAGGTCACCGGCTTCCGCAGCAGGTTCTTGGTCACCGTGCCGTGAGGCTCGTGGCAGATCGTGCACGCTCGGTGACCGGCGGATGTTCAAACGCGAACGGCCCTTGCTTCTCCGCGTGGCACCGGTAGCAGACCATGTTCACCGTCTCCTCGCTGAGATTGTCCAAATACTGGCCGTGCGGATCGTGGCAATCCGAACAGACCATCTTCCCTTCCTTGATCGGATGATGGTACGGAAGCGCATTGAGGCCGTAGATCTTCGGGTGGCACTTGTAACAGGCCTCCGGCTCCTGGACCGACATCATCAGACGCTTGGGCCGGGTGACCTGGTAGTGATCGATGTTGACCAACTGCGGCACGCACGTCCGCGGATGCGGATTGTGGCAGTCGGTGCAGGCGACGCCGTTATGCTCGTGGATCGAGGAATGCCAGGCCATCGTCGGCGCGCCGGTGTGGCACGTCAGGCAGAGATCCTTCCTGCTGTATTCCTTGATCTGGCCGTGCGGATCGTGGCAGGTCGTGCAGTTGAAGCCGTTGGGGCCGCAAATCTGGTGCGGGCCGGCGATCTTCTGAAATTCCTGCATGTCGCCATGGCACTTGTAGCAGACTCCCGGCGCCACCGCGCCGAATTGTTGCGAGGTTCCCCGCAGCGACGGGAGGCTCTTCGTCGGCCGAACGTATCCTTGGCCGCCGGCGGCCTTGCTCTCGCTGGCAGCCTGGTAAGACACTTGGGCCACGGTCTGGACTGGCGGAAGCCGATGGACGGCGGTCTCGCCCGGCTGAACGGTCGCCGGCGTTCCCGGCGGCACGTTGTAGTGCCCGCGATGGCAATCGACGCAAGTGACCTCGCAGTTAGCGTGCTTCGAGGTCCGCCAGCGGCTTCCCTCGGTACAAGCGTTCTGTTCGTGGCAACGGAGGCAGGCTTCGGCGCGAGCGACCGGATCGCCCTTCTTGAAGCTGAAGATCAGTCCCGGTTCCCTGCCTTGCGTTTCCAGGTGGCGGCTGGCGGGTCCGTGACAGCCTTCGCAACCCTCGCCGCGATGTACGTTTTCGGCAAACGACTTCGCGTAGGCCCCGTGGCAGTTTGTGCACAACTCGTCGTCGTTGACGTATTCGGCCCCGGCGACGGTCGGCACCGTGCCCTTAACCCGCTGATACGAAACCTGAGTGAAGAAGTTGTTCGGGCTCGGAAAGCCGGGATCGAGGTTCGGCTCGGTGCGGCGCGTCGAGGCGTGCGGCGACTGGCACGACACCGCCACTACCAGCAACGTGGAGAATCCCAAGACCACCACCAACGGGGCCCAGGAAGGAGTCGTCTTGCGTTTTCCAGCGCCCACAGTCTCACCTCCTTGCGATAGCCGGCAAAGCGATTGCGGTTGGACGGTCAGTCCAGCCTCAACGACCCGGCAACGCCGCCTTCATCCATGAATTTCCTGGCGACATCTTATCTCTATGTTTCGCCGCCCTTCCGGGCCGAAAATCAGTCATTTCCGGGCAAATCGTCATTTCTATGTGGTAAAACCGGCAGTCTGGGGGCAGTTGTCGCACAGTGCCGCCGTTTTTCGTGGCGGAGATTGCCTAGTATGCCTATGTTTCAGTTTTGCGGACCTCACGATCAACAGGAGCAGAGCCGCTGGCGGTTGCCAAAAGACAATTGGCTTGGCAGGCGTGCCGAGCGCTATGGCGACTATGTTGCAGTGCCTTTGCATCAAACCCGACGATCGTGGTAAACTGACACTGTGATCCGCCTGATTGGTCGCGCAGGACGGACTTCCGCATCCGTGCAGAGAACGGGACGGATTTGGAAATCCGTCCTACATTACCCGACACTTTAACCGTCTCAGACCACTCCTGCGGTTCTCGACATGGCGGTCCCCCGCGGCGAAATCCGACGATCGTTCGGCCGGTTGGTCGGCAAGCTGCCGCGCCCACCGGAGCCGTTGCGTGCCGAATCGCGAGCAGTGTGCCTGTCCGGGATTATTCATGGCTTAGGGTATTTGCACACAATGCACCGTACCAACACGAAGCGCAAGCGAGGGCAAGACTGCCTCGCGCCTCGCTTGCGCTCGGGTTGGTATGGGGGCGTGGATGATCCCGCCTATCGCTCTTCTCGACGCCGTCAATACCTTGTTTCCAGATGAGAGAGGAATACGCTGATGGATGACTCGCAGTCACAGGTATCCGCAAGCCCCGGGCTGCGAACCCTGGCGTGGCAGATGTTGAATTGGTTTGCCTCGCTGAAGCTGGCGGTGGTGCTGCTGTTGGTTCTGGCGGCAGTGCTGGCCGCGGCCACCATTCTCGAATCGGCCAAGGGCCCCGAGTACGCCCAGTGGTACGTCTACAAGAACCCCTGGTTCATGGCCCTGGTGGGCTTGCTGGCACTGAACATCCTGGCCGCCATGATCGTTCGCTTTCCTTGGCGATGGAGACATACGGGATTCCTGCTGGCCCATGTCGGGGTGTTGGTGGTCTTGGCCGGCGCGATCGCAAGCTTCCTGGCCGGCGTCGAAGGCCAACTCAGCCTGGAAGAAGGCCAGTCCGGCGACACGCTGGTGATGCCCGACCGCAACCAGTTGACGGTCGTTGACCTCACACGACAAGCAGTCCCGCTCGCTCTTGACCTTCGAGCCAGGAACCGACCGACTGGCCGGAACGCGCGACCCTGCAATTGGAGGCTCCCGGCGGCGTGAAGCTGGAGGTGCTGAAGTATTACCGCCATGCCCGCACCGAAGAACAGTGGGACGAGGTCCCTCGGGCGACGGCGTCCCGGCGGTGCAAGTGGCGTTGACCACGCCGGACGGCACGCCGATGGTCCAACAATGGTTCGTGGCCGATCCGTTCGCCGACGAGGTATTCTTGGGACCCGTTCGACTGACGTTTCAGCGCGCGGCGAGGCGTCGATGCTGGAGGACTTCGTCAAGCCGCCGACGACGGACAAGAAGCAGAATGCCGACGGAATTCTCTCGATGCACTACGAAGGGCGGATGTACCGGATTCCGGTCCGGGAAAACATCGGCAAGAAGGTGGCTGGTGGGCAAGAGCGACATCCGCGTCGAGATTGTCTGCCTATTGCCCGGATGCGCCAGCTCGATGGCGGCCGATTTCACGACCGTCAGCCAGCAGCCGAACAATCCGTTGCTGGAGTTGAAGGTCTATCTGCCCGGCAAGGGTAAGCCGCTGCGCGAAATCGCCTTCGCGAAGAACCCGATGTTGAGCCTCGCGAAAATTCACGGCTGGAACTGCCCGGTCAAATTCTGGTATCACCATCCGGCGGTCTTGCCGGAGGCAGGCACGCAGTTCTTGCAGACGCCGGACGGCAAGCTGCACTACCGGGTCGTTGCGGACGGCAAGATGCGTCTCGCACGGAGAGGCGAAGGACGGGCAGCCGGATTCGAGCCGCCGACCAACTCGGCCTTTCCATCGTCAAGTACCTTCCGCACGCCCGCCAGAGATCAGCTTCCTCCCGTTTCACGCGACCGGACAACGAATGCGGCTGCTCCCGAGCCGGCGGTGTTGGTCAGAGTGGAGGCCGGCGGAGAAAGCCAGGAGGTGTGGCTGAAGCGAGCCGATCCCGAGTATGGATATCGGCAGATCAACACCCCGGAAGGCCCGCTGGGCATCGCCTATGGCTACGAGACGCTGCCGCTGGGGTTCTCGCTGAAACTCGTCGAATTCCGGCACGAAATGAACCCCGGCATGATGGGCGACGCCTCCTTTGCCAGTTCGGTCCGCGTGATCGACAAGGCCCACAACGTCGATCAGGCCCGCCGAGATCGCCATGAATCAGCCGCTCGACTACGGCGGGTTCACGTTCTGCCAATCCAGCTACGATCGTGCAGACGACGGCAAGAACGTGTCGGTTCTCACGGTCGCCTATGATCCGGGCTGATTTCTGAAGTATCTTGGCTGCTTGATGACGTGCTTCGGCGTCTTCATCGTGTTTTACGGGCGATCGATTTCTCGCTTCTTCGCCGCCTTGGTGCACCGCGGCCGAGCGGACTGCTTCCGGCGCGGCCGCGGCAATCGCCATCTTCGCCTTGGCGGTATTGGCGGCCGGAGCGAGACCGGCCCTCGCCGACGAAGACCGTGCGGCGGCGTTCGATTGGCGCCAGTGGCAATCGTTGCCGGTGCAAGAGGGCGGCCGCCAGAAGCCGCTGGATACGCTGGCTCGCGAGACATTCCGCACGATCAGCAACAAGTCGAGCTTCTCCGACCCGCAGACCAAGCAAGAACTCGATCCCACGGCGCTCTATCTCACGTTGCTTTTCACCTGGCAAGGCTGGGATCAGGCCGGCAAGCCCTCACGGGATGCCGAAGATCGCAGGTTGCCCGGGGCAGCCCGCCAAACATCAGCCGGACGCCTGGGACCGCGAGCCGCTGCTGCTGGTCGATTCGGCCGCGTTGCGAACTGCGTTAGGGTTGCCGCGCCGGCCAGAAGTACATCTCCGCCCTCGATCTGGCCCGGGCGACGATCGAGGTTCCGAAGATCGGCGAAAAGAGCCTTTTCCTGGTTTGGGCGCAAATGCTCCTTCGCGACGGGCCGCAACGACCCGATGCGCTGCAAAAGAAGGCAATGGAGCTGGCGGAGCGATATTGGACGTACCAGAACGTCCGTCGCGGGCAGAAACTCGAAATCCTGCCGGTTCGTAACAGCAAGACGCAGCAATGGATTTCCGTGGCCCGTCTGATGCAGACCAAATGGGACGACAAGACGGATCCCACGGGCGAGATTCGCAAGGCGAAAGCCGAGCTGACAGAAGGCCCGCGCGGCCTATCTGGCCAACGCCGCCGAGGATTTCAACGCGGCGTCGGCAGACTTTGTCGCCGCAGTCCGCGAAGCTCGGCCCGCAGTTGGGCAACTATCCCTCGGCCGAGATCATCGAGGTGGAAGTGGCCTACAACCACTGGGCGCCGTTCCGCGTCGCCTGGGTTTGCATGGCGCTGGCGCTGCTGGGCATGGCGTTGGGATTGGGTCTCGCGGCTGGCGGCCGTTCTCCTGGGCCGCCCTGGTCTTCTTCGTGCGCGGGCGTGCTGGCCATGTTGGTCGGCTTCGGCATGCGCATGATGATCGGCGGGCGGGCGCCGGTCACCAATATGTACGAGTCGGTGGTGTTCGTCGCCTTCGGGACCGCCGTGATGGGCTGGTGTTTCAACTCATCTATCGCAAATCCGGTATGTCTGACGGCCGCAGCAGCCGATCTACCGCGCTGGTGCTGATCCTGGCCGAGTCCTGCCCGGCAATCCTCGACCCCAGCATTCGCCCGTTGACGCCGGTGCTGCGGAGCAACTTCTGGCTGGCCATCCACGTGATCACCATCATGCTCAGCTACGCCGCTTTTGCCATGGCGCTTGTTGACCGGCAATATCACGCTCGGTTTTCATCTGTGCAAGCCGGCGAACGGGACCGCCCTTGCGACGTTGGCCAAGGTGACTTACAAGTTTCTGCAAGCGGGCGTGCTGCTGCTGATCCTCGGCACGTTCCTGGGCGCGAGTTGGGGCGAGTACTCCTGGGGACGCTTCTGGGGGTGGGATCCAAAGGAGGTCTGGGCGCTGATCACGCTGCTGGGCTACCTGGCCCTCTTGCACGCCCGCCGCATCGGCTGGGTCGGCGATTTCGGCATGGCCGCCTTCTCCGTGGTCTGCTTCGTGCTGATCCTGACGGCCTGGTACGGCGTGAACTTCGTGCTCGGCACGGGCTTGCACAGCTACGGATTCGGCGGCGGCGGCCAGGTCTACGTGTTGGCGGCGGTAGCGATGCAGTTTCTCTACGTCGGTATGGCGACATTGTGGGTCGCCAGCCGAAGCCAGCCCCCAACCGCGCTGTCGGCCTCGTGATCGATGCCGCCGGCACGACAACCGGTCTCGATACGAAGGGGACGGAGGAGGTTGTCGGAAAAACGCTGGCCATTGCGCAAGACTTTCTCCGACAACCTCCTCCGTCCCCTTGCGTTGGCGCCGCGCCGCGACTCCGTCACACTGAGGCGCACTTGCAGCCGAGAAACTTGCAGTCGCTCTTCACGGGCGCCAAGGCCGGAATGTTCATGATCCGCTCGTAATCGAGCTTCCCTTGCATCGCCTCGGCGAGCAGGTCGCTCCACTGTTGAAAGTCCTGCTCGTCGAGAAGATAGCCTTGAGCGAACAACGGGCCCTCGGCTTGGGAGAGATCGCAGCCGACCTCGCAGGTCGAGAAGCAGCCGGATTCGATCTTGCCCCGCGCGGTCTTGAGTGCTTCGAAGACCTCCTGCGGCAACTGAATGCCCTTCTGGGACACGTGCGACGTCATCGCCGCAAGGACCGCCCAGCGGGCGCCGTAGCACTTGAGCATTTCAAACTCGAAGAGATCTTTGTCGGTCGGATCGCCCATGAAACAACCCTCCAAAGCATCGTGTGGATCGGTCCCAACGCACGGGAGATTCTAGCGAACCCGCCGGACATCGGCAAGTGCGAGGTCGGGCAAGCGACGGCATACGGCTCCCATCGCGCAAGGACCACGGCCGCGCAAGACGAGCAAACTCTCCCCGTGTTCCTCATCAGTCCGGGGTCGTAGTGCGACATACCGTCAGATTCCTGGCGGAAATCTCGGGCGAACGTTGCCGGATGCACCTAGACCTTGAATCGCGTGACCAAGTCGCCTAGCGAGTTGGCCTGGGCGCCGAGTTCCTCGCTGCTGGCAGCCATTTCCTCGCTTCCCGCCGCAGCTTCCTCGGTGATCTGGCCGACCTGTTGGATCGCCCTGGACACTTCCTGCGCGTTGGCTGTCTGCTCGACTGCGGCCTCGGCAATCTCGGCGATCTCCTTGGCGGTCGACTCGACGCCGTGAATTATTTCCTTCAACGCATTGGCTGTTTCGTCGCTCAGGTGCGCACCTTCCTGGACGCGTTGCGTCGACTCTTTGATGAGCGTGGAGATTTCCTGGGCGGCCTGGTTCGACCGCTCGGCCAGTTTTCGCACCTCGTCGGCGACGACGGCGAATCCCATGCCGTGCTGTCCCGCCCGAGCCGCCTCGATGGCGGCGTTCAGGGCGAGCAGATTGGTTTGGCTGGCGATTTCGGAGATCACCCGCAAGATTTCGCTGATTCGCCGCGAACTATCTTGGATCAGGGACATGGCCTGGATCGATTTTTGCACCGCGGCGCCGCCTTGCTCGGCGAGTGTGCTGGTTTGCAGGGCGAGGCGATTCGCATCTTGCGCCCTTCGTGTAACGATATTGAAGGAGAGCGCGAGGGCTTCGATCGAGGCGGTCATCTCCTCGACCGACGCGCTCTGGTTCTGCGCCCCGTTTGCCAGCGACTGGGCGCTCTCGGCGATCACGCGCGAGCCCTCCTTGAACTGGAGGCTGCTCTCGGCGACCCGTCCGATCAACTGGGCAAGGTCGCCGACCATCTTGTTGATGCCGTCGGCCAATTCGTCGATCGGTTCGTTGCCCTGCACTTTGACCTTGCCGGTGAAATCGCCTTTGGCCGCGGCGCCCACGACTTCCAGCAGGTCATCGACCTTGCGTCGGAAGATAGCGGCAACCTGCCGTTCCCTCTCGGCAATGCCGTCGTCCTTGGCCTTCTGCAGGTGCAACATCTCCTCGCGATGGCTGGCGGCGGTGATGTCGTCAAACGCCTTCTTCGTGGCCATGATCGACTGGTTGATCGCTACGGCCATCTGGCCTATTTCGTCGCCGCGATCGACGTCGGCCTCGACGCTGAAGTCCTGTCGAGCCAGCGCGGTGATCGCGGCCTGGCAGCGGCGAACGGCGCGAACGATGTTCCTCGTGATCACCATAGCCAGCGCCAATCCGACGAAGCCGCCCGTCAGCGAAAACACGATCATCCAAAACGTCGCCTGCCGCTTGGCGGCGAGCATATCTTGCTTTTGCCCCGCCTGCAACTGGCCGGCGTGCTGCTGCAGGGCGTTCGACGCGGCCAGCATCTCCTCTCCGCTGACACGCTGCTCTTGCATGAGTTTTAGGGAGTGCTCAAAGGCCGTACGATAGCCGCGGACGGCCGTGATCACCGCCGCCACCTTGCTAACGTTCGCTTGCTCGGTGAAGCGAGCCTTCAAGGCGTTCGCCTGCGTCAGCAGCTTGTCGAGCTTCTCCTTGTGGACGGCGACGTGGTGCGCATCCTCCTTGATGAACTGGTCCCTCTCTTCGATGCGCGCTTCTAGCAAGAGCCTGACCAGAGCGTCGGCGTCTTCGGCCTTGGCGAAGCAATCGGCGACAACTTCTCGCCCGAACTTGACTGCCTGCTCCAATTCCTGTCGCTGCTCGTGGCAGATCGCCTCGCATTGGGCCGTAAACGCTTCGGCCTTGCCGGTCATGATCTTGGCATCGTCCCGTTGCGATTTGAAGCCGGACACGTATTGGATTAGTGCGTCGTCGTATTCATGCACGGCGCCGACCACCGCGGTCATTCGCGACACGTTGGCTTGGTCGGCCATCCTGGACTTCAAATCCTTGGCCAGCGCAACCAACTTTTCGAATCGTTCTTGCTGGGCGATCAGGTGTTTCGGATCGGTGGTCAGCAGATATCTTAATTCGCCCACCCGTGATTCGTCCATGAGCACGACGAGTCGATTGGCGTCCTCCGCATTGGCCATTTCGGTGGCGAAGGCCGCTCCGCCGCTGGATTGTCCGCCGTTTTTGATGAGTTCGGCCATCTTTTCCTTCTGGCTCTGCGCCATGGCCTCGCACTCGTCCTGTCCCTTCTTTGCCGCCACTGCAATACGGGCTTGAGCTTTTTCGATGCTGCCTTGGACATGAACCCAGTGGTCGAAGGCCGTCTCGTAGTCCTTGCCCATTTGCGAAACGCCGTCCATTCGGCGCTGCCCGGCCTCGTCTTTGAAACGAGCCTTCAGTTGCCGGCAGAGATCGTAGATTTTCTTCATTGCCGAGTGATTCTCGTCGATAGTCGCGGAGGCCTTGGTTCCCATGTAGGTTCGAGCCGCCAGCCGAGCGGCCAGCGAGAATCCGATGAGTTGGTTCGCCGCGTCCGCCTTCCAGGTCGCATCCGCACGGCGGGCCGCGTCGGCCGTTTGCTCGGCGACCAGTCGGAGTTTCAAGTCGGTGCGGAGCTTGGCACACTGTTCCATTGCGGTTGCAGCGGCTACGACCATTTCGCTCTCGGCCTTGGCCTTGTCGCTTTCCCGATTCGCATAGACCTGCAAGCTTTTCAGCCACGCGTCGGACTGCTGGTCGATCGCTCTCGCGTTGCTACGTTCCGCATCGGTTGCCAGGGCAGGCATCATCTCGCGGACCGTTTGATGTTCCTTAACTGTCAGTTTTCGCGCAATTTCCAGTTGCGCCTGATTGGCGCGGAGCATGAAGTTCTTTTCCGCGAGTTGTCCGGCAGTCGACTGATTGATCAACTGCTCGGCCTTCTCGGCGGTTTCAAATTTCGCGCCGATCGTGGCCAGCCGCGACCAACCCAAATAGCCTAGGATCAAGGAAATTGCCACCAGCGTTCCAAACGAGGAAAAGAGCTTGGCGGCAAGACTTAACCTGCTGAAGGGTCGTCGTACGAACTGAAGCATGGCACGCCCTTTCGTCAGAGAATCTCGTGGGCTTTGGCACGATGACTTGCAACTGGCGGGAATCCCCGTAGTCCGCGATCGCAAGGATGGGGTCCGGCGGTTACCTGAAAAACTCCCTATCCCAACATAGCTTGTGGAAATGTGCAGATGGCGATGGGAGGGGCAAAACATCACAAAGGGCATCGTCTTGCCGCTTCAATCGGCCGCCAAACCGTCGCTCGCACGTTCATTGCCATAACACTCTGGGGGAGCGAATGTTATGGCGTGCGGCCGGCGTTGGGGGCGTCAACTTGTGCCGAGATTCTGCCAAAGCGACATGGCATCCGATTATCGTCGGTTTGACAGCTAAATGAGAGCAACCTACTGTTGCTGCGAAGCAACACAGACTTTGCCCCTCGTAACGGGGTGAATTTCGAGTGCCAGATTGAAGCCATTTTCCATCGCGATCGCGCGGCCGCGATTCGCTGCACGGCAGACGCGAGGGAGTCCCGGAGAGAAACCCATGAGCAAGTTGGCGCAGACCTCAATCATCATCGCGGGAATCGCGTTGGTTGCCGCGTTCAGCCAATCCGACAGCCTGTTGGTGGCCAAGGCCGTCGCGACGCCTCCGGCCGGCCAGACGTACGTCGGCACGAAGACGTGTGCGTCCTGTCACTTCGAAGAATACATGACCTGGAAGAAGTCGAAACACGCCTTGTCGTTCGAGACCCTTCCGGAAAAGTACAAAACCAATGCGGTTTGCCTCAAGTGCCATTCTACCGGATACGGACAGCCTGGCGGTTTCAAAGACGTGAAGTCGACGCCTCAATTGGCCGGCAACACGTGCGAAAACTGTCACGGCCCGGGCAGCGAACATGCAAAAATTGCCAAGCAGTTCGCCAACAAGAAGACCTTGTCGGACGACGAAAAGAAGCAGGTCAAGGAGACGATCTGGAAGATCCAGCCGAGCAACGTGTGTGCGTCGTGCCACATGGCCGTTACGCACAAGGCGCACGAGCAATACGACAAGCAGTAACTTGCACGAGCGGAAAACAAGTTGGCAACGTCCGTCCTGCTCGGCAAGCCGGTCAGAATACGACCCGACGCCGGAGACTGAGTTGACGTCGCACGCATCGGGTCGAACTTGTTCTCTTCCTGGCAACGATCACCACCGACGAGCTTCCGCAAATGACGGCGCGGCTGCGACGGATCGCCGCCGTCCGGCAGCGCGATCCGTTCACGCATGACGTGATTTGGGGCCTCCAGATCGCAGGGCCGTTCATCAATGAAACGCCCGGCCACAGCGGAGCGCGCACCGGCCGTTGCACGTCAGGCGGGTAATGCCCGAGCCGCCGTTCCCAGACTTTGGCGGAAAATTCGCCGATGCCGCCCGCAGACAACCATCGAGAGGGGGGTGAACTGCTTGGTGCCGCGGCAGGCAGCTTGCTTCAGTCCCGCTTCTTCGGTTCTCAGGTCCTACCGGGCTACCGCCGCACTCTTCCCGCCGACCACCACAATCGTGCCTGGTAACGTAATCCACAGCCCTTTTGCAGTCTACGTCAATGGGCTATGATACGTAGTTTGACGTATACTTGGCTGCTGCCGATGCCGGCGGCTGCGATCCTACATTGCACGACCCCCACTGAGGAGTGAATCTTGAGTATCCGGAATCTCGACAAAATCTTCGATCCCCATCGAATCGCCGTCATCGGCGCCAGCGACGCGCCGACGAGCGTGGGATATACCGTGTTGCGGAACTTGGTGGGATCGGGTTTTCGCGGCGTGGTCTATCCGGTCAACCCGAAGCGCGAGTCGGTGCAGGGGATTCAGGCCTACAAGGACATCCCCAGTCTGCCGCACCCGCCGGATTTGGCAGTGATTTGCACGCCCGCCCCCTCCGTGCCCGCGCTGGTTCGGCAATGCGGCGAGGCGGGCACGCGGGGACTGGTGATAATTTCGGCGGGGTTCCGCGAGATCGGCACCGAGGGTCGCAAGCTCGAAGCGCTGGTCAGCGAGGAGCAACGCAAGTTCGACGGCATGAGGATTCTCGGCCCGAACTGCCTGGGCATCATTGTGCCGGGCATCAGCCTGAACGCCAGCTTTCGCCGCCGCTTCGCCGACCAAGGGGCACATCGGCTTCATCTCCCAGTCCGGGCGCGCTCTGCACGTCGGTGCTCGATTGGGCGCTGGACGAAGGGATCGGGTTCTCGTATTTCGTTTCGGTCGGCAACATGCTCGACGTGAGCATGGGCGACTTGATCGACTATTTCGGCTCGGCCACGGAGACGCCGCTCGATCATCTTGTACATCGAGTCGATCAGCGAGGCCCGCGAGTTCATGTCGGCGGCTCGCGCGTTTTCGCCGAACGAAACCGATCGTGGCCTACAAGGCCGGCCGATTCGCCGAATCGGCGCAGGCGGCGGCCTCGCACACCGGCGCCATGGCGGGCGTCGACGCGGTCTACGAGGCGGCGTTTCAGCGGGCGGGCATCGAGCGGATCTTCCAGATTGAAGACATGTTCGACTGTGCCGAGCTGTTGGCTCGGCAGCAGACGCCCAAGGGCGACCGGCTTGGCAATCATCACCAACGCCGGCGGCCCCGGCGTGATGACGACCGACGCCCTGATCGCTCGCGACGGCAAATTGGCCACGATCACCGACGAGACGATGGCGCAGCTCAACGCGTTTCTGCCGGTGTGCTGGTCGCACGGCAACCCGATCGACGTGTTGGGGGACGCCCCGCCCGATCGTTTCGCCAAAGCGGTCGAGATCGTGCTGAAAGACAAGAACGTCGACGCGGTGCTGGTGATTCTCACTCCGCAGGCGATGACCGATCCGACGGCCACGGCGGTAGGCGGTGGGCAAGGCGGCCAGCCATGCCCACAAGCCCGTGTTGGCCGCTTGGATGGGCGGCCGCGTGGTGGCCGAGGGCATCCAGATACTCAACAACGCCGGAATCCCGACCTACAACACGCCCGAAAAGGCGGTCCGCGCGTTCATGCACCTGGTTTCCTACGCCCGCAACCTCGAAATCCTGCACGAAACCCCGAAAGACCTGCCGCTGGAGTTCTCGCTCGATCGCCAACGGCTGCGGGGCGTTTTCGACACGATTCTCACCGAAGGCGGCGAGGTTCTCTCGGAAAACGTCTCGAAGGCGTTCCTGGAGTCTTATGAGATTCCGGTGACGAAGGCGCAGGCGGCTCGCACGGCCGACGAGGCGGTCGAAGTCGCCCATCACCTCGGCTATCCGGTCGTGCTGAAGATCCATTCGCCGCAAATCACGCACAAGACCGACGTCGGCGGCGTTATGCTGAACGTCGGCTCCGACGAGAGGGTTCGGGAGGCCTTCGAGCAAATCACCTGCCGCGCGAAGGAAAAGCGTCCCGACGCCGACATCATCGGCGTGACCGTGCAGAAGATGGTCACGTACCCGAACAGCTTCGAGCTGATCATGGGCACGAAGAAGGATCCCGATTTTCGGCGCGGTCATCATGGTGGGCATGGGCGGAGTCGCCGCCGAAGTGTTCCAAGACCGCGCGTTGGGGCTGCCGCCGTTGAACGAGGCGCTGGCCCGGCGAATGCTCGAATCGCTCAAGTCGTGGCCGCTGTTGCAGGGCTATCGCGGCAAGCCCGGCGCCAACATCGACAAGCTCATCGAAGTCATCATGCGGTTCTCCTATCTCGTGGCCGACTATCCCGAGATCAAGGAGTTGGACATCAACCCGCTGCTGGTCACGCCCGAGGACGTCGTCGCGCTGGACGCCCGCGTGGTGATCGACCGCGACATCGTGGTCCGCACGGTGCGTCCCTACGCCCATCTGGCCATCCGCCCGT
This sequence comes from uncultured Planctomycetia bacterium, assembly GCA_963815695.1. Lineage (GTDB taxonomy): Bacteria > Planctomycetota > Planctomycetia > Pirellulales > Thermoguttaceae. The sequence goes on from CAWFIG010000029.1 coordinate 42,401, forward strand.
ATCCCGAGGAGTACGTCACCGAGCGGAAGATGAAGGACGGCACCAACGTGATCCTGCGGCCGATCAAGCCGGAAGACGAGCCGATGTGGCACGAGTTGCTGGGAAGTTGCTCGACGCAGTCGATCTGGTTCCGCTTCAGCTATCTGTTCAAGCAGACGACGCACGAGATGGCCACCCGCTACTGCTTCATCGACTACGACCGCGAGTTGGGCATCGTGGCCGAAGTCGAGGAGGAAGGGCAGCGCAAGCTGATCGGCGTCGGGCCGTCTGGTGGCCGACGCCGACCACGAAGCGGCCGAATACGCGGTGATCGTCGTCGATCGCTGGCACGGCCACGGACTGGGCGGCCTGCTGACCGACTACTGCCTGGAAGTCGCCAAGCACTGGGGCGTGAAGAAGGTCGTGGCCGAGGTCTCGAAGGACAACAACCGCATGTTGGCCACCTTCCGCAACCGCGGCTTCCACCTCAACGAAGAGCAGGAGCAGGACGTGGTGTTGGTGAGCAAGCCGGTGGAGTAAGGGGAAGTTGACGGCCGGCAACTTGGCGCCGCTGTTGTTCGGAATTGGCGAGTGCCGCTTCTTGTCGGTCTCTTGACTGGCAGGAGTTCTTTCCGTTTTTCGAGCGCCGTTGGGTTTGGTGGAAGAACCGTTCCGACGCTTTTCGCTTCCCCTTCGCTGGCTTTGCTTCCCGATCTTTTTCGCTTCGCCGTCGCTGATGGAGACGAGTCAAGGAAAATCTGGCGTTACGAGGAGGTTATTTCACTTTTTCCCGAGTCTTAATGATTGCGGAAAGCGGAATAAGACGAGTTGCGGGTCGGGGCAAGTCTTTTGACAGAGCAGAGATAGGATGCGCCAGTTCTTTTCGTGGAAAACGCAAGCGAAGTTGGCGAGTGAAAAATACCTCGGCTGGACATGAGGTCTGGCGCGAAATATCGTAGGGCCCCGCGGCGACTGCTGCGGTTGGCGAGCAGGACGAGGATTTTTCGTCGCCTGGTTTCGTCGAGCGCGGGCGGTTGTCCGCCGCGGTTCTGGATTTCGGCCAAGATTTCCGCCGGGTTTGGGGACTGGTCGGGCATAGAAACTCATTTGTATACATCCGGCCACTATAGCAGGCGGCGGGCGAGGTTTCAAGGGAAGTCTTTGGGCCAAGCGACCAATCTTTGCCAGGTTACGGACGGTGTGGTCCCGGGCGGGAAACCGCCGGGGGCCACCCGGTCCGGAATAGGGTCGAATACGGTCGCAAAAAACGCCCGAACCCGGCTCCACGGGGTGGACACCTGGCGTCGTAACACGACGTCTCCGGCCTCATCGCGAACACTGACGGTCAGTTGCCTGCGGTGCTAGTCGATTCCAAGGCATAACATCTCTCGGTCCTCCTGCTTGTGCTTTGGGTGAGTAAAGACAAACTACTACACCGTGTATAGCACCAGAAGGACCGCTCTTTCGTAGAATCAGATTTGATCTGATTTACGGAATCGGTTTTACGTCCATTACCCTGTCCGCGATGGGCACTGCTGGACAAACCGGCAGCGGCACCCGCGAGAGTTGACCGACTAGACCGAACCGTTCGCGGGCTTACTGCGCTGTTTGACGATCTGCAACCACGCAAGGTCAACCTTATCGGCCTGAAAGTAAGCTCTCGATAACCCCGTGATTTTGAGTATGGGTGTTTGGCGTGTCGGGGGTGACGATGGTCGCGGGAAACCGAGCAATGGCGCGGGGGAGATGACAACGACGCGATGCCGTCTCCGTAGTCTACGTCTCCCGGGCCGCTTGGGCCAGTGGCGGCGAGCGGCTGGCGAGCCGTTCGCAAGGAAGGCTCTCTTGCCGCTGCTGTTCGTGATGTATGCGTTTGATTTGAGCGGATGGGGAGGGATTCGAACCCCCGGTGGACTTTCGCCCACAGCGGTTTTCAAGACCGCCGCCTTAGACCACTCGGCCACCCATCCGGTGTTCGCAAAGAACAGAATCACGGCGGCCTTTGCTTGCGATAGCGGGCGCGAAGGACACGTGCCGCGCTACCGCGGAAAGACTACCACGACATGTAAGCCGTGTCCAGACGCCCGTCGAGCGGCAGCGATTGCCGGGCAACCAACGCCCCCGCCGGACCGCCGGTTTGGCGAAGGTCATGCAAGCCAGCGGGCGGCGTCTTTCGCCCAGTAGGTAAGAATGATGCCGGCGCCGGCGCGGCGGATTGCGGTTAGACATTCCAGCGCGATCCGTTGCTCGTCGAGCCAGCCGCTCGGCCGCCGCCTTAACCATGCTGTACTCGCCCGAGACGTTGTACGCCGCCAGCGGCACGCTGGGAAAACGCTCGCGGGCCTGGCGAATGATATCGAGATACGGCAAGGCCGGCTTGACCATGACGATATCGGCCCCTTCGGCCAGATCGAGCTCGATTTCGCGCATGGCCTGGCCCACGGCCGACGCGGGATCCATCTGGTAGCCGCGGCGGTCGCCGAACTGCGGGGCGCTTTCGGCGGCCTCGCGAAACGGGCCGTAGAACGCGCTGGCATACTTTGCCGCGTAACTCATAATCGGCACGTGCAGGAAACCGGCGGCGTCGAGCGCCTGGCGAATCGCGCCGACCATGCCGTCGATCATGCCGCTTGGCGCCACCATATCGGCGCCGGCGCGGGCGTGGACGACCGCTTGCCTGGCGATCATCTCGAGCGTGGCGTCGTTTTCGACGTCGATCCGACCGGTCGAGCGGCCGATGGCTCCGCAGTGGCCGTGGTCGGTGTATTCGCAGCAGCAGACATCGGTGATAACGAGGAAGTCGCGCGACGCCTGCTTGGCGGCGCGGATGGCCTCGGCGATGATGCCCGAGTCGCTCATGGCGTCGCTGCCTTCGGCGTCCTTTTGGTCGGGGATGCCGAAGAGGATCACGCCGCCCAGGCCGAGCTCGACGCTCTGGCCGATTTCGTCGGCCAGCATGTCGGGCGACAACTGGCTATGGCCCGGCATCGAGCCGATCGGCTGGTTGATGCCTTTGCCGGGGCGGACGAACAGCGGCAGCACGAAGTTGGCCGGCGAGAGACGGGTTTCGCGGACCAGTTCTCGGACCGCGGGATGGTATCGCAGACGCCGGAGTCGGGTGGTGGGAAACATGGCAGGCAATCAATAGAGAAAATGGATTGGGCGTTCAGCCGCCGCGTCCACGCGGCGTCGATCGCTTTTGTCGCATGCTCCTGGCAGAATAGCAGCCTCCTAGGCGAAAAGCAATGCCCAGCGACACCCGGTGTGGCTGCCACGCTCCAGATGTTGACGGTTGCTCGAAAAGACCGTCTATACGCCGGTATGAGGCGCTGCTTCCCATACGTTGAAGTGGTCCCAAGAATCTAGACAGGTGAACAAGGTGGATTTGGACTTTATTTCCGGTAAAATATTTTTCCGGGAAAGGAGACAGATTCACGATGGGAGGCAAGCGGAAGAGTTTTTCGGCGGATTTCAAGGCGAAGGTGGCCTTGGAGGCGATTCGCGGGATTTCGACGACGGCGGAGACCGCCTTGCGGCACAAGGTGCATCCGAACCAGATCGCGAAGTGGAAGAAGCAGGCCCTGGAGAACATGGCCGCACTCTTCGCCGATGGCCGCTCGAAAGCGAACAAGGGGGACGACGACCGGCTCAAGGACCGGCTTTACCAGCAGATCGGCCAGCTCCAGTTCGAGCTCGACTGGCTCAAAAAAAAAGTCGGAGATGCCGATTGAGGCCAAGCGGTTGCTCGTTGAACCGGAGCAGGAACGGCTTTCGATCGTCCGGCAGTGCAAACTGCTGGGGATGTCGCGGGCGGCCTACTACTACGAGCCGTGGGTGTGGGGCGAGACGGCCCTGGCGATGCTGCGGGCGATCGACGAAGAGTACACGCGGCATCCGTTCTTGGGCAAGCGGCGGATGTGCGATTACCTTGCGGAACTCGGCTACGACGTGGGCGTCAAACGTGCGCGGACATTGATGGCGTGGCTGGGTCTGGAAGCGATTTATCCGAAAAAGAACCTGAGCGTGCCGAATCGAGAGCACAAGAAATATCCGTACTTGCTCAAGCGATTGCCGATCATCCGCCCGAACCAGGTTTGGGCGAGCGACATCACTTACGTGCGTTTGAGCCGCGGATTTGCGTATTTGACGGTGGTCATGGACTGGTTCAGCCGCTACGTGATCGCCTGGGAGCTTTCGACGACCTTGGATTCGGATTTTTGCGTGCGGTGCCTGGAGCGGGCGTTGGAGACGGGCAAGCCCGAGATTTTCAACACCGACCAAGGCGTGCAATATACGAGCGAAGATTTCACGAAGACGCTGCTGGCGGCCGACGTGCAGATCAGCATGAACGGGGCGGGCCGCTGCTTCGACAACATCATGGTCGAACGCTTGTGGCGCTCTGTGAAGCAGGAGGAAGTGTACCTGAAGGAATACGAGGACGTGCCCGATTGCCGCGAGAACCTCGGCGAGTATTTCGCGTACTACAACGGCCGACGGCGTCACAGCAAGTTGAACGCCCGGCCTGTGGAGATTTACTTCGATGCAATTTGAAAAACGAAAAATGTTTTTGTTTCCTGCTGGGGCTCCGCCCCAGACCCCGGGATTTTTTAAGGCATGACAAAAAAGTGTCTTGTGGAGGTGAAGGCGGATTGGTATGCTGACGAAAAAGAAAAAGCCTCGAAGAGTTGAAGTCTTCAAGGCTCGTGTCCAAAGACACTTCTTTGGTCCGGTTATCCCTCGGCGGGTTGCTTCCCAGCAGAGCCCGCCTCCGTTTCACCGAACAGGTAAAGCATAAACAAAAGAGAGTTTCAGTCAAGCGGATAGCGTAAATGTCCCTTGATCTAACAAATCGGTTTCCACCTTATTCAAGGGTGCTTTTCTGTCAGAAAAACGGGACCAGCTCACGTCCTCGCCTCCTCTGGAAAACCTGGATGTTACAAACGTGTTACCACCAAGCCGATACTCGAGCCCCATGCCTCGGCTAGAATACTCTCGGCGTTCAAGGGGAGGCTGGGCTGGTGGGCGAATACCGCTTCTCGCACGGCCGGGGGCAACGGTGGCGAGAGGAACTTTTCACCGTCCAGGAACGTCCAAAGAACAGTCCTATCCAGGCCCCAAGTTGAACGGGAGAGAGAGCATGACAAAGTCAGGCGATTACAGCAGTGGCATTGTGGCGAAACGTCGGGCGATTTTGATCGCTCTGGCATGCCTCGTTGTGAGCCCGCTCGGGACGGCGTCGGTGTCGGCGCAACGGCCCTCGACGGCGAAACACGTCCGCGAGCTGGGCAAGTATCTGGACGGCGTGCAGATCGCCGAGCCGGTCGTGTATCGGCAGTTGTCGGTCTATCCGATCCTCGTAGAAGGCGGGGCGCTGCTGCGAGGGCACTGGCTGACGCTGGACAAGGCGATTTCGCGAAAGATCCTCGACGTTGGCGAGAAGGCCGGGGGGAGCGTGCCGGTGGTTCGAGTGAGGAACAAGAGCGGGGACGAGAACGTGCTGATCATGACGGGCGAAGTGATTGCCGGCGGAATGCAGACCCGCACGATTCGGCACGACGTGGTGTTGGCGCCGGGCCAAGCGATCAATCTGGACGTCTTCTGCGTCGAGGCGCATCGCTGGGCGGGCGAAGGACAGTTTTCGGGCGGAAGCAAGGTCATGCTGCCGCAGTCGATTCAAGGAAAACTCCGCGGGGGCGCCGATCAAGGCAAGGTCTGGTCGGAAGTGGCCCGCAACAATTCCTCGCTCAAGGCGGAGAACTCGACCGGCAGCCTGGAGAAAGCGTTGAACTCCTCGCACGTTCGCAGAAAGCTCGATGCGGCGCGACGGAAGATCGTCCCCGAAATTCCCAGCGGCGCCGTCGGTTTTATCTTTGTAGGCAACGGTCGCGCCTTGGGCGCTGAACTGTTCGGCAGCGAGAGCTTGGCGCGCGAGCTTTTGCCGAAGCTGCTTGATTCCTACGTCATCGATTACGTGATTCTGCGCGACTCGAACTCCGGCCGCGCTGCCGGGAGCGATCATCGGGCGGCAATCGACTTCTTTGAGCTGCTTTGCCGCACGGGCAGCCAGCGTGCGACGACCCCCGGCTCAGGCGCCGGCATCAGCACTCGCCAGGGCAATTTGCTGGGCGACGGCGTCAGCCTGGACGATACGCTCGTACACTACGGAGTGCAGCATGCCGGAAAAGAAGGGGCCGGCGATGCCGAATCAACGCCGTCGACCGTCGATCATCTACCCGCCTCAGCAGGGCGAGATGAATCAGCGATCAATGAACGCCGTACAGGGACGCGAGTAGCTGGACACGGCGGCCGAAGAACCTGCTCGCCGCCGATTGGCGTGAAAGCGTCGTCCCTTCGTGACGGGCGAGCCCGCCGCTCAAACCGTCGCTCACATCCGGTCTTGCCGGCGGTGAGTCACGTTAAGTGGACAGGGTGAGAGTCGCACTCACGACACGCGGATTTTCAGTCCGCTGCTCTACTGCCTGAGCTACCTGTCCGTGTCTAATATCTGTCGCAGTAAGTCGTTTGTTTTCAACGACTTACGACATGTGCTTTCCGGGTGGATATAGTGTATACTAGCACGCTTTCGGCCAGTGGGCAAAGGAGATCGGCGGCCGTATGCGATACTTCGGCCCCTGATCCGATCCCAACGCCACACTAGCCCGCTTCCACGGGGAGAGTGCCGTTAGGATAGCATCCGACGCCCCGTCTGACAAGCCGGACGAGCGCTACCCTGAATTTCCAATCTACGCCCACCCCGCCCGCCAGTGGGCGAAGACGATACGTGGCAAGACGCACTACTTCGGCGCGTGGTCGGACCCAGAAGGCGCGTTTGAGCAATACAAAAAGCAGAGGGATGATTTAGATGCCGGAAGGAAGCCCAACAAAAGGGCCGTCCGCAAACAACGCCGCGAACACGTCGAAGAGGACGGCTTGCGGCCGACACCCAATCCCCCCTTTTCCCCAAAACGTTCGAGCGTTGGAGGCGGCTCCGTTCGGGGATGATACGCCGGTTATCCACTCTCAGGAGTTGGCGGCAAAGGGCAACCGAGAACGGCCTGCGCGACCTGTCGGTAGTGATCCAGGTAGTCGGCCAATCGACTATCGGCTGACCGCCGGGGCTTGCTGTGGCGCGGGAAAGCGGTCCTGGACGGCCTGGACGGTCATTTCCTGCGTGCGGAGGGCCTCCATGGCGCCGACGGCGGCCTTGGCGCCTTCGAGCGTCGTGATGCAGGAGATGCCGTGCGAAACGGCGGCGGCGCGGATGCGGCCCTCGTCGGTTCTTGCCCCCTTGCCGCTCGGGGTGTTGATGACCAGTTGCAGATTGCCGTCGATCATGTAGTCGATCACGTTGGGATGCCCCTCTTGAATCTTCATGAGGCGTCTGAACGCGAATGCCCGCCTCTTCCAGCCGCAGCGCGGTGCCCTTGGTGGCCAGCAGATCAAAGCCCAGTCGATTCCAGCCGCCGAGCGAGATCGGCCACGTGGTCCTTCGAGCGGTTCGTGACGCTGATAAAGACCTTGCCGCCCTTGGGCAAGACGGTTCCCGCCGCGAACTGGCTCTTCGCAAATGCGATCGGGAAACGTGTCGCTGACGCCCATCACCTCGCCGGTCGATTTCATTTCCGGGCCCGAGCACAATGTCGATGCCGGCGAACTTGGCGAAGGGGAAGACGGCCTCCTTGACCGAATGCTGCTTGGGAACGGGTGCGTCGAAGTATCCCTGCTCGGCCAGCGACACGCCCGCCATCACCTTGGCCGCCACCTTGGCCAGCGGCATGCCCGATGGCCTTCGAGACGAACGGCACCGTGCGGCTTGCCCGCGGATTGACCTCGAGCACGTAGACGTTCGGATGCCCGTCCTCGCGTTTGACGGCGTACTGGATGTTCATCAGCCCCTTGACCTTCAGCCGCTGGGCCAACGCGCAGGTGGCCTGGCGGATTTCCTCGACCACCGCCGGCGGCAGGGTGAACGGCGGAATGGCGCAGGCCGAATCGCCCGAGTGGACGCCCGCCTCTTCGATGTGCTCCATGATGCCGGCGACGATCACCTGCTGGCCGTCGGCGATGGCGTCGACGTCCACCTCGGTGGCGTCTTCGAGGAAGCGGTCGATCAAGACCGGCTGTCCCAGCGAAACCAGGAACGCCGCGGCCACGTATCGCTCGAACTGCGCGGCGTCGTAGCAGATCTCCATCGCCCGGCCGCCCGAGCACGTAGCTCGGCCGCACCAGCGCGGGAAATCCGACCTGCGCCACTTCGTTCCGGGCCTGCGCCAGGTTGCGGGCGATGCCGCTGGCCGGCTGCTTCAACCCGAGCCGGTGCAGAATGTTCTTGAACTTCTCGCGGTCCTCGGCGTCCTCGATCGTATCGACGCTCGTGCCGATGATCGGCACGCCGGCGTTGCTCAGCGCCCGGGCGAGGTTCAGCGGCGTCTGCCCGCCGAACTGCACGATCACGCCGTCGGGCTCGATCCGGTCGCAGATGTTCAGCACGTCCTCGGTCGTCAGCGGCTCGAAGAACAGCAGAGTCGGACGTGTCGTAGTCGGTCGAAACCGTCTCCGGGTTCGAGTTGACCATGATCGACTCGATGCCCAGCTCGCGCAGGGCGAAGCTGGCGTGGCAGCAGCAGTAGTCGAACTCGATGCCCTGGCCGATGCGGTTCGGCCCGCCGCCGAGAATCATCATCCGCTTGCGGCCGGGCTGTTTTCGCGGCGTCTCGTCCTCGTCTTCGTAGGTCGAATAATAGTAGGGCGTGTAGGCCTCGAACTCGGCGGCGCAGGTATCGACCGACTTGAACACCGGCACGATGCCCCGCCGCTTCCGCTCCTGGCGCACGTCCATCTCGGTCATGCTCCAGATCGTGGACAACTGCCGGTCGGAGAACCCGAACCGCTTCGCGCGGCGGAGGCGTGGCGTCGTCGCACTGCTCGATGCTGCCCAGCCCGCGCAGGTGGTTCTCCATCTCCACGATCTCCTGGAGATTCTCCAGGAACCACGGGTCGATGCCGGTGATCTCGTAAATCTCGTCGAGCGTCATGCCGTACTTGATGGCGTACCGCAGGCACCAGACGCGCTGCTCGCAGGGCGTGGCCAGGCACGAACGAACCTCCTCGATCGTGGGCTGCTCGGGCGTGCCCCAGAGGTCTTTGCCGTCGCAGCCGAAGCCGAAGCTGCCCACCTCCAGCCCGCGCAACGCCTTCTGGAACGACTCCTTGAACGTTCGCCCGATGGCCATCGTCTCGCCGACGCTCTTCATCTGCGTGGTCAAACGCGGATCGGCCTCGGGAAACTTCTCGAAGGCGAACCGCGGCACCTTCGTGACCACGTAGTCGATCGTCGGCTCGAAACAGGCCATCGTCTCGCGGGTGATGTCGTTGGGCAATTCGTGCAGCCGATAGCCCACCGCCAGCTTCGCGGCGATCTTGGCGATCGGGAAGCCGGTGGCCTTCGACGCCAACGCGCTCGAGCGGCTCACCCGCGGGTTCATCTCGATCACGACCATCCGCCCGGTCTTCGGATCGATGGCGAACTGGATGTTCGAGCCGCCCGTCTCGACGCCGATCTCGCGCATCACCGCGATCGAGGCGTCGCGCATCCGCTGGTATTCCTTGTCGGTCAGCGTCTGGGCCGGGGCCACCGTGATCGAGTCGCCGGTGTGGACGCCCATCGGGTCGAAGTTCTCGATCGAGCAGATGATGACGCAATTGTCGTCCTTGTCGCGCATCACCTCCATCTCGAACTCTTTCCAGCCGATCACCGATTCTTCGAGCAAGCACCTGGTGGATCGGCGAGAGGTCCAGCCCGCGTTGCACCAGGCCGTCGAACTCCTCGCGGTTGTAGGCGATGCTCGATCCGGTGCCGCCGAGGGTGAAGCTGGGCCGCACGACGCACGGCAGCCCAATGTCGAGCACCGTCTTCCGGGCCTCGCGCAGGCTGCCGACCGTCTGCCCGCGGGGCACTTCCAGCCCGATCCGCTCCATCGCCGCCTTGAATTGGTCGCGCGATTCGGCCTTCTCGATCACCGCGGCGTTGGCGCCGATCATCTCGACGCCGAACTTCTCCAGCACGCCGTGGTCGGTGCAGATCCATCGCCAGGTTCAAGCCGGTCTGGCCGCCAAGCGTCGGCAGCAGGGCGTCGGGCCGCTCGGCCTCGATCACCTTGGCCACCATCTCCCAGGTCAACGGCTCGATGTACGTGCGGTCGGCCATCTCCGGGTCGGTCATGATCGTGGCCGGATTCGAGTTGACCAGCACGACCACGTACCCTTCCTCGCGCAGGGCCTTGCACGCCTGCGTGCCCGAGTAATCGAACTCGCAGGCTTGCCCGATGATGATCGGCCCGGAACCGATCAGCAGGATTTTCTTGATGTCGTTGCGACGTGGCACAGTAAGAACTTCCTCGGCGCGAACCCGCGGGAACAATTCCGGCGTTCCCCGCTACTTGGGGGACGCACGCCGTGTAAAATCCCTTGATGTTAGCATGGGCCCCGACACTGTTCAAGAGGCTACCGGGCGATTAGGATAGCGGTGGTGCGGCTTTTGTTTTAGGAAAGGCGCCTGCCCATGAAGTGGATCTGCATTTTTATTGCGGCGACCGTGACTACTGCGAACTTTACCCGTGCGGCGCATTGCCAGGATGACTCGCCGTTGTCGAAGCAGTCGCCCACGACGTTCGCCATCGAGACGTTCGTCGACCGAACGTACAACTATCTGGACCGGATGGTCGACAAGGACGGGCTGCCGTACTTCGACATTTTCTGGACCGATCCGGCCGAGGCGGCCCACGATTGGCCCGATTTCGGCGACGTCACCAGCCGGCAGTTGCAGGGGGCGATCATGGCCCGCCACTTGACCGGCCGAGAATCCACGAACGAAAAGGTCTGGATGAAAATGGTTCTCTCGCGGCTCGATCCCAAGACGGGTCTGCTCGTGCGGCCGAAGACGTCCTACTGCGAGCCGGGGCCGATCGCCGGCGACCAAGCGCTGACGCTCTACACCCTGGCGACGGCCTATGCGGACATCAAAGACCCCGCCCTCCGCGACGGCCATCGACAAAATGGTCGCCCATCTGCCGGACGATGGCGATCGGGCGTTCATCATCAAGAGCCTGATGACCTGGGTGCGGCTGACCGGTTCGCCTGTTGCCCTGGAGCAGGCAAAGCGGCGGGTCCACGACGTGTTCGTCGACGGTCGGAATTTCACGCCCGACAACAAAATCGCCAAATTGGCCACATCCACGGCAGCTTGCGAACGCTGGTCGGCGCCGCCGACTACGCCCTCTACGTGAAAGACCCCGTGCTGTTCAGCCGCGTGGACGCCATTTACCGATCACATGCGATCGAAGGGAACGCGGTTCGGCTTTCTCCCGGAGGTGATGGACCGCAACGGCGACATCATTTCCTGCGAGACCTGCGCCCTGATGGACTTCGTCGGGCTGGCCTCGACGCTGGCCAACAACGGCCATCCCGAGTACTGGGGCGACGTCGAGCGAATGCTCAGAAACCAGTATGGTGGAAAGCCAGGTCGTCGGATGGCTCTTGGCTGAAGCCGGGCACCAAGCCCGACACCTACCAGTTCAGTTGGCGCGACATCGGCGCGAGGATGGTCGGCGGCTATGCCGGCTGGAGTTCGCCCGACGCATTTCCTCGCCGCCCGTGAGAACGCTTCAGTGGGGCGGGCCCGAGTTGCGCAACAAAACCAGGGCCTTCCAGAATTGCTGCGGCGGCTCGGGCACGCACGGCTTGTTCATCGTTTGGAAAAACGCCGCCCGCGTCGAAAACGGCACGCTCTCGGTCAATCTGCACATCGACAAGCTCCTGCCGCAGGCCGAGATCCGCTGCTTCCAGCCGTATCAAGGAAGACTCACCATCGCCATGAAGCAAGACTGCAAGGTCCGCGTGCGGATCCCCGATTTCGTGAAAGCCAACGAGATCAAGGTCGCCTCCGACCGAGGGCAAGATTGAATGCGAGGGTCTGGGGCAACTACCTCGAACTTGGCGACCGCAAGGCCGGCGAGAAACTCGAAGTCACGTATCCGCTGCCCGTACGGGAAGAAGAAATCGCCATCGGCAACGTCGGTTTCCGGCATTACCATTATCGCGTGACCTGGAAAGGCGACACGGTCGTCCGCATGACGCCCATCGGCGAACAGGTCAAAACCGCCTACTCGGACTTCGATAAGAAGCAGGTCGAAGTCTTCTACGGCGAAGACGGTCCGGGCCGTCTCTACCAGCGGGAGTACATGCTAAAGCCCGCCGAGCCGAAGCTCGCCGCCGCTGCACAGGACGACGGCACGCTCGATTTCTGGCTGCTGCACTAAGCGGCGTTGCGACGGTCGACATAACACGGTATGTTGACAAGGGTTTAGAGTGCTACTCCTAATGGAGGATGTTGCAATGTCTACCCGCGAACGCTGGATAGTGTATCCGCTGCTTTTCCTGACCCTCGGAATCGTGATGCGCGATAAATATGTGTCCCAGGGTCATTTTGGGGAGAGCGAGGTGACCGCCGAGCGGATTCACTGCGGGCAGTTGCAGGTCGACCAGGTGGAGGCTGCCGGGGGGATTGCCGTTCGCAACCTTCAGTGCAGCGAGGAGTTAAGGGCCGGAAAGCTGCGCTGCGACGAATTAATGGTCGATAAGGTGCTGGCAACCAAGGGACTTGTCGTTCCGGCCATCCGGTGCAACGAATTGGTGGTTGACGGGCCGAATGGCCGGCCGACGATTATCGCTCGCACCGACCCGACGACAAAGGGCGGTTCGCTTATCACCTTATCGCCCGCCGGGGCTCCTCTGATCCTGCTCCAGCCCACCGATTCCGGCGGCTTGGTCCTCGCATCGGAGTTCAAACGGCTAACCAGTGTCGCTCGCCAGAAGCCGCAGACGCCGGCGACGCCTGTGCCGGAGAAACGGTCGAAGACGCCCGAAAAGACCCCGGCCGAGGCAAACAAGTGAACTTGCGGAAAGCGACAGGTTTCCGCCAACAAGGGGGATTTCTGATTGAGGATCGATGATTTATGATTGTCGATCGTGAACCGCCACGGCACCGCTGGCAGCCAGCATTCAGCAGCCAGCATTCAGCAGCCAGCATTCAGCAATCAGCATTCAGTATTCAGCATTCCACGATGTCAAGCTCCGCCGTACAACCGCTGCTGGCCTTGCTGGCCTGTCCCGTGGGCGGGAATCCCACGCAGTACATGATCGAGAAGGCGGTTGCCCATCACGACCTCGATTGGCGATACCTGACCTTCGAGGTCGGCCCGGACGATCTTGGCGACGCGGTGCGTGGTTTGAGGGCGTTAGGATTTCGCGGCGCGCACTGTGCCCCACCGCATCGGCAGGCCGTGATCCCCCTGCTCGATCGCACGACCGCGACTGCGGCGATGATCGGCGCAGCCAACCTCCTCTTCCGCGAGGAGAACGCCCTGGTCGGCGAAAACACGGAAGGCAAGGGTGTGGTCGAGGCCATTCGTACGACGCTCGACCCGGCTGAAAAGACCGCAATCGTGCTGGGCGCGGGCCGGATTGCCCGCGCCGCGGCCGTCGAACTGGCGGCGGCAGGCGCCGCCGCCATCACCATCGTCAATCGCAGCGACAGCCACGCCGCCGAGCTGGTCTCGACGCTGTCGGGCAAGTTCGCCGCGACGGTTTCTTCCGTCTCCTGGCTGGACGACTACCCAGTGCCGGCGGAAGCCGAATTGTTGGTCAACGCCACAAGCATCGAACACGGCGACAGCGACGCGCGCCTGCCGATCGTCACCGACACGCTTCGGCCGGGGTTGCTCGTGGCCGACGTGACTGCCAACGCCCCAAGGACGTGGTTGCTTAGCGAAGCTCGGCAGCACGGCTGCAAAACCATTGACGGCCTGACGATGTTCATCGAGCAGGTGGCCATCGGCTTGCGGCTTTGGACCGGCATCGATCCCGACCGCCAGGTATTGCGCGAGGCGGCGGAAGAGTTTCTTGGGCTATGATGCGCCGAATTCCCGGATTGTTCATCACCGGCACCGATACGGGGGTGGGCAAGACCTACGTGGCGTCGATCATGGCGAGACGGCTTGCCGCCGACGGCCATAAGGTTGGGGTCTACAAACCGGCGGCCAGCGGTTGCTCGTGCATCGACGGCGTGCTCGTCTCCGACGACGCCGTGGCGCTTTGGAACGCCGCCGGCCAACCGGGCCAATTCGATCGAGTCTGCCCGCAGTGCTTTGAAGCCCCGCTGGCGCCCCACCTGGCGGCCCTGGCGGAAGGGCGCCGCCTCGACCCCGGCCTGCTCCGTCTGGGCCTCGAATATTGGCGCAAACGGTCGGAAATCGTCCTGGTCGAAGGGGCCGGCGGCTTGATGTCGCCGATGGGCGAAGAAGAGTACGTCGCCGATCTGGCTGAAGAGTTCGGCTTTCCGCTTGTAGTGGTTGCACGGAACGTGTTGGGGGCGATCAACCAGACGTTGCAGACGCTGATCGCCGCCTCGGTGTTCCGCGAGGGGCTGCCGATTGCCGGTGTCGTGCTGAACCATCCGGCGATTCCGCGGGCCGACGACGCCAGTCTGTCGCAGAACCGTGGGGAGTTGGCCGCCCGATGTGTCCCTCCTATCCTTGCCGAGGTAGCTTGGGCGGCCGATGAGCCGGATGTCCCCGTGGACTGGTTCTCTTTGGCACGATAGGGTCCCTATCGACGGCACAAGCGATAGAAGTGGGCGGAACGCAGCAAACCGGGTGGCGTTGCTTCCCTTCCCGCGAGTGGTTCCCGGCTTGCACCCGCTAATATTTCCATTAGAATGAATCTAATCGAGAGTGTCCTGCTCAAGAAGACCGATGCCGGTTGGGCGCCACGTCGACGCTTGCGTTGGCAGGGGAAGTAGAATTGCCTAAACGGCAAGAATTTTCCGGTGAGAGACGCCGGGGGCCGCGTGGCGGTTGTGCAGACGCTCGGACCGTGTGACCTCATCGTGTTTACGGCGCGGCTCGACGAGCCGGTTTGCTTTTGGGAGCTTCCGTCGATTGAGACTGACTTCGCTGCAGCAAGAAGCACCGGGTGTGGCCGAGCGTGCGAAAAAGCCACGGAGGGGGGCCGTGCAGTGGTTGATGAGGATAATCTGCCTCGGCTATGCCATATTCCTAACCATGCTGCTGCTGGCCCAGCGTCCCGAGTTGTTGATCGGCATAAAAGGAGATTGGCCGTGGTTGCTGCGGGCGCTGGACCCAGCGGCCCACCTGATCAGTTTTTTCGTGTTGGCCGTCTTGGCCCTGATGACGCGCTGGCCTGTGCCGCGATGGGGCATCGTGTTCGTCCTGGCGATTTACGGCGGATTGACGGAAATCAGCCAACACTTCACCGCGACAAGGACGCCGGAATGGAAGGACTGGTTTCAAGATTTGGGCGGCATTGCGTTGGGAGTAGCGTGTTGTTGGGGCGTCGCGACGTTGGCCGGCGCGTTTATCGGAGCGAGACGAATCGCGGCGCAACCGCAGCCGTCCACCGAGTGGACCGTGACGCGGAAACTCCTTCAGCGCTCCACCGCGAGCGAACGATCGTGGTGGAACTGAACGCCGCCGAGGACGAGATTGCTTGAATTCAACCCCGTAGTGAGACGTTTTCCATGAGAGTGTTCAACGTTCGGCTGGCCGCGATCTTGTTGGGGATTGCGATGGTTCTTGGCATCGGCGTTTACGCCCTGAACAGGATCATGGTTCGCAGCAACGCCTCGTTCTTCCTGCAGGAATCGGAGAACGCGGAAGAACGCGCCGCGGAGGCTGCCAAGAAGGATAGGCCCGCCTTGGAAGAGAAGTCGAGAGACGACGCCATCAAGTACCTGAGTTGGTACGTGGGGCTGATGCCTTCAAAATATAAGGCGATGGAGCACCTGGGGATCTTGTTGGCCGACAAGCGCAATGGGGCGGAAAGTTCGATCGGCAGACGTTCTGGATGGCGTACGGCACGTTGGAAAGGACGGTGCGGCTGGATCCGGAACGAACCGAGGCTCGGGAACGGCTGGTGAAGATGGGAATGCTGGCCCATCGCTATCAGGACGCCCAGGATCACTTGGAGCGATTCCTGTTGGCCGACTCTCCGAAAGACCCCAAGCTGCTGGAACAACTCGCCGAGTGTCAGATTGGGTTGCGCAAGTTCGACAAGGCTCGCGACACGCTGAAGAAAGCAATCACCGACAACCCTCACCGCGCCGGCACCTACGCGAAGCTGGCCGACCTGTTGCGAGACAAGCTCTCGAAGCCCAAGGAGGCCGACGAGTGGATGGAGAAGTTGGTGAAAGTCAATCCGAAGTCCTATATGGCCCATTATCTGCGGGCCGTCTACCTCGCCGATCCCAAGGTGCACCGTCTCGACGATGCGTTGGAAGAAGCCTGCAAGGCGAAGCAACTGGCCCCCGACGACCCCGATGTTCTGTTGTTGGTGGCGGAGCGCAACATCGCGAAGCGGAAATACGACAACGCGCCGCGATTGTCTCGTTCACGGCATCAAGCTGCAGCCGTCGGACTTCCGCATGTACCGCGCGATGTTCCAAGTGGAGTTGAGTCTCAGGAACAGCGATAAGGCCACCGCCATCTTGCAGGAGGGCATCAAGGCCACCGATCGAAATCCGAATCTCCTGTGGCTGATGGCCAACATGTTGATCGACACGCGGAAGCTGGACAAAGCGCGGCAGATCCGCGACGAGATGCAGAAGGGAGTTTTTCGCAAGCCGCTGATCGACTATCTGGATGCGCGGATCGAGTTCGTCCAACAGCACTGGAAGACCGCGCTGGATCGTCTCAGCGACGCCCGCGCCTCCATGACCTTGGACCCGAACTACGCGGGCTACGTGGCCCAGATCGATTTCTGGATGTCTCGCTGCCATCAGCAATTGGGGGACTACGAGCAGCAGGAGCAGGACCTGCGGCGGGTGTTGGCGGTTAATCCCTCCTATGCCCCCGCCCAGAAGGCGCTGGCCGACTTGTCGAGGCGGAAGGGCAACTTGGGCGACACGCTGAAGGGGCTGCAGGATATGGAGATGCACCACACGCTCGATCCGGCGGGCAGGGTGCAACTGGCGCACCTGCTGTTCCTCGCCATCGCTCGACAGAAGCCGGCTCAGCGCAACTGGAAGCCGCTGGAGAAGCTTCTCGACGCATTGGAGAAATCGCTGCCCGACTCGCCCGTCGTTCCGGCGTTGCGGGCCGACGTGCTCCAAGCGCAGGGGAAGTCGGCCGCGGCCGAAAAGCTCCTGTTGAAAACGCGCGACAAGTACCCGAAGCAGCTTGCTTCGTGGAGGGGCCTTGTCGCCATGGCCATCCGCGGCAAGGACTGGAACAAAGCGGAAAGGCTCCTGGCGGAGGCGGAAAAAGCGATGGGGGACACCGTCGAGTTGCGTGTGCTTCGCTCGCGATGCGCCGTTGTCCGCGGGGGAACGGACGTCGACAATCGCCTGCAACAACTGGTCGAAAAC
Source organism: uncultured Planctomycetia bacterium (assembly GCA_963815695.1). GTDB lineage: Bacteria > Planctomycetota > Planctomycetia > Pirellulales > Thermoguttaceae. Next base: position 59,820 of record CAWFIG010000029.1, read on the forward strand.
GACGAGCGGTTCTCCGACGAGGATCGCCTGCGGCTGTGGGCCGGCCTGCTTAGAGCGCCCACCTTGTCGGCGACAACGAGCTAGCCGGCTCGCTCTTGCAGAAAATCGCCGAGAAGCAGCCCAACAATGTCGAAGTTCGCAAGCGGCGCTTCGAACAGGCGATCGCTGCGAAGGACGTGGCCGCCGGCGAACGGGCGCTGAAGGAAGTCGAGGCCATCATCGGCGAGGAGGACGCGTACGCGCTCTACGCCCGCGCGGTTTTGTTGTGCCTGCAAGCCGACAACAGCAAGGATGCCGCCGCGCTGTTGGAACAGGCGCTGGACTACCTGAAACGAGCTCGCAACATCCGCAAGGATTGGGGGCGCATTTCGACGCTCGAGGGGAGCATCTACGACCAACAGGGCAAATCGAACTTGGCCCTGCAATCGTTCCTGGAGGGCATCGAACAGGGAGACCGCAACCCGGTCGGCGTCCAGCGAGCGGTACTCATTCTCTTCCGCTCGCAACGCTACGCCGAAGCCGACCGTCTGCTCCGTCGCCTTCTGGCTGAGCGCCGGTCGCTTCCCACCAGGTTGATGCAGACTCTTGCGGAATGTGCCCTGTATCTGAAGGACGCCGATCGCGCCGTCGAAGTGGCGCAAAAAGCCGTTCCCTCCAACTCGAAGAACGGCGGCGAGCAAGCCTGGCTCGGGCAGATACTCGGCGTCGTCGGCCGGCAAGCCAAAGCGGAGGGACGATCCGCGGACGCCGCAGAGTTGCTCGGCGACGCGGAAAAGGCGCTTCGCCGCGCCGTCAAGCTCGAACCGAAGCTGCCCATCGTGTGGAGGGCGCTCGTCCAATACTACGCATTGCTGAATGAGCAGTTTAAGGCCGAGACAGTGATCGACGAGGCCAGGAAGAGCCTCTCCACCGGGGATCTTCCCCCGTTCCTGGCTCAGTGTTACGAAATGGTGGGGAATCTCGATGCCGCGGAAGAGCAGTACAACGCCATGTTGAAGGCGGCGCCGCAAGATATGGCCGTTCTCCACAGTGCCGTCGGGTTCTATCATCGCGCCAAAAAGGCGGAGCCGGCGGAAGCCTTGCTGCAAACCGTCCTCGACGGCAAGATTCCGGCCAGCGACTTGGAGTTGGCTTGGGCCCGACGGGAGCTCGCCCAATTCCTCGGCGCCAGCGGCAAGTACCCGAACTTGCATAAGGCCCAAAAGCTGGTCGAGCAGAATCTGGCCAGCCCGCAGGCGTCCATCGCCGATCGAGAACTGCTCGCGCGGCTGTTGGCGTCCGATCCGGATCCGAGACAGGAGGGGCGCGAAAAGGCCATACGAGTGTTCGAGAGTCTCGGCGCCTCCGCCACACAGGCTGATCGCTTCCTTCTGGCCAGATTGTACGCGAAGGCGGGCAACTGGCTCAAAACCGGCGAGTTGCTTCGAGGCCTTGTCGCTTCCAACCAGAAAGAACCGCAATATCTGGAATTCTACATCGATGAGTTGTTAAAGCACGGCGAGATGTCCAGCGCGCAAACGTATTTCAACTACTTGGAGAAGCTTGCCCCCAATGCGTTCGGCACGGCCAGCCGGAAGGCCGACCTGCTTTTCGCCACGAACCAGCCGCGGCAAGCGTTCGCGGTATTGAGAGACTACGTCGACAACGTGGACGCGGAGACTCGCGACCGCGGCTATGCGCCTCCGGCTGGTGGCCGAGAAGATCGCCCAATTGGCCGAGAAATTGACGAAGCCGGACCAAGCGCCCATCGCCGCAAACGGCATCGAAATCGCCGAATCGCTGTTGCGCACCTTCGTCAAGGAGAATCCCGACCGGGAACTGGTGTTGGCGGCATTCCTGGGACAGCATGGTAAGATCGACGAAGCCCTCGGTATTCTCGACGACAGTTTGCAGATCGCAAACGTCGAGGTTTTCGGCCAGGCATGTTCGCATCATCCTCCAGAACGGCAAGGCCACAAAGGATCAGTTGCAGCGTATGGATAAGATCATGCAGTCGGCGGAAGGCGAAATTTGGGCGGGTGCCGCGGCTGCTGATGGCCCTGGCGGAGTTGCGCGCCCGTCAGGCTCGCTATTCCGAGGCCGTCGACGCGTACCATGAGATCCTTCAGAAAGAACCTGACTTCGCCTTCGCCTTGAACAATCTTGCCGTACTGCAAGCGCTGCAAGGGGTCAAACTGGACGAATCCCTCAAGGCGATCAATCGCGCCATGGAACTCGCCGGTCCCCGCGGGGCGATGCTCGATTCGCGCGGCACCGTCTACATGGCCATGAACGAGCCCCAGAAAGCCATCGAAGATATAACCGCCGCGGTCACCGATAGGGACGTGCCCGACCGGCTCTTCCACCTGGCGCAGGCTTACGCCTTGGCCGGCGACAACGCCAAGGCGAAAGCGACCTTTAAGAAGGCTCTGAAAGAGGGGCTCACCAAGGCGTCGTTGCAACCGCTGGAAGCGCCCGGCTTCGACAAGCTGCGATCCCTGCGGTAGATCCGGCAACCGCCGGAAGGTAGGCGAGCCGCCCGCGACCGCTTAGGTCGATTCCGCAAGTCTCCGCGGGTAAAACCGCCCGTCGGTCTTCGCCAACCTTTCCAGCAGCGGAGTTGGGCGATTTCGCTGTTCGGTCGCGTCGAGATCGCGGAGCATAGCGAGAATTCGCCGCGGACCCAGGGCATCGGCCCACCAGAGCAGCCCGCCCTTGTCGGCCGGAAAACCGAGGCCGAACAGCACGGCCAGATCGATGTCGCGGACGTCGCCGACCTGGCCTCCTCGAAAATGCGGGTCGCCTCTAGCAGCATCGGCAGGACAAGCCGATTAGCGATCGGCTGGCCGAACGGCTTGACGGGCGCTTCGAGCCAGCGGCCGATGATCTCGACCGACCTCGCTATCGGGACCATCGGCGGCGGGACGCGGCGGCTGACGGTATGCATAAAACCCCGCTCCCGCTTTCTGCCCCAGGCGGCCCGCCTTTACCAGCGACACCAGCAAGGGGGACGAAACGATGCGTTCGGGAAACGCCGCGGCCAGTACCCAGCCGGCCTGCAACGCGGTGTCCAGGCCGATTTCGTCCATCAGCCGCAACGGTCCGATCGCCATGCCGAACTCGGTCTGCCGCCCGTTCGATCGCGTCGGCCGGCACGCCTTCCCGCAACAACTCCAACGCCTCGCCCAGATAGGGAAACAAGAGCCGATTCACCAGAAACCCCGGCCCATCGCGGACCACGATCGGCATTCTGCCGATCCGTCGGACGTGAGCCGTTGCGGCGGCAATCGTTTCGTCGCCCGTGCGCGGACCGCGCACGATCTCCACCAACCGCCGGTGACGGACGGGATGGAGAAAGTGCATTCCGCAGAATCGCGACGCATCGGGCACGTTCTCGGCCAATCGCCGGATGGGAATCGTCGAGGTGTTCGAGGCCACGATGGCATGGGGCGCCACGTACTCCCACAATTGCGAATACAGTTGCAGTTTCGCCGGCAGCGCCTCGACGATCGTCTCCAATACGAGGTCGCAGCGAGCAGCCTCTGTCGCGTCGGAGGTTATGCGGAGCAACTCGGACAGGAGCGCAGGTTGTGAGCGAACGTCCGCCGGCAAATCGGCGGTGATCGATGCTGCCGCGCCGGTCAGAACCGTCTCGTTGACGTCGCTGACGACGACCGGCACCTGGCATTCGACGTGCGCCGCTGCAATCGATATGCCCATCGTGCCGGCGCCGACAATCCCCACGTTCTTGATCGGCGGCGAGGCGGCCGGCGGCCGATCGTCGCCGTGTTCCCCCCGACTCCACTGCTCCAACCGGCGGACGTTCTCGAGGGCAGGGGGCATTTGTGTCGGTCTGCTGTAGAGTGCGTTTGCGAACGCGGATTGTGCGCGATGTGCGAAGGGCGGTCGGTCGCCTCAAGGCCATTAGCGACGTCCGCGGCGGCCGTGTGAGTTATACTCGCGCCCAGAGCCTCCGCGTCGAGCATTCCGCTGGTGCCCCGGTAACTGAAACCAAGCAGCCGCCGGACGGGATTCGTAACTTTTGCAAGGAAGGCACCGACGGCAGTCGCCCTGTCCTCGACGACGTAGACGCGGTCGCCGGGCAGGAGTTGGTAATTCGTATCGGTTCTGCCGCCGTGTGCGATTTCATCCCAATTGACCGGCAAGATCTGGTCGCGGTCGCAGTTTCCCGGCACCGGACGCGCAACAAAAATCGTCTTGCTCGTCATGGCTCCGGCTCTTTCCAACTGGGCGATCGCATCCAGCACCGTCTCGTTCCCCGTAATCGGAAAGCGGTGCAGCGTGCCGCTCCCCGCCGACGATTCGGCGATGACGAAGTAACTCTCGCTGTTGAATTGCACCACTTCGACTCCCGCGCTGGGCGAGTCGAAATACTGACTCAGCCGTGCCTGCACCGCCTCTCTCGCTTCGGTCACGGTCTTGCCGGCCAGGTATATCATGCCGCAAGTGCGGAGGTTCACCGTCCCGTCCGGCTGCACCGGGTACAGACCATTGATCCTCTCGCCGCCTGCGGATCGCATCAACTGGATCGATACGGTGGGCTCGCGCAAGATCATCTTCAACATCCGCGTGAGCTCCACCTCGGCCTGTTCGACCGTGAACCCCTCGACCCGAATCGTCCCGTAAGGCCCCCCGAGGACGACGGTCCCGTCGTCCTGCACCGGATACAGCCGGGCGATGGGCTGCTTCGGCAACGTCCCCAAGACGCGAATTAGCAACACGTCGGATGGGCCGATACGGTAGGATGCCTTGGGCACCAATTTCACCGCCTGGATGCGAATCACGTCGGGCGGCTGAATGCGATAGACCGGCAGCGACACCATCGAGAGTTCCCGCGGCGGCTCCAGTTCCGCCGGAATCGGGCTCTGCAACGATGCCGGGTAAAAGTCGATCGGATGGCAACCCGTTGCCATTGCCAATACGCCGACTGCCAGTATCGCTAAGACGTGTCTCGCCATGACGGGCTGAAAAGATAGGTAATCCGGGGCGAATGCACAACACCATCCTGATTTTGCCAAATCGGCATCGTCGGAATAATCGGCAAAGTCAGCCAAAGACTTGCATTTTTCCCAGAATAAGCCCGCTATACCGCTATACCGCATCCATTCCGTAGCGCTCCGCGATCCGCGCGTGCAGATCCTTGATCGCGTCGGCGCGATCGGCGCGGCAGATCAGCGTGGCGTCGGACGTGTGGACGATCAACAGGTTCTCGCAGCCGATCGCCGCAATCAGATGCTTCGGATCGCTCGAAACCGCCAGAGTGTCGTGCGTGTCCAACAACAGCGTCCGCTCGGCCGCCAAGGCGTTGCCATGCTCGTCGTGCGAACAGGTCTCGGCAAACGACGGCCACGAGCCGACGTCCAACCAGCGGAGCGGCATCGGAATCGCCGCCACTGTGACCGCGGCGTCGCGCGACGCCGGCTCCATCACGGCATAGTCGACGCTGATCTTCCTCAACGTCGGATAGACTTCTTCGAGAACCGCCCGGCGACGGGAACTGTCCCAGGCGTCGGCGATTCGCGTCAAGCCGGCGTGGTTCTCCGGCGCGTAGCGGCGAATGCAATCCAGCAATGTGCCGGCCCGCCAGACGAACATCCCGCTGTTCCAGAGGAATCGCTCCGGTCCGGCGGCGACGTACTGCCGCGCCGTCTCGATGTCGGGCTTTTCGCGAAACCGCCGCAGACGCCGGGCGGAAGCGTCAAACGCCTCGCCAAGCTCCAGATAGCCGTAGCCGACGGCGGGACCCGTCGGGGCGATGCCGAAGGTCAGCAGCGTCTCGGGATGCCGCTCGACGACCGCAAACCCGGTATCGACGATCGCGCGGAATTGCTCGGCCGGCTCGATGACGTGGTCGGCCGTAAAGACGCCGATCACCGCCTCGGGGTCGCGGCGAGCGAGAACCGCCGCGCTGAGGCCGACGGCGTTGAGCGTGTCGCGCCCGCACGGCTCGCCGAGAAACTGCTCGCGGCCAAGCTGCGGCAACGCTCGGGTGATCGCCTCGGCGTGTGCCTCTCCGGCGCAAACGTAGCACCGCTCGGGCGGCAGCAGTCCTTCGAGCCGGCCGACGGCGATTTCCAACAGGCTTCGCCCGCCGATCAGCGGAATCAACTGTTTCGGCATTGCCGCTCGGCTCATGGGCCAGAGCCGCGTGCCCGACCCGCCGGCGATGATGACGGCATATCGCATGAAAGATGCTCCGAAATATCCCGGCGGGGACGCCGGGGCTGAACTACGAGTCGCTGCCGACTGCCCACTGCCCGCTTTCTTCCCTCCGCACCCGCCGATAGAGCGAATCGCGTTCGACCGGCTCGCGGCCGGCCTCGGCGATGAGGCGAACGCAGCTCCTCGACGCTGAATCGCTCGGGCGAGGTGGCGCCGGCGTCGTGGTGGATGCGTTCGTGGCGGACCGTGCCGTCGAGGTCGTCGGCGCCGTAGGCCAGCGCCGTCTGGGCCGTGCCCACGCCCAGCGAAATCCAGTAGGCCTTGACGTGGTCGAAATTGTCGAGCATCAAGCGGCTGACGGCCATCACGCGCAGGTCGTCCAGCGCCGACGGCCCGGCGCAAGTGCGCCAGCGCGCGTGTTCTCGGGATGAAACGCCAGCGGCACGAACGCCTGGAACCCGCCGGTCGCGTCCTGCAAATCGCGCAGCCGCACCAGGTGGTCGATGCGATGCTCGGCGCTCTCGACGTGGCCGTAGAGCATCGTGGCGTTGGTGCGCAGCCCCAGTTCGTGGGCCGTGCGGTGGACGTCGAGCCAGGTCTTGGCGTCGGTCTTGCGCGGGCAGATTTCGCCGCGGACTTGCGGGTCGAAGATCTCCGCCCCGCCGCCGGGCATGCTCCCCAGGCCGGCCTCGATCAGCTCTTCCAGGACCGAGCGGACCGGCCGCTTCGCCATCTGGGCGAAGCGGGCGATCTTCGACGGCCGTCCAGGCCTTCAGGTGCAGCCGCGGAAAGGCCTCGTGCAGGCTGCGGACGATGCCCAGATACCAGTCGAACGGTCTTGTCCGGATGCACGCCGCCGACGACGTGCAGTTCGGTGCAGCCGGCCGCGGCCGCCTCGTCGGCCCGGGCGAGAATCTCATCGTCGCTCATCACGTAGGCCCGCGGGTCGTCTGCGTCGCGGCTGTAGGCGCACAGCGCGCAGCGGTAGACGCAGACGTTGGTCGGGTTGATGGGCGTTGAAATTGTAGTAGGCCGCGTCGCCGTTCTTGCGGCGGCGCACCACGTCGGCCAGTTCGCCCACCGCGTGCAGATCGACCTCCGGCGAGAAGAGGAACTCGCCCTCGGCCGCCGAGAGCCGCTCGCCGGCGTCGACTTTCTGGCGAATTTGCATCGAACATGGCGATTCGGTTGCGATAACTCGCAAGTCAGTTCTGTTGCGACTCAATCGAAACGAGCAAATCGAGCGACTCCGACGGCCAACAGCCCGAGGCTCACCACGGCGTTGACGTGGAAGAACGCCCGGTTGACGCGGGTCAGGTCGTCGGGGCGGACGAGCCAGTGCTCGTAGGCCAACAGCACGGCGATGGCCGCCACGCCCGCCAGGTAGATCCAGCCGAATCCATCGTACACTGCCGGCACGAGAAACAACAGGACCACCGTGCCGAAATGGCATGCCGCCGCCAGCCGCAATGCCCGGGCCACGCCGAGTCGGGCAGGCAGGCTGCGCAGCCGCATCGTCAGGTCGAACTCGAAGTCCTGGCAGGCGTAGATGATGTCGAATCCGGCCACCCAGAGCATCACCGCCGCGCCCAGCACGACCGGCGGCCAGGCCAATTCGGCCCGGATCGCCACCCAGGCCGCCAGCGGGGCCAGCATCAGCGCCGCTCCCAGCCAGAAATGCGACAGCACCGTGAACCGCTTCGCAAAGCTGTAGCCGAACAGAAACGCCAGCACCGGCAGCGAGGCATACAAGCGGAAGCGGGTTTCGCGGCAGAAACAGAAGCGTGCCGGCCACGAAACCCAGCGAACAGATCGCCGTAAACGCCACCACGCTGCCGGTCGCAAAGAACGCCCGTGGGCAGGTGCCGCATCCGCGTTCGCGGGTTCAGCGCGTCGAGCCGCCGGTCGGCCAGCCGGTTGAAGGCCATCGCCGCGCTGCGGGCAGTGACCATGCACGCCAGGATGCCCAGCAAGTCGAGCCAGCGAAACGCCACCGGCGGGTCCGATCGCAGGTTGGCCGCCCACGCCATCACCGCCGCCAGCAGCGCAAACGGCAACGCAAAAAGCGTGTGGCTGAAGCGGATCAGTTCCAACAGACGGCGGAGCATGGCGGATTGTGGATAGTGGGTAGTGGGCAATGGCACTAAGTTTGTTTTGTAACTCGTTTAGCTGTTTGACGATACTTGCCTTTCCGGTAGCGGTCGGCGGGACGCGGATAATGACGACCGGGACGGAGCGGGACTAAATGTTGAGCTATTCGCAACAACAATCGTGGCAGAAGAATCCGACGCACTCGCTGGGGATCGGCCAGCAGCAACGCATGACGTATATCGTTGATTTGCGCAGCGCTTGCGTGAAACTGATTCGCAACGGCGAAACTCCATGCTCTTCTGCCGCCTCGAAAATCAGCCAGCGGGTGAGGAAATACAACAGCACGTGGCCCGCCACCTCGAAGGCCACGCCTTCCGCCGTGCGGCTGCGCAACGAACGCTGCATTCCCTGCCGAACTTTCAATTCGCAAAACATCGTCTCGATTTCCCAGCGGCGATGGTACAAGCCTGCCTCCAGAATGTGGCCCGCCTCGTCGGCGGTCGCCATGCGCACCCAATCCTCGCGGGAAACGATTTTGGGATCGAGCACGTTGGTGACCACGGCACTGGGACGAAAGCCGGCCATGTGATAGCGGACCACCCGCAACGTCTGCGATTGCGGCAACTCGGGCAGGCTTTTCCACGCGCACTTTTTCCGCGACGTTTTGGGCATTTTCCATTCCACCAGCCGATCGTCCGGTCCGAGGTTTTTCAACGTTTTCAGCAATACGCCGCGACGCAGCCGGATGCCGAAAAATGCCCGTCGGCGTTGGATTTGCCAAAACAGCCCGTAGCTCCAAAAGCCTCGGTCCATCAACAGCAGGTCTCGCGGCTCCAGGTATTCGACCAGCCGGGCCGCCGAGGTCTGCTCGTGGCACGATCGCGGCGTCAGTTCGTAACGCCACGGCAGCCGGCATTGCGGAAACGCCAACATGAGCATTCGCGCCTGAGGGCGTCGTCGCCGTCGGCCGTTGCGGCTGGTGCCGAAAGTTTGGGCCAACGTTTTCCAGTAGGGCAAGGCGATTTCCGTGCCGTCGAGCGCCAGCAAACGAAAGCCCTTCCACCGCACGGCGTCGGGATGCTGGACCTGAAAGCGTTGCGCCAGCAGCAGAATCAGCCACGACCAAAAATCCATCGGCATCCGTTGCCGCGCCTGCACGAAAGCTTCCTCGCTCGTGAGCGCGCCCTTCTTGCCGTGGGGATTGTGCTTCGAGGCACGCCGCTTCCGTTTGGAAGGCACACGATCGGGCTTCCACAGGTCGGCATCCTCCAACAACTTGAAGGTCAAGACGAGGATGTCGGCGAAATTCTTGGCGGTGTGCAGGCCAGCCGCAATCCCCAGCCAAACCATGTTGGCATAGTTCAACGGGTTGCTTCCCAGCTTCACACCCGCAGCTTGCGCCGCTTCTTTCAACAGCGCAGGCGTCAGTATTTTGCCAAAAACCCGCAAATCGTGTTGACGAATTCGATCCCATATATTACACCTTCGTTCATCCGTGAACATCGTTCGAGTCCTCCTGACAAAGTCCTTTGTGGTAAAAGGCTTATGTCACGGAGGACTCTTTTTGTGTCAAGACAAACTTAGTGCCATTGGGTAGTGGGCAGTGGGCAGTGGATAGTGGGCAATGGCACTAAGTTTGTTTTGTAACTCGTTTAGCTGTTTGACGATACTTGCCTTTCCGGTAGCGGTCGGCGGGACGCGGATAATGACGACCGGGACGGAGCGGGACTAAATGTTGAGCTATTCGCAACAACAATCGTGGCAGAAGAATCCGACGCACTCGCTGGGGATCGGCCAGCAGCAACGCATGACGTATATCGTTGATTTTGCGCAGCGCTTGCGTGAAACTGATTCGCAACGGCGAAACTCCATGCTCTTCTGCCGCCTCGAAAATCAGCCAGCGGGTGAGGAAATACAACAGCACGTGGCCCGCCACCTCGAAGGCCACGCCTTCCGCCGTGCGGCTGCGCAACGAACGCTGCATTCCCTGCCGAACTTTCAATTCGCAAAACATCGTCTCGATTTCCCAGCGGCGATGGTACAAGCCTGCCTCCAGAACGTGGCCCGCCTCGTCGGCGGTCGCCATGCGCACCCAATCCTCGCGGGAAACGATTTTGGGATCGAGCACGTTGGTGACCACGGCACTGGGACGAAAGCCGGCCATGTGATAGCGGACCACCCGCAACGTCTGCGATTGCGGCAACTCGGGCAGGCTTTTCCACGCGCACTTTTTCCGCGACGTTTTGGGCATTTTCCATTCCACCAGCCGATCGTCCGGTCCGAGGTTTTTCAACGTTTTCAGCAATACGCCGCGACGCAGCCGGATGCCGAAAAATGCCCGTCGGCGTTGGATTTGCCAAAACAGCCCGTAGCTCCAAAAGCCTCGGTCCATCAACAGCAGGTTTCGCGGCTCCAGGTATTCGACCAGCCGGGCCGCCGAGGTCTGCTCGTGGCACGATCGCGGCGTCAGTTCGTAACGCCACGGCAGCCGGCATTGCGGAAACGCCAACATGAGCATTCGCGCCTGAGGGCGTCGTCGCCGTCGGCCGTTGCGGCTGGTGCCGAAAGTTTGGGCCAACGTTTTCCAGTAGGGCAAGGCGATTTCCGTGCCGTCGAGCGCCAGCAAACGAAAGCCCTTCCACCGCACGGCGTCGGGATGCTGGACCTGAAAGCGTTGCACCAGCAGCAGAATCAGCCACGACCAAAAATCCATCGGCATCCGTTGCCGCGCCTGCACGAAAGCTTCCTCGCTCGTGAGCGCGCCCTTCTTGCCGTGGGGATTGTGCTTCGAGGCACGCCGCTTCCGTTTGGAAGGCACACGATCGGGCTTCCACAGGTCGGCATCCTCCAACAACTTGAAGGTCAAGACGAGGATGTCGGCGAAATTCTTGGCGGTGTGCAGGCCAGCCGCAATCCCCAGCCAAACCATGTTGGCATAGTTCAACGGGTTGCTTCCCAGCTTCACACCCGCAGCTTGCGCCGCTTCTTTCAACAGCGCAGGCGTCAGTATTTTGCCAAAAACCCGCAAATCGTGTTGACGAATTCGATCCCATATATTACACCTTCGTTCATCCGTGAACATCGTTCGAGTCCTCCTGACAAAGTCCTTTGTGGTAAAAGGCTTATGTCACGGAGGACTCTTTTTGTGTCAAGACAAACTTAGTGCCATTGGATAGTGGGCAGTGGATAGTGGGCAGTGGATAGTGGGCAGTGGATAGTGGGCAGTGGATAGGTGGAACAGCCGCTTGCGGTTTCGCAGTTCTCTTGCGAAAACGTGAGAAATCAAGCCTTCATCCTTCATCCTTCATCCCTCATCCCCCATCCTTCATCCCTCATCCCTCATCCTTCATCCCTAACTCCCCATCCACCATCCCCAGTCTCTTGTTGTCCCCCCATCGCTCGACCAGTGCATTCGCAATTCCCAACTGATCGCATATCCGCGAGACGATGAAATCGACCAGGTCACCGATCAACTTCACGCCGTGGTAGAAAGCGGGCATGGCCGGAAGGATCACCGCCCCCGACTCGGCAGCGGCCGTCATGTTGCGAAGATGCACCAGCGACAGCGGCGTTTCGCGCGGCACGAGGATCAGCCGGCGGCGCTCTTTCAGGTGGACCTCGGCGGCGCGGTGGATCAGGTTGATGCTTGCACCGTTGGCGATTGCGCTGAGCGTGCCGTCCGTGCAGGGGCAGACGACCATGCCGTCGGTGCGGAACGAGCCGCTGGCGATCGGAGCGAGGCAGTCGCCGAAGTGGTGGTAGTGGAGCGTTCCCGGCTCACCGCGCCCATGCCGAGCACGTTGCTCGAATCGCCGGAGATTCCGGCCATGGTTCCCAGGGCTTGCAGCTTGGGATCGCGCAGAGTCTCGCCCGCGTCGAGCATCAGCATAGCCGGCAAGAAGTTGTCGAGATCGACGCTGAGACCGAGTTCCTGTTTGAGCACGACCTGACCGGCCGCGCTGATGGTCAGATGGACGTCGCATCCGGCGGCCAGCAGCACTTCCAGCAGCCGCACCGAATACGCCACGCCGCTTGCGCCGGTAATCGCCACGATAATGGTGCGTTTCATGGGAAGGGTTGGGGATTGGGGATTGGGGATTAGGGATTAGGGATTAGGGATTAGGGATTGGGGATTAGAGTCGGCGAATAGGGTTGAAGAGAGCGACGGTACAGAGTTCGCTTCCAATCCCTAATCCCCAATTCCGAATCCCTCTTTTCTTCCAACATACAGCGTCGCCACGCCGAACGTGAACGGCCAATACTTGACGTCCTGCATTCCCGCCGCCCTCATCCGCTCGGCCAGCGCTTCGCCCTGGGGGAAGCGGCCGACGCTCTGTGGGAGATAATTGTAGGCGGCCTGACGGTTTCGAGCCAGGGCTTGGCCGATGCGGGGTAGAACATGTTGGAAATACCAGCCGTAGATCGGTCCAAGCGGCCAGAGGGTGGGCGTCGAGAACTCCAGCACGGCCACCCGCCCGCCGGGCCGGCAGACGCGGACCATTTCCCGCAGCCCGGCGTCGGTGTCGGCGACGTTTCGCAGGCCGAACGCCGCACAGACGATCTGGAAAGTGTTGTCGACAAGCGGCAGCCGCAGCGTGTCGGCTTCTAGGAGCGTAATCCCCGCTTCCTTCAACGCCCCCGCGCGGCGGCACTTTTCTTCGGCGACCGCGAGCATCGGCCGGCAGAAATCGGTGCCGACGATGGTAGCCGTGCCCTTCGACGCCCGCCAGTAGGCCAGGGCCAAATCGGCGGTGCCGGTGCAGACGTCGAGGATCGGCCCGTCGCCTGTCGGCGGCACAAGCTTGACCGTTTTCCGCCGCCACGAGCGATCGACGCCCAGCGACAGCAACCGATTGAGGAAATCATACCGCCCGGCGATCTGGCCGAACATCTCCTGGATTCGGGCGGCGGATTTGTCGAGGGTCATGGGTTCGAGCCGCTCTCTTGTAGCTCTTCGTCGTACTGCTTCAACCACCCGGCCATTTCATCCCGAAACTGCGTGATTTGCTCTATCTGCTTTCGACCGGCCCAAGGAAAGCCGACCGCGTGCCATTGGTAATCCACCTGAAGCTGCAAGAGATGCTGACTAACTTGCGAATACGTGATGCGAAGATGGAATTGCTCGGATCGAGGCGTCTTTCCGGCATACCAGAGGGCCGGCTTCAGTCTCCTCGGATCCGATCCGCGGACGATGGGAAAACTCGGGTAGTCGGACGGCGGGTCGGACCCGTTGAATCCCCGTGCCGCAAGCCATGCGTCCACGTTGGCCAGCACCGGCTTGGGTATCGAGCAATCCGCGGAGGAATCGTCCGTTCGCACAACCAAGCCCCCGATGCCGCCGCTTGTGCCTTGGTGACCGATTTGCGAGTGACCGCCGAAAAGCACGACTGCCACGACAACGAGCAGACCTTTGCTGAGCGTTCGCTGGTCCAGCCACGCCGCCAACAAGCTGAGTCCGACGAGGCCCGCCATCGTGAACTGCCAGTAAGGAATCGTCCCCTGGGAGAAGCCGGCCGCAAGGACGGCCGCTGCCGCGGTGACGATCATCAATGCGCGAATGCTGAACTGAAAGTGGAAGGACGGTTGCTGCTCCAAGCCGAAATCGCTTGCCGCCGGAAGCTGTCTTACCATGCGCTTCAGCCCGCCAATCGTTCGGCCCAATGAGACAAAAGAGTGTATTAAAACGGCGAGTGCGACCAGGGAGAGGGCGAGCAGTGGAATCAACACCAACAGTGGCGTGCGTTCGGCAGAATATCCCCCCAGTTCGTCCTTTGTCGACCACCAACTGAGACAGGTTGCGACCAGAATGGCAGGCAGTCCGAAACGCCAAAACAACAGACTCGTTCGCCAACTCTTCTCCGCGTAGTTCAGGGGAATCGCCTCACAAAGCCGCCGCATTACGAAGCAGAATCCCACCGTAGCGAATGCGTTGAGTATGCCGAGCACGACGCGGGCGATCTTCTCGACCAGCGGCATTCTGCCAGGGCACTCGACAAACGGCGCCCACAGAGCGTTCAGAAGCGTTACCGCGACGATGAGCTTGAGCACCACGCCGTAGCGACTTCCAGTGGGGTTCTTGGCCAGGCCGATCATTCCTACGGCGATGATCGCGTAGCCGAGAACGTCGTTGAGCACGTCAAAGTGATTGACCAACACGGTGACTGCCACCACCAGCACGCCCCAGAAGATCCATCTCAACGATTGCAGAACGGACAAGATGCTTCCCTCACTTCACAGTTGCAGACTCTAGAACGTCGGATCGTCAATGTCGCCAAACAACAGCCGGGAGCCAACGACTCCCGGCGGGCAGCCACGAACTCCGCACGTTTCGGGAGCCGTCGACTCCCGGCTATTCTATCGCCGTACTCCGCGGGCCGTTGGCCCCCGGCAATTGTACGATATTATTCCTCTGCCGATAAAAGACAGTCTGGACTTGCCCTGTCACTCCGAATCCAACTTTCGCGTCGCGTCGATCGCCATCCGCTGCCCCAATTCGCCAACGCGTGCCGCCGGGTCGAACGGGTCGGGCGGGCCTTGGTCGATCAGAACGTCGTGGGCGGGATTCATGTTGGCCGATACGGCGGCCAGCACCGCTTGATGGTCGCGAACGTCCACGTCGTCATCGACCAGCACGAGCGTCTTGGCAAACATCATCGGCCGCACCCCCATGCCGCGTGAGCCGCACGACGGCCTTGGCCCGCGTACGTCTTGCGAATCGAAACCGACGCCCAACCGCGCACGGCGGCGAACTCCGGCATGTCGTAATCGACCAGCTCCGGCATCGCCAGGCGGGCCAGCGGCAGAAAAGCCCGCTGCATCGCCCGAGCCACCGTCACGGCTTCGTGCGGCGGACGGCCGGGGACCATCACCGTGTAGATCGGATTCGCCCGCTGGGTTATGGCCGTTACGTGCATTACCGGGGCGGACAGCGACGGCGTGGCATGGCCCAGCGGTCCGCACAGGGGGCCGGCGGTTGCAGGCGGCTCCGCCGGATCGACGTAGCCCTCCAGCACAATCTCCGCCTCGGCCGGCACGATCGGATCGACGCCGCGACAGGCGACGACGTCGAGCGATTTTTGTCGCAGCAAACCCGCCACGGCACAAACGTCGCCGCCCGGCAGCAGCGGCACGGCGGCCGCCAGCAGAAACGCCGGATCGCCGCCAATGACCACCGCCAGCGGCATCTTCCGGTTTCGCCCCCGATAGTCGCCAAGCAGCCGGGCATGCTCGTCGTGCGCCGCCCAACAGACCGCCAGCCGCGCAGCGTCGATCTCCTGCAAATCAAAACGTCCCGCAAGCGGCCGATGCGAGTCGGGCTCGGCCGAAAAGACCGCTGCCGACGTGATGGCTCGCAAGGGGACGGAGGAGGTTGTCGGCAGAGCGTTTTCCAACTTGTCGGGCTTTTCTCCGACAATCTCCTCCGTCCCCCTCGGCCGCGCGGGCGGGACGCCTGCACCACAACCGAGCAGCGGCAACTCGTCCAGATCGATGTCGCCACCCAGCCGGACGATTTGCTGGCACGCCGCCGACTTGACTTCGCGGGTCACGCCGGAAATGGCCGCCGGCTGCGAGCCGCTTTTCAGGCGTTCGAACCAGCCCTCTGGCGAGGAGACGTCGACCAGCCGGGCGATTCGGGCGGTCAGTTCGTCGAGCGTGGCAACGCCGAGCACCGGCCAATGCGCCCGTCGCTGGCCAGCAGGTTGCCGAGTACGGGCAGGTCGTGTCCTCTAAGTGCCCCCAAAAGTATGGCTGGTCCACCCGAGCGTGCCGCCTGAGCGACGATTTCGGCAGCTTCCGCCGACGGATCGACCTCGTCGTCGAGCCGGGTCAATTCCCCGGCATGGTTTAGTTCTTCCAGAAAGTCGGCCAAGCATCGGAACGGCATGGCGGCATTTAAAGAGGAACCTGAAAGGGGGAAGCCCGAGGGTCGGAGGGCTTGGCTCTTTCTGGCGAACTGGGCGATTTCTGAAGGGCTGGGCACTTTAGTGCCCAGTGCCCGCGACAACCCCGAACGGATCGTCCTCCGTCAACCGATAACCAATGATGCCCTCGACGGGAGGGAACCCCCATCATTGGAGGCGAATGGACATGGATTTCGATCGCTACGAATTGATGCTGGAAGTGGAAGACGCTTTAGGGTTCTCCATTCCCGTGGAGGATGCGGCAGAACTGTCAACCATGGGCAAGCTCTATGATTACGTGCTGGCGCATGGGTTCCGCGGAAAGCAAGACGCCTGTTTGACGAGCATGACGTTCTTTGGGCTGCCGGCGAGCGTGTGATGTCGGTACTGCAAAATCCCAGGGATTCGGTGCGTGTTTCGACGGAATTGTCGGCGATCGTCCCGAGGCGCCGACGCCGGACTTGGCGGGCCATCGAGAAGGCGACCGGCTACCGCCTGCCCTGCTTCGCCGCCCGCGCTGGTTTGTCACGCTCGCCACACTCGCGGCTGTGGTCCTCGGCATCACGGCGCCCGTTCTTGCCGCCCTCAAACCGTTTGGCAGCGAGAAATCTGTCGGCGATTGTCTTGACGGGCGAGTTCTTGCTGATTTTCTTCTGCCGTCTCACGGGAAATTCTCGCCGGCGAGTTTCCGCCCGACGTTTCGACAGTCGGCCAACTGGCAAAGGCCACGCTGGCCCGCAACTACCAGCGAATCGTGGCCGACGCGAAGCGGTCGGCGACCGATGCTGAAGTGTGGGACATTTTGCAACGTATAATTGCAGAGCGGTTGGGCGTCCGGTTGACCAATTGACCAAAGATGCGGACGTTGTCAAAGACGTCAGACTCGATTTGTTGGGACGCGCGAAGATAACGTCATGAAACCGACGTTGAACGTCTACGCCTTGCCGCAAACTCGTCGATCCGAGGGAAATGGCCGGCGGAACGGCGGTGGTGATCGACGTGCTGCGGGCCGACCACGATCGTCTACGCCCTGGAGGCCGGCGCCGCCAGGTTGTTCCCTGCCTCGAAATCGCCGAAGCCCTGGCGCTGGCCGAGCAGCTGTCCCGCGGCGACGGAAGCTCTGGGCGGCGAGCGCGACGGCCGGCCGATCGACGGGTTCGAACTGGGCAACTCGCCCGCCGAATCACCGCCCGAGCGGGTGGGCGGAAAGACGATGGTCTTCACCACGACCAACGGCACCCGGGCGATGGTCCACGCCCGGCGGCCGACGAAATCTTGCTAGCGGCGTTCGTCAACGCCGGCGGCGATCGTGCGCGGCTGGTCGACGCCAGAACGATCCACATGCTCTGCGCCGGCACCGACGGCGAAGATCAGGCGAGGACGACGTGCTGCTGGCTGGCATGATGGTCGATCGGCTCCAGCGGGGAGGGGGGGTCGGCTATCAGCAGAACGCCCAGGCGATGACCGCCCGCGAAACTTGGCTGCATTCGTTTCCCTGCCCCGGCCCTCGGCACCGAAGCGCTCGATCCCGACCATTGGCGCGACCTCCGAAGAGCCCGGGCGGTCAGAATCTGAGTCGCTGGGGCTGGACGACGACGTACCGGCCGCCGCCCGGATCGGCCGGTTCGACCTCGTGCCCCGACTCGACGCAACGACCAGCGGATCAAGGTGGAAGGGATGGGGGATGAATAGCGAATTCATCGTTCCCCCACCCCTGGCCTCTTCGTCCTGACGCCCATAGAATTAGTACCCTTGCCAATATCACCCTAGACTTCCCAGGCGACTGCTATGAAAATGGATCAACTGGTGG
>CAWFIG010000030.1:0-16865 GCA_963815695.1 uncultured Planctomycetia bacterium
CCTGGCGGTCGGGCGCATCGTTGTGGCGCCAGTAGGCGAGCGGGGAGATATTGAAATCCTGGCGATAGAGATCGATGCCCTGCTCGCGGAGAAGGCGATCGACGTGGTCGGTTAGCCACTTTCGCGCCGCGGGATTGCCCAAGTTCAACAGCGCACTGCCGAGGAGCCACTCGGGATGGTTCTTCGCCAACCACGAGCCGCCCGTGACTCGCTCGGGCTCGAACCAGACGATCAGTTTCGTGTTTTTCGCGTGGACGTAATCGCTGACGGCCTTGATGCCGTGCGGGAATCGCTGCTTATCGACCTCCCAGGTGCCTGTCTTCCCCCAGTCTTCACCGCATGGATACCAGCCGGCGTCCATCCACCAATAATCGAGGTGGATGCCCTGCTTGGTCAGCACGTCGATGAACTGCTTTTCGATGGCCTCGCTGACCTTCAGGCCTGGGAAGAAGCCGCCGCTGCAAAAAATGTACATCGGGCGAAGCGGTTTGCCGCCGGGCCGGGGCATGTTGCAGGCAAGCATCCAACGCCGCCAGAGGTTTTGCGACCGCTCGACGTCGGCCCCTTTCCAAAACATCAAGACGACAAGCGGCGTGCGAATTTGCTCGCCCGGTTGCAGACAGAGGTGGGTCAACTGTTGGCCCGCGGTCACGCGCAGACCGTCGGCGGCGTCGCGGGCGAAGGCGGCCGACCATTGGCCGGGCCAGCCGATCGCCATGATCAGGCCGCCGCCGGGCATCGCCAGGTTGAAGTAGGGAAAAGCAACTTCCGTAGGTCTGCCGGCCGGCGGCGCGATCGTCTTGCTCACATTCGGCCCGAGCGTGTCCTGATAAGGTTGGTAGCTGCTGGGGCTGCAATCGTCGCCGCGGACGCCGCGCAGGACAAACTCGCCCGTCCTTCGCCCGATTCATCCGCACGTCGATCGCCTGGATGCCTTCGAGAATCGGCGTCTTGCTGCTGCCCGTGTTCCGAAAATAGCCGGTCCACTCGACGACGGGAAAGTCGGCGTACTCGACCGAGACGCACCGCACCTCCAGGCCGGTCTTCGGGTCGGTCCAAGTCCACGTGCGTTGCAGGCGTCCGCCGTCGAGTTTCTTGGTGGCGGTCGTCTTGGGCCACTTTGCCAGCAGATCGGCGGAAGGCTTTCCGTCGTACAGGAACGACAGCGGCGGACCGCCTTCGACCAGCCGCTGGTTGACCCAGTTGTTTCTCTCTTGGAACTCGGCGGGCTGCGGCGACGGAGCGGTGCAGCCGACCGCGGCAGTCAGGCCGGTCCAAACGGTGGCCGCGATCAGGAGGCAGGAGGAGCGGATGCACATGGCGATTCCTCGGTAGCGGGGTTGTTGAAGGAGGGGGCGGGAGGGAGGGGTGTATCGTGGTATCATATTAGAATACGCCTGTTCGCCGCCCGCCGCAATGGGCGCAGAGGTTTGTGGCGATGCAAAATCGACTGTTTAGCGGCCGTGTTCACGCGGCGCATGCGGCGGGAGATCGCTCGCCCCTTGCGCCGCGTGGACGCGGTGGCTTAGCAATCTGCGGGGTTTCTTGCCATGCACCCCCCCATGACGATGGGTGGTTGCGGGCAAAGCGGCCTCGTGGTACGTTATGGGATTCTTTACGGCCCAGATAGCTGGCAAGGGCACGAAACAGCAACATCAACGGCAGTTCATTCTTGATTAGGAGACACCCCCGTGGAAAAGAGACGCTTCGTCACGATCGACGGCAACGAGGCAACGGCCAACGTTGCCCATCTATGCAACGAGGTCATGGCGATCTATCCGATTACGCCCTCGTCGGGACTGGGCGAATTGACCGACGCCTGGGCCGCCGCCGGACGCAAGAACATCTTCGGCAGCGTGCCCGACGTGGTCGAAATGCAGAGCGAGGCGGGGGCCTCGGGCTCGGTACACGGCTCGTTGCAGGCCGGGGCGCTGACCACGACGTTCACGGCCTCGCAGGGCTTGCTGCTGATGATTCCGAACATGTTCAAGATCGCCGGCGAATTGACGCCGACGGTCTTCCACGTGACCGCCCGCACCGTGGCCACCCACGCGCTGTCGATTTTCGGCGACCACAGCGACGTGATGGCCTGCCGCTCGACCGGGTTTGGCGCTGATCTCGTCGGCCTCGGTGCAGGAGTCGCAAGACATGGCGATGATCGCCCACAGCGCGACGTTGGAAGCCCGCGTGCCCTTCCTGCACTTCTACGACGGTTTCCGCATCTCGCACGAGGTGAACAAGATCGAGCAGATCAGCGAGGAGGACTGCCGGGCGATGATCGACATGGAGTTGGTGACGGCCCATCGCCACAGGGCGCTTTCGCCCGAGCGGCCGAAGCTGCGCGGCACGGCCCAAAACCCCGACGTGTTCTTCCAGGCCCGCGAGGCGTGCAATCCCTACTATGCCAAGTGCGCCGGCATCGTGCAGAAGCACATGGACAAGTTCGCCAAGCTGGTCGGCCGGCAGTATCGCCTCTTCGACTACATCGGCACCGCCGACGCGGATCGCGTGATCGTCATCATGGGCTCGGGGGCGGGTGTGGTCGAGGAGACGGTCGACAAGCTGGTTGCCGACGGGCAGAAGATCGGCATGGTGGTGGTGCGGCTGTATCGCCCGTGGGACTCGGCCGCCCTGGTGGCGACACTGCCGAAGTCGGTCAAGCGAATCGCCGTGCTGGATCGCACGAAAGAGCCCGGCGCCGCCGGCGAACCGCTGTATCAGGACGTCATTACGGCCCTGGTCGAGTGTTGGGGCGAGAGAGTCTCCCTCTCCCTTTGGGAGAGGGGCAGGGGGTGAGGGCGGGGTCGCCGGCAGATCGCCCTCACCCTAGCCCTCTCCCAAAGGGAGAGGGGACCAACGGCGCGCTGCCGAAGGTGATCAGCGGCCGCTACGGGCTGTCGTCGAAAGAGTTTACGCCCGCGATGGTCGCCGGCGTCTTCGACGAGCTGGCCAAGCCGCAGCCGAAGCGGGAGTTCGTCGTCGGCATCGTCGATGACGTGACCAACCTGAGCGTCGATTACGATCCGGGCTTCTCGACCGAAAAAGACGACGTGCTTCGCGCGGTGTTTTTCGGCCTGGGCAGCGACGGCACGGTGAGCGCCAACCGCAACTCGGTGAAGATCATCGGCGAGAGCACCCCGCTGCACGCCCAGGGCTACTTCGTCTACGATTCGCGCAAGGCCGGCTCGGTGACGACCTCGCACGTCCGCTTCAGCCCGCGACCGATCAAGGGCTCGTACCTGGTGCACAAGGCCAACTTCATCGCCTGCCACCAGCCGCAGTTTCTCGAACGGATCGACATGCTCTCGATGGCCGAGCCGGGGGCGACGTTCCTGCTGAACAGCCCCTATCCGCTCGACCAGGTGTGGGACCACCTGCCCGTCGAAGTGCAGCAGCAGATTATCGACAAGAAGCTGAAGCTCTACGTGATCGACGCCTACCACGTGGCCCGCGAAACACAGATGGGCGTCCGCATCAACACGATCATGCAGACCTGCTTCTTCAAGCTGGCCGGTGTGATTCCGGCCGACGACGCGATCGCGCGGATCAAGGAGGCCATCAAGAAGACCTACGGGAAGAAGGGTGGCGAGAAGGTCATCCAGCAGAACAACGCGGCGGTCGACGCCGCCTTGGCCAATCTGCACGAGGGGAAGTACCCGCAGCAGGCCACCTCGAAGGTGAAGATGGTGCCGCCGGTTCCGGCCAGCGCCCCGGCGTTCGTCAGGGACGTGCTGGGGGTGATGATCGCCAACCGCGGCGACGACGTGCCGGTCAGCGCCATGCCCTGCGACGGCACCTTCCCCACCGGCACGACGCAGTACGAGAAGCGGAGCATCGCCCAGGACATTCCGATCTGGGATCCGAGCATCTGCACGCAATGCGGGCTGTGCTCGCTGGGTTGCCCCCACGCCACGATCCGCATGAAGGCGGTCGATCCGGCGCTGTTGGCCGGGCGCCGGCGACGTTCCGCTCGACCGACTACAAGGGCAAGGACTTTGCCGGCAAGAAGTTCATTATTCAGGTCTTCCCCGACGACTGCACCGGCTGCGGCCTGTGCGTGGCGGTCTGCCCGGCGAAGGGTAAGGAGCAGGTCAAGCACAAGGCCATCAACATGGAGCCGCTGCTGCAACACCAGGAGGCCGAGCGGGCCAATCTCGACTTCTTCCTCTCGCTGCCCGACGTCGACCGGGCCAACGTCAAGGCCGAGACGATCAAGGGCTCGCAACTCTTGCAGCCGCTGTTCGAGTTCTCCGGCGCCTGCGCCGGCTGCGGCGAGACGCCCTACGTCAAGCTGCTCACGCAGTTCTTCGGCGACCGCATGCTGATCGCCAATGCGACGGGCTGCTCGTCGATCTACGGCGGCAACCTGCCCTGCACGCCCTATTCGCAGAATCACGAGGGCCGCGGGCCGTCCTGGTCGAACTCGCTGTTCGAAGACTCCGCCGAGTTCGGCTTCGGCTTCCGCCTGGCCGTCGATCAGCAGACGGGCTACGCCAAGGAACTGCTCGGGCGGCTCGCCGCGCAGTTGGGCGACGAGTTGGTCGGCGCTTTGATGAACAACATGCAAGAGACCGAGGCCGAGCTTGCCACGCAGCGGGCCAACGTGGCCGAGTTGAACAAGCGATTGACCGGCATCGGCACAGCCGACGCCAAGGCCCTGCTGGCCTCGTCCGATTATCTGATCCGCAAGAGCGTGTGGAGTTTCGGCGGCGACGGCTGGGCCTACGACATCGGCTTCGGCGGCCTCGACCACGTCCTGGCGATGGGCGCGACCTCAACATCCTCGTGCTCGACACCGAAGTCTACTCGAACACCGGCGGCCAGGCGTCGAAAGCGACCTTCCGCGGGGCGGTGGCCAAGTTCGCCGCCGGCGGAAAGCCGGGCCGCAAGAAAGACCTGGGCATGATCGCCATGTCGTACGGCAACGTCTTCGTCGGCCAGATTTCGCTGGGCGCCAATCCGATGCACGCCATCCGCACGATCCGCGCGGCCGAGTCGTACCGCGGCACTTCGCTGCTGATCTGCTTCTCGCACTGCATCAACTGGGGCATCAACATGGTGCAGGGGATGGAGATTCAGAAGCAGGCGGTCGCCTGCGGGTACTGGCCGCTGTACAGTTTCGATCCGCGCGACGAGGCCCATCCGTTCAAGCTGTCCAGCAAGAAGCCGGAGGGCGCGTTCAAGGACTTCGCGTTGAAGGAGGCCCGCTTCGGCATCCTCGCCCGCTCGAAGCCCGAGGCATCCGCCCGGCTGTTGGAGCTTGGCCAGGAGGACATCAACAGCCGGTATCAGTTCTACGAGCAACTGGCGGCCGTCGACCGAACCGCGGCGGCCGAGAAGATTGCCGTCGCCGAGTAAAGCGGTCGGGAGGAGGAGACAATTAAAGACTCCCGACCCCTTTATCCCTTGCTCGTGCCCGAGAAGGAGAACCCGTCGTGGGTAGCCTGGAAGAGGAAGCAACACAGCAAGGCAATTTGCTGCGAGACAAAGGCGATCTTGACGGAGCGATAGCTGCATACACCGAGGCCATTCGTCTGAACCCGCGAAAGGCTGCGCCGTACTCCGGCCGAGGCCGAGCTTACTTGCGAAAAGGCGAATCGGACAATGCCATCGCCGACTGTAACAAGGCCATACAGTTTGATCCGATGATGGCCGAGGCATATTGCACGCGGAGTGTTTGCCACG
This sequence comes from uncultured Planctomycetia bacterium, assembly GCA_963815695.1. GTDB lineage: Bacteria > Planctomycetota > Planctomycetia > Pirellulales > Thermoguttaceae. Next base: position 5,686 of record CAWFIG010000030.1, read on the forward strand.
GCGGGAACGGCGACTTCGACAAGGCTATGGCTGACTGCACGGAGGCTATTCGCCTCGACCCGAAGTCGTTTGAAGCATTTTGCAGGCGAGGCCAGCTTTATGATATGAAGGGTGACCGCGACAAGGCGATTGCTGACTTCACCGAGGCCATTCGACTCAATCCGCAGTCTGCCGAGGCATATTGGGGGCGAGCCCATGTCTATGAAGAAATGAGCGAGTTCGACAAAGTGGTTGCGGACTTCACGGAGTCGATTCGGCTCGATCCACGACATGCCGAGGTCTATTGCGGGCGGGCGTATGCTTATCATAAGAAGGGTGAGTTCGACAAGGCCATTGCTGACTTCACCGAAGGCATTCGACTCAACCCGAAGTATGCCCGGGCGTATGATGAGCGGGGTTATTCCTACCGGAAGAAGGGTGACCGCGACAAGGCGATTGCTGACTTCACCGAGGCCATTCGACTCAATCCGCAGTCTGCCGAGGCATATTGGGGGCGAGCCCATGTCTTTGACGAGAAGAGCGAGTTCGACAAGGCGATCGCTGACTACACCGAGGTCATTCGGCTCAGACCGCAACGTGCCGAGCCATATTGGGGGCGAGCCTATGACTATTTGGAAAAGGGCGAGTTCAACAAGGCGATTGCCGACTTCACGGAGGCCATTCACCTCGACCCCCAATGTGTCGAGGCACATTATGGGCGGGCCCATGCTTATTTCAAGAAGGACGAGTTCGACAAGGCCATTGCTGATTACACCGAGGCCATTCGACTCAACCCGAAGTATGTCGAGGTCTATCATGCGTATCATGAGCGGGGTTCTTCCTTCTGGATGAAGGGTGACCACGACAAGGCGATCGCTGACTACACCGAGGCCATTCGACTCGACCCGGAGTATGTCGTGGCGTACTGCAATCGTGGCAGCATCTACGGCGAGAAGGGTAATCACGACAAGGCGATTGCTGACTACACCGAGGCCATTCGGCTCAACCCGACGGATGCCGATTCATACCGCAATCGTGGCGTCTTCTACGGCAAGAAGGGTGATCACGACAAAGCGATCGCCGACTGTACAGCGGCGATTCGGATCAATCCGAAAAATGGGTCCGCATTCTATGCGCGGGGCTATTCGTACAGGCAGAAAGGCGACAAAGCCAAAGCCGACGCCGATTTCACCCAAGCGGAGAGATTGGGATACAAAGTGGAGTCGGGTAGGCCGGGTTGTCCCAATCCAACGAACCGATAGCAATGCACAACACGGCGACCGGACTCAAAACGTTGTGATCGCGAAGCCAAAGTGACTGCGGGGGTTTGCGGCAAACGAGAGAAGAAGCGTTCCGTCCGCGTTCAATCCCACGGTGCGCAGCTCCGTTCATCGCGGTCCGTCGGGTCAGGCGGCCCGCAGAGGAACCACCGCAGGCCGAACAACGCCAGCGGGATGCCCAGGAAAATGCAGAGGTTGACGAACACCATGCCGTTATTATAGAAAAATGCTGCAAATTCGTCAAGCGATCGTCGTCGCGAGGGCCCCGATGGACGCGAATCCGAACTCTGCTACAATTCCGGGGACTATCCTAGTTTTCGTCTCAGCGAAAACCGGACTGTCTGCTTCAGCGTTGCCGTGCAAGAGTTCAAGGAGGTTGATCCAGCATGGCCGACAACGGCGCTATCCGCGTGTTGACGATCAATAGCGGCTCGTCCAGCCTGAAATGGTCGCTGTACCATATCGGTTCGACGGAGACGCGAGTCTTCTCCGGCAGCCTCGAACGGATCGGCCTTCGCGGCGGCGCGTGGCACGTCCGCGATGCCGACGGCAAGACGCTGGTCGACGAGGGCCGCGAGTTTCCCGACCACGATGCCGCCCTAAAGACGTTGCTCGACTGGCTCGAACAGCACTTCCCCGGCCGGCCGGTCGATGCGGTGGGCCACCGCGTCGTGCACGGCGGGCCAACCTACACCGAGCCGCATCTGGTTACGCCCGAACTGCTGGAGACGCTAGGAGAGATCGTTCGGTTGGCCCCCGAGCATCTGCCGCACGAGCTGAAGGCGATCGACACGATCCGGCGGCTGTTTCCCACGATGAAACAGGTGGCCTGTTTCGATACGGCCTTTCATCGGCACATGCCCGAGGTCGCCCAGCGCATCCCGATGCCGCGCAGCCTTTGGCATGAGGGGGTGCTGCGATACGGTTTTCACGGGCTATCGTATGAATACGTCATCTCGAAGCTGCGGGAGATTGCCGGGCAAGAAGCCGCCGACGGCCGCGTGCTGATCGTCGCACCTCGGCAACGGCGCCAGCATGGCCGCGGTTCGCGGCGGCATCGGCATCGATACGACGATGGGGCTGACGCCGGCCGGCGGACTGATGATGGGCACGCGCTCCGGCGACCTCGATCCGGGCATCATCGTCTACTTGCTCCAGGAGAAGGGACGCAGCCCGTCGACCATCGATTATCTGGTGAACCAGCGATCGGGTCTGATCGGCGTCTCCGGCAGCAGTTCCGACATGCGCGATCTGCTGGGTCGCGAGGCCGCCGACCCACACGCCGCCCAGGCCGTCGAGATGTTCTGCTATCAGGCGCGGAAATTCGTCGCCGCGATGGCTTCCACGCTCGGCGGGCTCGATACGTTCGTTTTTACCGCGGGAGTCGGCACCAATGCTCCCCGAAGTCCGCCGGCGAATCTGCACCGGCCTGGAATTCATGGGCATCCACATCGACGCCGCCCGCAACGAGGCCAACGCCCCGATCATCAGCACCGACCAAAGTCCGGTGACCGTCCGCGTGATGAAAACCGACGAGGAATTGACGATCGCCCGGCATACCTACAAATTGCTGAACGGACATTAACGACAATCACGTTCGTAAAGGAGTTTTTGTCATGGATCAACCGCTTTCTCCCGACCTGCTGCGAAAAATGGACGCCTACTGGCGGGCGGCCAACTACCTGTCGGTCGGCCAGATCTATTTGTACGACAATCCGCTGCTGAAAGAGCCGCTGCGGCACGAACACATCAAGCCGCGGCTGCTGGGCCACTGGGGCACCACGCCGGGATTGAACTTTCTCTACGTCCACCTGAACCGCGCGATCAAGCAGTACGATCTCAACGCGATCTACATCACCGGACCCGGCCACGGAGGACCGGGGCTCGTGGCCAACACCTATCTCGAAGGAACCTATAGCGAGTTGTATCCGCAGGTTTCGCAGGACGAGAAGGGGATGAAGCGGCTGTTCACGCAGTTTTCGTTTCCCGGCGGCATCCCCAGCCACGTCGCCCCGGAGACGCCCGGCTCGATCCACGAAGGGGGCGAATTGGGCTATTCGATCTCGCACGCCTACGGCGCCGCCTTCGACAATCCCGATCTGTTCGTCGCCTGCGTCGTCGGCGACGGCGAGGCGGAGACGGGGCCGCTGGCCACAAGTTGGCACTCGAACAAGTTCCTCAACCCCGTCCACGACGGCGTCGTGCTGCCGATCCTGCACTTGAACGGCTACAAGATCGCCGGTCCGACCGTCTTGGCGCGGATCAGCCACGAAGAGCTCGACGAACTGTTCCGCGGCTACGGCTACACGCCCTATTTCGTCGAAGGCCACGATCCGGCGACGATGCACCAGTTGCTGGCCTGCAACACTCGATCGGGTCATCGCCGAAATCAAGCGAATCCAAGCCGACGCCCGGGCGAACGGATTTACCGAGCGCCCCCGCTGGCCGATGATCGTCTTCCGCTCGCCGAAGGGCTGGACGGGCCCGAAAGTGGTCGATGGCGTACAGGTCGAGGGAACGTTCCGCGCGCACCAGGTGCCGATGGGCGAGATGGACAAGCCCGAGCACATCAAAATTCTCGAAGAGTGGATGAAGAGCTACCGGCCGGAGGAATTGTTCGACGCCGGCGGACGGCTGCGGCCGGAATTGGCGGAATTGGCCCCGAAGGGCGACCGCCGCATGGGCGCCAATCCGCACGCGAACGGCGGGCTGCTGCTCCGCGAGTTGATGATGCCCGATTTCCGCGACTACGCCGTCGACGTTCCTTCGCCCGGCGCAGTGAAGGCCGAGGCGACCCGCATCCAGGGGCAGTTCCTCCGCGACGTGATCAAGCTGAACGCCGACACCCGCAATTTCCGCATCTTCAGCCCCGACGAGACCAATTCGAACCGCTGGGGGGCGGTCTTCGAGGTGACCAACCGGCAATTCACCGGCGAGATCATTCCCGGCGACGACCACCTCGCCCCCGACGGCCGCGTGATGGAGATGCTCAGCGAGCACCAGTGCCAGGGCTGGCTCGAAGGCTACCTCCTAACGGGCCGGCACGGCTTCTTCTCCTGCTACGAGGCGTTCATCCACATCATCGACTCGATGTTCAACCAGCACGCCAAGTGGCTGAAGGTGACCCGGCAGATCGGCTGGCGGCGGCCGATCGCGTCGTTAAACTATCTGTTGACGTCGCACGTCTGGCGGCAGGACCACAACGGATTCAGCCACCAGGACCCCGGCTTCATCGACCACGTGGTCAATAAGAAGGCCGAGGTGATTCGCGTCTACCTGCCGCCCGACGCCAACACGCTGCTGAGCGTGACCGACCACTGCCTGCGCAGCCGCAACTACGTCAACGTGATCGTGGCCGGCAAACAGCCCGAGCATCAGTGGCTGAACATGGACGAGGCGATCAAGCACTGCACCGCGGGCATCGGCATCTGGGAATGGGCCAGCAACGACCGCGGCTCGGAGCCCGACGTGGTGATGGCCTGCTGCGGCGACGTGCCGACGATCGAGACGCTGGCCGCGGTCGATCTGCTCCGCCGCGCGTTGCCCGAGCTGAAGATTCGCGTGATCAACGTCGTCGATCTGATGCGTCTTCAGCCCCCCCGCGAGCATCCCCACGGGCTGTCGGACCCCGATTTCGACGAACTATTCGCCACCGATCGGCCGATCATCTTCGCCTTCCACGGCTACCCCTGGCTGATCCACCGCCTCACCTATCGCCGCACGAACCACAAGCACCTCCACGTCCGCGGCTACAAGGAGGAGGGCACCACGACCACGCCGTTCGATATGGCGGTCCTCAACGAACTCGACCGTTTTCACCTTGCCGGCGACGTGATCGACCGCGTACCCGGTCTCGGCGCCAAAGCCGCCTACCTGAAGCAGGCGATCCGCGACAAGCTGATCGAGCATAAGCAGTACATCAGCAAGCACGGCGAAGATATGCCGGAGATCAGGAATTGGAAATGGGGTGGAAACGAGCCAACATAGGAACGCACCACGCGAAAAGGCTCCCGACCCCTTTTCCACGCCGCCTATGAAACCCAGAAGCGGCCAAGGAGGATGCCATGCGGGGTAGTGCGGCCATGGCCGCACTACCCCTCATGGCATCCTTGACTCACCTATTCCTACTGGCTATACTCAGCCCTGTAAGAGAAATCAAATTTCCTATCAGTTCCTATCAGTAGGTTCCATCTGTTGGGCTTGCTACTCTGATGTCTGGCTTGGCGGCAACAGCTAGAGGTGTACGGCCGTGGCGACGTTAGCCGCTATCGAGGCAGGTCTTCGGCAGCGCAACGCTGCATTGATCCATAACTCCAGGGAGGCACGATCATGTTCCGTCGTAGCCCAATGAATCGGCGGGCTCCGCGCATTTCAATTTGGCTTTTGGTCTTGGCCGTTCTCTCTCTCGCCGGCCCGCTCGCATTGGTTCGTGCGGACGTTACGCCATTCGGCGACGTCTCTCCCTCGAACCCATCCGGTTGGACCAGCGCCTCCGACGCCTACATCGGGAATACGGCGAGCGGCACCCTGACCGTCGCGGGCGGCCAGGTCAATTCGCACATCGGCTGCCTGGGGTTCGAGAGCGCTGCGAGCGGCGTGGTGAATGTCGCTGGCTCGTCTTCAAGGTGGAGAGCCTACGGCGTCTGCGTCGGTTATTCTGGCAGCGGCACGCTTTCGCTTAGCGGCGGCGGCCATCTCCTGAGTGAAGTCAACTCTGAAAACAACTCCAGCTATGTTGGGTACGGTCCTGGGTCGACGGGGCTGGTGAGTGTGGACGGCCCCGGGTCGACATGGGCGCACGAGTATGACCTCTATGTAGGCAACTCTGGCAGCGGCACGATCTCGATCAGCAACGGCGGCAGTGTCAGCAGCGCCCTACATTCCTACTTGAGCAATATCTGCGTCGGATACGCTACCGGCTCAAAAGGCCTGATTGCGGTGGATGGGGCCGGTTCGACATGGAATGGCTATGGGACTCTTCGCGTCGGCTGGTTGGGCAGCGGCACGCTTTCGATCACCAACGGCGGCAGCGTCACCGCGGCGGAAACATGGGTCGGCACGAATGCCGGTTCTACGGGAGTGATCGATTTCGGCACGAACGGCGGCACGCTGACAACCGGCGCCCTTCTGGCGTCGCCGAGCCAGTTGGCCGGCACCGGCACGGTCATCGCCCGAGGATTGGTGAGCGACATCGATCTCAGACTCGATTCGACCTACGATCCGAACAAGGCGATACTGTTTCAGCAGCCCGGCCAAAACGTCACGATCAAGCTTACCGGCACGAGTGTGCTCGGCGCCGGCTGGAAAGGCCAGGGTTCGCTTAGCATTCGCGACGGGGTCGAGGTTAGCTCGTTTGAAGGCTACATCGGCTATGGGAGCGGTTCGACGGGCGTGGCAACGATCTCCGGCAGCGGTTCCACATGGAATATCAGCAAAGGCCTTCTCTATGTCGCCAACAGCGGAAGTGGCACCCTCTCGATCAGCGGTGGCGGCCGTGTCAGTTGCAGCGAGAGCTACTGCTTCATCGGCAATGCTCCCGGTTCGAGGGCGCGGTTACTGTAGATGGCACCGGATCGACTTGGAGCACTATCTGGCCGCTGACTATCGGCAACTTCGGCGGCGGGACCCTCTCGATCACTAACGGCGGAAGCGTCTCCGCCGGACAGGTATTGGTCGGTGCGAACACCGGCTCCACGGGAATGATCGATTTCGGCGGAAACGGTGGAACGTTGACAGCCGCATCGGTCATGGTCTCGCCAACCCAACTGGCTGGCACCGGTACGATCATTACACGCGGACTGGTGAGCGACATCGATCTGAGATTTGACTCGAGCCACGGCCTGAACCAGGTGATTCCGCTTCAACGGCCTGGCCAGGATATAACTGTCAGCCTTGATGCAACTGGCGCTTCACCGCTTCTCGGCGCCGGCTGCCAAGGAAGCGGTTCTCTCACGGTTTCAGGCGGGATTGCCGTGAAGTCCAGCTTCGGTTACGTCGGTTGGGGTGGTAGTTCGACGGGTGTGGCGACAGTCTCCGGCAGTGGGTCCACGTGGAGCGTCATCAACGGCCAACTCCACATCGGCTACTATGGCAGCGGAACGCTCTCGATCAGCAATGGCGGCAGCGCTACTACTGATACCGGCATCATCGGCTCTGCCCCGGGTTCTATGGGCGTGGTCGCCGTGGGCGGGCGAGGTTCGACCTGGGTGAGCAACGGCTTCATCGTCGGCTACCATGGCAGCGGGACAATGTCAGTTATTAATGGCGGCACCGTTAACGGCGGTGTGACCGTGGGCTCTGCTCCCGGTTCAATGGGGGTGGTCACCGTAGACGGGGCTGGCTCCACATGGGCAAGCGGCGGTCTCATGGTCGGCTACTACGGCAGTGGAAGACTTTCTATCACTAATGGCGGCAGCATCAGCAGTTCTGCCAGTTACATCGGCGATCGCAACCGGTCGAAGGGGATGGCAACGGTCGCCGGCGCCGGTTCGACCTGGGCAATCGACGGTAGCCTGCGTATGGGCGGCAGCGGCGGCGGCGACGGTGCGCTCTCGATTATTGGGGGCGGCACCCTTGCGGCAACGGGGATCGCGGTCGGCAACACCACATCGCTCTTAGCCATCGACGTCGGCCGCGGAAGTTCGCTTACGGTCGGCGGCGGGGCCGGCACTCTCACGAACAACGGCAGTGTCCGCATCCTCGCCGGGGCCGGCGTGCCGGCAGACGGTACTGTTTATTCGCCGATCTCCACAGGAACATGGGGCGGCAGCGGGACGTGCCAGGCGGTCGGCGGAACGTGGGACGCAATGGGGCACACGTTTACCCCATCGAGTGTCACCACCGCCGCATCCGGGTCGCCGGTCGAGCTAGACCTGGCGACCGTTCAACGAGCATTAGTCAGCGGCGACGGGCCCAATGGAACCAATTGGCAACTCGGAGCAAGTTTCCCGGCCGCAGAAACGACCGCGAACATGCTCTTCACGGCAGCCGCGACCGACGGCACACTGCTTGACGCCTTAACGGCCGTCGCGGGCGAGCACCGAGAGGTATTGGACGCTTGGACGTTCTCGATGACCGACTATACGCTCAACGCAACTAACCCGATCTACTTTTCGCTCAATGTTGGTTCGGACTTCTCGACGGAGGACGTCAATGTGTGGAGCTGCGATGGCGGCGCATGGGCCGCGTTTGTTCCGATCGACTTGACGTACGATGGAACCTACGTCAGTTTCACCGCTACCGGCATGAGCGGGTTTGCCGTGACTACCGTGCCCGAGCCGGGCACGTTGGCATTGTTGTTTTCGGGCCTTGTCGGCCTTGTGGCCTACGCTTTGCGAAAGCGACGGCGGGTAGCGTAGAACGACAGAGCGATCTACGAAGGACGCGAAGATCGCCACCGCCACAGGGTTCCTTTCCCGTCCGGCAGTGCTGGGCAAACACGAACCTCGAACTACCCCATCGCCCCCCACCCCTTAGCCCAACCGATCTTCCGCACGACGCCGGCCTTCTCGGCGCGACGCATGTGGTGAGCCACCCCCGCCAAGTCACGAACCCCCGTGGCCTTGCCAATGTCGGCCCACCTATCGCCGCACGAACCACGAGCACGTCCACGTCCGCGGCTACAAGGAGGAGGGCACCACGACCACGCCGTTCGACATGGCGGTCCGCAACGAGCTAGACCGTTTTCACCTCGCCGGCGACGTGATCGACCGCGTCCCCGGTCTTGGCGCCAAAGCCGCCTACCTGAAGCAGGCGATCCGCGACAAGCTGATCGAGCAGAAGCAGTACATCAGCAAGCACGGCGAAGATATGCCGGAGATTCGGGAGTGGAAATGGGGTGGAAACGGGCCAACATAGGAACGCACCACCCGAAAAGGCCCCCGACCCCTTTTCCACGGGACGCTGCGCGAAACCGCCAGTCGAGCCCCAGTCTTTCGCGGCATCGACGGTCCGCAATGCCGCCTATGAAACCCAGAAGCGGTCAAGTAGGCCATGCGGGGTAGTGCGGCCATGGCCGCACTACCCCGCATAGGGCAAATCCGTTTTTCAAAATAGGGCGGCCCGAATGGCCAGCCCGGCACAAGTGTCGGGGCTAGGCACCGCAGAAACGGCGATGCAAGCGGCGCTCGTGGCGGGTTGTCTCCGAAAACTGATCGGCCCGGTACCCCTCATGGCATCCTTGACTCGCCTGTTCCTACTGGCTATACTCAGCCCTGTAGGAGAAATCAGTTTTCCTATCAGTTTTCCTATCAGTTTTCTTATCAGTAACATCAACTCAAGATCGCGACAAGCGAGAGGGAGGTGGACAGGACCGATTAAACCGGCGGGTTTCCCCCTCCGCGCTTCGCGCGTGGGCGGGGAGATCAGGTGTTGTGCGTCTCGGCAGCCGCGCCTCGGGGGTGTGGGCTAGGTCGGAACGCGTGCCTCCGAGAAGGAACGACGGGACAAGAGTGGATTTTGTCAGGGACGACGAGATGCTTCTTCGGGTATTCCTCAATGTCTCATTTTGGAGGGTTCAAACGATGAGGTTACTTTATCGTGTAAGTCTCTTTTTGCTGCTGGTCAGCATCGCCATGGCGACGCCGCTGGCAGCCCAGGTAGTCGGCAGTTGGACCGGCCTTGGCACAGACAATTTGTTCAGTAACCCGGCCAACTGGAACACCGCTGGCCCGATCGACCAATGGTTGATCGACGCCGCGACCGGGAACTATCCGCCCCTGATTCAGACTGGCGATAATATCGTGGGCACCTCGATCCACGTCGGTGACACCGCGACCGGCACCCTTACCATGACCGGCGGGCTCGTCACTCTCCAAGACAATGCCGGTTTGGGCGGCGAGGTCGTTATTGGCGGCGCGGCGAATGATGGTGGAACGAATCAGTTCACCATGAGTGGCGGCACGATCCAGAATAACGGGACGTGGAACATCAACGTCGGCGTCAACGGCGGCAACGGCGAATTGGACATGTCCAATGGCAGTTCCATCTCCACCGACAATTCCTCCTTCTTTGTTGGTCAAAACAGCGCAAGTGTGGGCGCCTTGAGCATGTTGGATACGTCCCACGCCGAAAGCTACAACGCGTTTTACGGCGGTAATACCGGTATCGGTAGCATCACCATGGGCGTCCAGGGCAACACGGACCCGGGGAACGCTCCCAGCATTGTTGTGAACCATCAGTTTAGGATGGGCGACAACGGCACGTGCGACGTCACGTTGAACGGCAACTCCAGCTTCGTTTGCACCGCTTATAATGACGGCACCAGCTCCAATTGGTCCGGCTTCGGCCTCTGGGACGCAACCAGGACCTCGACCCTGACCTTGAACGACAATGCCCATTTCGACGCCGGCAACGATTATTGGTTTATCGTTGGATCGGGCGCCAGTGCGGTGATCAACGTCAACGACAACGCCACGTTTACTACCGCGGCGGAAGTGAGTCTCGGATACTTCGGCGGTGGCACGACCACCCTCAACCTCAATGGCGGCACGTTCACCACGACCAGTTGGCTGCAGGCCGGACGAGGCGCCGGCGCCATGGCGACCGTGACCATAGTAGATCGCGCGACGGCCAACCTGGGTGCGATGGGCGTCGGCGTCGGCGGCACTGGTACCTTTGATGTCCAGGGCGGCACAGTGAACTGCGGTTGGCTGATCATCGGCAACGGGCCCGGCGGTGTTGCCGCGATGACGCAAGAAGGCGGCATAGTCCACACCAATGGACTCGATTCCGGATACGGCGAAAGCAACGCTACCATTACCTTCAACGCCGGCGCTACCCTCATCAATGACGGTGGCGGTTGGATCAGCCTTGGAAATCCCGCCGACCAATTTGCGGCGGGGACGGGGACGGGAACGATCACGGCCTACGGCACCTTCACCGACAATTCCGGCCTGCTCTTTATCGGCCGTAGCGGCGGAA
>CAWFIG010000031.1:0-317060 GCA_963815695.1 uncultured Planctomycetia bacterium
TTCTTGATGGAACTCGACCCGCTCTACTGTGACGTGATTGTACAGCGGTTCGAGCAATTCTCTGGCAAGAAGGCTGAGCGGGCGGCTGTAGACGTCGGCGGCCAACGATCGGACAAGGAAAAGCGTCTTTCCTAATGCCCTCTGCTAGTCAAATCCACTTTACCAACCTGCATTCGCTCTGGAGCTTGGCCCGACAATTCTTCGCGGAGGTTGTCTATTGGGAACGTTTGCGAAAGAACTCGGCGATTTCCCCTTTGCCCGCCTTTCCTTGCGCAACGGCGAGGGTCAGATCCACAAGCCCATCTTCATCGGCTTCGATGGTCACATCATTGATTGCCAGAAAGACGATGGCAACCGCCGCGCCAGCCCGTTTGTTGCCGTCGAGGAAGGGGTGGTTTTGGACGATGTGATAGAGATAGGCAGCCGCCATCTCGTACAAGTCCTTGTGCAGGAACTGGCCAGCGAAAGAGGCCTGCGGCATCGCGATCGCCGAATGCAACAGGCCCACATCGCGGATTCCCTCCGCACCACCGTAAGTCTCAATGAGACTGTGGTGCGTTCGCAAAACGTGGTCCAGGTCCAGAACAGGGGCAGCATCGCCTACTCCTATTCTGCCAAGCGTTTCATGGCGCGGCCGAAACGCTTGTGAACCATGTTCAATGCGTCCTCGAACTTCTTCTCGTCCTTTGCGTCGCGGACCGGCGAGAGCACAAGGCATTGCCCATCCGTGACAATCTCGAAAGCCGAGTCCGGCGAGACGCGCAGCAACTCGAGGATCGGCTTGTCGATCACCAGGGCATAGCTATTGCCGTGCTTGGTCAGTGTCTTGATCATGGAACGGTTCTCCAGAGTAAGCATTCCGTACTTACATTGTATCACCATAATCCCGGCTTGGCAAGTCGCTGCGCCGGCCAACGGTTGGAGGGGTGGAAGGGACCGTTGGCGTCACAGCAGAAATCGAAGCGGCCCGGGCGCTTGGCAAACCAGTGACGTTTCTATCCGTCAGTGGTCAGGCCGAAGAGAACCCCGGGCAGAGCCGGGGTTGAAGGGAGGAGGACGTGGCATCAGCGATTGGCGGTAAACTTGCCCCGCTCGGCCTTGCGGAAACGCGACTGGTCGCCTTTCTTGGCGATTTCACGAATCACGGCCGAGAAGATTGTCGCGTGCGGCGTCTTGCCGCCGGGGGACTTCCAGTAGCCCTTCGACTCGGCCGCTTCGACAATCTGCTTGACGTTCATTGGTTCGCTGGACCCTTCGAGCACCTTGGCTGCGGCATCCAGGCCACTCATCGCCTTGCGTTTCTTCTCGCCCTTGGACGGGCGCTTGGCCTTGGTGGCCGTCGCCTTGCTGGCCTTCGAGTTGCCGCCGGCCGACTCGGCGCCGACTTCACTGCGGAGCCGCTGGGCACTCTTGATGCGGACTTTCTTGCCGGTCGCGATGTTCGTGGCCTCCCAGCCGCCGTAGCGGCTTACCGCGTCGATGCGGACCTTGACGAGCTTGTTGGTTACCTTGGCGGTATAGGTGCCGCCGATTGTGACTTCGCTCTTCTGCATGACAGGATTCCTTCGATAAAAGGGAAACAGGGGTTAGTAACGCGTGCTATCTACGATGGTCAATTGGAAGGCTTGACCATTGGGCAGCGTGACTACCAGTCCGCGGTTGTTGGTGAGCACGCCCGCCTCGCGAAACGTGATCACACCAACTCGCTGCCATCGTCGTTCGAGAAGCTCGCTCAGCTTCTCTTCAAATCGCTTCTCGGAAATGCGTGGCTTCGTCATGTTCGTGCTCCCGTTGGTTGGCGGATAATGTGCATCCGTATAGTCACCCATGTTCCATGTTTCGCCGCCAACATCAAGGGGAATCCGGGCAACAGGGGGCGGATTCTTGGTAATCGTTCGGTAATTGTCCGCCGGAGATCGCGAGGCCATGCCTGAAACTAACGCTAACGGACGGCAGCCAGGCGGCATCAACCCCCAGGCCTTACGGCTGGAGGATCTGGCCAGAATCCTTACCGCGCTCGGCCCCACGCCGGTGCCCATCGAAACCATCCAGTCGGACATCGCCTGCGGCGCACGGTGAATCGTGACGGGACCATCAATCTCTTGCACTACGCGAGTTGGTTAGCCCGAAATGTGCTGCAACACCTATAGCCAGGGAGGTCTTGCGTGGCAGCCATTGACATCCGCAAGCTGCGACCGGCCGAGCTGTGCCGACTGCTGAACTCAACTCCGTTGGGCGAGGTGATCGGCGAGCGAGAGGTCTATCGCCACCGGACCCGGGCGGGGTTTCGTATCGGCGATGGCCGGCACATCGATCTGTTCCGCTATGTCGCCTGGTTGATGGAGGTCTATCATGCGCCCAAGGCGCCGGCCGACGTCGATCCCTACGGCACGATGAAGGAGCGGGCCCGGGCGCGGAACGCGGCCCTGTCGCTGGCCGGTCGGGACATCGGCGAACTGCCCGATCCGGTCAGTCCGGCGCGACGGCTGAAGGCGGCTGCGGACTTCCGATTCTTCTGTGAGTCGTACTTCCCGTTCACGTTCTACCTGGCTTGGTCGCCCGACCACCTGAAGGTGATCGCCCGTATCGAAGAGGCCGTGATCCACGGTGGTCTGTTTGCAATGGCCATGCCGAGGGGGGCGGGCAAGACGACCCAAGCAGAAACCGCCTGCCTTTGGGCCGTTCTCTATGGCCATCGGGACTTCGTTTGCCTGGTCGGTTCGGATGAAGGCCATGCGATGGACATGCTCGAATCGATCAAAACCGAACTGGACGGCAACGAATTGTTGGCCGAGGATTTTCCGGACGTCTGCTACCCCATCGCCGCGCTCGACGGCATTGCCAATCGTTGCTCGGGCCAACTCTACGAGGGCCAACGGACGCACATCGGCTGGACGGCCAAGGACATCGTCCTGCCGACGCTCGCCCCGGCCGGCTGGCTGGAAAACCCGTTGCTCCGCCCGCTGGTGCGGGACGACGGCAGCTCGTTGGCCAGCGGGGCGATCATCAAGGTCGCCGGCATCACCGGGCGAATCCGCGGTATGAAGTGCAAACGGGCCGACGGGCAGTCGGCTCGGCCATCGCTGGTGGTGATCGACGACCCTCAGACCGATGAGTCCGCGAGAAGCCTGTCTCAGTGTGCCACACGCGAGAGCATTCTGGCTGGGGCAGTACTAGGCCTGGCCGGACCGGGCAAGAAGATCTCCGGCATCATGCCCTGCACGGTGATTCGCCCCGGCGACATGGCCGACAACATCCTCGACCGCGACAAGCACCCGGAGTGGAACGGCGAGCGGACCAAGATGGTCTATAGCTTCCCGAGCAATGAGCGGCTGTGGACACGCTATGCGGAGATCCGCGGCGAGAGCCTACGGATGGGGCACGGCGGCCGGGAGGCCACGGACTTCTATCGCGACAACCGCGAATCAATGGACGAAGGGGCGGTGGTTGCCTGGCCTGAGCGCCACAACTACGACGAACTGTCGGCTGTGCAGCATGCCATGAATCTGAAGCTCCAGGACGAGGCGGCGTTCTTTGCCGAGTACCAGAACGAACCACTGCCGGAGGAGGTGATGGAAGACGATCTCATGACGGCCGACCAGATTGCTGCCAAGTTCAATCGGCTCGAGCGGGGTGTCGTGCCGATCGGCTGCAACCACCTCGTGATGTTCATCGACGTCCAGGCCAAGCTGCTGTTCTACGTGGTTGCCGCCTGGGAAGACGATTTTACCGGGTACGTGATCGACTATGGATCGTACCCCGACCAGCAGCGGAACTACTTCACACTCCGTGACGCCCGCCACACGCTTGCCACGGCGGCCCCGAAGACCGGTCTGGAAGGCTCGATCTACGCCGGCCTGGAGGCGCTTACCGCCGACTACCTTTCGCGCAGTTTTCATCGCGACGACGGTGCGGCGATGCACGTCGATCGCTGCCTGGTGGACGCCAACTGGGGCTCATCGACCGACGTGGTCTACCAGTTCTGCCGCCAAAGCGCCCATTCGGCCGTGCTGTTGCCCAGCCACGGGCGATTCGTCGGGGCTTCCAGTGTCCCGTTCTCAGAATACAAGCGGAAGCTCGGGGACCGGGTGGGGCTCAACTGGCGAATCCCCAGCGTGCAGGGCAAGCGGGCGGTCCGCCACGTCATCTTCGACACGAACTACTGGAAGTCGTTCATCCACGCCCGCTTGGCCGTGCCGATGGGCGACAAGGGCTGCTTGTCGCTTTTCGGTGATCGAGCGGAATTGCACCGTCTGTTGGCCGAGCATCTGACGGCCGAATACCGCGTCAAAACGGAAGGTCGTGGCCGGACGGTGGACGAGTGGAAATTGCGGCCCGAGGCGAGCGAAAACCACTGGCTCGACTGTCTGGTCGGCTGCGCAGTCGCCGCGTCGATTCAGAGCGTTGCGCTGCCGGGCATGGAACACAAACCAGCAGCGCCGCGAAAGCGACTGAAACTCTCGGAAATGCAACGGAACAGACGGTAAATCTCGGCGCTTGGCAATAATGCCTCACTGCTGCGAAACATCGTCCTTGCTCAGAGGTTCTCGACCCAGCCGCAGGTTTGGTATGACTGACGGTAGGCAAAGGCATCGGCAACTCGGAATCCGAGCGCTGATTGCGCAGCGTAAAAGCAAGCGCTCGCGTCTCGCCTGCAAACTGAAGACAAGCGTGACGCATGCTGCAGGTTCGAATGCCGTGTCCCAGCAAGACACACTGCGGAAATCGTATGAACCACGGCGGTTTCCCGCCATCAGCGTCCATCGAAAATCAGATACGACGGGCTTTCCGTCACGGTGACGTCAACGCTCCCGTCGCGATGCTGGCTGGCAAGCGGTGTCGTCGAGTCAGCCGGGTTGGCCGACAACGGCATGCGCGAGGCGCTCACCAGCTTGCCGGGAACGGCATGAAGCGTCTCTTTGGATGTCCGCCCTACAGCGGTGGGCGACCAGACGGCCCAGATGCACCTTTTCGCGCCGTTTCGGCGCCGATACTCCTGAACCCGCAGCCGGCCCGGCTCGTTCGCCACGATTCGCTCGAAATGAAAATCGCCCAGGACGCGTTGCAGATCCGCAAGGGCATAAAACGACGGCTTCGGCTGAAAGTGACGGGTAATGCCGGAACTCGCGTGAACGCTGGGTTTGTCATCGTCGTTGAAGAAGTAGATATAAGCCCGCTCCACGGGCATCGCCGAAAACACAAGGAGCGAACGCACCAGCCATTGCGCCTGCTGCGCGTCCGTCACGCCGACCCATTTCGCGAACGTGCCCTTCTTCTCCTGCGGCTTCGTCGTGCTGTCATAGCCGAACTCGGTGATCCAGATCGGCTTGCCCGCCGCGTGAGCGTCGCGCCATCGGCAAAGCGATTTCACATCGTCGAGGTAATGCGGCAGCTTCGGATCCTCGGGATAACTGCGGCGCCAGGTCGGCCAGCCCTCGAGTTGCGCGTAAGTGTGGACGTTCAACACGTCGAAAAGTGCCGGAAACTCCGCCAGGCACGCCACGCTCTTATCGTACTTGCCGCTGGGCCCCACGGTGAGGTTGCAGGTGGCAATTTTCAGCTTGGCGTCGCCCTTGCGCAGTCCTTCCGCCGTCGCCCGGAAGATCCGGCTGAAATCGCGGTCGCTCCACCCGCCCGGCTCGTTGCCGATCTCCACCGAGTCGACGAGCCCGCGCTTTCCCGACGGCCCAAACTCGCGTGCAAATGCGGTCGCATAAGCCCTGGCGTCGGCCTCGATGTCCGTCCACGCCTCGCGCTTGATCGACTCAAACATCAGACACGCGTCGATGTTCCAACGGTGTGCGCGCCATGAGCCGTAGACCTTGCTCCAGTCCACGCGGTTCTTCGCGAACGGAAACGGCGGGAGTTTGGGGGTCTGCGCACCCAAGTCCCAGGAAACCGGATGATAGTCTGCGCACCAGGCCGCAGACCGGGCGGTAAAGCGCGGGCTTGAACTGCGTGGTGTGGCCGTTGATGCCGATGAAGTCTCGCATCAACGGATGTACTTCCCTCGCGGCCTGCCCGCTCATTGGAAAAATGAGCACCGCCGCAATGGTGGCGGCCACCGTCGCAAGGATGCCGTGCCCGGAAAGACTCACGCGTCGACAAATAGTAAGTTCGCTCTCTCCCACAAGACCGAGCATAACTCCTAGGGACCGCCGAAGCAAGCTCGTCCAGAACATGTCGATGTCTCGTCGCACCCGCTCCGGTGGTTTGGGGGCAGATAACACGGGGCCGTCCGCGTCGTTGTGCGGATCGTAGAGCGAACACCCTACCAGCGGTGAAACGCAAGCCTGCAACGCCACGAACGCGGCTGAAACGCTCGGCGGTGCAACGGAAGAAGCGATAAGAGCGGACCGCTGTTCCGAAAAAGGGCGGTAGTCTGACGCTTCCGAGAAGACGGAGGACGTGATGCGACGCGAGCGAGCCTACCGATCGGCCTTACTTTCGGTGCGGTTGGCGACGTAAAGCGCAGGCGTTGGTTAGGCCAATGTCTGTCTTTTAATCTCTCTCAAAAGAACTCTCACGTATCTCACGCTCGACAATATCAGTGCCAAACCCATACCTGTGTATAGAATCGCCAGATACTCCTTCGGGACCGCCGAATGACGCAGGATGATTCCCATCGCAATCATGATCGGAATAAGCAGATAGCTCTTCCAGGGCATGAAGGAAAAGATGCACCTCTTCTCATCTCCGGGAAGGATTCTTTCTAGGTTCTTCTCCACGATCCTCAAGAATCCAAAATGGTGAACAAGCAACGCCAAGACCACCCCGCAACCAGCAAACACATACCAGTCCGTTTTTGCGGTCTCCAGTAACCATGATACGGCCAATAACAGGAGCATGACGCCAACACCTATCCAAAGTCCCGCTGCAAGAAAGAGACGAGTGACCTTCGTCGCGGCAGGCTTATGCTCTTCCAATTTTTTCGCAGCGTACTTCATTCATCGCCCTAACGACCCAAGCTCAGCGACGGCGGCCGCGTGACGCGGCGATTGCATCCGCGACGGCCCGCCGCTGTGCGCTGCAGCGCATGGTTAGGCCGCGTGAATCTCATGCGGAATCTCTCTGCCACTGGAGACAACCACCGGTTGCCCCAATGCCGCGACCATGTCAGAAGGTAACTGCTCTGTGACACTGCTCCGGACCGTAAGCGGCGCTCGACCACCTGGAAGACAGAGCACCATGTTTCCGGTACCGAGAAACGAGAATGAAAGCCAAGGCATCCTATGGCACCTTTCTGCGCACGTCGGCCAGACTGCGATCGCCGCGGCCGCCCCCGGTTCCCCTCATTCTAGCAACCTCGAACGTTGTGTCAAAATACGTGCCGTTAACGGCATCCCCCATGTGGCGAGCGAACCCGTCGTGCCCATCCGGTCGACACCGTCCAAGATTGCCATTGCGGAATCCAAAACGCTGAATAGCCGCCGGAACTGGGGTTCTGGATGTGCCGTCGTCTGTGAGATTCACCACAGAGCCGTGCTGCATTGGCCGCCTGCTGCCGCTTCATCTCCGATCGGTTGCGCGATGGCCACTTTGTTCCAAAGTGTCGCCCGTCCGGGCATAGAACACAGGCCGGCAGCACCACGAAAGCGGGCGCGATTCTCGGCGGTGCAACGCCACAAATGCCGGCGCAGAAAATTTCTCTCGACCCCCTCTAAAGAAATCTTCGGGTTGGCGGCGTTCGTCGCTATAACGCCAGGAAGACGACCGAGAGGAAGGCGGCCTTATGCCCGAGGATTTGAGCGAAGCCATCAGCGACAGTGCCAAGGCGCCGGCCAAGGCGTCGGGCGACTCGGGGAGCATGGAGCAGCACCCGCTGCCCGACCAGATCGCGGCGGACCGCTACCTGGAAAGCAAGAAGGCAGCTCGCAGGAAGGGACTGGGCGTCGGGCTCAAGAAGCTGGTTCCACCGGGAACGGATTGACGGGCAAACAGCAGATGTTCAGTTGGTTAAAAGGTATCCACGGCAAGGACTCGCATCGGCGACCGCTACGGACGCTGCACGCCCCGGTGCGGGTCCGCGGGCGTTACGACGCCGCGGTGACCACGCAGGAGAATCGCCGCCACTGGGCTAACGCCGATCTGCTCTCGGCTTCAGCCGCCAACAACCCCCAGGTCCGCCGCACGCTCCGCAGCCGCGCCCGCTACGAGGTGGCCAACAACAGCTACGCCCGCGGCATCGTTTCGACGCTGGCCAACGATTGTGTCGGCACGGGGCCCCGGCTGCAGATGCTCACCGAAGACGCCGGCGCCAACCGCATCGTCGAGCGGGAGTTCATGCGTTGGGCCGACGCCGTCAGCCTGCCCGAGAAGCTGCGGACGATGCGGATGGCCCGCGCCGAGTCGGGCGAGGCGTTTTGTATGTTGGTGGCCAACGCGAAGGTCGACTCCCAGGTGAAGCTCGACCTGCGGCTGTTGGAGGCCGACCAGATCGCCACGCCGCTGCTGACGCCCCAGTCGTTCGGCGTCAACGCCGTCGATGGAATCGTCTTCGACGCCCAAGGCAATCCGATCGAGTACCACGTCCTGAAAAACCATCCCGGCGATCTGCTGATGCGGTACTTGCTGGACTACGATCGGGTGCCGGCGGGGGCGATGGTCCACTATTTTCGGACGGATCGGCCAGGTCAGACGCGGGGC
The DNA here is from genome assembly GCA_963815695.1 of uncultured Planctomycetia bacterium. Taxonomy (GTDB): domain Bacteria; phylum Planctomycetota; class Planctomycetia; order Pirellulales; family Thermoguttaceae. Next base: position 8,647 of record CAWFIG010000031.1, read on the forward strand.
ATCCCGGAGATCACCCCTGCCCTGCCCTTGTTTGCGCAACTGCGGCGCTACACCCTGGCAGTGATTGCCGCGGCGGAGACGGCCGCCGATTTCGCCGCGGTGCTCTACACCGACGCCCCGGCCAACGGCGAGGCCGATCCGGTCGAGCCGATGGATCTGGTGGAACTCGAACGCCGCATGGCCACGGTGTTGCCGGGAGGTTGGAAGCTCTCGCAGGTCCACGCCGAACAGCCGCCGACAGGGTTTTCCGAGTTCGCCAAGGAAATCCTCAACGAAATTTGCCGCTGTCTCAATATGCCTTTCAATGTGGCCTATGGGAACAGCTCGGGATACAACTACGCCTCCGGCCGACTCGATCACCAGACCTACTATAAATCGATCCGCGTCGACCAGGCCCAAATGGGCTTGACCGTGCTTGACCGCGTGCTGCGGGCGTGGCTCGACGAGGCGATTCTCATCAGCGAGCTGCTGCCGCTCTGGATGCGGACGGCCGCTTTCCGCCACCTTGGCCATCAGTGGTTCTGGGACGGCCAGGAACACGTCGATCCGGCCAAGGAGGCCAACGCCCAAGCGACTCGTTTGGAGAGCAATACCACCACGCTGGCCTTCGAGTTCGCCCGGCAGGGCCGCGATTGGGAGAGCGAACTGCGGCAGCGGGCCAAAGAGATTTCCCTGATGCGGGAACTGGGCCTATCGACGGACCGGGCCGCATCCAGCCTTACCCAGCAAAAGAACCCTAACCAGAAGGAACCCGAAAATGCCGCGTGAAACGGTTCACAATCCGGCGGAGTTGAGTTTTGTGTGCGATCCCGGTGCGATCAAGATCGAGGCCCTGGCCGACGGCGAGGCGGACGTCGAAGCCGGCGCCGACGGCGCGCCGCGGCTGCCGCGGTTCGAGATGCTCGCTTACACCGGCGGGCCGATGCGCGTCGGCGGCTGCGCTGGCCGGTGATTGTCGACCTGGCCGGCCTGGCGATCCCCTCGCAAAACCGCCCGATCCGCTTCGGCCACGACATGCAAAGCGGCGTCGGACATACCGACGTGATCCAGATCGACAACGGAAAGCTGTTGGCCAAGGGCACCGTGTCTCGTGACACGGCCGCGGCCAAGGAGATCGTCACCTCGGCCAGGAATGGTTTTCCCTGGCAGGCCTCGATCGGCGCCAGCGTCGAGGAGCAGGAGTTCATCCGTCCCGACCAGCGCGTGTTGGTCAACGGCCGAGACTTCACCGGTCCGGTCAACGTGGTTCGCAAGTCGACCTTGGGCGAGATCAGCTTCGTCGACCTGGGGGCCGACGGTCAGACCAGCGCCAGCGTCGCGGCGAAGGCCACCCCTCATACGGAGGAGATTTCGGAGGTGGAAGACATTATTACTATAGGCGCCGTTGCGCAGCCGTTTTCTCCCTCCTCCCGAGCGGTTGCCGACACCACCACCTCGCCAGCGCCGGCGGTGCCGGAGCGTGTTAATCCCGAACTGCCGGGCACGCACATCGTGGAGCGGATGCGGGCCGAGGCGGCGGCCGAGACCAGCCGCATCAACGCCATTCGTCGCCGCTGCGCCGGCAGGCATCCGGAACTCGAAGCCCGCGCGATCCGCGAGGGTTGGGACGACATGCGAACGGAGCTGGAGATGCTGCGGGAGAACCGACCGATCGCACCGGCGGTGCAGGTTCGAGCCAGTCATGGCGTCACCGACAATCTGCTGGAAGCGGCCTGCATGTTGACCGCCAAGCTCGAGCAAGTCGAAAAGCTCTTCGACGAACGGACGCTGGATGCGGCCGACAAGCGATTCCGCGGTGGCATCGGACTGCAGGAGTTGCTGCTGGAGGCGGCCTGGGCCAACGGCTACACGGGCCGCAACTTCCGCGAGGCCCGCGACGTGTTGCGTTTCGCCTTCCATCCGGAGTTGACCGCCGGCTTCTCGACGATCGACGTTGGCGGCATTCTCTCAAACGTGTCCAACAAGTTCCTGTTGGAGGGTTTCTTCGCGGTCGAGCGGACCTGGCGGAATATCTGTGCCGTGCGGAACGTCTCCGACTTCAAGGCGGTGACCAGCTACCGCCTGATCGGCAAGGATCAGTACGAGCAGGTGCCACCGGGCGGCGAGATCAAGCATGGGACTTTGGGAAACGAGACCTACACCAACAAGGCCGACACCTACGGATTGATGCTCTCGATCGATCGCCGCGACATCCTCAACGACGATCTTGGCGCCATTACGACGGTGCCGAGGAAGTTGGGACGTGGCTCGGGACTGAAGATCAATGACGTCTTCTGGGCCGAGTTCTTGAAGAACTCCGCCTTCTTCGCGGCAAACAGCGGGAACTACTTCGAGGGAGCCGACACGGCTTTGACGATTGACGGTTCCACGAAGGCGGAGGTTGCCTTCATGGACCAAGTCGACAGCGACCGCAAGCCGATCGGCATCATGCCGGCGATTCTGCTGGTCCCCACTTCGCTCAGCGCGATGGGCACTCAATTGTTCAAGGCGGTCGAGATCCGCGACAACACCACCAACAAGAGCTACCCGACGAACAACCCGCACCAAGGGAAGTTCCGGGTGGAAGTGAGCCGCTACCTCGCCAACAAGCAGTACGAGGGCTATTCCAGCAAGGCCTGGTACTTGCTGGCCGACCCCGCCGACCTGCCGGTGATCGAGGTCGCGCTGCTCAACGGCCAGGAAGCGCCAACGATCGAGACCGCCGAGGCCGATTTCTCGGTGCTGGGCATCCGTTGCAAGGGCTATCACGATTTTGGCGTGAGTAAGCAAGATCCACGGGGTGGCGTGAAATCGAAGGGCGAGGTCTGAGTTTTCGTATCCATCGGGAACACAAAGGACGCGAAGATCCGAGCCGACTTCTGGTACTTCGTGGACCTTTGTGTTCCGGATGGAACCGTTTTACCGCAGGACAACTAACGACAAGGGAGAGAACCGATGGCCGTCACGTTTGTGCAGGAAGGAAAGGCGATCGACTACACCCCCAGCAGCGCTGTGGCCGCTGGCGATGTCGTCGTTCAAGGAGATTTGGTGGGCGTGACCCGCACACCGATCCCGGCGGGCACGCCCGGCTCGCTGGCCGTAAGCGGTGTGTTTGATTTTCCGAAGGCGACCTCGGCTGGCTCGGCGATCACCGTTGGCGCGAAGGTCTTTTGGGACACCGCCGATAAGCAGGCCAAGACCGACGATGAGGCCGGGGCCAACAAGTATCTGGGCAAGACCGCGAAGGCCGCTGCCGACGCGGACACGACGGTACAGGTCCGACTGAGTCAGTGATTCGAGGATGCAACGATGGCTGACCTGTTGCAGCAGGCGTCCGACTGGCTGGAGGCGAAGCGCATGCAGCACGCCGCGCAGGCGGTGTGCTACGTGCGCGGCAGCCAGTCGGTCGAGCTTCCGGCCACCATCGGCAAGACCACCTTCGAGGTCGACGACGGCTACGGCGTACTGGTGCGGCACGAGTCGCGGGACTTCCTGGTGCTGGCGGCCGATCTTGTGCTCAATGGAACTCCATCGGTTCCCGAGCGTGGCGATCGAGTTCGAGAAACCCAGGGGCAGCAGGTTTTCGTTTACGAAGTCACTGCACCAGGCAAGGAGCCCTGCTGGCGTTACAGCGACGCCTATCGAAAGACGTTGCGGATTCACACCACCGAGGTTCTGACGGAGGCCATAACATGACGCGACGCTGGCTGAGTTCGGCCGACGTGGAGATCAACGAGGCGACCGGAGCAATCCTGGTCGACGGCGGTTCCGGCGGGAGTACAACACCGCCAACCTCGATGATCGGCGGCACGAAGACCGTCGCATCGGCTGCCGCGCCGCAGCCGTTGGTATCGGCACCGACGCCCTGCCGCTGTGTCTGGATCGGCCCGTTATGCAATTCCGATGGTGTCGGAACCAACACGAAACCGGTGTTCTTGGGCGATAGCGCCAGCCAGAGCATGCCGCTTCTGCCGAACTCGATCTCGGGGGTGGTGATTGCCATCGACGATGCCAGCAAGATCGTCGTGAAGGTAGGGGTAAACGGTGAGGGAGTGGCCTATCGCATCTTTGCGTAGCACGGATACCCAAACATGGAATCGAGCCCCGTCAGATATCAGAACCCCGCACATGTCCATGCCCAGTCGGATGTGATGGACCTGGCCGCCAGCCTGGCCGCCAAGGCGGACAAGGTCGCTGCCGGAGATGCAGGCGTATCGGTCACCGGCATCATCAGTCCTGACGCCACCGGCACCTACGCCCAGAATGGCACGTACAACAGTTCGCCGGCCTACGAGCGTGTGGGCGGTGGTTGGTGGCTCCGCTACGACATGTATATGCCCGGGATGTACTACTGGCGCATCTGTCAGGGAACCACGGTATCGTCGGCGACACCGTTGTGGAACGGTTCGTCCACAACCAGTTTTCCGGGAACCACCCCCAATGCGGGCACCTATACGCCTATGCCCGGAGCCGCGGGCGCGGCGACGGTCTCGGCCGGCGGCCACTCGGCGGTCGACTACCTTGCCTCTTTCGATTCCAACGGCAATCTGACCTCGTCGATCCTGAAGACGGACGTGCCCATCAAGACCAACGGCACGTTCACCCTTGCCGGCAAGGTGCAGGAGGGAACCGGATCGGCTACGGGTGCCAACGCCCACGCCGAAGGAGAGAACACGATCGCCTCGGCGCAAGCCGCCCACGCCAGCGGCGGCTATTCATCGGCCAGCAAGCCCTACCAACGGGCCTTGTCGTCCGGCCGCTTCGCGATGTCCGGGGACTCGCAGTACACGGAAACGGTGTTGCCGCGCCACCTACGACGCTACGCCGACCGAGCTGACCATCGACGGCGCGGCCCCCAACGGAGCGTTCGAAAGCACGAGCAACCGTTTCATCTGCGCCATAAACAAGACCTATGCCTGCCTGGTGATGATTGCCGGCCGCCAGTCGGGCGGAACCTCGGCATTCTTCCTGCGGCAGGTGATCGTCAAGAACTATGTCAACACGGTCTCGCTGGAAGGCTCGGTGCAGACCGTCGGCGCCGACATCAACCCGGTAGGCTGGCCCGTCCCGGTAATCACGGCGGACAACACCAACAAGGCGCTGGTGATAACCGTGACCGGGGCTGCCGCCAGCAACATTCGCTGGTCGGCCACGATTCAGGCCCAAGAGATTTACTACTAAGAGGACGCCATGCCCAGCACCACTATCCAGATTGCCGACGCGGTGGCGGCCGCGCTCAACGCGGCCAGCTTGAGCCAGCCGTTTACCGCCGTGCGGCACTACCTGCCGGAGTTCGATCTGAAGGAGATGGACACCCTGCACGTCTCGGTCGTGCCGGCCGAACTGGACGAAGAGACGGCGGATCGCACTCGGGACCGAGCCGAGTACAAGATCCACGTGGCCATCCAAAAACGGGTGGCCAAGCAGGATCCGCCGGGGTTGGACACGGCGGCCATCGATGCACTGATGCAACTGGTCGAGGAGATCGACGACCTCCTCCGCCACAAGCGACTGGCCGGGTATGAGCAGGCCCACTGGGCGAAGACGGAAAACAAGCCAATTTACGACCCCAAACACCTCAAGGAGCACGGGCAGTTCACCAGCCTGCTGGTGTTCACGTTTCGTGTTACCAGATGACTTTGCGAATCGACGTCAAATCGATGTTCTTCGACCGGCGCGCGGTGATCGACGCGCTCGGCAGCGCCAACGTCAAGGCGCTCGGCCGTGGCGGGGCCTTTATCCGCCGCCGGGCGAAATCGTCGATCCGCAAGCGCAAGCGGGTGTCGCGTCCGGGCGAGCCGCCCAGTTCGCACGTCGGAACGCTGCGGAACCTGATCTACTTCGGCTTCGACACAGGGCGTCAATCGGTGGTGATCGGCCCGACGCCGCTGGGCACCGTCGGCCGGGTGCCGCCCATCCTGGAATACGGCGGGCCAAGCATCGTCAGGAAGAACTCGCGTCGGCGGCTGCGGAGGCCCGGCGGCGCCGGTGAAATCCGCATCGGCGGCCGGCATGGCAAAACAACCAAGCGGGTGGCCGACGGCAAATGGGTGACCTATGCCAAGCTGACGACCCAGACCCAGGCCGATCGGGCCAATCGGCTCAACGCGGAACTCTACGGGCCGGAGTACATCGGCGGCAAGCCGATCGAGGCCCGGCCGTTCATGGGCCCGGCGCTAAAGGCCGAGATGCCGAGCCTGCCGATGCTCTGGTCGAACTCCGTTCACTGATAACAAGGAGCAACCATCATGCCCGTTCGCGTATCCCTGGACGCCAAGTTGTACTATGGGGCTGTCGGTTCGACGGCCAACACGCTGTTGAACACCGTGGGCGATGTGACCGTGTCGCTCAAGAAGAGCGAAACCAAGATCTCCTCACGGGCCACCCGCTGGTCGATGGTCAAAGGCGCGCTCAAGGAGGCGGAAATCTCCTTCGAGGTTGTCGACGATTCCGGCGACAGCGCGATGCAGCAGATCCTGACCGCCTTTATGAGTGACACGCCAATGGCCTTCTTCGTCAAGGACGCGGACGACGGCTACGGCCTGGACGCCGACTTCGAGATCCTCGGCGCCGACCGCGACGAGAAGCTCGAAGACGCGATCAAGTACAAGTTCACCATCAAACCGACCTACGTCAGCCGCTATCCGACCTGGTCCGGCGGCGGTGGGACGTAGCGGCATGGACCGCAAAGAGGATAGAGATGAAACCACGGATGAACACAGATGGACACGGATGAGAGAGCCACATCTTGATCTGTGTCTATCCGTGTTCATCTGTGGTCTCCTTCCCTGACAGATTGGAGCACGTTTTCATGAAGACCTTTCGAGACACTGCCGGACGCGAGTGGGCGATCGCTATCGACGTCAATGCGATCAAGCGGGTGATGAAAGCCCCGATCGAGTACCTGGGGGAGCCGCTGAAGGTGAACCTGTTGGAATTGGTCGACCCCGACGGCGAGTTGCTGAAGAAGGTCGTGGCCTACCCGCCGCTGGTCTGCGACATCGCTTACGCCCTGTGCAAGCCGCAGTGCGACGAGAAAGGCATAAGCGACGAGGAGTTCGGCCGGGCGATGGGCGGCGACGTCTTGGAGCAGGTGTTGGACGCGGTCATCGAGGAGACCGTCGATTTTTTCCCGCAGGGGCGGCGGACGGTGCTCAAGAAGGTTCTGGTGAAGAGCCAGGCGTTCGCCGCCAAGGCGAAGACGCTGATGGAGACCCGGCTGGCCAGCGGGGAACTCGACGCGGCGATCGACGCGATCCTGGAACCGGAACTCAAGAAGCTCCAGGAGAGCGACGCGACACTGCCGCCGATTGGTACTGGCTCTGCTGGGAGCTTGCCGGTGTGGTCGGCGTCGACGCCGGCCCAAGAACCCTCGCCGAGCTAATCACGATGGCCAAGGGCCGCCAGCGGGCCGAGTGGGAGCGGACCGCGCAGCTCTCGGCGCTGCTGGCCAATCCGTACCGCGACACCGACGAACACCCCGAACCGTTCGAACCGTGGGAGTTCAATCCCTTCGCCGATGGAAAACCGACGACGGCGAAGAACCGTGACATCAAGATGAAGGTGACGTGTTTGCGAGGACTTTGCGAGGGCGGAAGGCGGAGGGCGGAGGGCGGAAGTTCGACCGTTAGCCACTAACCACTATCCACCATCCACTACCTACTATGTCTGTCGCCGGTGCAATTCGAGCGGGTGCGGCCTATGTCGAACTGCTCTTGGAGCAGGACAGTTTGCTGCGCGGCCTGGCCAATGCCGAGAAGCGATTGCGCAGCTTTGCCACGGCAGTGGACGCCTATGGCAGGAGCCTGTTGCGACTCTCGGCCGGCGGGGCCGCCTTCTTCGGCGCCGGCGCCAAGGCCTTTGGCGACTTCGACCGGCAGATGCGGATGGTCTCCACCATGCTCAAGCAACCGGACCAGTACATGGCCGGCTTCCGCTCTGGCATCCGGGGATTATCGCAGGAGTTCGGCGAATCGACCGCGACCCTCTCAAAGGGGCTCTACGATATCCTCTCGGCCTCGGTCCCGCCGGAACACGCGATGGGCGTCTTGCGGGAGACGATCAAGTCGGCCCGCGGCGGGATCACCGATACGGCCACCTCGACTACTGCCCTGCTCTCCGTCCTGAATGCCTACGGTCTGTCGGCCGACCACGCCGGCCAGGTAAGCGACATGCTCTTCCAAACCGTGCAGCGCGGCGTGTTGACCTTCCCGCAGTTGGCCGAGCACATCGGCGACGTGACGGCCATCGCCGCCCAGGCCGGGCTGTCGATGGACGAGATGGGGGCGTCGCTGGCCACGATGACTCGCAACGGCCTGCAGGCCGACACGGCGGTCACCGCCCTGCAGAACATCATGAAGGACTTCTTGGAGCCGCAGGCCAAGGCGATTGCCGCGGCACGGCAGTATGGCGTCGAACTGAACAGCAACACCCTGCGAACCAAGGGGCTGTTGGGCGTGATGCAGGCGCTGGCCGGGGCGACGCCCGAGCAGATGGCCGAAATCTTCCCGAACATCCGGGCCCTGCGCGGCATTCTGGCCCTGCGTGGCGATCTGCCCGGGCTGGCCAAGGACATGGAACTGATGGCCGGCAAGGCCGGGGCGACCGATACGGCCTTTCGCAAAATGGCCGGTGGGCTCAATTTCGCCTTCAGCCAACTCTGGCAGACCGGGGTGGGGGTGTTTGCCAAGATCGGCGAGGCGATTGCCGGCCCGCTCGAAGAGGCCGCCAAGCTCGGCCGCGTGGTCGGGAAGATTTTGAGCGACTTCATTGCCAACCACCGCTCCTTGGTCCGGGAATTGGCAATGGGCACCGTTGCGCTGGCGCTGCCGGCGGGGCTGCTTGGGGCTCGGGTTTGCAGCGAAGGTGGCGGCATTCGGATTCAGTCTGGTAAGCGGTTCCGTCGCTGCGATTGGGGCGATTCTCTCGGCCACGGTCAGTCCCGCCCTGTTATTGGGCGCGGCATTGGCGGCCGCCGGCGCCGGCTTGGTGTATCTCGCCCGCGACACCGCCCCGGTCCAAGCAGTCGCCAACGCGATCGGTGGATATTGTGACAGCATTCGGCAGATGTTCGCCACGCTGCGATCCGACGTCGCCACCACCTGGCAGGCCGTTACCGCCGCCCTGTCGGCCGGCGACATCGGCGCAGCCGCCAAGGTGCTCTGGGCGATGTTGAAAATGGAATGGCGAAAGGGGGTCAACTGGCTTACCGAGACGTGGATCGGCTTCAAAGAGATGTTTATGAGCGTCTGGACCGACGCCGTCTACGGCCTGGCGGGCATTATGACCAATGCCTGGGCGGCGATCCAGCAGGGCTGGAACCTGCTGGTGACCGGCATGACCGCCGCCTGGACGATCTTCACCAACGCGGTGGTTGCCGGCTGGAACTCGGCCTCGAACTGGGTCAGCAAGCGCTGGATCGACTTGATGGCGCTGATGGGCCAGTACGATCCGCAGACCGCCGAAGGGGCCAAGAAGATTCTCGATCAAGAGTACAACCAGGCCGCCCAACACCGCCAACAGGAGACCCGTGAAAAGCTGGCGGCCACCGGCCAGGCCTACGAGGATCGCAAAAAGGAGATCGACCAGGAGCGGACCGGCACACTCGGGGCGTTGGAAGACGAACGGAAGGCCAAGCACGCCGCTCGGCAGAAGCAGTATGCCGACGATCTGAAGCGTTCGCAGGACGAGGTGAACGCAGCCAAGAAGGAATGGGAAGACGCCCGGGCCGAGGCCGCCCGAGCGATGGCCGCGGTCAACGGTCCCCAGGCACCCGGCGGTGGCGCCGCGAAGAAGATCCCCGACGTCGCCGGCAACCTGGCCGAGGCCAAGGCCAGTGTGGTCGGCACCTTTAGCGGCGCGGCCCTCAGCGGCTTGGGCTCCGGTGGCGACCTCGAACAGAAGATGGAACAGCATCTGGCCGAGATGAACCAGAAGGCCGACCGCACCAACGCCGCCTTGGAGCGAATGGAACGGAACATGAACCAGGGAATCATGCTGGCATAGGAGTTACTGCCGTGGGATTCGTCATCGAACAGTTCGGCATCCGCACCACCTCGGGCGATCCGACCAGCGCGGAGATCCCCTACGCCGTCTGGGGTGCTTCAACCACCGAGATCGCCCGCGCGATGGCCGTCGCCGCCAGCCCACCAACCTACACCGTCAACAACATTCCGCTTTTCCGCAAGCAGGCCACCGTTGAGGAGAAGGGCCCCGAATCGCACATCATCGTCATCCTCTACGGCCCGATCAAGCCGCCGGAGCAGCAGGACTTCAAGTTCGCCTTCGACACCACCGGCGGCCGCCAGAAAATCACGCAAAGCCTCGAAACCATCCACAAATACGCGCCCCCCAACAAGATCGCCGCCGACCACAAGGGCGCGATCGGCGTGACCGATCACGGCGTCGAGGGCTGCGAGATCGTCGTGCCCAAGTTCAGTTGGTCCGAGACGTGGCAGTTGCCCATCGACACCTACAACTGGGCCTACTCGCAGACCCTCAAGGCGATCACCGGCAAGGTCAACGCCGCCCCATTTCGTGGGTTTGCGGAAGGCCAAGTGTTGTTTCGCGGCGCCAAGGGCTCCGGTTCGAGCAAGAACCCCACGCTTATCGAAATCACCTACCAGTTCGACCAGAACGACGACGTGACCGCGCAGAGCATCGGCGACATCACCGGTGTGGACAAGGCCGGCTGGGAGTACCTTTGGGTGCATTACATCGAGGAGCACGACACCGACGCCGACGCACTGGCCCGCCGGCCGGACGCCGTCTACGTCGAACGTGTCTACGATTCGTCCTCGTTCGGATCGCTGGGGATTGGGAGTTGAAAACATGGCTGACGACACCAGACCACTGAATGCCGGCGATCGCTGGCAACCGACCGCCTCGGGCCTGAATGCCCTGCATGACGCCGCCGATTACATCGAGCAGTTGAAGCAGAGCGGCGGCTCGGCGGCGATTCCGCACAACCGCCGGGAATTGGGCACCGTCGTGTTGGTCAAGAACCTCAGTGCCAACAACGAAGACTGGCCGATGTGGTCGCCGGCGGTCGTCTGTGTCCCACCTGGCGAGCCGATCAAGCGGGCCGTCGCCTTCGCCGACCGGCCGTATTTTCCAGGCTACCGCCCCGATAGCAGCCATTTCAACGATCGCGGCGTGGCAATCCTTGGCATCACCCAGGAGCCAATCCCCAACGGCAAGACCGGGCGGGTGTGCATTCACGGCCTGACGCCGGCGCTGGTTCAGAAGTGTCCCTCCGATTGGACCGACAACGGACACTGGGATTGGGTCCACATCCGCAAGAACGGCGACCGCTGGACGCTGCGCAACGGGCCTGGCGGCGACGCGAAGTTTGTGCAATTCCTGGACTACGACCTCTACCAGGACGGGCAGTACAACGATCAGTACTTCGGGCTCATCGAGCTATGCACGATTCCCAATCGGGTTGCCTTCTGGAACCTGACCGGCGCGACGGTGCCGATGCATTCCATCATCCGTTGGGACGGCCGCGGGCACTCCTACAAGCCGCCGACCACCAATGGAAACTACGGTTTGTGGAGCCACGGAGTGACTCTTTGCGGCACTTGCGGATGGGATGTGCCCGCCGGCCAAAACGGTTGGGCCTATAAGTTCGATCCGACGATCCCGGTGTGCGTTACGTGTTCGTCCTTCCCAAGCCAGAACTCCACAATCCAGTGGGGACCGGCCGGGGACAGTTACATCGCATGGGATGGTCTGCCCGGTTTCGATTCCCTGATCTACGACTGGATGAAGTACGGCAACCTGCCGTATTGCGTCTGGGTCACCAAGAACATCCGGCCTTTTCAGGCGAAATCCATCTCCGGCGGAACCGGCTATGCCTACGCTCTTTCCGGCGGAAACCCGTGCGACGGCGGTACCTACGGCGGAGTGGTCTACCCGATCGTGAAGGCCAGCGTCACGTTCCCATCCGTTCCCAGCCGCTACCCCAACGTCGCAACAAACCAGATCATCCAATGCACGGTAGACCAGAAGAACTCCTGCTTCCTCGGCGACGCCAGCTACATGGACGATCCAATTGGCACTGTCAAGCTCTGGGTTGGCTACACGTACAACACGCAATTGAACATCCCCCAAGGTTGGCGCGAGCTCAGTCGGCTTCAGGGGAAGTTTCCTGTCGGTTTCAAGTTGAACGATCCCACGTTCGGCGACGTCGGTTGGAACGGCGGCGCCACAACGCACGTGCATCCTGCCGGAACCGGCTCTGTGGGCACCGGCTACGCCGCCGCCGCCGCGAACCACCTTCCGCCCTATCAGGTCATGGTGTTCATTGAGCGGTACGAGTAAACAACGCTCTTGCGCACGCTGGGCGCAGCATCTCCTTATCGCTCGCCTTTACATCCTCTCCGCCTGCTGTTGCCTTCGATAGCTTCATCTCGTTTCTAACGGGGGGTGACAGACTGTTGTCAGCGAAACGTGCCGTTCTCCTCACATCATGCAAAGCCCAGCCGCGATCTATACAATCGCAGCGAGGTTATTTGCCAAACGCAATTGTCAAAAGAGGCCCTCTATGTAGGGAGATGGCTTATCCAGTTTACCGCACATCGAAGCATGTTCGACTGATTGACAAGAAACTCGCAGAAAACAAATGAAGAATCGGTTGACAGTCTTCCGTGTAGTGTTAGACTACCTCCTATCTCGTTCTAGCCTTGCAACGTGGAACTGATGCAGGGCAATGAAATATGCGCAACAGGGGCTTGCTGTCGATTCGAGGCCGCGTCTGCCTCGTGTTGCGCTTTCGGGCTGATTGGGTTGTCGATTGCCATCGTGTCGTTTGATTGTTCTTTGACCAAGCGTTGTTGTGGAGAGTTGTTCGAACGGATTTGAAGCAGTCTCGAATTTAGGCCGCGTCGCGCACCTCCCCATCGGGATTGTCTCTGCCCGCTTCGAGGCACAGATCGCAATTCAATATTTGCAGGTTCTCCTTCGGTTCTTTCGCTCAACATGAATACCATTGCCCACCTTGCATGTCGCGTTCGTTGCTAGCCTCAGTAGCAGTGAACTGCTCTGCTTGTCAAATGATGGGTGGGGTAGAGCTACCATCATCAGCACGGCGGTCGCTCTCCGCCAGGATCTAGCATGTCCGTGGCCTGTTGAATGGCTCGACGATGCGGAGCTTGTCTCCGCTGTGCAATCGTACCTTCTGCGCAGATGCGCGGGACTTCCCATCAGGCGAAGCCAGGAGCAGGCTTGGGATTACTTCTACCGGCGGTATATTCTGGTCGTGCGCCGCGTGGTGGCCACGTCGTGCCACCGTGTGCCGGCCGCTGAATCGGACGACGTCTGCCAGGAGGTCTGGCGGGAGATCGTAGCTCAACTGCCAAAGCTGACGTACAATTCCGCCCGCGGCAGCCTGTCGTCCTGGCTGACCGCGGTGGCACGACGAAAAGCTCGGCGGTTGGCACACATCTCAGCCCCCTGTTTGGCACGATATTCTCTCGACGCCGAGTGTCTGACGGAGACGTTGCCGTCTCGGGACTTAAGTCCGGAAGACGCGTGTTATATGGGGGAGGTCTGGGCACAACTGCGAGCCACACTGGCCAAGTTGCGTCAGCAGACATCGGCAAAGACCTACGAAGTATTCTGGTGGCGGTTCTTCTGGCGGGAAGGCAGCAAGGAGGTTGCCACGGCACTGGAACTGAGTCCGCATGAGGTTCAGTGTCGTTACTATCGGGCCAGAAGGAAATGGCGAGCATTGACCAAGGGCGCGATGCTTCTGCGCGACGTCATGAACCTGGCCGAACCGCTAGAAACCCCTCCAGCTGAGAGCGCCAGATAAAATACTTTGGAATTCCGCGTAGATTTCCAAGAATTCGCGAGATAAAACTCGCCTTCTGCCCCCAATGTACTTATAGAGGCGCGAAACTCTGTGGTTAAGTGGGGCGCTCTTGTTAAGCTGCACAATCGCTTACTCCGGGGGAACGCTCTGTTGGCTTGGCTGTGCCGCGATCGCTGTTCTATGCAATGGTCTATCCGTATTCGCGTAGGAGGATTCTCTCATGCGTCGTTCATCATGGTCGTTGAGTCGTCTGTTGGGCCGGTCGAAGAAGAAGGGGACATGCAAGAGCGGCTGCAACAGCGGTTGCCATAAGGGGAGATCGCTCCAGATTGAGGCGCTTGAAGAGCGACAACTCCTCAGCATAACCTGGTCGGGTGGTGGCAACAACAGCCTTTGGAGTAACGGCGCAAATTGGGCCGGCGGCGTTGCACCGACCGCCGGGGCGGATGTGGTGTTCAGCGGCAACACGCAGACGGCGACGCAGAATGATCTGGCCTGCTCGTTGAATTCGATCACGTTCGCGGCGAACAACTTCTCGATCGCCGGCAGCGCCGTTTCGTTGACCGATGGCGTCACGATCAACTCCGGCGTGGTGGGAACCTCGATTGCCGCCAACCTGGACTTCACCGGCAGCAGCTCGGCCGTTACCGTCGGCTACGGCTCGAACATTACACTTAGCGGCGCGGTCTCGAACGCCGACACCCTGACGTTGCGAGTCTTCTCCGGTTCGAGCATGACGGCGAGCGGCGTCGTTGGGGGAGACGGCGAACTGACCTTGGACCTGGGCAACGGCTCGAATCTCTCGCTGAGCGGCGGCATCAGTGCTTCCGATGAAGTGACGCTGACGATTCCGTCCGGCTCGCACATGACGATCGCTGGCGGCATTTCCGACATCGGCAATCTGCTCGTCACGGAAGGGAACGGCTCCAGCTTGGCCATCAGCGGCGGGATTTCCGGCAGCGGCAACGCTTCCGTGCTGGTGGACACCGGTTCGAGTCTGGCCATCGTCGGCGGCGTCTCCGGCATGAACAACGTGGCACTCACCGAGTATTCCGGTTCCAGCCTGAGCATCAGCGGCGGCTTAAGCGGCAGCGGGGCACTGGCAATCGCCGAGAGCGACGGCGCATCGGCAACGATCAGCGGCCCGGTCGCCGGATGGATCAGCATGGGCTGGCGCGTCGGCAACGACGCAACCGCCACACTTGACGGCGATGTCTCTGGCAGCGGCTCTCTGACGAAGAGCGGCCCCGGCACGCTGACGCTCTCCGGCCACAATACCTTCACCGGCACGACGACCATTTCCGCCGGCACGCTGGCGACCACCACCTCCGATGCCCTAGCCGGCAGCACGCTTTCATATTCCAGCACCGGCGGCACACTCAACTTCGGCACGCTTACGTCCGTAACTCTCGGCGGTTTGAGCGGCGACAAGAATATCGCTCTGACGAACAACTCCAGTCAGGCGATTGGGCTTACCGTTGGCGGCAACAACGGGACCACGACCTATTCCGGCGCGCTCAGCGGCCTGGGCAGTCTCACGAAGACGGGAACTGGCTCGTTGACGCTCGGCGGCAATGCTGCGAACACCTATGCCGGCGACTCCAACGTCGAGTTGGGAGTGCTGCTTCTGGGGAAGACCGCCGGCGTGGCCGTGCCCGGCAATCTGAACATCTCCGGGGTAAACGGCGGCGCGGTGGTCGCCTTGCAAGCGGACAACCAGATTTCTCCCGCTTCGTTCGTTACCTTCGGCGGTGGTCTGTGGCCGCAGCTTCAATTGGAAGGGCATTCGACGACGGTGGCGGGCATTTCCGACCTCTATGGCACCGGTGTGATCGAGAACACCCAAGATGAGACCGGCGTGGGCAACGCGACGCTCACGGTCAACAACGCTGCGGATTGCGCCTTCGGCGGCATCATGCGCAATGCGTGGCAGGGCAGCGGCACGCTCGCCCTGGTGAAGGAAGGGGCGGGCACGTTGACACTCGTGGGCCCGAACGTCAGCGGATACACTGGCGGAACGACGGTCGATGGCGGAACGCTGCAATTCGGCGATGGCGTCACCAACGCATCTTTGCCGGGCAACGCGGTGAACAACGCCACCATAACCTTCAATACCGCTCCCTACACAAACAACGTCTACGGCGGAGTGATTTCCGGCACGGGCAGCGTCAACAAGATGGGCTACGGCAACCTCTGGCTCACCAATGCGAATACTTTCACCGGCAGCTTGAACAATGTCTCCTCCGACCCGAGCCTCACCTGGGGCTTCATTGCTCTTTGCAGTGCATCCGGGCCTGCCGTGCAAGGCGATGTGAACATGCAGGGCGGCTATTGGTTGATTACCGGCGGGCCCGACCAGTTCGGTCCCAACTCCTCGCTGAACTTCACCGCCCCAGGTGAACTAGTGACCTTGGGCCAGAATCAAACGCTGGCCGGCCTGAATGACGCCGAAGGGCACGGCATCATCGAGAACTCGCATTCCTATACGCCGTACTACTGGGGAATCCCTTATCCGACCACGAATTCCATCGTCACGGTCAACAACTCCAGCGACTGCTCGTTCAACGGCTTGATCTACGACGGTCCGGATACGCTCGGCGGGACCATCGGCCTGCTAAAGACCGGAACCGGCGCGCTTTCGCTGGGGGCCAACGCCTACTTTGGCGAGAACCGCTTCACCGGTCCGACGGAGATTGACGGCGGCACGCTGAAGCTCGACTGCCCTGGCGCGTTGTCGCAAAGCACGCTCGATTGGGACAACAGCGGCGGAACGCTCGACGTCGGCAACTTGACGACGTTCGCCTTGGGCGGGTTACAGGGCTCGCAAGACCTTCGCGCTGACGAACGCTCAAGACCAGCCCCTCGCACTCACCGTTGGCGGCAACAGTCAGGACACGGTCTACTCTGGCGTCCTGAGCGGTACGGGCAGCCTTACGAAGACCGGCCTCGGCGCTTTGACGCTCGCCGGGGCTGCCGGCAACACGTACACGGGCGGCACGACGGTCGCCGACGGCCGATTGATCCTGGCCAAGACGGCCGGCTATGCCCTGCCGGGCGATTTCGGCTTCACGCTCGCCAACACCAACAACAATACCTACGTGATCTTTGCAGGCGACGATCAAGTGCCCGCCGACGCGGTGGCCACGTTCAGCGAATCATTGCCCTACGCCCGCATGGAACTCTTCGGCCACACGGTCACGCTCGGCGGCATCCAGGGCGTCGGCGTCATCGAGAACACCGAATACGAACCCGGCATCGGCAACGGCACGCTGGTGGTCAACAATACGGCCGACTACTACTTCAACGGCTATCTGCGCGACAGCGCAGGGGGCAGTGGCACCCTATCGTTGGTGAAGACCGGCAGCGGCAAACTGACCATGACCGGTTGGGACACCGGCGACTACACCGGCGAGACCGACGTGGCCCAAGGCGTACTGCAATTGGGCAACGGTCCCGAGTACGGTGCTGCGCCGAACGGCGTGGTAAACATCGGGCCGAACGGCACAGTTCGCTTCTATCAAAACGATTCCCAATGGATCGGCAGCCGCTACGCCGGCTCCGGCAATCTAGAATTCGCCAGTTCCGGCGGGACTGCGGACGGTTACGTCGGCGATTACGTGTTGGTGGGCGACAGCACGGCCTTCACCGGCACGATGACGGTGGATCAGGCGCGGGCGCGAGACTACACCGGCCCCGAGAACTTCGGCAACGCTGCGATCAATGTTCTCCCTGGCGGGCAGATTCTGGCGGAAACCGCCGGCGCAACCTACATCAACGACATTACCATCAGCGGCACAGGCTGGCTGGAATCACCCGGCGTCAGCTACGGTGCATTGCGTTTCGGCGGCACCACGTGGGCTGGCGACGTCACCTTGGCTGGTGACGCTCGCATCACGGCCGCCTTCGGTGTCGGCAGGATCACCGGCAATATCAGCGGTGATTACACGCTGGAAATCGGCGGCAGCGGCAGCAATGACGGTATCGTCTTCCTTACGCCCGATACGGCCAACACGTTTTCGTCACTCAAGATCTCCGGCGGCACTCTCCGACTTGGTGAAGGCGTCCACAACGACTGGTGGCTGGCCAAGGACATCGTCAACAACGGCGCGTTGGTGATCGCCAATGCCGTCGACTTGACCTACGGGGGGGTGATTAGCGGCACAGGCAGTCTGACAAAGAATGACAGCGGCACGCTTACCCTGACTGGAGAAAATACCTACACGGATGCTACTGTCATCAACGGCGGTACCCTGATAGTCGGCAACGGCGGTTCATTGGGAACGGGGGACGTTGCGGACAATTTCTCGTTGGTCTTCGACACCAGCGATCCTCAGACGGCGGCCATCTACGGCACGGGTTTTCTGACGTTGGCTGGAACCGGAACGCTGACGCTGAACACTCCTGGGGCCTCGGGCCTCACGGTCACTGATCCCAACGATCTTCTGATTCCCGGCGGAGTCGTTTCGGTGACATCTTCGAAGATCATCATCGGCATGACGGCTACCATTACGGCGACAGTGGCCGACTACTATCAAGAATGCACAGGCGTAACGTTCTATCTCGACGCCAACAGCGATAACCAATTGGACAGTGGCGATACCCTGTTGGGCGCTGGCACAAATCAAGATGGCGACTGGTCGCTGACGGTTTCCACCGTCGGTTGGGGCCCGACGACGGCGGCGGTCTTCGCCCAAGCCGCGTTTCCCACGAACAGCCAGCATCCGCCGATCTCAGTGGCAGCCAGTGGCAACTTGGATGTTAGCGCCGATACGGCAATTCTGAGTTCGGCCTCTGCGGTGGGCTACGAGGAGTTTGGCGGTGGCTTCTCGACCGTCTATTCGCAACACGCCTTTGGCGGCAAGTATCGTGTGATGTCCGGCGTCGATCCAGACGCCTACGCTACCTACACCTTCACGAATCTCTCTCCCGGCAATTACGAGTTGTGGGAGAGCTACTTCAGCACGAGCCCCGCCGGCACGCAAATCGAGGTTTTTGACGGCGACGCCGCGACCGGCACTTTGCAGCAGGTCTATGGCATCAACGGATCGTCCTCCGCGCAGTGGTCAACGTGGAGCCCCGACGGCTACGATTGGAGTTGGGACTGGGGGATGATCTACAGCAACACGGGCACCATCACGGTGCGAATCGCTTCGGGCGGGGTGGCGACGGAGGTGCCCACGCTGCGGTTGATTGCCGCTCCAGATAGCAGGTCGCCATACTCGCCCTGTTCGGCCAGTTCCCAAGACCCCTGTGATTACGCCACCGGCCAAGCCACGTATTGCGGCTGCGCCGGTACGCTGCCTGCGGATGCCGGCCGGGACAATACGGCTATCGCGACGTTCACGGTCACTGGTTGGGGCGCTGACGCGGCAACGGCGACCGTTCCCCAAATGAGTCGCAATCCCGGTACGTTTGTCTCCATCACCCTCAGTGGGAGTGCCTGTCCAATAGACCTGACTTGGACTGAGCCGATTCTCACCTACACGCCAAACTATGGCAACAAAGCCACGTTGGTGGATATCGACACCAACAACGATGGCAATGGGGATTACCTGCTCTGCACCTTGGAGGACGGCACTCAGTACAAGTTTACCCAGCCCGACGACGTCCATTTTGCCACCGGACAGTGGCAGGAGACGATCTCTCCCGATGGCAGTGGCAGCAAGGTCGTCCAGTGGACCGATGGCGCCGGGAACTACAGTACGTCCTTCGACAGCACCTACCAATATCCCAGCGAGATTCAGTACACCAGCGCCGGCCAGACTCATGCCGACAAATCCGAACTGTATGAATACACGTCCGTCAACGGCGTTTCGGGCCAGAAGCTCCGCAGCTCGATCACTTACCGGCACTGGGATGCGTCGACCAGTGCATGGGTTTCCGACAGCAGGGTGTCGTATTTCTACTATGACAACAACGACACCAATGGCGTGGCCGGCGATTTGATGGCCGTCGCCACTCAGTATCCGGTCGACGGCGGTTGGTCCACCGGC
The DNA here is from genome assembly GCA_963815695.1 of uncultured Planctomycetia bacterium. GTDB lineage: Bacteria > Planctomycetota > Planctomycetia > Pirellulales > Thermoguttaceae. The sequence continues at coordinate 28,435 of CAWFIG010000031.1, forward strand.
GATGTCATCTATTACCGCTACTATGTTGGAGCGACCTACGATCCGCCGAATTCTACCGATCCAGACGACCTAATCGGTTTCACCCACGGGGTGAAGCGGGAGTTGCTGCCTGCCGCTTTCAGTTCGCTGACGACTGCCTACGGCATCAGCAACTTGAGTCTCTCCGGGCAACTGGCGGCGTTGGACCAACTTGGACGAAGGCCAGCAATTTGGCACGAATAACCAGTACACTCTCACCGATTTCACCTGCTTCTATTACCAGTACAACGCCGACCATCGCCTTACCTACGAGTCGGTCTATGGCAACCTGCGTTCGACATCCTACGAGTATTTCGAAGGCACCAACGAGCAGACGGATACGAATGCGTGGACCCGCAAGACGATCGAGACGCGGTCGGACAGAAGCATCTACACTGTCTATACAAACTTCCTCGGTTCGACGATCTTCAGCGAACTCTACGATCCGAATGCCCCCGCCGGCCAGCAGCACACCTACCATTACTACCAGTATGACGCCAATGGCCACATTACTCTCGATGCCGAGTCAGAAGCGATTTCCGGCTATTCGCAAGGGCAGGATTATCACTTGACCATTTCTGCTGCCGACCACGGCTTGGTCAACAAATACACCTACTACACCGCGTCCGATCCGCAGGCCACCGAGACGACCGTCGCCGGAGTCAGCTACAGGACGGCCGGCGGCGTCACTGACTACTTGAAATTGGCACAGGTCTCCGATGGCATCAACGGCACGGCGGTAACGGTGCATGAGTACAGCTACTATAAGCACACGGCCAATGGCCAGACCGTCTACGCGTTGGCTTCACAGAAAGACTACGTTGACGGCAGCCAGAGTGTGACCACTTCTTATTCACCGGACTGGTACCACGGCACCACCAATCTCCGTACGAACACCACCACCTTGCCCGCCGTGAGTCCGCAGCAAAACGGTTCGGACCGCAGACCACGCGGCAGTCTACCACCAATACACCAACGGTGTGCATGTTGCTGACTGGTCACGCGACGCCGACGGCTACTTGACCTACCAAGTCTACGATCCGCTGACCGACTTGGTAACAAAGACCATCCAAAACGTCAACTCGGGCATGTCGTTGCCCAGCGGCGTCTCGCTGCCGTCGGGCTGGAGTTTCCCGACGAGCAAACGGCCCCACGGTGACAACCGAGTACTTCTACGACGGCCGGCAGCGACCTGTGGAGACCCTCGGACCCGCCCACACCGACGACGGCGGCGTATCGGTTCGCACCGCTTCATGGACCGTCTACGACGACGCCAACCATACGACCTACTCGTTCCAAGGCTACGCCACCGAGACCACAACCGACGTTTGGACGAACTTCACGGTGGTCAATCCGGTTTCGATCATCAAGACCAACGCCGACGGCAACCTGACCGAGCAGATTCAGGCCGTGCTCACAATTAGCGATGATTCAGTGGTGTGGGGAAGCCCGCCGCTTCGCCCCAAGACGAAATCTCGTGGACACGCAAACGCCCGCCCAATTGATCGCCGCCCTTCGCGACCCGAATGCGAACACTCACGCATCCTATACCGCCTGGACGACCTATAGCTACGCCCACAAGCAACTTGTCAGCGTCAAGACCTATTACGACATCGCCAACAGCCAGTACACCGAGACGAAGTACGGCTACGACGCGGTTGGTCGCAAGGCGATGATGCAAAGTCCAGATGGCACGATCACCTGCTACGGTTACAACGGCGCCGGCAACGTCCTCAGCACCTGGATCGGCACCGACGCCGTTCCGGCCACGAACTACGACAGCACGGGCGGAATCGATTGGAACGATTTCGAGTATTGGCTAACCCACAATCCCACCGCCGCCACCGCGCCCGCGGACACCAACATGCTCCGCGTCTCCAGCAGCACCTACGATGCCGATGGATTGCTGCTGACCAGCACAGCGTACTCCGACGACGTGAGCTACACTACCTACTGCGAATACGACTGGCGCAACCGGGCAACCGACGTGCTTTCGCCCGCGGGCGTCGTGACGCACTACGTCTACGACAACCTCGGTCGGGTCACCGAGACCGACACGTATGCCGACGGCAGCTATTCCAGCGGCATCCAATACAACACCAACAAACTCCGCGCCAAGACCACGGCCGCTTACGACAACCGTGGCCGCGTCTACGAATCCCGGGTCTATTGTGTGACCGTCGATCAAAGCGGCGTCGGGACGGCCGGCGACTACCTGCCGAGCTACACTTGGTACGATCCGAATGGAAACGTCATCAAGACCGAAACAGGCGGGACGATCGACGTGGTCAACGGGGTCGCCTACATTACGGGAGCGTTCACCAAGACCGAGTACGACGGCCTCGGCCGAGTCGTTGTCCAATACACCGGCTATGACGACACCGTCGCCCAGCACGCCGGCTACGACGACAGCCACGGCGAATCGACCGCCGAGTTGTACAGCCCCACGACCGGCCTGGCTACGCTGGATGTCAACGACGACACCATCGTCCAACAAACCCAATACTGGTACGACCCCGCCGGTGAAACAGTCGCCACGGCCAGCTATCAGCGGTTCCCGGGCGACGACAGCACCGCCGGCCTGCTCGACGCCACCGACAGCTACGCCACCGCCGCGGTCTACTGGTACGACGGCCTCGGCCGCACGGTTGCCGCCGCCAATTTCGGCCGCGAGGACAAGGGCTGCGCCGAGCGAAACGCATTACTTCTTCGATGGAACCACCGGAATACTGATCGACGCTGATTCCGACGGCATTCCCGACGTGGCCGAGCAGTCTCGCCAGACCGATGGCATCGAAACGACCGTGGAAGACGCCAATTCCCAAGCCGGCATCGACTTCCAACTCTCGCTGACCGACTATAACGCCGCCGGCCATGCCTACCGCACCATCGACAACATCGGCCGCATCAACGAAACCCAATACGACGCCGCCGGCCGCGTGGTAAAGACGATCCAGAACTACGACGACGGCGAGGTCGCCGAAACCGACACGGATCGCGACATCACGGTCGCATACCGGTACGATTCCGCCGGCCGGCTCGTGACCATGACCGTCTACAACGCCAAAGGCGACGACAGCGACCCGAACCACGAAAACGTCGAGACCCAGGCGACGAAGTACCTCTATACGTCCGACATCAATGCTTCCTGGCAGACGGCGGTGGTCTATCCGGACTCGACCGACACGCTGACGCAAGACTCGACCACCAAGGTCTGGACGATCTCCTCCGGCAGCGACCACACCTCGACCGACTACGACCGCCTCGGCCGCACCGTTTCAAGCACCGACCAGCGCGGCGTCGAACATGACTATTCCTACGATGCCGCCGGGCGGCTCTCTTACGACACGGTAACCGACTGGGGCTCCTCGGGCAGCGTAGACGACTACGTCGCGTCCATCCACACCACCTATGACGACCTCGGCCGCGTGCAAACTGTCACCAGCCTTAATGCCGACAACCCGCCCACTCCGCTGAACGAAGTGGTCTATACCTATGACGGCTGGGGCAACGTCGTTCGGGAACGCCAAGCCCACACCACGGCTGAAGTTGACAATGGGACGGGGGCCAGCGTACAATACCACTACGATGACGGGGCCGACGCCAACGGCCGGGCGGCCTATTTGCGGCTGACCGACGTAGTTTATCCCAATGATCGCCACGTCGGCTACAATTACGCGGCGGGAGTGGACTCGATCATGTCGCGGCTCTCGGACATCTTCGACGACCTCGACAGCGACGGCGACATGGACGCCGGCGAAGCGGTATCTTCCTACAAGTATCTCGGCCTCGGCCAGATCGTCGAAGAGGACAATGGGGCCGCGAAGTTGACCTATCTCGACTCCAACGGCGACGTCACCGGGTTGGACCGCTTCGGCCGGGTGGTCGATCAGGTTTGGAAGGATTACTCGGAGAACGTTATCGACGAGTATCGCTACGGGTATGACCGTGCCGGCAATCGTTGGTGGAAGCAGAACGTGGGCCAGAACGCCTCGGGCCTCGACGAGCTTTATAGCTATGATGCCCTCGACCGCCTGACCAACACCCAGCGCGGCACGGTCACGGTGACCAACGGCGTCCCTTCCATCGAGAGCGACAGCTATCAAGATTGGACGCTCGACGGCCTGGGCAATTTCAGCGAGTTCGACGACGACGGCGACGTGCAGACCCGCGATACGAACGCCGCCAATGAGATTGAGACGATTACAGGCGGCACGGTGACGCCGGCTTACGACGCGGCCGGCAACATGATCTCCGGGCCGAGTGCCGACGACCCAGGCGTGCAGGTCCATTACAAGTGCGACGCTTGGAACCGTCTGACGGCCGTCTACGAGGACGACCAGGGCGAGGCGGGCGATCCGATCGCCGCATACAGCTACGACGGCCAGAACCATCGCGTCACCAAGACGCTGGCCGACGAGACGGTGACCGAATACTACTACAACCGGCAGTGGCAAGTGCTGGAAGAGCAGTCCTTCAACGACCAGCGTGTGCTGGCAGGGGTGAACGATTACGTCTGGTCGCCACAGTACATCGACGCCCCGGTGGTTCGCTTCCACGACGGCAACGCCGACGGCGATTGTGACCCGACGACCGACGCGGACGACACGATTCGCTACTACACATGGGACGCCAACCACAACGTGACGACGACGATCACCGACGGCTACGGCGTTGGCAACGACGCTACGCTGCATTACGTTTACACGTCCTACGGCGAGGCGACGGTCTGCGATGAGAACTGGAGCAACTTAGCCGCGCCAACGGAAGACGGCCCGCTCTACTGTGGTTATTCCTTCGACGCCGAGACCGCCAACTACCTAGCCCGGAACCGCTACTACAGTCCTTCCCTCTCCACCTGGGTCAGCAGAGATCCAATCGGATACAAGGGCGGGATAAATCTGTATGAGTATGTGGGCGATGATCCAGCGGATGCGACAGACCCAACGGGGCTGGATAGATGGGTCATGTTCGTCCCCCCAGGACACGTGTTTCTGGCTGTTGAGGTGTGTGATGCCGCCGGCAAGGTAGTCGGGATTGAGCGACTAGACTACGATTTCAATGGATTTGACGTAAGAGTACACCCATCCGACTTTATCGGTGGCAAAGATGCAAAACCGGGCACTATATGGGGCGAGTACATCTGGGAACATATTCCGTCGAGTTGTTGTCAGGATGCGGAATTGCTCAAGCTGTGGAATCGGAAGACGGCTGCGTCCCCCAAGGCACCCGACAGGGGTAACATTGCATATCATACGCTAGGATACTGTATTGGGATAAACTGTTGGTCGGTCAGCCTGTGGTATCGTTATTATGGGGGAAAGTGCGGTATTGTTGTCCCACCGCCCCCGAAGCCCTTGCCGCCACGGCCTCCCTGTCCCGATCCCAACGACGGTAGATGCCCCTCTGGTTGCTGCTTCTTGCCAGGAACCCTTGTCGATACTGAGAACGGGCCTGTGGCCATCGAGAAGATCACACTCGGAACAAGAGTGTGGTCTTTCAACCACGAGAAGAAGGCATGGGAGTTGAACAATGTAACACAAGTCCACGAGAATAGACATAGCGGAAGCGTCATCGAGGTTGTCGCTGACGGGTTCAACGTCAAGGTGACTGAGCGGCATAGCTTCTGGGTAGTGAGCGGCGACAACCTTGAAGACCGGGCACAGCATTCTGCACTTTTTGCGAGGGACTATCGAGAGAATTGCGAGGGACGGTGGGTGATTGCCGAGAGGCTTATGAAAGGAGACGTTCTGCTCAGTCACAGCGGTCGCAAAGTCGTAGTGGGCGAAATCAGGCGTATACCAGCAGATGGCATGGTCTATAATCTTACGGTAGCGAACGTTATGAACTACACCGTTGAGAGAGACGGCGTGCTTGTTCATAACGTAAAGAGAATGAACTAAGCAACACATGGATCAAGGCGACAACGATTGTACGAATGAAAAACAGAGACGTGCGATTCCAGGGATTGGACTGGTAGATGCGAGCGTCTTCCTAGCGGTGTTTCTTGAGGTGATTCCGGTTGAAGCTGATGCAATTCACCCCCTTATTACTCAGGGACGGATTGTTTGTGCCATCATCTTCAAGATGCTGTTTCTCACGTTGATATTCATGCCGTTGATCGTCTACGTTTCTCGTAATGGGATGGGTGCATTGAAGATTGTACGGGGCCGTGTTGCGATCATCTGTCTCATAACTTTCGTTCATCTCATCGGTACTCTGGTCTTGGCCTACGGCTATGTGTTCTACGGTGGAGCAGCGATGCCGAAATGAAGAGAGAAGAAAATGAAGGCTCGTTCAGAATCACCGACGAACGAAACGCCAACGACCACCCCAACAACACACCTCCCTCGCCGCCAGCCAACGCTGGGCCTCGCAACTGACCTGCGAAGCTCACGCCAGCGTCATCGTGGCCGCGTCTCTCGTCAACGTTCCCGTCATCGCGGCCACGTCCCTCCGTCCCTCGTTAGCGTTCCTCCGTAACGGCGTCCCTCGTTTGCGTTGACAGCACCGTGGCCGCGTCCCTCGTCTTCCTTCCCCCCGTGTCCTCTGGGGCGTCGGGCGTTTAGGGCGTCCACGTTGACGAAGGGCTGAACGCCCCGAACGCCCCACGCCCCGCTACCCGCGTCAGCGTAAACGTTCCTAACGCCCGAACGCCCCTGCCCCTGCTGGAAGAGTGCGGCGACCGCAGAGAACGTCCCCCCGTTGAACGTCAACGCCCACGCGAAGACGATGATAACCCAATAAGAAGAGATATAGAGAGAGAAGAGAGAGTAGAGAGAGAGGGAGAGAGCGGTGGCGTTCACCGTTTTACCGTCTTCTTCTTATTGGGCAACAATCGCCCATCCGTTCACCGTTGACCGTCCCCTGACCTTCTGACCCGCTATCCGCTGATCCGTTCACCGTTGACCGTCCGCGTCATCATCTTCGGTCCTCGTGTTCCTCCACGGGGCAGAGGGCGTTGGGGCGTTCAGCACCACCGTCATCGTCGTCGTGCTTTTCTGCGGGGCGTTAGGGCGTTTACGTTGACGAAGGACTGGACGCTCCGAATGCCCCCCGCCCCCAAGAGTTCGTCCCCGGTCCCGTATACACGTATACGTAGACGTGAATGCGTTAATAGCCCAATAGAGAAGAGAGAAGAGGAACGACGAAGCGTTGACCGCTATCCGCCCCGCTTCGCGGGGCGTGGGGCGTTAGGGCGTTCAGCGTCGTCGTCATCGTTCTCTTCACGGGGGCGTGGGGCAGGGGGCGTTTAGGGCGTCCACGTCCACGACACTCCCAACGCCCCAAACGCCCCCTGCCCCGTGCCCGCCAACGATAACACGGCTTCGGCCGTCAACGCCACGGTGCCCGCTCCGACGACAGCACGGCTTCGACCGTCAACGGTGTCCTAGACCAGCAAGTCTTGATAACCGGAGGAGCGGAGAAGAGAATACCGCACAATGAGGGAAGTTCGAAGTCGAAATGACCGTGTTCCGTCACAAAATTGACCGAACATCGCAGCGTTCTTTGGAAATTCGGATTGAACTTGCATGCCTCGACGTCATCGGCGCACACCGAGAGCGCAGTTGCCGTGAAGAAGCTGTTGCTCGCCTCAGGCAACTCGCTTCAGTCTGACGATGGGCAGGTGTTTGCGGCCTCGTTGGAAGCTGACTTCCAACATCAGCTTCGCGTCGGGACTGCCCCGCACCAAAGCCCAAGGTCGCGCGCACGGCGAACCGCGGCCACCTGGAACGTACTTCAAATCGCGGCCGACGATTGGCGGGAAAGGCATGGAAGTACACTTCATTCGGCGTCTTGCCGCCGAGCCAAGTGTGTGGACGATGACCATTGTACCATTCGACCGTTGCCAGAAGCTCTTTCATGAACGCTTCGCGTCGATAGGGCACGAACGCCAAGCCGGCGAGCAGGCACTTGATCGTTAAGATGACGCGCTCGACCACAGCAATCGAGCCATGCCGGCCGATCTTGCCATAACGCGGCGGCTTGATGCCAGTGTGTTTGCACCACTTGCGGAACGCCAGACAATCGAACTGGCCGCCGCGATCGCAGACCACATGCCGCGGTGCTTTGCCAGCCTTGGCAATAGCACGCCCCATGAAGCAGCACACCTCTCGACAGCTTGGCTGGCTCTCGAACGCAGTGGCGCCGATCACTCGCCGAGAGAAGTGGTCGATAACAACTGCTACCCAATGGCAGAAGGGCCAGCGCTGCGGCAGCGTAAATGGCAGCCAACTTGTCCAGAATCCGCCGGTCGGCACGGTGGTGAGATCCACGTGCCAAATATGGCCCGGATACTTGGCCGTGACGATGCGTTCTTGGGCGTCGGGTTTGGGCTTGGTTATGAATGGTTCGTGACGCGGCTTGCTTTTGAGCATTCTGCTAACAGTCGCCGTGCCGAGATGCAAGCCTGCTCGGGCAAGTGTCTGAGCGATTTTGACTTTGCCCATTGCTGGGCAGAGTACCTTGAGCCGTTGCACGACGTAGTGAACAAACTCCGGGAACTTGTTGACGGGCACGGGCAGTTGTACCAGAGCGTCGGGCCCGTCTTCATCGAGCCGCTTCATCCATGAAGCAACGGTGGCGGCAGTGACGAAGAACTCCTTCGCCGTCTGTTCGAGCGACCAGCCGCGGGCGGATTTCAGTTCGAGAATGGCCAACCGTTCCGGCGGCGAATAGTGTGGCCGGCGGTTCGGCGGAATCGACGCCATGCGGGCGTGGTTGATTCGGAGCTGCTCCCGCAATAGAGCATTCTCTTGCTTGGCTCGATCGAGCTGCGCCCGCAAGCGGATCCGAGCGTTCGGAGAATTGGCCGCCCAGCCTCGGGAGTACGCCAGCGCGAACTGTGCCAGTGATACAATGTGGAGAACGGCCGTGGTTGCAGAGCGCGGCCAACCTTTGGGCAAAGAAACACGTGGGCGAGATGCGGGCATGGCAAATCCAGAAGGAGTCGAGCGACAAGGGAAACCCATCTTCTAGGATAACCTCTCGCCGTCGTTCTTCGCACACCGCCCAACTGGCTGCAAGAAAGGCCATTTTGCCCACCCACATCGGCTATAAAGAATCGCTGAACCATGACAGGCAACGCACGACGAGTTCCTCGAGTCTGTCCCATCGTGGAATGACGGGCGGAGCCGGTTGGTGGACGATGTTGCCAAAGAAGGCGTCGTATGTCGCTCCAATCGGATCGGGACGCCATCGCTCGGCCTCCTTGGCCGCTTTTTCGCTTAGGCCATTGTAGAATGCCGCGTCATCCCAGAGCCGGACAATCGTCCGCACCCAAGGTTCGATCTCTTCCGCAGACGGAATCAAGCACGTTGTCGGCGTGTAAGCGGCGGGAATGTCAAGCAAGACTCCGCCACTGCCGACCGTTTCCGGCAAGCCGCCGCGATTGCTGCCGATCACCGGAATCCCATTGAGCATCGCCTCGGCAGGTACCAAAGGAGACACCTCGCTGACCACGGAGGGCATTAAGATGAACTTCGTCACGCGGTAGAACTCACGGGGATCCGTGGTAGGCTCCATTCGCTGAATGTTGGTGAGTGCCCGCGAATCCGGCCCATGCTCGGCAAGCATGTCGAGTTGGCCTCGGCTTTCCACGACGAGCAAAGGAATGTCGGGGCGACGCGCGGCCAACACCTCCGCGATGCGTGCAAAGACAAAGACACCTTTGCCCGGGTCTGGATTCACAAAGGTGACGTAGCGGGGCCGGCGATCGGACACCGTTGCACGTTGCCAGTCGATCACGTTGGGGAGCTTCACGCACGCCAGCCCAAGGGTGTCCCAATAATAGCGGCGGCAGAACTCCGAGGGAGCCGTGACGTAATCCACAAAGTCAAAGACTTCCGGCCCGCAGTACTGGCAGTTGTGTACGGCGAAGACAATCGGAATATCGCGCCGCTTCGTAATCGCCATCATGTTGATCGCCGCCGCATTTCCACCGTAGGTGACAACGACGTCAGGGCGATCTTCGTCCAGGAATCTCTCATAGGCCGCCAAAAAGTCATTTAGCTCCGCCTGACTCTGCCATACGCCTCGTGTCGAGGCGGAGGCAAAGAGCGTGACGGGCACTTGCCGATGAAGCACCGAGAAAATCTTCGCCTCCCCCTGAGTCGTTCGCTCTCGACGCACTTCGTAGGCCGATTGCTGTCTCGCAAGCACGTCCTCGATAAGGAGTTCTTGCGGAGCATCGAGGTGCGAGCCGCAAAACGCTCGGCACTGGAAGCCGCGGCTCTGCAACAACTCCAGGGCACAAGAAGTGGCGATTGCCGCGCCGCTGTAGTAGTCGATAAGACAGTGGGGCGAGGCGAAGGCAACCTTGCGGACCGGCCGCGGAGACGCCCGATCACCGAAAACAGGTTGGCCGGCCTGCCACTGTGCGGCGAAAGTCTCCGTTTGCTTGCGTGTCAGGCGGCATATGTGACTTTGGCTCCCACGCCGAAAGTGATACCTGCCGCTCTTGCCAGGCACGAAGACGCAGTCGGCCCCCGCTCGCGCAAACCGCCTCCAAAGCTCTGCATCCTCATTGCACCAAAGCAGTTCGTTGAACCCTCCGACCTTGCCAGCCCAACTTCGACGGCATGCCACGCCGAGCGGCGTTGAGACGGTATACAGAAACATATTGTGAAAATGCCGGTCCGCCCGCCAAGCTTCATGCTTGCGGTCCGGCGAATCGTCCGACACAAAGTCGTAACCAAAGAAGAGCACGTCTCCCTTGCCCTTCCAGTATTCGATCGCCGCAAAGTAGTCGCTATAGAACTCGTCGTCTTGGTCCAGGAAGCAAACCATCTCGCCGCGAGCGTTTTGCAGTCCCAGGTTCCGCGCAGCACTCTGCCCGCTGTTTTCGAGTGTCCGAAACGTCTTGATCCTGGAGTCTTTCTGACACCAAGACTCAATAATGACAGCCGACCCGTCGAGCGAACAATCGTCGATCAACAGCAACTCCCAGGCGAGAGATGACTGAATCATCACCGACTGAATAGCCCGGTTAAGAGTGTTCTCTCCGTTATACACCGCGGCGATCACGGAAACGGCCGGCAGAGAGTGGTTGTGATTCTCTGGCATGTTCGATTCTCTGGCGTGTCATCGGGCGAATAGGTGCGGCAAAGGAAATGAACCTATCGATCTCTCAACGAGAGCCTCGCCGATAGCTCCCGCGGCGGAAACAGATCGAGGAATTGCGATCGATGCTTCTCAAGATCGCAATACGTCATTTGCTCAATATCCTCTGGCACATAGGGCAGCGTCGTTTCCGCTTTGCCACGAACGACCACCCCGACGCCGAAGTCGCAGTCGGCGACGGCGACGCGAAGATCGCTACGGCAGGAGCGAAGATGGACAATTGCCTTCCATACATCGCCCGTCCAAAGGCCATTCCATCCGAGCCCATCGCAGCTAGGGATATCTTCCACAGACGACGAGGGCGTGGCAATCGCTTCCGACGGTGGATTGCAGTCGTGAAGCAGAATGACTCCCTCCGGATTGAGATAGGCGAGGCAGTTCTCTAGGTCTCTCAGGGCTTGCCCGCATGTATGCGCTCCGTCAACGAAGGCCACGTCGATGCCGGAACCGATCTCGGACGGCGGCGAACGAAAGAACTCGTCACTTGTCATCTGAAAGTAGGCGATCATCCCACATTGCATTGCCTCCCTGACTCGTGGGCTAGGGGCAACCGGATCGACTCCAATCCGGACGGGCGATTGGACTCGTAGGATGTTTTCTCCCTTGGCAACGCCTATTTCCAGATAGGTCTTCGCGCTGCGCAGGCGCTATCGTTGCCTGCGCCACATGCCAGCGGAAGACCGGGGCGATGTTGAGCAGAGTCTCGAACACCCCCAACGCTTCACCGCGCCGATCCTGCGCAAGCAAGGCCCTCCCAAACAGATAGCGGGCTTCGAGACTGCTCCTCTGGATCCCGAAGATCAACTGGCAGATTTCCTGTGCCTTTCTTGGTTGCCCGATAAGCAGGCAGCGTTCAGCGGATTCGAGTGCATCTTCGATTGAGACCACTGAAAACGACCCTCCGCCGGCAAACGGCCAAACACGACGCCGCCTCGACCGTAGATTTCGTTCCAACCGAACATGCTATCGGCAACAACTAATGGCTGCCATGCGGGAAAGGCAACCACGCGACGGCACGCAACGATTATAAGCCGTGATAACGTCAGTGTGAAGCTCCACTGGCGACAGGGTCCAAAATGACGCCATCGCGAAATCACAACAATAGCGAGGGTTACGGCAAAGAGAAGCAAGATCGTTTGCCACCTTCCAACGGCGGACACGAAGGCTGAAATGCGAAGCGAAGCTCGTGGGCGACAGGTCTCAAAATAGTGCTATCCCGAAACCAAATCGCTGACGAGGGTTCCGACGAAAAAGAGCGAATTGACTTGCCACCTTCCAATGGCTGTCGTGGATCACCGGATCTCGACAACCGGAGGAGCGGAGAAGAGAATACCGCACAATGAGGGAAGTTCGAGGTCGAAATGACCGTGTTCCGTCATCAAATTGCACGCGGTCTCAAAATGCTGCCATCCCAAAACGAAGGCGCCAAGAGAAGTTGCGACGAAGAGGAGTCAGGCCGCTTGCCACCCTCCGATGGCGACCGTGAAAACCCAGATACAAGGCAATCGCATGCCGAAAGACAGAACGCGATAGGACCGTCTCCCACCAACGTCAGGCCGCCCGCAACTCATAGTGCTTCAGCAACCCGCCCAACGCCTCGTGGCAGACAACGTTCTCCAGCCGGAAGTCCTTGATCGGTGCCGGCGGCGGCAAAGGCATGTCGATGGGCACATTGCCGAGACCTTGATGCGGCCGAAATTTGTGATAATAGTCTGCCCAAGATTTCAGGATGTGCCGCAGGTGATTCTCGCCGAACACGACGAAGTGGTTGAGGCACTCTGCTTTTGTTCGACCCACCCAAACCTCCGCGAAGGGATTCATGTTGGGAGCACGTGGCGGAATGGGCCTGAAGTCGATACCATCGGTCTTCAAGATCGAACGGAATCCTTCGGTGTACTTCTCGTCTCTGTCATGGACAATATGAGTTGGTCTGAACTCCGGCTTCTCTTCCGCAAAGATCATGCTCATGTTACGAGCCACCTGCGCCATCCAGGCACCGTCGGGATTGGGAGTCATGCCAGCAATGTGAACCCGACGTGTGTGCAAATGGATGAAGAACAGCACGTAATAGGTAACCGGACCACGGATTGTCCAGACCTGCTTTGTGAAGAAGTCCGTGGCCCAGACGGTTTTGACGTGCCGTTGGATGAAGTCGTACCAGGAGCCGTAATCGCGTTTCGGGCCGGGATCATCAAAGCCGTTTTCTTTCAGGATACGACTGACCGTGGCTGGGGACACGTTGTAGATGCGGAGCTTCTTCAGTTCCCCAATGATCTTGCCACAGCCCCAGCCAGTGTTCGTGGCGATATCGATAATGAGCTTGCAGACCTCCTCTGGCTTGCGGGGGCGTCCCCGCTTGCGAGGTTTCCTTCCCGAGGTGCTCTCATTCAGCCAACGGGCGAAGGTTCGCGGATGGACGATGGTGATGATGGACTTAATCTTCGAGCCGAGGCGTATCCCAAGCCTTACCAGCTTGGCTCGCTCTGCTGCCGTCACTTCAATCCGCTTTGGCAGCCTTTTCCGCAGAACCTGATTCTCGGCCTTGAGGTACTCGATCATCTGCACCAGTTCTTTTTCCGTAGCCCTGGCCAACAACATCAGCAATGGGTGGACGAATCGCTTCATGGCGTTACAATGCGCAAGTCCTTGGTAGAATTGGAAGTGACATGTTTTTGAGACCCCGCGAAACTGGACTGCCTGAGGCAACAATCCGCTGCCGTGTTCTGTGCGTTGGGGTCGCCTTTTCTGCCCTCTTTTTCGTGCCTGTACCTCTTGGCACGTCGTTCGGATTATTCCGCTCTGGGACCCCCTATCAGGCAAATTGGTGCCAACCGATGAAAGGTGGCACCGCCTCGACGGCACCACTGTGGGCACCACGACAGGGCATCTTGTCGTAAGGTCCGACTCTATAGAAGTTTACGTCAGGCTAGAAGCACACTGGAAATGTGGTGCCCCAGTAATGGGGTTGCGGGTTCGAGCCCCGTGCCCTCCGCTTGTAACGTCTTATGTCTTAACGGCTTCTGTCGAGCCATCGGCGGGGACCGTTTCTGTTGTCGGGGCCTCCTGCGGCCGTTTGTGGTACGAGTTGTTGTAAGTCGGCCCAAACCTGGCCCACAACTCGTCTGCCACGTCGGCCGAATCGAGGGCGACATAGTAGCCCATCGTGGTCTCAATGCTGGAATGACGCATCAGCCGCTTCAACACGGCCGGCATGACGCGCCTTGCCCAGCGGGTGCCGAAGCTCCGGCGAGGTCATGCGCGGCGGCATATTTGCCATCGGCCTTGTTCGCCACCACGCCGGCCGACTTGCCGATCTTGGCGACGAGCCGACAAATCCGCTTGGGGCTTATCGGCTCTCCGGTTTTCAATCCGTTCAGCTTGAACACCCGCCCTTGTCGTTCGGCTTCCGGGGTCCGCAAACGCCGCCTTCCGCAGAAGTCTCGGCCGCGTTCAGTGATCTTCGGTTTCGGCAAATCCTCGACGCGGCTGGTGCCTTCGCTGGCATCGGGCAGATACTCACCTGCTCCCGGCATGGCAGAGCCCTCCGTGGCTCTCGTTTCCAGCCCGGAAATCCAAATAGGCGTGCGTAATGCTGGGAAAAGGGGGACTGGTCCAATTTGTGCGAAGCACCCTCCGGGCCGTTCCGGCAAATTGGACCTGTCCCCTTTTTCCCAATTATCTCACACAACCGTTCAGTCAAAATCCCCCGCGAACAAATGGCAATAACTCTCGTACCGCCGTTCGTCCAACCGGCCGTCGGCCACGGCGTTCTTCACGGCGCAGCCGTCCTCGTGCGTGTGGGTGCAGTCGGGAAAGCGGCAGAGGCTGACGTAGGGACGCACGTCGCGGAAAAACCCGCCGACCTCCTCCGCCGTCACGTCCCAAAGCTCGAACCGCCGCACGCCGGGCGTGTCGACCACGTAGCCCCCGCCGGCCAACCGCAACAGCCGCGCCGTGCTGGTCGTGTGCTTGCCTTTTTCGTTCTCCTCGCTCACCGGCTCGACCTGAAGGCGAAAGGAAGGATCGATGCGGTTCAGCAGCGATGATTTTCCCACGCCGCTTTGCCCGACCACGACGTTGGCCCGCCCCGCCAACGCGCGGCGGAACCGTTCGACCCCAAAACCGCTCAGAGCGCTCAGCAGCAGCACGTCGTAGCCCATTTGGGCGTACACTCCCACCAGCGGTTGCAGCCCGGCGGGATCCACCAGATCGACCTTGTTGATGCAGACCAGCGGGCGGACGCCCCCTTTCTCGGCGGTGACAAGCATACGGTCGATCAGATGCGGCTTCAGACGCGGCTCGACCGCGCTGGAAACGACCGCCAACTGATCGACGTTGGCCACCAGTACGTGCTGCCGTCCGCGGACTGCTCGGCATATACAGCCGCGCCGCGGCTCGACCCGCTCGATCAGCCCCTCCTTGGGATCGCTGTTTTCGACGGGCCGGAAGACGACCCGGTCGCCGGCTGCCACGACGTGACGCTGATCGGTCGCCAGCGTCTTCAGCAGACGCCGCGTGGCGCACTGATAGACGCCGCCGCTCTCGTCCTCGACCATGCTGATCAAGCCGAGCACGCGCAAGACGCGGCCCTGGCGGCAGACGCTCGCATCGACGTCGAGATGAACGCCGAAACCGGGCTCTTCCCCCGTCTCGACTTGCTCGCCGCAGACGGTGCGACGCCGGGCAAGCTCCCCCTTTCCGCTGATCCGCTCGCCTTGCGGCGGCGCCTCGTTCTCGAATCCGTGCTGACGGTACTGTCGCGTCCAGTCGGTAGTGCGGGCGCGGACGCCCCGATTTTTGCGAAACTCAGCCCGAATTTTCTTCTTCTTTCCCATCCTCAAGAATCGACCAGCCGGAATTGAGCGAGTAAGCGTAGGTTATGCTTCAGCATTACGGCTGCCTGCCTCTCGTCATGCTAGAGCATAAGCTGCTTGTTATGCTCGAGCATAACCTACAGCTTCTACTTCGCCATCCTAAACAGGGTGGTTCCGAAAGCGGATCTGACCCGGCTCATCGTTGGTGATGTCGTATCGAACCGCCTTCGTCCGGTTCCGGACGGACGTCTTCGGTTGCCTGAATCTTCCGCGTCTTCAACCCGGCCCGCTCCAGCAACGACTTGCCGAAGAAATCGACGTCCGTCACTTCGGGCGGAGGCGGCCCCACCGCGCCAAGGTCGACAGGCGAGTAATTCACTTCGTACTTGTGCTTGGCGATCGACAAGATGTCGCCCGGCTCGAACACGCTTGTCGGTGCACCGCACACCGTTGACCTTCACGCCGTTGCGGCTTTGCAGATCGCGGACGTGCCAATAGCCCGCGTTGACCGTCAGTTGGCAATGGTGCGCCGAGACGTTCGAGAATCGCAACACAATGTCGCAACTTTGCGCCGCCCGACCAACAGGCTCTTCTTCAGCAGCGGGATCGGGTCTCCTCCCCCAACGGGAATGAGTTCACCGTACATGATCACAGCCTCTTGTGGTGTCCTACCATAACATTATGATGAATGCACACCCACTGTTAGTCTAGTCATAGCATGGAATTTACGTCAACCCACTCGCCGGTGCCCGACGCACCGCCGGCCGACTGGCGGGCAGCCGGGCTGCTCCTATCATAGCCTCAACTTCTTCCACGATAAGAAGTTCGGTGGGAAGGGTCTGGAAAGTGAGCCTCGACGCCGGCTGCACCTGCCCCAACCGCGACGGCACACTGGCCACTGCTGGGCTGTGTCTTTTGCGACCCCGAAAGCTTCAGCCCCAGCCGCCGGCTTGGTCTGCCCCGCGTGGCCGACCAACTCGACGAGGGAATCCGCCGCGTGGCACGCCGACGTCGCGTCAGCGATTCCTCGCCTACTTCCAACCGGGCGCAAACACCTACGGGCCGATCGACCGGCTCCGGGCAGCCTTCACGAAGCGCTCGCGCATCCGCAGGTGGTCGGCCTCATCATCGGCACCCGGCCCGATTGCGCCAACGAAGAAGTCCTCGATCTGCTGGCCGGCCTCGCCCAACGGACCTGGCTGGTGATCGAATACGGACTGCAAACCGTCCACGACCGCACCCTCGACCGGCTCGGCCGCGGCCACCACTTCGATGCCTTCCTCGACGCCTACCGCCGCACGCGGCAACGAAACCTGAACGTCGGCGTCCACGTGATTCTCGGCCTGCCCGGCGAATCGCGCGACGACATGCTGGCGACCGCCCGAACGTTAGCAGGACTCGACCTCCACTCGGTCAAGCCCCACAACCTCTATGCCGTGCGCAACACCGTGCTGGCCGACGAGGTGGCCGCCGGCAGGATACGGCTTCCCGAGTGCGACGAGTACGTCGGCTATCTTGTCGATTTCCTGGAGGAGCTGCCCGAGCGTTTCGTGATCGAGCGTCTCTGCGGCGATGCTCCGCGGGAGTATCTGCTCGGGCCGCAATGGTGCCTCGACAAGGCGGCCGTTCGCGCGGCGGTCGAAGCCGAGTTCCGCCGCCGCGGCACGCGGCAAGGATGGCGCCGCCGGCGTTCGTAGTGTAGCGTTTCGTAAATAACGCGATGTACGGAACGGACTCCGTGCCGTTCCCATCATCACGCAACGTCGCGGCGGGCGTTCGCTACAGGTAACAGTCTTTCTGAGACACTACCGAATTTCCGCCTTCAGGCCGAAGAAGCGGCCAAAGCCGCAACCACAGACCAACGCCCACGCGATTCGTCACGCCACCACTTTGCAAGACCAATCCGGCCAGTTGTCTGCCTTGTGCCGGTTGTTCTCCCAATGCAAAGGCTGGAGATTGTCGAGATCGTCGGTTCCACCCAAGGCAACCGGTTTGATGTGATCGATCTGCCACCCCCACTGACCGTCGGTGCCATATTCTGACAGATGCATCGATGCATCGCAGACGTCTTTTCGGAATCCCGCGTAATGCCCTTCGGGCTTGCCCTTCAGCCATACCGCCTCAATCGTCTCCTTGTCAAACGGCTGTCCGTCCGCCCTCGTCCCGTACTTTCTGGCCACACATGCTTCCATCGCCAAGCCCTCCAAGCGCTTAGCCCCTTTGTCAAAGCGAAAAGTGCTGCGAACTGTCGATCGGGGGAAACCCCGCTCGATGCTCCGCCGGAGGTCGATCCCTCTCTTTGCGAAAGCATAGCCCACAATACTCCGCAAGACAATCCCATTTACCCCTCCGTATGCGTGGTAAACCGCAAGAGAGGTCACACCCAGGACCGGGGGGGGTGCGATAAGGCGGGAAATGCCAACGCTCGCCCGGATGATTCCTGCCACCCAGACCAACCCGAAGCGCAAGCGAGGGTGGGAAGCCGACGAAGGAGTTGTCCTCGCTTGCGCTTCGAGTTGGTATCGTGCGCTGCAAATCCTCGGCCCTCAGCCGTGAACAATCCCGGCTTACGGGGTCAGCGTAATCTTCACGGGATTGGCCGCGGCGCCGTCACCGCGAATCACCACCACATCGGCCTCAATCGGCGCGATCAGGGTCAAATGCGGCACCGCCCAGCGAACGCCTAGGTCGTACCAACCCAGAATTTCGCCGTCCATTTCCCGCCCATTCACCTGAATCAGCACTCGCCCCGGTTGCGGACCAAAGCCCTCGCCGGCCAGGAGAACCTCCTCGCCAGGCTTTGCGGCCGTCGGCTGCATCTCGAACGACGCCGGATCGACCGGCAGAATCGCCGCGGGCGACAGAAGCACGCCGTTGTTGGCGTCACTCGTCTCGGCCACTTCTCGGTTGGCATCGACCAGCACCTGCAACACGCTGAACGGAACGGGGTTGCCCCGCGCGTCGCGTCCCATCGCGTAGACCTCGACCGGCAGACGAATGTCGACGCTTTGCACGTCGCCCGCGTCGATCCCCGTCACGCGCACGCCGGCTTGCGGCATATTGGCGGTCAGACGCGAGTTGCGGCCCGCCAACAGCATCACATCAAACGGCTGCGCGATCGGCAGACTGCCGTTGTTGCGGAACCAGACGCGATAACGCGGTCCCATCTGCTCTTCCGGATGACCCGGATCCACAAATCGCACCGCCAACAGTTGCAGGTCCGAGTCGGGAACAATCTCGACCGGCGGAAGATCGACCCACGTGCCGCAGGCAACCTCCGGCAGCGGCGTCCACACCGGCGTGTTCCAGTAATTCCAGCCGTGGCACGGGCGATAGTACATCGGCCGGCACCAGACCGGTCGCGGATCCCAATACGCCCCGCCGCGGTGATGCCACGACCATTCCACCCACGGAGCCCACCTCGGATACCAGCAGACCCCGGCGAAGAACGACGGTCCCCAGTAACGGTATTGCACGCAATGCTGGCGATACTGCGGGCTGACCAAGCCACGATAGGCCCCCGGGCGGACGCCATGCTTCTGCAAGTTCATCCGGCGAGCCACGTCCCCCTGCTGATACAGGCGATACTGCTGCGGCAAGTTGCAGCTTCTTGCCCGTTTGGCCGGCAGCCAGCCGATTGAAATTGCCGGCCTTCAGCCGCTCCTGGAACACGTTCTTCTGCGTCTTCCTCTGGTTTGCTGCATTGCTCAATGCGAGATGACCCGGCGACGGCTGAACCTTCTTTAGGCCCATCGGCCCTCCAAGCCGTTCGCGGACGTTGCTGATGGCTGGCGAGCCGCCAGGCGAACGTCCGCCGCGGTTCGTTGCATTCCCTGGCCCGTTGTTGCTTTGCCGACGTCGGTCCACGTTTTTCGGCAATTCGCGGTTGATAGGCGTGCGATTTGCGCCGCTCGGCTTGCCGCCAGTGTTTTTCGTGTCCTTGACCGGTTCGATGCGTCGTCGGTCGTTGCTCGGCGCAGTCACGCGCGATCCTTGCGCCAGGCGAAGCGCCTGGCTGTTGCCGGCGCGATTGTTGACCGGCCGCGGCGAGTTGTCACGCCGCACGCCGTGACCCGCGGGGGACTGTCCCGATTTTCGTGTCGGCGAAAATGGGACTGCCCCCTTTGCCCCGGCGGGGACGCGATTGTTTCGACGGATCGGAACCTCGCGACGCATCCCTGACGAGTTGTTGGCCGGCCGCCGGAGTTGCGGCGGTACCTGCCGATTGACTTGTCGATTCGTCGCCGGCGGGGGAGCCTGGCGGCTTGGTCCGCGAGTCGCTTGTCGATTCGTCGCCGGCGGGGGGATCTGGCGGCTTGGTCCGCGAGTCGCTTGTCGATTCGTCGCCGGCGGGGGAGCCTGACGGCTTGGCCCCCTGCGCCGCCTGACTGCCCTCCGACGACCGTTTTGTGTCGTTCGGTTGACGCGCCCAGGCGGCCCCGGTGATGATTGCCGCTACAGCCAGTCCCCCAAGGCCGATCCCGCACCTCCGATGCCACGTTCTATCTCGCATGACTGACTCCTTCAGCAGAATAAAAAGGCGTTCTCGCTATCCAAGCGGCACTCGTGCAATCGTCGTGCCGATCGGCCACCCGCGCGGCTGCCGTTGCATCGTCGAAGTGATCGCGACCGGCGAAAGTCGCAGAAAATCGGCTCACAAACCGGTTGCTAACCTTCAAAATTTTATCGAGCAACGTCCTCTTGCAGTCTCTCCGCAACAACAGAAGTGTAGTCATACTGACACATCGCAAATCAGCGTGATTACACACCGGAAGAGTAAAGGGGTCGGGAGTCTTTGTTCTTGACAGAACGGCGGATAGATGGTAATCTCCAGCATCATGCCACGACGATTGCGAGTTTCCAGCGGAGGATATGCGTACCACGTGCTGAATCGAGCCGTGGGGCGGATGCGGATTTTTGGCAAAGAGCGGGACTTCGAGGCGTTCGAGGAGGTGATCGGCGAGGCCAAGTGCCGGCTGCCGATGCGGGTTTTGGCGTGGTGCGTGATGCCCAATCATTGGCATTTCGTGCTTTGGCCGCGCGGCGACGGCGACCTGTCGGAGTTCATGCGGTGGCTGACGGTCACGCACACGCAACGTTGGCACGCGGCGCATCGCACGGCGGGCACGGGCCCGCTGTACCAGGGCCGTTTCAAGTCGTTCCCGATCCAGGAAGACGATCATTTGTGGACGGTGCTGCGGTATGTGGAGCGAAACCCGTTGCGGGCGAACCTGGTCGAAGAGGCCGATGCGTGGCGGTGGTCGAGCCTTTGGCATCGCGTCCGCGGCAACAGGGCGGGACTCTTGGACGACGGTCCGCTGGCGCTGCCGCGACGTTGGCGACAGCACGTGCAATCGCCGCAGACCGAAGCGGAGTTGGAGGCGTTGCGGCGTTCGCGTGGTGCGTGGCTGTCCGTTTGGCGAGGCGTCTTGGCAGCAGCGGACGGCGAAGCGATTGGGTCTGCAATCGACGCTCCGTCCCCGCGGCCGTCCGTGGAAATCACCGACCGGCAGTCAATAAAGACTCCCGACCCCTTTATGCTTCCGAGCATCGATGAGGCGATGGAGAAAGTCTTCACTATAGTGTCGCAAAGGTGTTGCTGACTTCGGGGGACTTCGGGGGGGGGGCTTCGGGGGACACACTACTCAATCTATCGCCGACCGCCTATCTGACTTCGGGGGACACACTACTCAATCTATCGCCGACCGCCTATCTTGCATGCCAATCTTGGACTTCGGGGGACACACTACTCAATCTATCGCCGACCGCCTATCTTGCATGCCAATCTTGGACTTCGGGGGACACACTACTCAATCTATCGCCGACCGCCTATCTTGCATGCCAATCTTCGTCACATCGTCTTTTGGTCGCTTCGGCGTGGACAAACCGACCAATGGAACAGCCGATAGCCTATAGAATTGTTATACGCTAGTCAACGCCCCACTACGCTACTACTCAGAGACTTCGAAAAGACTGCCGGTGTTCAGCCGAACAACTGGCTCAGGTCACGTCACGCCATATCAGAAGCCACCACGGCCCGGCAGGGGATTTCACTCCGCCGGGCGAATTCTCTTGTCGCTACGCCTTTTCGTTGGCGGCGTCGAACATGGCGATGATGTTCTCCGGCGGCACGTCGGCCAGGATGTTGTGGACCTGCTGAAAGACGAAACCGCCGCCGGGCGAGAGGATCGCGATCTGCCCGCGGACGTGGCGGCGGACTTCGTCGGGCGTCGGCGTGCGAGAGGACAAAACGGGTGTCGCAGCCGCCGCCCCAAAACGCGAACCGGTCGCCGAAATCGCGTTTCAGCCCGGCGGCGTCCATGCCGCTGCAACTGATCTGCACCGGATTCGACGTGTCGAGCCCCGCGTCGATCAAGTCGGGAATCAGCGGGCGGATGCCGCCGCAGCAGTGGAGCATGACCTTCACGTTGGCCAGTTCCTTCGCCCGCCGCCACATCTTGGCGTGCCGCGGCTTGAAGAACTCGTGGTACATGGCGGGCGAGATTTGCGGGCCGTTCTGCATGCCCAGGTCGTCGCCGAACGAAATGACGTCGATGTACGGCCCGACCGCCGCGAGGAAGTGCTCCAGGTTCGCCAGGTGGATTTCGACCAGCCGGTCGAGGAACTCGTGCGCCCGTTTCGGATTGCCGGCCAGCAGCATGAGGAAGTTGTCGTTGCGATAGAGGAACTGGCCGACCTCCAACAGGTTGCCGCCGAACAGTCCGATGATGGCGCGATCGGTTCTTTCGCGCAACTTGCTGGCCCCCTCGGCAAACAGGCGTTGGCCGTCGGGCCCGGCGACCAGCGGCCCCGGCGGGCTCGGCCACGGCGCACCACATGTTCTCGCCCAGCGCCTCCGGCAGCCGGTCGAAATCGTCGTTCTCCAGAAACGGCCAGTAGCACTGCTCGAAGTAGATGGCGCCGTCGGGCATGCGGGCCAGCACCCGGCCGCTGGCCGATCGCAGCACCCATTGCTTTCTCCTGCCGTTCGGGCAAGGCCCAGGCCGGCATTTGGCAGGGCGTGCCGTCGGGCAGCGTCCAGTCGGCCCAGTCCTTGTCTTCCAGCGCAAACCCGCGTCCCAACTCGATCGTGTCGACCTGGAACCGTTCAAGCACGTCGTCGTCGATGATCGCCAACTGCTGGATCGGGTCGTAGACGCGGATCGGCCGCGGCGCGAAGCCCGAGGGCCTTGCGCAGCTTCGGATAGGCCATCGCGGCGATGCCCGACGAGCGATGGCCGCCAAAATCGATCGGCGTCTTGTCCGGCTGCCGGTGGTTGAGCGCCGCCAGCACACGTTCTCTGGATGTCATGGCTGCGATTTGGAAAGAAGGACTGAAGGGGAAGCGTCCAATATAGCAACGGCAAGTCGCATCGTCCAGCGAGAGAAGCAGACGGGTCTTCGCATTTTGCCCCCGTTTGGCCGCACGCCCGCAGGGCGGCGAGGCCAACGGCCCACGCTCCGTCACCTCGCGGACCATTGGGAAGCGGAATTCGCTGGAACGCCCACGCTTTTAGGGCCAATCAGTTTTTCAAAATAGGGCGGCCCGAATGGCCAGCTCGGCACAAGTGCCGGGGCTAAACACCGCAGAAACGGCGATGCAATCGCGCTCGCGGCGGCTTGTCTCCGAAAACTGATCGGCCCTGCCCACGCTTTTCAGCGCCTAGCGACGCGGACGACGCGGCGATATAATGGAGTTGTTCGCGGGTCCGGCTCCTTTTGAGTGTCAGATTCTCGACGACATCGCTGACCTGACGCGCGGTAGCCGACCGCAAGCCCTGCCTGAAAGAACTTCCAGTCACCAACGTCTCCCACCGCAATTTCCCCCCTTGGAGTAATTCCGATGAACACGCATGACCATACCGCCTCGCGTCGCGATTTTCTGAAGAACACCGGCAAGCTCGCCGCGGCCACGGCGTTGGCGGGCGTCTTCGTTCCGGCCGTTCATGCCGCCGAAGACAACACGATCCGCGTAGCGTTGATCGGCTGCGGCGGTCGAGGCACGGGCGCGGCGGCCGACGCCATGTCGGTCAAACACGGCCCGGTGAAGCTCATCGCCATGGCCGACGTCTTTCAGGATCGGCTCGACGACAGCGTCAAGTACTTGAATGACGAAGTCGAGAGAGCGAAGAAGGACGACGGCCGCACTTTGCAGATGGACGTGCCGAAAGACCGGCAATTCATCGGATTCGACGCCTACAAGAGGGCGATGGACTGTCTGCGGCCGGGCGACGTGGCGATCTTTACGACGCCGCCGGCGTTTCGCTGGGTCGACTTCGGCTATGCGATCGAAAAGGGACTAAACGTCTTCATGGAGAAGCCGGTGGCCGTCGACGGTCCCAGCGCCCGCAAGATGTTTGCGCTGGCCGACAAGGCGGAGAAGAAGAATCTGAAGGTGGCGGTCGGCTTGATGTCGCGACACGCCCGGCCGCTTCAGGAGCTTGCCAAGCGCGTCCACGACGGCGAGATCGGCCAGCCGATCCTGCTGCGCGGCTACCGCATGCACCCGCCGGCGGCGTCGTTCCGATCGGTGGCGAAGCCCGCCGGCATCAGCGAGCTTGGTTACCAAATCCGGCGTTTTCACAGCTTCTTGTGGGCCAGCGGCGGATGCTTCAGCGACTTCTACATCCACATCATCGACAACTGCTGTTGGATGAAAGGCGAGTGGCCGGTCTCGGCCCAGGCCGTCGGCGGCCGCCACTATCGTCAGGGGCCCGAAGGCGTCTACGTCGATCAGAATTTCGACTCCTACGCCGTCGAGTATACGTTTGCCGACGGCGCCAAGTTCTTGTTCGAGGGGCGCTGCATGGCGGGCTGCGACGACCTCTACTCGAACTACGTCCAGGGCAGCAAGGGCATGGCGATCGTCTCGAAGACCGGCGACTGCGGGCCGCCCTCCAGCACCTACAAAGGCCAGTTGCCGAAACGGGCCAACAGGCTCTGGCAATCGAAAACGCCGCCGGGCGAGGAAAACCCCTATCAGAACGAATGGAACGATTTCGTCGAGGCAATCCGCGCCGACAAGCCGTACAGCGAGGTGCGCCGCGGCATCGAGGTCAGCCTGGTGACCTCCATGGGACGCATGGCCGCCCATACCGGCAAGTTCATCACTCTCGACAAGATGCTCCACTGCGCGCATGAGTTTGCACCCGGCGTGGACAAGCTGCAAACGCTCGACTCGACCGCCCCCTTGGTGGCCGACGCCAACGGCAAGTACCCTGTGCCGATGCCGGGCATCGTCACCAAGCGGGAGTATTGAGAATGGACAAGAAGTTCGACTGCGTCCTCTGCGGCTCGTGCGTGGCCGACATCCTCGTCCGTCCGGTTCCGCTCGGAGAGGCCATCGGCTATAGCCGGCTGCTCCACGCCGAGCCGATCACCGTGACCACGGGGGGAATCGTCAACAATTCCGGCATCGCCATGTCGCGGCTGGGCATGAAGACGGCCGCCTTCAGCTACGTCGGCCGCGACGACTTCGGCGCCGTCATCCGCCGGCGGCTGGAAAGCGAGGGCGTGGATTGCAGCTTGCTGCTGACGCATCCAACCGCCGCCACCAGCACGACCGCCGTGCTGATCGACCCGAACAGCGAGCGGAGTTTCGCCCATTGCGTCGGCGCACCGAAGCTGATCGACAAATCGCTGCTCCTGGCCAACCTCGACGTTTTCGCCCGCAGCCGCATGACGCTGATCGGCTATTACTCGCTGATGCCGAACCTCGATCCCGACTTGCCGGAAGTGCTGGCGGCGATTCGCCAGACCGGCTGCCGCACCGCGTTGGACGCCGCCGGCGACGGCGGCGCGATGCAGCCGTTGGACCGCATCTTGCCGCATCTCGACGTGTACGCTCCCAGCCACGACGAGGCGACGCATCAGACCGGCGAGACCGACCCGCGGAAGATCATCGACATCTATCGCAGTTGCGGCGCACCGGGCCTGCTGGGCGTGAAACTGGGATCGAAAGGGGCCATGCTCAGCCCGTCGCCGGGCGAGTACATCGAGTTGCCCTGTGCGACGCCGCCCGGTCCCGTCGTCGATACCACCGGCGCCGGCGACAGCTTCTTTGCCGGCTTGCTGACGGGCTTGTTGAAAGGCTTTGACGCCACCGGCGCCGGTCGCTTGGCGGCGGCAACCGGCGCATGTTGCGTGACCGGCTACGGCGCCACGGCCGGGCTGCGCGGGTTTGAAGAGACAGCTCGGGTTGCCGGATTGTGACGCAATCGAATGGACCGGCCGTTGCCGTCAGGCACACGCCTCCATCTCCACGTAGTCGACGACACTGGACGGCTCGGGAATGGGGATGCCATCTTCTTTCATTCCTTCAAGATGCAGGGCGATAGCGTCGCGCAAGAGGCATTCCGTCTCTTCGACGGTCGCGCCGGCGGCTACGCATCCCGGCAGGTCGGGCACGTAGCCTCCGTAGGTCGTTGTCCCCTTTTCAACGACAATCGCATGTCGTTTCATCGGATTTAGCTCTTGAGGCCGGCCTGCTTTAGTATACTATTGAGGGTACCCGGTGGCAAATCATCGCTCGGCCTGCCCGCCACGGTGACGCGTCCCGGTTTGGCTGGATGGCGAAACTGCCGATGGCTGCCTCGCGTTACGGCCAATCGCCAGCCGTCCGCCTCCGGCATTTTCAACACGTCGCGAATCGTCATGTTCCCGCCGGGTTGCGAGATGCAGCGCACGAGGCAGCGCGTTGCAGGCGCGTTGCCGTGTGCGTAATATACAGGGGTTCGCAGACCAGCGGAAGCATCGACGGAGCCCGAAATTGCCGATTCCGACTTCTGATAACCAACTCGATCATTCCGCGCCGCGGCTGTTGGAAGGCGCCGATGGCGGCCTCTCTTTCCACCCTTGGCCACACCGGCTGGCGTTGGTGCTGGCGATTGCGGTCTTTCCGTTGATCTGGATGGGCGGAACCGTCACGACGTACGATGCCGGCATGGCGGTGCCCGATTGGCCGACGACGTATAGCTCCTGGTTTTACCCGGTCCATCTTTGGCTGGGCATCTGGGACGTCTTTCTCGAGCACGGCCATCGATTGCTGGCTCAAGTGGTCGGCATCCTGGCTATCTTATTGGCCGTCGCGATCTGGCGGACCGACCAACGGAAGTGGATGCGGTGGGTCGGCCTGGCGATTGTGGTGGGCGTTGTCGCCCAGGGAACGCTCGGCGGCATTCGCGTATGGGCCGGTGCCCAGCAAGGATTCTGGGCATGGGCCAACGATCGGCTCTTGGCGCGCATCCACGGCTGCATCGCCCCCCTATATTTCGGACTGTGCGTCGCGGTGGTGGCGTGGACCTCGCGGCAATGGCGCCGGCAAGAATCGTGTGCCGCTGCTTGCTCGCAAGCAGCGCCGGCGGAGCAGATGATCGGTCAGGCTGCATCGCGGCTGCGGCGTCTCGCCTGGCTGATCACGGCGGCCATCTACCTGGAGATCGTCCTCGGGGCATTGTTGCGTCGCCCATCGGCCAATCTCGGCATCGTCGGCGACGCGAAACTCTGGGGTTGGCTGCACGCGATCTTGCTCGGCCAGGTCGCCACCTGGTTCGAGTTGTGCGTCTGGCTGAAAGTTCTCAACGCGGCGCTGATCGCGGCCGGTTCGGCGTGGTTGGTGTTGGGCGTGCTGCGGCAGCGCAGTCCCCTCTCCGATTGGGAGAGGGTTAGGGTGAGGGCCGCTTGCCCGACGACGACGAGGCCCTCGCCCCCGATCCCTCTCCCAGAAGGCGGTGGGAGAAAACTGGTTGCGCGGCGTGCGAAGTGGTTTGCCGTGATCGTGTCGGTGCAACTGCTGTTGGCGGCGGCGACTTGGGTGGCCAACTACGGCTGGCCGATGTGGTTGACTCGGGGCGACTGGCCGCTGGAATCGTCGGTCATGGCGCAGGGCCGATTGTTGGTGCTGGTCACAACCGCCCACGCCGCGATCGGATCGCTGACGCTGGTCGCGGCGTTGAGCTTGACGCTATGGCTGAGCCGTTTCCCCCCCTTTCCCATTGGCACAGAGGGCGAGGGCGAAGCGGAACCTGTGGTCAATCCCAATGCACCTTCTGTGCATGGCCCTCAGTCTGGCCCTCTCGCGGCCCGAGAGGGAAATTCTTTCCCTTCTCGACTATTGGCGGCTAATGCGGCCTGGGATCGTGGCCCTGGTGTTGCTGGCGATGGCCGTCTCGGCCTGGATGACGGCGCCGGGGGAGTTATCGTGGATCAAGCTGGCGCACGCCCTGTTCGGCACGGCAATGGTCATCGTCGGCGCGATCGCATTGAACCAGCGACTGGAGTGCATGGGCGATGCGAAGATGCCGCGCACCGCCGACCGCCCTCTGCCCGCCGGCCGGCTCGGCCGCCGGCAGGTCAGCAGATTCGGACTGGCCGCCACCGGCCTGGGGCTGGCGTATCTGGCGATAGCCTCGGGGCCGATGCCCACGCTGCTGGCCTCGGTCGGCTGGCTGATTTACGTCGGAGTCTACACGCCGTTGAAGCGCCGCACTGCGTGGCAGACCCCCGTCGGCGCGGCGGCCGGGGCCATGCCGGTGCTGCTCGGCGCCGCCGCCGGCGGACAACCGTTCAGCCCCTGGGCGCTCGTGCTGTTCGGCATCGTCTTCTTCTGGCAGTTTCCACACTCGATGGCCATTGCGTGGCGCTATCGACGGCAATTCGCCGCCGCAGGCGTAAGGGTCGCCGCCGTAACCGACCCGACCGGCCAAACCGCCGGGCTCATCGCCATATTGGGGGCGACGGCGCTGCTGGTGGTAAGTCAGGTTCCGCTCCAACTCGGTCTGGCCGGCGCGGTGTACGACGTCGCCGTCCTCGTCTTGGGCACGATCTATCTTGCCGCGTCGGCATGGTTCACCTACCGCCGCGACGACACAGCGGCGCGGCGGCTACTGATCGCCTCGCTAATCTACTTGCCCGCGATGCTGGCGGTGCTCCTCTGTTCGTAGGCCCGGCTTCAGCCGCACGTTTTCGGCCGGCAGTTACCGCATTGGCTGGTGAAAGCAATCTACCGAAAAGACGCCGGAGCTCGTATATTCCACACTGGTTGTTGACGTGAGCCCGTTTGCAATCGTGGGGGTTGCCATCAGAAACCGATGCCTCATCATGGCCCTGCTTGGGGCGCTGCTATGCTCCGGTTGGTGCGAGGCGGGAGTCTTTCGATTGCCGCAGGCCATTACCCGCCCCGCCTCCTCATATCATTGTGAGTAAGCGCCCATTCCGTGTCCCGCTCGCCGAAACGCCGGCGTGCCGTCTGCGCCGCAGGCAACTTGCGACCCTCGCGCAAGCCGCAACGCTGATTGACTTCGTCTTCCGGCAGGAGGCGGACGACCTTCAGGCCCATTTCGGTGGCGAAGCCCGTCAACGAGTCTTGCATCATCGCCACCGCTCATCGAACCGGACAGGCGATTTTCCCGCATCCGGCTCTCGGACAAGGATGGTGACATGATAGTCTTCATGCTTTCGCCCACGAGAAACCAACACCTTTTCACGGCGTACTGGACAATCCGGGCGAAGCGTTGCTTTCAAGCAGCAAGCTGGTCAAGTACGGCCCCAGGGTCGATTCCGACTGCCGCAGTGTCGGATGGTGGCAACGGTGGGCACCCGTGGAAAAGACGCGGGGGCGCTTGCCTTCCCCGCCTACCCCAATCATACAAAGAGCGGCAGAAGGGGCTCGAACCCTCGACATTCGGCTTGGGAAGCCGATGCTCTACCAACTGAGCTACTGCCGCAAGCCTTACGGTGTAAGGACTTACGAAAGTATGCTCAATCTCCGCGGAGGTGTCAAGTGGTGTCAGAACTTCCAACCACGGTGGGCAGCGTTCTCATCCCCCATGGCAGGTGAACCAACAATTGTCGACCGCACACGCTTGTCACAATCGCTATGCCCGTGACTTTCCGATCGCTATCATGGCAGCCAAGGCGAGCTACAAGTCGGCAGGGGAAGGGCTTCAACAGGCCAAGCAGGATGCCAAAATCCTCGATCTCAAGTTCGCTTACGCCACCAATGGCGAGGAGATCATCGAGTTCGGTTTTCTTCTAACGGGCTTGGAACAGCAGGTCAGCACGTTCCGAAGACCGATGCGCTAGTGCTCTGTCAGTCGTGAATTGACGGATCAATTCGCTTCAGTCGGATGCGGGCGTCAGCCGTCGTGAATTGCCGGTCGATTTTGGATTGGCTGCCGTTGCGGTCCTCTTCCCAAACGGCCGCTTCGCTGGTCGTGGTTTCTTTGCAGTCGATGCGGCGCTCCGGGCATTGGCGGGAAAGGATACTCAAGTTGTTTTAGCGTTCGCCACACAGCTTCGTGACACACGGATTCTACATAGCCCAAGCCAACCATGCGGTCCGCCAACAAACGCAAAGTCCAGTGTGCCCGGCCTTCCGGGGCGCTCCGCAGGCAATCGCTGCCAAGTGGGCCTCCGCCTTTCCGTCAAGGCGTCTCTCGTAAATCCGCGCGGTCGCTTTGCGATTCAACGCTACGTCCATTCATTCCCTCGTCGACAAACTGCTTGCGGGCACGCGCAATAGTCGTTCGCCCACAGCCCAAGGCATCGGCGATCTGCTGGTCTTTCTTGCCTGGCCCGCCCTCTGCTCGGTCCGCCAACGACAGGATACGGGCTCGCACCGATTTTCTCGCTGCCGCCTTTCCTGCAGATACCATCGACTGTGATTCCTGCCGCTCCTGCTGCAACAATGTCACCCGCTAACGCTTCTCCATGATACCCTGAAGTGGTCCCAAGAATCTAGACAGGTGAACAAGGTGGATTTGGACTTTATTTCCGGTAAAATATTTTTCCGGGAAAGGAGACAGATTCACGATGGGAGGCAAGCGGAAGAGTTTTTCGGCGGATTTCAAGGCGAAGGTGGCCTTGGAGGCGATTCGCGGGATTTCGACGACGGCGGAGACCGCCTTGCGGCACAAGGTGCATCCGAACCAGATCGCGAAGTGGAAGAAGCAGGCCCTGGAGAACATGGCCGCACTCTTCGCCGATGGCCGCTCGAAAGCGAACAAGGGGGACGACGACCGGCTCAAGGACCGGCTTTACCAGCAGATCGGCCAGCTCCAGTTCGAGCTCGACTGGCTCAAAAAAAAAGTCGGAGATGCCGATTGAGGCCAAGCGGTTGCTCGTTGAACCGGAGCAGGAACGGCTTTCGATCGTCCGGCAGTGCAAACTGCTGGGGATGTCGCGGGCGGCCTACTACTACGAGCCGTGGGTGTGGGGCGAGACGGCCCTGGCGATGCTGCGGGCGATCGACGAAGAGTACACGCGGCATCCGTTCTTGGGCAAGCGGCGGATGTGCGATTACCTTGCGGAACTCGGCTACGACGTGGGCGTCAAACGCGCGCGGACATTGATGGCGTGGCTGGGTCTGGAAGCGATTTATCCGAAAAAGAACCTGAGCGTGCCGAATCGAGAGCACAAGAAATATCCGTACTTGCTCAAGCGATTGCCGATCATCCGCCCGAACCAGGTTTGGGCGAGCGACATCACTTACGTGCGTTTGAGCCGCGGATTTGCGTATTTGACGGTGGTCATGGACTGGTTCAGCCGCTACGTGATCGCCTGGGAGCTTTCGACGACCTTGGATTCGGATTTTTGCGTGCGGTGCCTGGAGCGGGCGTTGGAGACGGGCAAGCCCGAGATTTTCAACACCGACCAAGGCGTGCAATATACGAGCGAAGATTTCACGAAGACGCTGCTGGCGGCCGACGTGCAGATCAGCATGAACGGGGCGGGCCGCTGCTTCGACAACATCATGGTCGAACGCTTGTGGCGCTCTGTGAAGCAGGAGGAAGTGTACCTGAAGGAATACGAGGACGTGCCCGATTGCCGCGAGAACCTCGGCGAGTATTTCGCGTACTACAACGGCCGACGGCGTCACAGCAAGTTGAACGCCCGGCCTGTGGAGATTTACTTCGATGCAATTTGAAAAACGAAAAATGTTTTTGTTTCCTGCTGGGGCTCCGCCCCAGACCCCGGGATTTTTTAAGGCATGACAAAAAAGTGTCTTGTGGAGGTGAAGGCGGATTGGTATGCTGACGAAAAAGAAAAAGCCTCGAAGAGTTGAAGTCTTCAAGGCTCGTGTCCAAAGACACTTCTTTGGTCCGGTTATCCCTCGGCGGGTTGCTTCCCAGCAGAGCCCGCCTCCGTTTCACCGAACAGGTAAAGCATAAACAAAAGAGAGTTTCAGTCAAGCGGATAGCGTAAATGTCCCTTGATCTAACAAATCGGTTTCCACCTTATTCAAGGGTGCTTTTCTGTCAGAAAAACGGGACCAGCTCACCCTTCCGACACAATCGGTCTTCCATGAACGATTGCCGGAGTATACCGTGTATCAGAGCATCGTTGATGGAGCGCCAGATTCTGTCGCTGCGAAACTGCTTCGACAGCGGTGCAGTCGGTTGTACGAGGGTCGGTTTCGCTCCCGGGGACCGACGCTCGGGCATTTCCTGTTCTTCCGTCCGCGTAATCGGGCGAGGGGGACGGAGGAGGTTGTCGAAAACAGCGATCCCGATTTCTTGGATCTTCCCTCGACAACTTCCTCCGCCCCCTTCCTCCCCCCGGTTCTACCGCGACCGGTCGCGATCGTCTATAATCGCCGGAATGTTCGAGCACGTCCAACCGATCATCGGCAGCTACGTGAGTCGTCCGGCGGCGTGCGTCGACTACGATCCCCGCGCCGCCGAGGTTGCCCGGTCGCTCGCCGCCGTGATTCGCGAGCATCTTCCCCAGGTCCGCGCAGAACACGTCGGCAGCACGGCCGTGCCGGGCTGCGCCGGCAAGGGGATCGTCGATTTGATGATCGCCGTCGCCGACGGCGAGATGGCGACGGTGACGGAGCTTCTCGACCGGCTCGGGTTCCAGCACCAGACGGGCGAAGACGTATTTCCCGCGACCCGCCCGATGCGGCTCGGGTCGCTGGTCCACGACGGCGAGACGTTCCTGGTCCACGTCCACGTCATCCCCGCCGCGTCGCCCGAAGTGGACGAAATGCGTTTCTTCCGCGCCTGCTTGCGCTCCGACCCCGAACTCTTGCACGCCTACGTGGCTCGCAAACGAGAAATCGTCGCCGGCGGCGTGACCGATTCGCTTGAGTATTACCGGCGCAAGGGGCAGTTCTTCAAGGAGACGTTGGGATAGAAGCGGCTCTCAGAGGGAGAAACGGGGCAGAGCGGTCTTTCACCATTCGATTCGATCTTGGAGCTGGAAAACAGCTCTGACCGCATCTCTGCGTCCGTGCGAAGATTGCTTGCGCACCTTGCCAAGACCGGTATTATGTCCCCCGATTCCCCGGTATTATGTCCCCCGATTCCCCCGATTCCGGCGGCGTGACCGATTCGCTGGAGTATTGCCGGCTCAAGGGGCAGTTCTTCAAGGAGACGTTGGGATAGACGACAAACGCCTCTGGGCTATGTTTCATCATTCGGCTCGTTCTCGATTCAGTCTGTCGAAGCCAGAAAATGGTTCTGACCCCTTTTTCCCTCCAAAATCATCGTTTTTCACGGCGCACGTATAGTCTCGCTGGACTACCAGACCCCTGCGGAGTTTGCCGCCGACTGTGCGTGTTTTGCGGCGTGCCGTGAACGAGAGGCGCAGAACGTTACAATAATCGCGCAGATCAAAGACACGCCACCGCAAGTAGTGGTGGATGTTGTGTAGCTATGTGGAGTAAAATCAGATGTTCGCCGGGATGTGTGCTCGCGCGGGAGAATGGTAATGGTCGAGCGTCTGGCGCCGCGAGCATGTAGACTCGGAATAACGATGGGTGACGACATGAGAATCAGATCAAAACGCCACGGATTCACGTTGGTCGAGTTGTTGGTGGTGATAACGATCATCGGTATAATGATCGCGTTGTTGCTGCCGGCGGTGCAAATGGCGAGGGAGGCGGCGCGGCAAGTGCAATGCGCCAACCACGTCAAGCAACTCGCGCTGGGCGCATTGTTGCACGAATCGGCCAACCAGTGTTTGCCGACGGGCGGTTGGGGATTGTACTGGGCTGGTGATCCCGACCGCGGATTCGGCCGGAGACAGCCTGGCGGGTGGATCTACAATGTGCTTCCGTATATCGAACAAGGGGCGCTGCATGATCTTGCGCAGGAACCACCAATTCAACCACTCCCACACGCATCGACTGCGTACTTCAACAAATAGCAACGCCGCTGGCCACGCTGAATTGTCCGAGCCGACGCGAACCCATTGCCTATCCGACGGTCACTACGGTCTTCCTGTATTGCCTCGGCACGGGCCCTGCGGTGCCAGCCCTTGTCGGCAAAACGGATTACTGTGCCAACGGCGGAACCAGCGACGATACCAGCGGCATGTCAGGCATTTTTTGCTGGGGGCCAATGAACTACAGCGATGGCGATAGCATGTCAGCCAGTCAGTGGATAAGTCTGCCGGGAAGCCATGCGCAAGATACCGGCGTGGTTTTCACCCATAGCGCAATCACGATGGCCGACATTGAGGACGGTTGCAGCAATACCTATCTTATCGGCGAAAAATACGTGAATCCAGACTGTTATACCGGCCCAGGGGACCCAGCCGACAATCAGCACTGGAACATCGGC
This sequence comes from uncultured Planctomycetia bacterium, assembly GCA_963815695.1. Classification (GTDB taxonomy): domain Bacteria; phylum Planctomycetota; class Planctomycetia; order Pirellulales; family Thermoguttaceae. Next base: position 62,954 of record CAWFIG010000031.1, read on the forward strand.
GTGGACTGGGATACGGTGCGCTACACGGGAACCACCACGAACGCACCTGGCACGACTTCCTTCTCTAATTGGAGCGAATACTTCATGCCGAGACAGGATGTCCCCGGCTATCTATTGGGATTCGTATTCGGCGGCGCCCATCCAAACGGGGTCAACATCTCGCTCTGCGACGGCTCGGTTCGGCGGATAAACTACACGATCGATCCGGCCATCCACTGGTGTCTGGGCAATCGCTTGGACGGGCATGCGATCGATGCGAAGAAGCTATAGCGCATTTGTCGTCCTTTCTCTTCAAGTGGGCCCCTGGCACTGCTCGAACGACAATCGCTTGCAGCGACAACCAGCCCGGCGCGAACCGGGTTGAGTTCGATGTATCGCCCTGTGACCGGCAGGCAAAGCTTGTCGATGCCGAGTAATCTGATGTGGCATCCCAGGAATCACCGCCCGTCTAGTCATCCGACGAAATCATCGGAAAAGCCGCACTCAATTGGTTCGCGACCCTTCCGTCACAGTTTCGCGGACGTCATACGCAACTATTGACGAGCGAGTGGACGGGTCGGGCGTCTTCTCGCACTCCCGCGCTCTTCCCGACGTCAATACTCGGCCACTTTCGATCCGCTGATCAGGTCGATAAACTCCTGGTTCGACTTGAACTTCGCCAGCTTTGTGGTCAACTGCTCCATTGCATCGACCGGGTGCATGGTCGAGAGCGTGCGGCGGAGCATCGTCACGGCGCGGAGCGTTTCGGGCGAAAGGAGCTTCTCTTCGCGGCGGGTGCCGGATTGGCTGATGTCGATGGCGGGCCAGACGCGACGGTCGGCCAACTTGCGGTCGAGCACTAGCTCCATGTTGCCGGTGCCCTTGAACTCCTGGAAGATCAACTCGTCCATGCGGCTGCCCGTATCGATCAGGGCGGTGCCGACGATCGTCAGCGAGCCGCCCTCCTCGAACAGCCGGGCGGTGGCGAAGAGCTTCTTGGGGATGTCCATCGCCTTGATGTCCACGCCGCCGCTCATGGTGCGGCCGGTGTTGCCGACCCACTTGTTGAAGGCGCGGGCGAGCCGGGTGATCGAGTCCATCAGCATCACCACGTCCTTGCCCATCTCGGCCAGGCGCTTGCAGCGTTCGACGACCAGTTGGGAGAGCCGCACGTGGCTTTCGATGTCGCGGTCGAGGCTGCTGGCGACGACTTCGCCTTTGACCGCCCGCTTCATGTCGGTCACTTCCTCGGGCCGCTCGTCGATCAGCAGGACGATCAGCTTGACGTCGGGGTAATTGGTGGCGATGCCGAGGCTGATGTGCTGGAGCAGGATGGTCTTGCCGGTTCGCGGCGGGGCGACGATCAGCGCCCGCTGGCCCTTGCCCAGCGGCGTCAGCAGGTCCATCACCCGCGTGGTCAAGGGCTCGGGGCCGACTTCGAGTTTCAGCCAGTATTCGGGGTTGATCGGCGTCAGCTCGTCGAAACTCTTGACGTTCTTGTAGTCGTCGGGAGGCATGCCGTCGACGTCGGTGAGTTCGCGGAGGCGGGGACCTTGCTGGCGACGTCCCGCCTGCACCATGCCGTTAATGAACAACCCCTCGCGCAGCCCGTACTTCTCGATCATGCTGCCGGGCACGAACGGATCGGTCATTTCGCGAGCGTAGTTGTTGCTGGTGCCTGCGGAGAAACCCGTAACCGTTGGGATGCAGTTCCAGGATTCCGCTGCCGGGTTCGACCGGGCCGGGCTCGCCGTTGTCGGCAGGCTCGACATTGCGGTTTTCGCCGTTATTGGCTGCCGGCTGGTAGGGCCGGCTGGGCCGTTGGCGATAACCGCCGCGTTGATTGGGACCGGGCGACCCGTTTCGGCCGCGCGGACGGCCCTTCTTCCTCTTAGACATATCCATATAGATCTGGTAACAGCTCCTGATACGCGGCTGCACGAATCCGAGCCGAGCCGCGTTTAGAACTAACTCCCAAGTGCCAAAGATCGGACGCCCGTCTTGGGAACCGGGCATCCCACGTCAAGAAGTCACTTCCGGTGCAGCGACAAATTCCGCTCCGCTTCTGAGCAGACTGCTATCAGGCGGCACACCGAGAACATTCCGTCGGTCAACAGCAGAAAGCTTGGGTCGAGAGGCGACTTCTTTCCCTCGCCAGGATCAATCCCGCTACGAGGCAGCACCCCGATTCCAGATCTGGGGCCGAAAGCGCCTACCTGCCAGGCAGAACTCAAACAGTGGCCATCTTAACCACACCGCGGCTTGTGTCAAGCCGTCCGCCACAGTTTCTTCTGAGAAGCCCGACTGATTATATCATACACCGTCGATCCTATCCGTGGCAAGTGAAACAATGGGGGTAGTAGCAGATTTCGCACTCGGGTGGTCTAGCCGGGATTACTGATGCCCCCATGCCGGCCCGAAACGCGGGAAGAAGAAGGAGTTGCCCTCGCCGGCTTGCCCTCGCTGGCGATTCGGGTTGGTATGACGCACTGGGCACGCCGGGCGTAGGCGGGCAATGATCGCGGCTCACGGATAATCCCAGGCTCGTTACCTCTCCCCCCGCGGTGGCCATCCTCGCACGGAACGGCCGAAACCATCGTCACGATCGCCAATTCCGCCACAAACGGCATAGTTTTCCACGACTCCTGGCCGGACCTTTCCGATAACAGTGAGACGAATGGGCAATCTCTGGAATTACGCATGTAAGGATAGGTAAAATGAACAAGACGCTTGGCTTGCTGACGGTCGCAGTCGCCATATTACTGCCACCTTCGGTGGGTATGTCGCAGCGAGGTCGTCCGCTGGGAGCCCACCCTCGAAAGCGCCCAACGTGTGGCGGCACAAACCAACCGGCTCGTGCTGATCTATTTCTCCGGCCCCTCGTGCGTGTATTGCCGGCGGATGGAGGCCGAAGTCCTCGGCCAGCCGGCGGTGGCGGCAGCAATCAATGCCGATTACGTGCCGGTGAAGGTGGTTGCCGACTACTTTCCCACCACGGCCCGGCGATACAACGTTACCCACCTGCCCACGACCGTGATCACGTCGCCGCAAGGCCAATCGATCGACAGCAAGGAGGGCTATGTGGCAGCCAACGAGTACGTGGCTCGGCTCGGGCAGGTAGCCGCCGAGGTGAAGCGCCGCAAAGAGGCGGTTGCCGTGCAAATGCCCAACGGGCCGGCGCGCCCGCGATGAACCGACCCACGGCAAACCAGCCTATCACAAATCAGCCGGTGGCGACCCAGCCAATGGCAAATCGGCCGGTGGTGAGCAGGCCAACCATGGGCCAGCCGCCAGCGGGTCAACGACTGCCGGCGAGCCAGCCGCCTCTCGGCCCGCCGGTGGTGAGCTATGCTCAGCCGAGCAATGCCGTGCCCGCGCGATTTTCGCCGCCTTACGGCAATGCGCCAATCCGATCGCTCGCCGCCGACGATGGCACGGCAGCCGTCGGCAGTCGCACAACAGCCTTCGTTCATGCCGCCGCAAAGCAACGTTGCCCCGCCGGCCGTTCCTGGCAACCTGCCGGTGGGCCTTGACGGCTGCTGTCCGGTCTCACTGGTCGAGAAGCAGAAGTGGGTTGCCGGCGACCGCCGTTGGGGCGTAAACCACCGCGGGCGGCTCTATTTCTTCGCCGGACCCGAGGAGCAGCAGCGATTCTTCGTCGATCCCGACCGCTACGCCCCGGCCATCTCGGGCGACGACATCGTACTGGCCAGCGAAGGGCAGGCCGTTCCCGGAAGACGCGAATACGGCGTGTACTATCGGAACCGGGTATATCTGTTTTCCAGCGACGCGAGCCGGGCCAAGTTCGAGAGCAATCCCGCCCCTTACGCCAATCAGGCGCTGCAAGCCCTTCACTCCGGCGCCTATCATTCCGGCGCGCAGTGGCGATAACGTCGGAATTGCCGGCGGCGACGTGGGCGAGAGACAAATAGCCGGGAGTCAACGACCCCCGGCTATTTCTGTTCGTGCAGTGCAGCCGTTGGCAACCGTTCACTGGGCGGCAAGGGGACGGAGGAGGTTTTCGGAGAAATATCTTCTCCTGCGGCGGATACTGTCGCCGAAAACCTCCTCCGTCCCCCTCTGTTTCCGGCCAGTTAACGCTTACACGCCGTTATGTGAAGCTCAACCGGCCGGCGTCAGTTCCTTCTCGTAGATCCGGTAGGTTTTGTACCGCGGCGCCGACGGCTTCGATGGTGCGGTTGACCAGTCGTTGTCCTCGAACGTCCATCCCAATTCCGCTGCGGTGTAGCCCAGCACGTTTTTGCCGTAGTCGAGCGTTTGGAGGATCAGCATTTCGGCGATTCCGCGGCGGCGATATTCTTTCAACACGTCGAGGACGACCATTCGCGCGGTTTTGATGTGCCGCTTGCGCCGCAGCAGCTCAAGCAGCCCAGCGGCAGGCCAAAACGGGTCAGCCGGCCGTTCAGCGGGCGAATCGCTTCGTTCATGTCGGGCAGCGTGATCGAGAAACCGACGGTCCGGCCCTCGATCTCCGCCAGCAGCACCTGGTCGGCCAGGGCCATGCGTTTCAGTTGCTTGGCGGAGTATTGGAATTCGGCGTCGGTCAGCTTGACAAAGCCCCAGAGATCGCTCATCGCGGCGTTGTAGACCTCCTGGCAGCGGCTCGACCTCGGCCTGGAAATCGTCGAGCCGGAACGGCCGGATCGTGATGTTGCCCCGTCTGGCCAGCCGCTCGGCGCGGCTGACGCCACTTCGCCGCCAGATCGCCCGGGTCGACGAACCACCATGCGTAAAGGTCTTTCGCCTTCGCAGAGTCCCCACGATTCGAGCAGTCCGGCGTAATAGCGGCGATTGTGGTTCATCATGATCCGCGGCGGCGTGTCGAACCCGTCGATCAACAGCCCGCACGGATAGTTGAGCGAGTAGTCGATCGGGCCGCGGATGGCGGTCCGGCCCCGAGCCGCGAGCCAGCCGGCGGCCGCGTCCAACAGACCGTGGGCCGCCGCCTGGTCGTCGTCGCACTCGAACATTCCGAAAGCAGCCGACGTTCTCGCCGCGTTCTTGGTTGTAACTGCGGATCGTCGCTGACCAGGATTCGCCCCACCGTCTCGCCGCCGCGGACGCGCGATGAACTGCGTCGCGTCGCCGTGCTGGTAGAAAGGATGCTTGCGGCGGTTGAGAAACTCCTTGACCTCGATCAACAGCGGCGGCACCCAGTGCGGGTCGTCGGCATAGATCCGCCAGGGCAGCTTGATGAACCGATCGAGATCGCCGCGGCGTTCCGCACCTCGCGGACTTCGAGGGGAGCGGACGGACAATGATGAAGGATGAGTGATGAGTGATGAGGGCAAGGCAGTCTGGTTTCCGGACCGTCAATTCATCATTCATCATTCCGCATTCATCATTCTGCCCCTCTCCGCTCTCCCCTCTCCCCTCTCCCCTCTCCGCTTCGTCCAGATCGTAGAGCCGATAGGTTTTGGTGATTTTCGCACCGCCCTTCTTCAAGGCGCCGTAGGAGAGGCGATTCGATTCGAGCACCCAGGAGAATTCGCCCTCTTCGAGGCCCCATTCCATCGCCTTGGGCACGAGCCCCTGCATCAGCACCAGCCCGACGCCCATCCGCTGGTACTCCGGCAGCACGTTGGTGCTGATCAGGCGGATGCGCTTGATCGCCCGGCGGTTGCGAAGCAGGTGGATGAAGCCGAACGGGAACAGCCGGCCGTCGATCTCCTTGATGCGCGGGTTGTAGTCGGGCAAGCCGAACGCCGCGCCCACCACGCGGCCGTCGACCTCGGCGCAAACGGCCATCTCGGGCACGATGATCTTCTTCAACTCGCCGGCCAGTTGCTTTACCTCGCCGGCCGACATCGGCACGAATCCCCACGTGTTGACCAGCGATCGGTTGTAGAGATCGAGGAACATCTCCACGTCCTGCTGGAACCGCGACCGGTCCAGCGTTCGCAGCTTGACGTCGTACCGCTCGATGATCTGCTCGGCAATCGGCGCCAGCTTCGCGGCGATCTCCGGCAGCATGTCGACGTGGCCCCAGAAGGCGTACAAGTCCTGGGTCTTGCGGAAGCCGTAGTTCTCGATCAGCCGCTCGTAGTACGGCGGGTTGTAGGTCATCATGAACGTCGGCGGCGAGTCGAACCCGTCGATCAGCAGCCCGAGCTCGTAGTTCAGCGACGGATTGGTCGGCCCGCGGAGCCGGTGGATGTCCTGCTCGGCGAACCACTGCCGCACGGCGTCGAACAGCCCGTTGGCCGCCTCCTGATCGTCGAGGCAATCGAAGAAGCCGAAGAACCCGCGGCGGTCGTTGTGCTGAGCGATGTGCCCCTGGTTGAGAATCGCGGCGATCCGCCCGCAGACCTCGCCGTCGCGATAGGCCAGAAACGTTTGGCACAGGTTCCGATCGTAAAACGGATGCGGCCGGTAGTTGACCATCTCCTTCTGGCTGCCCCGCAGCGGCGGAATCCAGTTGGGATCGTCCCGGTAAGCGTCCAAGGAAAGCGGAGAAACTGTTTCTTCTGCCGGGCAGTGTCAACCCGTTGAATGGTGAGATTTGGCATAAGGGACGATTCTAGCGGGGGGGACACACGAGCGTCAAGGCAGTTCGCCGTAGGTCCCGCCTGCCGGGCGGGACTAGAGAGGACCGACAATTGCAGTAAGGCGTCGCGGGGAGTCTCTTCCTTCTTTCGCGTCTTTTCGAGAGGATTTCTCTCTGTTTTTCGCACCCCCTGATGTCTTGCAGTTCGCCGTAGGTCCCGCCTGCCGGGCGGGACTAGAGAGGACCGACAATTGCAGTAAGGCGTCGCGGGGAGTCTCTTCCTTCTCTCGCGTTTTTTCGAGGGGATTTCTCTCTGTTTTTCGCACCCCCTGATGTTTTGCAGTTCGCCGTAGGTCCCGCCTGCCGGGCGGGACCAGAGAGGACCGACAATTGCAGTCTGCGGGTGAATGGAGGAAAAGCGGCTGTTGCTTTCGTGTTACATCTGCTTTCGCGTTACATGAGATCAACCAGCACGCTGTTTTCGAGATCCATACCGCGGCGAGTAAGCCTTAGAACGCCTTCGTGCCACTCGAGCAGCCCGGCGGCGACCGGTTTGGCCAGCTTTTCAGCGAATGCCTCGCGGATGCTTATCCCGTGCATGCGGGTAAAATCCTCATCCTTTACGCCGCGGGTCATGCGCAGGCCGAGCATCATGCTCTCGAACCGGGCCTTTTCCTTTGGATATCCGCTCGGTCTTCGGTTCTTCACCCGCCAGGTACGCATCGAGCGTTGACGGGTTCGCGGTGCGGCATTCCCCGAAGAAGCTGTGCGCCGCGCAGCCGAAGCCGAGGTACGGCACGCGGGTCCAGCAGCCGATGTTATGTCGGCATTCGTACCCGTCGCGGGCAAAATTGCTGATTTCATATTGCTGAAAGCCATGCTCCGCAAGCGTCTGCCGCGCAAACTCGTACATATCGCGATCAGTTTCTTCGTCCGGAAGAACCAGCTTTCCCGCAGCAATATCGCGGCAGATCGGCGTTCCCTCGTCAACCATCAAACTGTAACAGGAGACATGCGTGGGCGAGAGCGCAAGGGCGGCCGCCAGCGTTTCGCGTACGTCGGTGATAGTTTGCGGTGCGGAAAAGGGGACAGGCGCCTTTTGTGCGAAGCACCCGGAGGGCCGTTCCGGCAAAAAGCGACTGTCCCCTTTTCCGCCGGGCAGGCCGAGCATCAGGTCCAGGTTGATATTCTCAAATCCCGCCTTACGCGCGATTTCCACGGAAGCGATCACCTGCTGCCAATCATGGATACGGCCCAAGAGCCGCAAAAGACGCGTCTGCCTTGCCTGCGCGCCGAGCGACAGCCGGTTGACGCCCGCTTTGCGCAGCGCCTGGGCAAAGGGGGTGGTGAGTGTTCCGGCCGCAACTCCCCTCTCCCTTTGGGAGAGGGGCAGGGGGTGAGGGCCGTCGGCGGTTCCGTTACGAATCCCCAGTGTCCCCGGGTTGCATTCCAGGTGATCTCGGCGTCCTCTTCAACTGGGAATGCGTCAAACAGCGCCTCCAGGATGCGTGTTACCTGGAACTCGTCGAGAAGCGACGGCGTGCCCCCGCCGAGGAAGATCGTATCCGCCGTCGGATGCCCCGTTTCCGCCCCGCGGCGTATTATCTCGCGGACAACGGCATCCACATACGCGCGGCACATCCGCCTCGCGCCCCGCATACGATGCAAAGTCGCAATACGCGCACTTGCTTACGCAAAAGGGGACGTGAACGTAAAGGCCGATCGGTGGATGCGAGGATTCTTGCATATTGGCTCGATCCGAACCGTTCTCCATCAGAGCTTCAGTATTCCGAGTTTTCAAGGGGCAGGTGAAGGGCTATCGATATACGCCCATCCATGGGCGTTGTCCGCTGATATACGCCCATTCATGGGCGTTGTCCGCCGCAGGCGGTATTAGGCCCGTGCTTCAGCACGGGTTGCCGGCTCCATTTTCTCGTTTCGCCCTGTCACGCCCGTTTACGGGCGTCCTGTTTATCGGCCGTGCAGGACGCCCATGAATGGGCGTGACAATCCGATCATTCCCCCTCCGTCCCAACCCGACGTAAACGTCGGGTCTACCACCGCCTTCGGCGGAAATGCCCGTAAACGGGCATGGCAGGCATGGTCACGCTGCAAAGCACTAATTGCCTCCCCCTGCCGCTTTTGGCCCATTCGGAAAATACAAAAGACTCCCGACCCCGTTGTTCGTCGACCCCGTTGTTCGTTCCGTTGTTCGTTCATCCAATCCCGGTCGCAGAGTGTTCAACACGGTCATAGCCGCGCCAATCACGGCCTCGGTCACGTCCCCATGTTTCAAATCCGTGTCCATCCGTGTCATCCGTGGTCCTTTCCCTTTGGGGGTCCACGCGAGTTCCACGCTCCCTACTTCCTGTCCGCCGCAAGCACCGCAATGAACGCCTTTTGCGGTATCTGGACTTGCCCGATCTGCTTCATTTTGGCTTTGCCCTTCTTCTGCTTTTCGAGGAGCTTGTTTTTGCGGGTGACGTCGCCGCCGTAGCATTTTGCGGTTACGTCTTTTCGGTAGGCCTGGATCGTCGAGCGGGCGATGATGGTGCCGCCGATGGCGCCTTGGATCGGGATCTTGAACTGGTGGCGGGGAATCGCTTCGGCCAGTTGCTCGCAGTAGTGGATCGCCCGCGAGCGAGCCTTGTCGCGATGAACCAGGTAGGAGAGCGTATCGACCGGCTCGCCGTTGACCAGAATATCGACCTTGACGATGTCGGTCTCTCGATATTCGATCGGAACGTAGTCGAACGAGCCGTAGCCGCGGGTGACCGTCTTGAGCTTGCCGTAGAAATCGAAGAGCACCTCGGCCAGCGGCATCTCGCTAACCACTTCGACCCGGCCGACGGCGAGATAATTCATCGTCTGACTCTCGGAACGATGTTCCCGGCATAGCTCCATGACAGGTCCGACGTACTCTTCGGGCGTAAGAATCGACGCCTTGATATAGGGCTCGGCGACCGAGGCGATCTTCATCGGATCGGGCCAGTAGCTGGGATTATCGACGTCGATCGTCTTGCCGTCTTTCAAGGTCACCTTGTACTTCACCGAGGGGGCGGAGATGACCAGTCCGATGTCGAACTCGCGCTGCAAACGCTCCTGGATCACGTCGAGGTGCAGCAGGCCGAGAAACCCGCAGCGAAATCCGAAACCGAGGGCCGCCGAACTGTCTTTTTCGTAGGTGAGCGAGGCATCGTTGATGGCCAGCTTGTCCATGGCCGTGCTGAGGTCCTTGTAGTCGTCGGCGTTAATCGGATAGATCGAGGAGAAGACGACCTGCTTGGCTTTCTTGTAGCCCGGAACCGGCTCCGCGGCTTGCCGCTCGAGGTGCGTGATCGTATCGCCGATCTCGATATCGCGGACGCTCTTGATTCCGGCGATGATGTAGCCCACCTCGCCGGCGCTGAGCTGTTCCTTTGGGTTGAGCTTCAACTGATTGTAGCCCAACTCCTCGACGGCATAATCGCAACCCCTGTGCATGAAATGGATGGCGTCGCGTGGTTTTAGCGTGCCTTCCATGACGCGGCACTGGAGAATCACGCCGCGATAGCGATCGAAATGGGCGTCGAAGACCAACACTTTCAGCGGCGCACTCGGGATCGCCCTTGGGAGCGGGCAACTTGTTGACGATGCCCGCGAGCACGTCTTCGACGCCGACGCCGGTTTTCGCGGAGACGGGAATCGCCTCGAACGGATCGAGCCCCAGATCCGCATCGATCTCCTCGCGCACGCGCTCGACGTCGGCGGCCGGCAGATCGATCTTGTTGATCACCGGCAGCAGCGCCAGGTTATTGTCCAGGGCCAGATAGAGGTTGGCGACCGTTTGCGCCTCGACCCCCTGCGATGCGTCGATGACGATCAACGCGCCTTCGCAAGCCATCAGCGACCGCCGCACTTCGTGCGAAAAATCGACGTGGCCCGGGGTGTCGATGAGATTCAGCAGATAGTCGTGACCGTCGGCGGCACGATAGGAGAGCGTGATCGAATTGCTCTTGATCGTAATCCCCCGCTCCCGCTCGATATCCATTGCGTCGAGCAGTTGATCGCGAAACTCGCGTTGCGAAACGCCGCCGCAGGCCTGGATCAATCGATCGGCCAGCGTCGACTTGCCATGATCGATATGGGCGATAATGCAAAAGTTCCGGATATGGTTCATAGGTAGGATTCTGGTAAGCCATGTCCGCGGCGGCCTGCTCACAGTTCGACCGTAGAAGCGACGTCCCGCCGCTTCTGGTCCGCTCCGTAAGCGTTCACAGGCCGGAAACAGCGGGGGACGGAGGAGGTTTTCGGCGACAGTATCCGCCGCAGAAGAAGACATTTCTCCGAAAACCTCCTCCGTCCCCTTGCCGCCCAGTGAACGGTTACTCCGCTCCTGACTGCCTTCCGCCGCTTCCTGACAGGTCTGTGCGATTGCCCCCCCCGAACGACGCGGCATGATGCCGTGCCTGCACAGGACGGGAACAGTTACAATTATAGTAGATGACGCGAGCGGCTGATAGCGATCGATGCGAAGTGCAAGCCCCGCGACGAGCCCGAGTCTAAATGACCTTGCACGATCCTGGAAGGGAAAAAGGGGATAGAACCAATTTGTGCGAAGCACCCTCCGGGCCGTTCCGGCAAACTGGACCTGTTCCCTTCTCCCCGCGATCGTAAAACGGGTGCGGCCGGTAGTTGACCAGCTCCTTCTGGCTCCCCCGCAGCGGCGGAATCCAGTTGGGATCGTTTCAGTAGTGCGTCCAGGGGAAGTGGAGAAACTGTCTCTTCTGCCGGGCGGTGGTGACCCGTTGAATCGTGAGGTTTGGCATGTGGAAGGATTTTAACGGGGGGAAGAGGCGAGCGTCAAGAGACGCCGTTTGGACCTCTGCGTCTGCCTGCACCACCTCGCCATTTCTCCTTTCGGCAGCGCATTGGCTAGCCACAATAGATCCTTACCACTTGTTGCCCCATTGAGAAAGGGGTAGGATAACGATGTATTTTGCAAGGTGACGGGCGTTAGAGGACACCGTCTGCGTTTCATGCCGCGAACTCAGAGACCAATTGAGGGGCATTGGACATTGGATGATGTGTAGGCCCGTTAAACAACCTTTACTCCCGCCCGATTTGCAGGAATCCATTCGCAATGGAAAGTGCGTGGCGTACATCGGTTCGGGAGCCTCTGCGGCAGAGTACGGTTCGTGGGCAGCGGTGGTGACTAATCTCTACGAGTATTGCTTCGGCTGCACGCGGAGTGTTAGTTCGCCGGCTGAATACCTCGATGCGGCGGAAGAAGCCAAGAACAAGGACCGCAATAGATATTACGATTTTCTCGGCAAGCATTTTGGACGTCCTGCCCTCCAAGAGGCTCCTGGCCGTTCTGTGACAACAACAAACCTCCTCTACCGAGCGTTGTTGGCGTGCAATTTCAAGAGTTACCTCACGACAAATTTCGACCCCCTACTCGCCTTGTGGGCTCGCAGCGCTAGTCCTAAGTGTCGAGACGAACTGATGGTCTATCCGCGTCTCGACCGGCAACACATCGATAAACGTACAGTCTATTACCTTCACGGTCTGATCGACCGAGGCAAAGTCCCCGTAGACGGCAGCATAGTTCTTTCAAGATCGGAATTTACTGAAGCCTATGAGCCAGACAGCGAACTGAAGAACTTCCTCATTTCGACACTTTCTGAAGACCCTGTATGTTTTATGGGGTGCAGTTTAGGGGAGCCTCCTCTTGCTGACGTCTTTCAAGCGATCAAGAAGCGTCAGGCGAAGCGTGTAGACTTGCAGGCAAGGTCTACTGGGCGATCATGTGTCCCTCCCTTGCGCTATATCCTGTTGCCCACTTGGAATGTTCTTCAAGAGAATTCAGTTAGACCTGAGTCAGATATTCAAAGAATGCGCGACGAGGAAGAACGTTGCCGTGAATTTGGCATTTGCATTCGGCGTTATTCCACACCAACCGAGAACGATCATTCGGTTCTGCGGCAAGAATTTGAGAAATTAGCTAGGCTTTCTGAACTCCGGTATAGTTATGACTGGGATGGGGGTAGTGAATATGGAAGTTAATTCTTCTTTCTTCACGCAACGTAATCTGCTTAAGGCGGCCATCGCACGTGCCGAGGCGGAGGCCGAGGACGTCAGCTCCGTACTTCAGTCAACACGACCGCAACTCCAGGATGCCGATCTGCGGCGGGAATTCTTCGGGTTACTAAATTCCCCGGTGTGGATTGCACCACTTGATAGTGCCGGATGTTTCGAGCATCCTCAGCCCATAGAAAAGATTGAAGGCGGCGGCGTTCGCTATCCGCCGTGGCCCGCATCGCAATATCTTGCCCGAATGGCAGGTCTCGCACCGCAGGAAGTCGCCGACATCTTCGCGAGTTGAGACCAGCAATCCAGCAGTCGTGCGCGATATTCTGACTGCGGCCAACACCGCTGAAATGCCGGCGGCGATTGCAGCCACGCTTGTGCCAGCAATCTGCCGAGCGAGTGAGGCGGGAACTCTCTGGATATACTATTCGGATGCGACGACGTTTTGTGCTCGCTTGGCTTCAGATGGTCAAGCTGACGCTGCGATGACCTTGGCAGAGGCATTGTATGGGCTGCAGCATCCTGCGAGCGAGGACCGCGACCGCCATTGGTACAAGGATGGACTCAAGAAGGTCCTGCCTTCGCTGACGAAGGCGCGGCCTCAGTTGTTCCTCAACCGCTTGTGTGCTTGGCTTTGCGCCGCGATTCGGAAGCGAGACCATTTTGACCCAGCGGCCGATTCTGACTATTCTTGGTCATGGCGTCCCGCAATCGAGGAGCACGAACAGAACAGAAACTACGATTTTACGTGCGAAATGGTCGGCTTCGTCCGTCGAGCCTTTGAGCAAGCGATCGGCGACGGCTGTCTGACGCTAGTCGCCGGACTTGCAATTGTCGATGCATCTGGCAAGGAATCCGGCTTCTCGATATTTGAGCGGTTGCGCCATTCATCTGATAAAGTGTTTCGCCGAACAAGCGCCCGAGTTGGCGCGATCGGTTATGATGGATCAGGAAGCGTTCGACAGAAGCGAAATCAAGCACGAATACGCGATGCTCATGGGGCAGCGGTTCCCCATGCTGTCGCCGGATGATCAGAATGTCTGGCTCGGGTGGATCGATGCCGGGCCAGACATGTCAGACTTTGATGCGTCCGTCCGATCACACGCTGGACGAGAACCCAACGATGACGATCGGCGGAATCGCATTCACTACTGGCAGTTCAATCGACTCCATTGGATTCGAGACCATCTGGTTGGGGACCGGCTGGCTTTTTACGAGCGCATGCTCAAAGAAGATGGAGAGCCGCTGCTTTCCGACTTACTCACCCACCACAGCTCTGGTTGGGGATGCAAAAGTCCCTTTACATTGGACGAGTTGAGCGGTCTGTCCTTCGCGGAGGCGCTTTACAAAGTCAACACGTGGCAGCCTGAACCGGCAAGAGGTTTCTTGCGGGTGCCGGAAATCGAGGGGGCAGCGGGGACGTTTGCGCAGTATGTGGCTAGCAAGGCGGTGGAGTTTTCGTCGCATGCCCGAGATGCTCGATTGTTGCCAGCCGATTTACGTTCGGAAATTCCTGCAAAAGATGGCCGAGGCGATTCAAGTCGGAGAGATCGATGTTTCCGCCGTGCTCCGGTTGTGCAAGTGGGTCGTCACACAGCCTCCCATTATTGACACCACCGAGGACACGGCAACGTCCAAGTTGGTTGACAAGGGATGGGACTGGACGAGAAACGAGGTTTGCCGGCTCGTGGAGACAATGTGCAAAGCAGCTTCGGACAAAGGCCCGCGCTATGCGATATCCGACTACAGAGAGACGATCTGCAGCCTTCTGGAAAGCCTCACTCGCGATTCGGCCAAGTCCAACCTTATTGATGCAGCCGAAAGAGAAAATCCGCGGACTTACGATTTTGTAACCTCGGCAATCAACTCGCCGCGCGGCACGGGAGTGGAAGCACTGATGGCGTATGCGCGTTGGGTAGCCGAGCAGGTGCAGCAGGAGGAAGCTGGACGGAAGGTCATACCAGACGGTTTCGGCGTTATGCCCGAAGTCAAAGCGATGCTGGATTGGCAGATTTCGACTGAGAATGCAAGTTACGAAGCGTCAGCGATTATCGGCACGTACATCGGTTTGCTCTATTGGATTGATCCATCATGGGTCAAAGAGAACGCTCCCAGGATTTTCGATCTTGCGGCAATCGAACGGGCGCCAAATCGGGCGTTTGGTTGGGCTGCGTGGAACGCTTTTCTCGTTTGGGGCCAGGTCCACGTCGACTTCTACCGGTTGCTTCGGTCGCAGTACGTCTATGCTGTAGAGCATCTTTCAGAAGCGAAGATAGCGCCCAATGCCGATGCGACGCCGTTGCATCACCTGGGGGAACACCTGATTATTCTCGATGTGCGCGGAGATCTCTCGGCAGACGAGGTTGAATCGCTGCTACACGGCTTTCTGCGGAACGCGATCCCTGACATTCGTTCTCAGACAATGGCCTTCGTCGGCCAAAGCCTTCGTGACGAGACGTCG
Organism: uncultured Planctomycetia bacterium; assembly: GCA_963815695.1. Lineage (GTDB taxonomy): Bacteria > Planctomycetota > Planctomycetia > Pirellulales > Thermoguttaceae. The sequence goes on from CAWFIG010000031.1 coordinate 77,974, forward strand.
GTGCCCGCCGCCGTTATAGCGCGATTCCAGGACCTTTGGGATTGGTACTGGCCAGAGTTTGGCCGAGTAGACGTCAAAGCCAGGCCGCAATGTGGGTTCTTTGCTGCTTGGTTTACCAGCAAACAGTTTCCAGATGAATGGTGCATCGAGCGTATCGAGCAAATCCTAGAATATCTGCCGCTTACTTACGAGGCAAGAGAGATTCTCAATCGTCTGGCAGAATTGACGGACACACACTTGGCGGCATCAATGCGTATCCTCGACAAAATGGTTCGTGCTGACAAGGAGGGCGACATGGTCTACGTGTGGCGGGAATCAGCCGAGGGAATCCTGACGTCCGCCATGCGCGGTGACGAAATCGTCCGGGGAATGGCGATGCGACTCATCGACTATCTTGGGCGGCGCGGATATGTGGAGTTTGGCAAGCTGCTACAAGCACGCTAGATAATCTCGGACGAATCTGCCCCGTCCACTTGCCCATTCCTTCCCAGTCTGGCCGCGATCTTTTCACTGAGCCACTGGATGACGTAATAGAACACCGGCGTCAAGAAGATGCCGAAAAGCGTCACTCCGATCATGCCGGCGAAGACGGCCACGCCGAGGGTGCGCCGCATTTCGGCGCCGGCGCCTTCGGCTAGGACTAGCGGGATCACGCCGATGATGAACGCCAGCGAGGTCATGATGATCGGCCGCAGACGGAGCTTGCAGGCGGCCAGGGTGGCGTCGCGGCGGGATTGGCCCGACTCGCGCTGAATCTTGGCGAACTCGACGATGAGAATCGCGTTCTTGCAGGCTAGGCCGACCAGCACCACGAAGCCGACCTGGGTGAAGATGTTGATGTCCATCCGCGCCACCGCCACGCCGGCGATGGAGAACAACAGGCACATCGGCACGACCAGGATCACGGCCAGCGGCAGCGACCAGCTTTCGTACTGGGCGGCCAGGACGAGGAACACCAGCACCACCGCCAGCAGGAAGACCCACATCGCCGTGTTGCCGGTCTCGATCTGGAGCAGCGCCAGTTCGGTCCATTCGGTTTTCATGCCGCGCGGCAGGCCCTGGTTGGCGACGTTCTGCATCAGGCTGATCGCCTCGCCGGTGCTGACGCCGGGGGCCGGCTCGCCGTTGATCGGGGCCGACGGGTACATGTTGTAGCGCTGCACCAGCACCGGGCCGTTCTCTTCGCGGATGCTGGCGAACGAGCCGAGCGGCACCATCCGCCCGGCCGCGTTGCGGACCTTGTACTGCGTTAGCTCGTCTTTGCGATCGCGGTACTGCGGCGTCGGCCTGGACGTTCACCTGCCAGGTGCGGCCGAAGCGGTTGAAGTCGTTGACGTAGAGCGAGCCGAGATAGACCTGCAGCATGTTGAAGATTTCGGTCATCGAAACGCCCATCGTCTTCGCCTGGTCGCGGTCGATGTCGAGGAAGAGCCAGGGGGTGTCGGCGCGGAAGCTGCTGAAGAGGCCCTTGAGTTGGTGGAACCGTCCGCCCGCGGGCGACGATCTTCTCGGCGGTGTTCTGCAAATCGCGGAGCGGGTGGTCGCCGCGGTCCTCGACGATGATCTTGAATCCGCCGGCGGTTCCCAGTCCATCCACCGCCGGGCGCCGAAGATGTTGACCAAACCGCCCTGAATCTCGGTTTGGAACTGCTGCTGCAACTGGCGGGAGATCACGTCGGCCGAGAGCCCCTTGCCGGTGCGGTCGCGGAAGTCCTTGAGCATGATGTACATCGCGCCGAAGTTCGGCGCGTTGGCGCCCAAGAGGATCGATTGGCCGGCGATGGCCACGGTGTGCTCGACGCCCGGATTGTGGCTGGCGATCTGGTCGATGCCGCCGCATCACCCGTTCGGTCCGTTCGAGCGAGGCGGCGTCGGGCAGTTGCACGTTCACCAACAGATAGCCCTTGTCCTGCATGGGAATGAAGCCCGAAGGGGACTGCACGAAGCCCCAGTAGGTCAGCCCGAGCAGCCCGGCGTAGACGACCAGCACAATGCGCGCTGACGCGGAGCGTCATGCCGACGGTGCGGGTGTAGACGTTGGTGACGTGGCCGAAGCCGACGTTGAACAGGTGGAAGCCTCGGCCGACGACCGCGTTCAGCAGCTCGGCCAGCAAGCACGATCGACCGCCGCGCCGGCGACAACGGCCACGACGGCGGCCAGCCACCAGGCGGCGTCCGCCGGTGATTGGCGCCCAGGCCGGGGGCGAATCGCTGCAAGAGCTGTTCCGGCCAGGGCGAGAGCCAGCGGAAGGAGCCAGGTGTAGCCCGCCCAGCCGCCCAGGATGGCGTAGACGGCCCGCGGCAGCACTTCGTAGCGCCCGGGCCCGGGGAGAAAAGGGGACAGTCCCCATTTGTGCAAAGCACCCGAAGGGCCGTTCCGGCAAATGGGGACTGTCCCCTCTTCTCCCCGCGCGGCCGCAGCAGCACGGCCGCCAACGCCGGGCTGAGCGTCAGCGAGTTGAACGCCGAAATCAGCGTCGAGGTGGCGATGGTCAAGGCGAATTGCCGGAAGAACTGCCCGGTGATGCCGCTGATGAACGCGCAGGGCAGGAACACCGCGCTGAGGACCAGGCCCACGGCGATCACCGGCCCGGAAACCTGGCTCATCGCCTTGATGGTGGCCTCGTGCGGGCTCAGGCCGTGTTCGACGTGATACTCGACGGCCTCGACCACCACGATCGCGTCGTCGACCACGATGCCGATGGCCAGCACCAGGCCGAAGAGCGTGAGGTTGTTCAGGCTGAAGCCCATCGCGGCCATCACCGCGAAGGTGCCGATGATGGCCACCGGCACGGCGACCAGCGGGATCACCGCCGACCGCCAGTTTTGCAGGAACAGCAGCACCACCAGCGCCACCAGCAGCACCGCGTCGAGCAGCGTCGTGCGGACTTCGTGGATCGATTCGGTGATGAAGGGCGTCGTGTCGTAGACGATCGCGTAGTCCAGGTCGTTGGGAAAGCTCCGCTTCAGTTCCCGCATCTTGTCCTTCACCAGTTTCGCAACGTCGCAGGGCGTTGGAGCCGGGCAGTTGATAGATGCTAAGTGCCACGGAGGGGCGGCCGTCGAGCGTGCAGCTCTGGTCGTAGTCCTGGGCGCCCAGCTCGATGCGGCTGACGTCGCGCATCCGCAGCACGCGGCCCGAGGCGTCGGTCTTGAGGATCATGTCGGCGAACTGCTCGGCGATCGGCCAGCCGGCCCAAGCGTGGTCATGGTGAACTGAAACACCTGTCCCTTGGGCACCGGCGGCTGGCCGATCTGGCCGGCGGCCACCTGGGCGTTCTGTTGCTGGATGGCGGCCACCACGTCGCTGGCAGTGAGGTTGTAGGCGGCCATCTTGTCCGGATCGAGCCAGAGCCGCATGCTGTAATCGCGCTGGCCGAGATAGGTGATGTCGCCGACGCCCGGCAGCCGCGCCAGTTCGTCGCGCAACTGGATCGTGGCGTAGTTGCTCAAATAGAGATTGTCGCGGCTGCCCTTGGGCGAAAACAGGTTGACGATCATCAACACGCTGGGCGACTTCTTCTTCACCGTCACGCCCTTGCGGTTGACCAGATCGGGCAGGATCGGCTGGGCCATCGCCACGCGGTTCTGCACCAAGACCTGGGCCATGTTCAGGTCGACGCCCATCTCGAAGGTGATCGTCAGCGTGTAGGTGCCGTCGTTGGTGCATTGCGACGACATGTAGAGCATCCCCTCGACGCCGTTGACCTGCTGCTCGATCGGTGCGGCCACGGTGTCGGCGACTACCTTCGCGTCGGCGCCGGGATACGAGGCCGAGACTTCGACCGTGGGCGGGGCAATGTCGGGATACTGCGCCAGCGGCAGCGTCCACATGGCGATCCCGCCGGCCAGCGTGATGATGATCGACAGCACCGAGGCGAAGATCGGCCGATGGATGAAAAATCGCGAAAACATGGATTACCTATCGGAGTTTCTTACAAAGGGCGTTGTACTCCTCACGCTCCGCGTGAGGTTCGGTGCGCGTCACAGCAAGCTGATGCTGTTGTAGGACGGATTTCCAAGTCCGTCCCCGCGGACTGGACGGATTTGGAAATCCGTCGTACGGCAAGTTGCACAGTATGTCATGGCGTGGGCACTCAATTCTGTTCCTGTTCTCCCTCACGCGGAGCGTGAGGAGTACGTAAATCGTTCGGTTTCGAGTTTTTCACAAAACGCCAACACATCCAGATTCCCAAGGGGGACAAACCAGGGTCGCCACAATCAACAACCCGATTTCCCCGGCGAGCCGCACATTGGCGGAAGCGAACAGTCGCGTGTCGCCCAGCCAGTCGATGACGTTGAAGAACACGGGCGTAAGAAAAATGCCGAACAGCGTGACGCCCAACATGCCGCTGAAGACGGCCAGCCCGAGCGTGTAGCCGCATTTCGGCGCCGGCGCCTTTGGCGATCAACAGCGGGACCACGCCGAGGATGAAGGCCAGCGAGGTCATCACGATCGGCCGCAGCCGCAGGTGGCAGGCCTCCATCGCGGCCTCGCGGCGCGGCATTCCCGCCTGCCGCTGCCGCTGGGCGAACTCGACGATCAGGATCGCGTTCTTGCTGGCCAGCCCCACCAGCACCACGAAACCCGATCTGCGTGAAGATGTTGATGTCCGAGTGGCCGACCATCACGCCGGCGATCGCGCTCAAGCAGGCACATCGGCACGACCAGGATCACCGCCAGCGGCAGCGACCAGCTTTCGTACTGGGCGGCCAGCACCAGAAAGACCATGACCACGGCCAGCGCGAAGATCCACATGGCCGTATTGCCCGCCTGCAACTCCTGGTAGGCCATGTCGGTCCACTCGTAGTGCATTCCGGCGTGCAGCTCGCGGTCGGCGAGGTTCTGCATCAGATCGATGGCCTGGCCGGAACTGACGCCGGGGCCGGCGTTGCCGTTGATGGCGGCGGCGGAATACATGTTGTAGCGGGTGAGGATGAACGGCCCGTTGCGCTGTTCCACGGTGGCCAGGGCGCCGATGGGGACCATTGCCCCCTGGCGGTTGCGGACCTTCAGTTGCTTGACGTCCTCGACTTCGTTGCGGAACCTGGCGTCGGCCTGGGCGACGACCTGCCAGGTGCGGCCGAAGCGGTTGAAGTCGTTGACGTAGACCGATCCCAAATAGACTTGCAGCGTGTTGAAGGCGTCGGCCAGCGGCACGTCCATGGTCATGCACTGCGAGCGGTTGAGGTCCACATAAAGCTCCGGCGCGTTCGCCCGGAAGACGCTGAACACTCCAACCAGCAGCGGCAGACCGCGGTGGGGCATCGCCCCCGGGCCTCCCTTTTGCGGCGCGTTCGGCTTGCCATTTTTCGCCGCGTCACGTTTGGACTTCTCCACAGGAGCGGTCTTGTCCGGTGGCGGTAGTTCGATCTTCGCGGTGAAGCTCGGCCGGCTCAGGGCGTTTGCCGTTGCCACGAGATTATCGGTCTGTTCCTGCAGCGATTGGACGCCGGCGTCCTTGCGGTCTTCGACCATGAACTTGAAGCCGCCGGAGCGGCCGACGCCGCGAATCGGCGGCGGTGGCAAGACGGAGACCATCGCCTCCGGCATTTGGGCCGCACATCGTGTGCGGAACGTGTTGGCCATCTCGGTGTAATACAGACCGGGCTTGTCCCGCTTGTCGAAGTCGTCGAGGATCACAATGACCATGCCGAAATTCGACCCCGACGCGCCGATGGCGAACCCGGAGCCGGCGATGGCCATCGTGTGCTTGACGCCCTTCATTTTCATGGCGATTTGCTGCGCGTGGTCCACCGCCGCCCGCGTGCGTTCGATCGACGCCGCATCGGGCAGAATCACCACCGAGAATAGGTAGCCCATGTCCTGCGACGGGATAAACCCCTTCGGCGTGAAGGTAAATAACTTGTACGTGCCGAACAACATTCCCGCATAGACCAGCAAGACTAGCACGCTGGCGCGCAACAGCATCCCGACCGCCCGTGTGTAGCCGTTCGTGGCTGAGGCGAAAGCCGCGTTGAACCAGCGGAAAGCCACCCGCAGAATTGTCGCGGCGGGCCGGGCGACCAGCCATCCGCCGAGCACTCCGGCCACCACCGCCGCTACGGCGGCGATCCACCACGTCGCCGGCGACAGCCGCGCCGCCGCGCCGACCGGAAGCAGCGGCCAGGCACGCTCCAGCCACCGCGACAACAGCGGCGCCAGCCATAGGTAGGCCGCCCCGCCGCCGAGCAGCGGGAAAGCCAGCCGCGGCAAAGGCTCGTGCGTCTCCTTGTCGCGCGGCCGCAACAGCAACGCCGCCAGCGCCGGGCTGAGCGTCAGCGAGTTGAACGTCGAGATAATCATCGAGGCGGCGATCGTCAGCGCGAACTGGCGAAAAAACTGCCCGGTAATCCCGCCGATGAACGGCACAGGGCACGAAAACCGCGCTGAGGACCAAGCCCACGGCGATCACCGGCGCGGAGACTTGGTCTCATCGCCTTGATCGTCGCCTCGCGCGGCGGCAGTCCCTGTTCGATGTGGTGCTCGACCGCCTCGACCACCACGATCGCGTCATCGACGACGATGCCGATGGCCAGCACCAGGCCGAAGAGCGTGAGGTTGTTGAGGCTGAAGTCGCATCGCCGCCATCACGCCAAACGTGCCGATGATGGCCACCGGCACGGCGATCAGGGGGATGACCGCCGAGCGCCAGTTTTGCAGGAACAGCAGCACGACAAAGGCCACCAGCAGCACCGCGACGCAGAGCGCCTTGAACACCTCGTCAATACACTCGGCGGTGTAGGGCGTGGTGTCGAACATGATCCCGTACGTCAGGTCGTCGGGAAAGTCCTTGGCCAACTCGTCCATCTTCGCGCGGACAGCCGCGGCCACGTCCAGCGCGTTGGCGTCGGGCAACTGCACGACGAACAGGCCCGCCGACGGGTAGCCGTCCAGTTTGCAGCTCACGTTCTCGTTTCGCGCCCCCAACTCGACGCGGCCGACGTCGCGCAGATGGGTGATGCGGCCATCGGGAGTCGTGCGGAGAATGATGTTGGCGAACTGCTCCGGCCGATCGAGCCGGCCGAGTGTGGAAAGCGTGATTTCCGTCTCCTGCCCCCGTCGGGCAGGCGCTTGCCCGATCCGACCCGAAGCCACCTGCGCGTTCTGCTCGCGGACGGCGTTGACCACGTCGCCGGCGGTCAGGCTCCGCGCGGCCAGCGCGTCGGGATCGAGCCAAATCCTCATGCAGTAGTCCTGCTGGCCCATGACCATCACGTCGCTGACCCCCGGCACGCGGAGCAGCTCGTCGCGCAGGTGCATTAGTGCGTAGTTGCTCAAATAGAGCTGGTCGTAGCGGCCGTGGGGCGAATAGATGTTGACCGACATCAGCATGTCGGGCGACCATTTGCGGGTCGTCACGCCGGTCCGCTTGAGCACGTCGGGCAGCTTCGGCAGGGCGAGATTCACCTTGTTCTGCACCAACACCTGGGCGAGATTCAGGTCCACCCCTTGCCGAAACGTCACCGAAAGACTGTACGAGCCATCGTTGGCCGACGGAGGACTCCATGTAGATCATGCCCTCGACGCCGTTGACCTCCTGCTCGATCGGGGCGGCCACGCTCTGGGCCACGACTTCGGCGCTCGCCCCGGGATACGTGCAGCGGACAAACACCTGTCGGCGGCGTTACGTCGGATACTGCGTCAGCGGCAGGTGATAGTACGCGATCCAGCCGCCCAGCGTGATGACCACGGACAGCACGGTGGCGAAGATCGGCCGGTCGATGAAGAACCGCGAGAACATGGGCTACCACTCTCATAAAATCCCCTCTCCCTTTGGGAGAGGGTCAGGGTGAGGGCGGTGATGCGGATGGCACGACGTAATGTTGAGCTTTCCGCGGCCCACACCCCCGGCCCCTCTCCCAAAGGGAGAGGGGAGACGCTCACGCACGCAGCGCGAGGTTTACTTTTCCGCCTTGGCGTCCTCCGATGTGGCCTTCTCCTCTTTCGGCTTGACGGTGATCCCCGGCCGGACCCGCTGCAAGCCCTTTAGCACAACCCGGTCGTTCTCCGACAGCCCGCTCTTGATTTCCCGCAGCTCGCCCTGAGGCGATCCGACCTCCACCCGCCGGTACTCTACCTGGTTCTTGTCGTTGAGGACGTAGAGGAACCGCTGTCCCTGGTCGGAGCCGAGCGCCACCTCGGGGATGAGGATTGCCCGGTGCGGTCCGCCCTTGGGCAGGCGGATTCTGGCGAACATCCCTGGCGAGAGAATCCGCTTGGGATTGGGGAAGACGCCGCGAAGCCGCAGGGTGCCGGTCATCACATCGAGGCGGTTGTCGGCGAAGTCGATCGAGCCCTTCGTGCGGATAGCCCTTTTCGTCGGCCAGCCCCAAGAAGACTTTGATCTGTGCCTGGCGGACGCCTCGCAGCGACCCGTATTTTGCGATCACCATTCGCCGCAACTCCAGCAGCGTGCCGCTCGTCGATGTCGAAGTAGGCGTAGATCGGGTCGAGTGTGACGATCGTGGTCAGCGGCGTCACGTCGGCCTGGACCATGTTGCCCGGATCGATCATCTGCTTGCTCACCCGCCCGTCGCACGGCGCGCGGACCTTGGTCCACTGAAGGTTCAAGTCGGCCAGCCGCAGCGCGGCCTGCGCCGTTTTCACCGCGGCCTCAGCCTCGCGATAGTCGCCGGCGATCTGGTCGTAATCGCCCTGGGCGATGGCGCGCGTGGGCAGCAGTTCCTCGGCGCGCTTGAGATCCTTCGACAATCGATCGAAGTGGGCCTGGGCCTGCGACAGCGCCGCTTCGGCCTTGCTCTTGTCGGCTTCGTAACTCCGCGGATCGATCTCGAACAGCAATTCTCCCTTCTTGACTTCGGTCCCTTCCTTGTTCGGACCGCCGTCTTTGAGGCCCTCGACAAGGTAGCCGCTGACGCGAGCCCGAATTTCCACGGTCATCATCGCCTCGGTATGGCCGGTGAAATCCGCGTAGTCTGTAATAGTCTCAACGGTCGGCCGCCCCACAACCACTTCGGGATCGCCGGGGGCCTGGCCCATTGGCCGACCCGATGCGCCCGGCATCGATCTCTGCCCGCAGCCAACCACCGCGACCAACAGAGTGCAAACAAGACCAAGCCACAGTCGGCGTTTCTGACGCATGGGGTTACTCGCTGAATAGACCTGTTTCCCTAGCTCGCACTTTACTTAATATACGTGAAGTATCCCGCGAATAGCAAGTGGCGCAGTCAGCCCGGACGCAGCAACGGATTTCGGGCCTGGGCGGTTGACGGCTGTTCCGTCTCAGATAATCGACGTCGTGGGATAATGGCTGGGATTATTCACGGTGCAGATGGATTGCACATGCGATGTGCCACACCAACCCGAAGCGCAAGCGAGGGCAATTCTTTTCCCGCCCTCGCTTGCGCTTCGGGTTGGTATCGTTGCATGAATGACCCCGGCTATTGGAACATAATCAGTCTGAGACGCAATAGACGTGCGACCCTATTGTTCATGGCTTTTGGCCAGCCGGCGGCGGGGTCGGAAGCCGCTCCGTCATCGGCGGATTTGGTTGGCTGCTGGGCGGCTCCAACAGGTCGCGCAACTTCTGCAACTCCACGGCGCCCTCCGGCACGACGCTCGGCGGGACCGCGGGCGGCGGCGGCACTTCCGGCATCGGCTGCTGGCGAATCTCCCAGCCGCCCCCCAAGGCACGATACGTCTGGATCAACCCTTGGGCGATTTGGCCCCGTGACTGGGCCAACAAGTCTTGCTGCGTCACCCGGTTCTGCTCGATCAAGGCGAACCGGTTGAAATCGAAGCCCGGCTGTCCGATCATGGTGGGCAGAAACATGTCTTTGACCGCCGCGCTGGCCGCCGAGACGCTCTTCTCCAGGTGCTTTGTCCGTTCATGCGCCTGGAGAAACGTAACCAGGCCGTCTTCCGCCTCTTCGGCGGCTTGGAGCACCGTCTGCTGGTAGGTCACTACCAGTTCGCGGAACCGGGCGTCTTGCCGGCGAACGTCGTTGGCGATTCGCCCATAATTCAGCAGGTTCCACTGGAATGACGGGCCGACGCTGCCGTTCAACGACCTGGAGGCGAACAAATTGCTGAAGTCTTGCGCCTGCCAGCCCAACGTGCCGTTGATCGTAAACGCCGGATAGAGATCGGCCTGGGCAATGCCGATTTCCTCGGACTGCGCGGCCGCCAGGCGTTCGGCCCTGCGCACGTCCGGGCGGCGGCGGAGCAAGTCGGCGGGAATGCCGATGGCCAGTTGTGGCGGGGCCGTCGGAATGATGTCTTCGCCAAGCATGTTGCGGAGGTCCACCGGCGGCATGCCCAGCAGCACGCACAGCCGATTCTCCGCGATCCGAAGGTCCATCTCCAACAGCGATATGCCCGATATGGCCTGCTCCAAGTTGCTCTCGGTCTGGTGAACGTCCAACAACGTCGTGCGGAAACCGACCTTCTCGCGCCGCTGCGTCCACTTCAACACGAGTCCCAAAATGGTCACGTTCTGCCGCAGGTAGCGGAGCCGCTCCTGGTCGGTGCGGACCTGCACGTAGTTGCTGGCCACGTCTCCGAGCAACGTTACCAGCACCTGATCGTAGTCGGCCACCGATGCGCCAAGCTGGGCGTCGGCGGCGGCGATCGCGCGGCGCAGCCGCCCCCAGAAGTCGATCTCCCACGCCAGGTTGAATCCGAAGTTCCACTGGTCGTAGAAAGGAATAAAGGAAGTGCCGGCAGGCGCTTGGGCCGTGTTTTGGCTCCTGGCGGCACGTTGATAGCCGCCGGCGGCGCTCTGCGTCTGCGGGAAGATCTCGCCGCGGGCGATTCCCAATGTGGCCCGGGCCTGCAAGATGCGGAAAGCGGCCTCGCGCAACGTCAGGTTCTGCCGATACGCGCAAACGACCAGCCGATCGAGCGTCGGATCGTGAAAAATCGCCCACCAGCAACTGATGTCCTGGCACGGCGTCGCCTCAATGTCGGCCTGGTCGATCCAGTGTTTGGCAATGGGGGCCGGCGGGGGGCAATAGTTCGGCCCCACCTTGAAGCCGTTATGGACGTAATCTTGGAAGCTCGTACACCCGGTGAGCGAAAGAACCGCTCCCGCCGATAGCGCCAGCACGACTCGCCGAAACATGCCGCATCAGAGACATTACCCGGCGCTCCTTGCTGCTTGCGCAGCAGAGAAACCTCCCATTTACGCCAACAGAATCGGCGCAATCAGCATCGCTGCTACCTGCGTCATATTCGGCAAATCCGCTCTATGTGGTTTGACCACTTTCTCCATGCTGTCAGACTTCCTCCATTTACCCAGTCTTGCGCGATCAGATTATACGGAACAGAAGATCGTCGATAGGTTACGCTATTAGGCCGGATTATTCATGACGCGATACCAACCCGAAGCGCAAGCGAGGACAGTAAAGGGAGTTATCCTCGCTTGCGCTTCGGGTTGGTATGACACAGCGTGCGAGCATTTCCGCTGGGCCATGAATAATCCGGGTTAGGTGTTGAGATTGAGGAAGAATCCGCAATGTTCGACGTTGATTACGTGCCTTTTCAATCGCCCAGGCGTTCACGCCTGTGGGACGAGGCTCCCAGCCCCTTTGCTTTCTCGTCTAGCCCCCGTAAGGGGGTTACATGGAAAAAGGACCGAGGCGGCGCGGCGTTCTTCCCGCAGGCGTGAACGCCTGGGCTAGCGAAAAAGCACGTCCCCGATGTCGGCTGGTTGCGGCTACGCCGCGCTAGGGTATGATGGGATACGACATACCATGCGTTTCCATGTCCTCGGCATCGACGACTCTCCATTCGACAAGAGACAGGCGGAGCCTGTCCGAATCGTGGCCGTGCTGATGGAGGGGAACGACCTGGTGGAAGGCATGGCGGTGACGGAGTTTCCGGTCGATGGCGACGATGCCAGCCGATTCCTGGCGGAGTGGATCAAGAAAATGCGATGGGAGGCGGCGCTGAATGCCGTGGTGCTCGGCGGCATCACCTTGGCGGGCCTGGGGCTGGTCGATATCGAAGACCTCGCCGAGCGGCTCGGGCTAGCGGTGCTCGCCGTGACCCGCCGAGCAACCGGCAGGTCGCGGATCGGCGAGGCGCTCGACGCCGCCGGCCTCACGGACCGCCTGCCGATTGTGAATCGCACCCCTGCGGCGATCCGCGTTCATCCCGGCCTCCATCTGGCGTTTGCCGGAACGGACCGCGAACACGCGATCGCCCTGGTCGATGCGACGTTGCGCAAGTCACGAATGCCGGAACCGCTGCGGCTCGCCCATCTGATCGCCAGCGCACTGGTGCGGGGCCAGTCGCGTGGCCGCGTCTGAACAGGGCAGAACCCGAGACTGTCTCTTTCTCTGTCGCCACACTACAATGATCGTTGTCACTATTGCCGACAGCACTGGAGCGATCAAAGATGAATCAGCGAGTTCTTGCCGTGGTGCTTGGTATTGTTGCGTTCAGCGGGCTGCCGGGGTCTGCGGTGGCTGAAACGCCGTTGCAGGTCGAAAACCTCCGGTGCGAGTATCTTGTCGCTCCGTTGGGCATCGATGTGGTTGAACCTCGGCTCAGTTGGCAAATTGAGTCGAGCAGGCCCGAGGCACGCGGGCTGTGTCAGACCGCATACCAGCTCATCGTGGCCAGCACTGTTGAGAAGCTTCAGAAGGACCAGGGCGATCGTTGGGACAGCGGCCGCGTCGCCTCCGATCAATCGACGCACGTCGTCTATCGCGGCAAGCCGCTCGGCAGCGGGGCGGCCTGCTATTGGAAGGTTCGCGTCTGGGACAAGGACGGCCGGGCGTCGGCGTGGAGCAAGCCGAGCAGTTGGACGATGGGGCTCCTGAAACCGTCCGACTGGAAAGCCCAATGGATCGGCGTGGCCCCGAAGGCCAACCCGTCGAAGGCCGATCCGTGGTTCCGCAAGGATTTCTCGATCTCGGGTGAGCCGGTCCGAGCCGTCGTGTACGTGGCATCGCTCGGATTTCACGACCTCTATATCAACGGCGAGAAAGCCGATGCACGCGTCTTGGCCCCATCGATCAGCGATTTCTCGCAGCACGTCCGCTACGTCACCTACGACGTGACCAACCTGCTGCACGACGGGCAGAACTCCGTGGCGCTCCAGTGTGCGCCGGGCTGGGCCGGATTTTGGTGCTTCCACGTCAAGGACAAGCCGCTTGCGATGGCGCAAATCGAGATTCGGCAGCGGGACGGCAAATCGGTGCGAGTCGCCACCGACGCCACTTGGAAGAGTCTGCCGAGCCCGGTCACTCCGCTGGGAAACTGGGCGGCGCCGGGCTATGGCGGCGAATCGATCGATGCGCGGCTCTATCCGACGAATTGGTGTTACGGGAAGTCGGACCGCTCGCCTTGGGAGCCCGTGGCCGTCTTTACGCCGCAGGTGCGGGTATCGGCCGAAATAATCGAGCCGAATCTGCCCGTCGAGCTCGTCACGCCCGTCGCCATAGAGACAAAGGGCGCGGGTGTCTTCCGCATCGATATGGGGCGAAACTACGCCGGCTGGACGCTGATGAAGCTGCAGGGCAAGCCGGGCCAGAAAGTTGCGCTGCAATTCGCCGAGCGGCCGGATCAAGTCGAGACCTACGGACAGCGATACGAGTGCATCCTCGATGACAAGGGAGAAGGCGAGTTCTGCCAACGCTTTAACCACGCCGTCGGCCGCTGGATCACCGTCAGCGGCCTTGAGACCGCGCCCCGCAAAGCAAATATCCGCGGCCTCTTGATTAGTACCGATTGCGAGCGGGCCGCGCGATTCAAGTGCTCCAACGAGTTGCTCAATCGCATCTACGACACGACAATGTGGACGTTCCGCTCACTGAGCCTGGGCGGATACACGGTCGATTGTCCGCATCGCGAGCGGATGGGCTACGGCGGCGATGCTCATGCGACAATGGAGACGGCCATGACGAACTTCGGCATGGGGGCGCTCTACACGAAATGGCTCGGCGATTGGCGCGACGTGCAGAAGCCCGACGGAGATCTGCCTTACACCGCCCCGACCTATTTCGGCGGCGGCGGCCCGGCCTGGAGCGGAATTTGCGTGACCCTGCCCTGGCAGGTCTATCTCCACTACGGCGACCGCCGCGTTCTGGAGACGTGTTATCCGATGATGCAGCGCTGGATCGCGTTCTTGAACAGCAAGGCGAAGGACCATCAACTCCAGCCTTGGGGCGGCATCTGGGAGTTCTTGGGCGATTGGGTGCCGCCCGGCCGCGGGCAAGACGTCGGCACGCGCGTGGACGATCGCTCGACGCTGATGTTCAACAACTGCTACTATCTCGACAACGTGACGACCGTGTCCAAGATTGCCGATCTGCTCGGTAAGCCGCAAGAGGCTGCCGCCTATCGAAGAGAGGCCGCAGCCATCGCCGAAGCCACGCACAAGAATTTCTTCCATCCGGAAACTAACAGTTATGCCAACGGAACGCAGCTCTACGAGGCCATGCCCGTGTTGATGGGCGTAACGCCGGAGCGGCTTCGGCCGGCGGTCTTGCATCGCTTGGCGGACGAGATCCTCGTCAAGAAGAAAGGACACGTCGATACAGGCATCCACGGCACGTATTACCTTATCAAGACGTTGCTCGGGCAAAACCGCAACGACCTGATCTTCGCCATGGTCAACCAGAAGACCTATCCCGGCTGGGGCTACATGCTCGAACGGGGCGCTACGACGCTCTGGGAGCAGTGGGACGGCGAGAATTCCCGCCTGCACAGCTCGTTCGTCTCGGTCGGCTCCTGGTTCATTGAAGGCGTTGCCGGCATCCAATTGGATTCAGAGCGGCCGGGCTACAGACATTTCTTTATCCGGCCAGGAATCGTCGGCGATCTGACCTCGGCGCGGGGCGAGTTCCATTCGCTGTATGGCAAGATCGTAAGCGATTGGGAGGTTTCGCAACATGAGTTGTCGCTAAAGGTCGAGGTGCCGGTCAACACGTCGGCGACCGTGTCTGTGCCGACCGATGATGCTTCGTCGGTGACGGAGAGCGGCGCGCCCGCAGACCGGTCGCCCGGCGTCCGTCGCCTAAAGCCGGTTGAGCACGCGGCCGTCTTTGAAGTCGGCTCGGGCAGTTACATCTTTCGCGCCCATCGGCGTTCCGGCAAGCAATGACGCATCGGTTGTCAATCTGACATTCAATCGGCTTTCCATCTGCCTCGCGTTGCTTCTGTCGCCTACGCCGCGTATGATAAAGTTCTCAGACATGCCAAACACGCTGGAGAGTCACTTCCATGAAGAGAGCATTCTTTTTCGCAATTGCCGCAACATTGATCGTTGTCTGCCCCGTGCTGAGCATCCACGGCAAGACGCTCATGGCCGCAGAGCCGTTGGGGAGCGGCATCGATGAGGCGAATTTCGACAAGAGCGTGCGGCCGCAGGACGACCTGTTCCGCTATGTGAACGGCGGCTGGATGGCCAAGGCCAAGATTCCCGCCGACCGCTCGAGCTACGGCGCCTTCCAGGCGTTGGGCGAGCAGGCGGAGAAGAACCTCCGCGCAATCATCGAAGCCTGTGCCGACGCCAAGGACAACCCGCCGGGCTCCGAGAAGCAGAAGATCGGCGACATGTATGCGTCGTACATGAATGAAGCGCGGGCCGAGCAACTCGGCATCAAGCCGATCGCCGCGATGCTGGCGTCGATCGACCGCATCGAGAGCAAGGACGATCTGATCCGAACGTTTGCCAAGTTGCAGCGGCTGGGCGTTTCCGGCCCGCTGGGCGGTTACGTCAATACCGACGCGAAGAATTCCAGACCAGTACATCGTCTATCTCGGCCAGAGCGGGCTCGGGCTGCCCGATCGCGATTACTATTGGGACGCCAAGCTGAAGTCGAAGCTTGCGGCCTACACCGCGCACGTCGCGCGAATGCTGTCGCTGGCGAAGGTGCCCGACGCCAAGCGGGCGGCCGCCGAGATCGTGGCCTTCGAAACGAAATTAGCCAAGGCCCAATGGTCGAACGTGGAGTGCCGCGACAGCACCAAGACCTACAACCGAAAGACCCGCGACGAGCTTGCCAAGCTCGCTCCCGCTTTCGATTGGAATCTCTACTTCACGACCGCCGGCATCGAGGAGCCGAAGGAGGTCATCGTCGCACAGCCGTCGTTCTTCACCGCCCTGTCGGGCATGCTCGATTCGGTGCCGCTTAGCACTTGGAAAGCATGGCTGAAGTGGCAGGTCATCCGCGAGTACGCCAGCCTGTTGAACAAGGAGATGGCCGACGCGGATTTCGCGTTTTACGGCACGACGCTGCACGGCATCCCGCAGAACCGCCCGCGCTGGAAGCGGGCCGTCGGCGCCGTCGACGGCGCGCTGGGCCAGGCGGTCGGAAAACTGTACGTGGAAAAGTATTTCCCCCCCGACGCCAAGGCGCGAATGGATCGGATGGTGCAGAACATCATCGCAGCCTACCGCCGAGCCTTTCAGACACAACGACTGGATGAGCCCCGAAACCAGGCAGAAGGCGTTGGCCAAGCTGGCCACCTTTCGCCCGAAAATCGGCTACCCGAAGAAGTGGCGCGATTACTCGTCGCTGAAAATCCGCCGCGACGACTTGGTGGGCAACATCGAGCGGGCGTCGGAGTTCGAGTGGAACCGCATGATCCACAAGCTCGGCAAACCGGTGGACCGCGACGAGTGGCACATGACGCCGCAGACGGTCAACGCCTATTACAACGCAGCACATGAACGAGATCGTCTTTCCGGCCGCGATTTTGCAGCCGCCGTTCTTCAATCTCGCCGCCGACGACGCGGTGAACTACGGCGGCATCGGCACGGTCATCGGCCACGAAATCGGCCACGGCTTCGACGACCAGGGCTCGAAGTGGGACGCGCGCGGCAACCTGTCCAACTGGTGGACGAAGGCCGATCGCGCCAAGTTCGACCGCCGCACCGCGGCCCTGGCGGCACAGTACGACAAGTTCGAGCCCTTTCCGGGCTTGCACGTCAACGGCAAGTTCACGCTCGGCGAAAACATCGGCGACCTCAGCGGGTTGACCATCTCCTACGCCGCCTATCAAGCGTCGTTGGGCGGCCGCCCAGCCCCCGGTGATCGACGGGCTGACGGGCGACCAGCGCTTCTTCATCGGCTTTGCCCAGGTGTGGCGCAGCAAATACCGCGACGCCGACCTGAAGAATCGGCTGTTGGTCGATCCCCACTCGCCGGCGGAATTCCGCGCCAACGGCACGCCGCGAAACGTGGACGGATTCTACTCCGCGTTCGGCGTGAAAAAGGGGGACAAGATGTACGTGCCGCCCGAGCAGCGCGTGAAGATCTGGTGACGGCCGACGGCTTAGGAACTGTAAAAAAACTTGTGCTATTTCGAAGGACGGACTTTTGAATCCGTCCCCGAAAACCGGACGGGTTTGGAAATCCGTCCTACGCGGGATTCACCAAATCTCTCTTTTACTGCGCCCTTAGGTTGTCGGCTTGCAGCGGCTCTTGCCGTAGACCACCTCGCCGAGGGCCGCGCGCTCCAGGCGTGCCAATTCGTCGAGGAAGATCGTCCAGTTGTAGCCCGGTTGCAACATGACCGACATTAGCGCGGCCGCGGTTCCGTCGAACTCGAGACTGAACATCAGCGACGATTCGGCCCGGCAGCCGGCATCGGTCCAGGGATGCGTCCAGATGTTCAGCCGCGGGGGCATTCGGATGTCATATCGTCCGCCTAGTTCGACGTCGTGCGTCCTGGCGTATCTCAGAATCGCCCCTAGGTCGCTGCGGTCATACCGCAGATTTACTCGCACGTGTTCGGCATTCATGGCATCCCTGCTAGTTCTGGGTGGCCCATCATCCGAGAGCTACATTCCTTTTTCGCCGATCTGCTCGCGTTTGACAAGGGGGTAGCGCCTGCTTGTCAATTCCCGACACGGAATATAGAATACCCAGATTCGCTAAATGCCACTATCGCTCTGGGAGCACGAATCATGCCAAACATCGCGGGTGTGTTGAAAGAAGAAATCTGCCGGCTGGCCAAGAAAGAGATCAAGGTTCAGGTGAGAAAGACGCAGAAGGCCGCCGCCCAATACCGGCGCGACATCGCCAAGCTGAAACGGTTGCTGAGCCAGCAGGAGAAGGAGATCAGGCTGCTGAAAAGGCATACGCAAGAGCAGGGGCGCCCGCAGACCGAGCAGGACGAAATGGAGGGCGTTCGCTTTTCCGCTCGGTCCGTGAAGGCGCAGCGCCAACGGCTTGGGCTGTCGGCCGCCGACTACGGCAAACTGGTGGGCGTCTCGGGCCTGACCATCTACAACTGGGAGCATGAGAAGGCCCGCCCGCGCAAGGCCCAACTTGCCGCCCTGGTCGCCGCTCGCGGCATCGGCAAGCGCGAAGCCCTCAAGAGGCTGGCGGAGGCCAGCACGGCGACGAAGCGTCGCCGAACAAGGTGAAATCGTCAGAGCTTCTTCGGATCAACCGGGAGCTCGTCCTGGCGATTGCCCAGCCGGCGGTTGGTTTCGGGATCGATGGTATAGCTGATCGCATGCACCGAGCCGTCGCAGAACGACATGTTGCAGCTACCGGCGTGCGCGCTCCCGAAAATTAAGCTGTGCCCGTAGCCTGGCGTATCCTGCATCGGCGTGTAGGCCGTCGCGGCGTTCTTGCCGTCGTACCAGGTGATGCGGTACAAATCGCTGTTGTATCCGCAGTACATGGTTTCGTTGTCGGCGTCGTCCATTCCGTCGTTGTAGCGGTCCGCATCAAGGTATTTTTCGCCGAGCATGTAGGTGTTGCTTGTCCCGTCGAGGATCATTGCGAGGGTGACCTGGCTCCGCAGGTAGCTAATGCCGGTCGCGTAGGCATGCCCGAGCTTGTTCGTTCAATGCTCGGCCATGAGTTCGCCGCGGTCCATTGATCCGCAACGGTAAAGCCGTTCGTCCCGTCCGGTCCGCCGTCGTACTGATTATTATCTTGATCGCCGGCACACGCGGCATAGTCGCTGCGCGCGACCAAGGTAACGTCGTTTGCTCCATAGAGCTTCAAGTGGCCTCCGAAATAATTCAACGGATACAGGATGGCCTGACGGCGCGAGGGGCAGTTCATTGCCGCCAGGGGCGTTTGTATTCGCTGCGTGTCGCCGGCAAGTTTCACTGCCGACCACGAGTGGGGATCAGTATTGCCATCGCTGCCGAGTTGGTAAAGGTCGGGCTGTTCCATGAAAGGAAGGATGCAGTAAATCCAGCCGCCGGGCTGAGTTCTGCCTGCTCCACGCTCGGGAATGCCGATCCAGAACCAACCCCAGCCGCCGGTTGGAAGGAAGCCGTTTTTCTCTTCGTGCCCGAGCATCGCCAGGCCGGCTTGCTTGAGATTGTTGGAGCACTGCGCTCTCCTCGCCGCTTCGCGAGCTTGTTGCACTGCCGGCAGCAGCAGCGCGATGAGGATGCCGATGATCGTAATCACCACCAATAGCTCCACCAGCGTAAAGCCGCGTTTTTGCCACGCCCGATTCATGTCAGTCGTCCTCTCGGTTCTCGGATTGCCGTTGTTTCGCATTGAGCACGTTTGCCGGAGGTTCCGGCCAGCCGGTCACCACGGAACCCTCCAGTTCCACGAGCAGGCCCAACATGCTGGCCGGCGCCTTGGCCTGCGGATCTCCATTCTCCACGTCGATCTCCAGCACGTTAATCCCGTCGACGAAACCGCGATTGCTGGAGAACGGATGAAAGAAACCAAACTCCTGATGCCCGTGCGGGGGCACGGCAATCGAGTGGCCGTTGAGGCGAATGGCGCGCACGTGGTTGTCGACCACGAATCGCCCGTGCAAATTGGCCGTCGATGGCCGCATTCCCTCCAGATCGAAGGTGGTGCGGAAGGTGTAGACGACGCCGTCGGGCACGGCGCCGCTGCTGCCCACCGCCGAAATCCATTGCGAGCGGTCCGACTGGTTCGCCACGCGGCGGGTGTCTCCACTTTCCGTCACCACTGCCGGCCGCGGCTTGAACTTGGGATCGTCGCTACGGGCGACCAACTGCCAGTGCGGGTCGCGATCGCCGTTCTTCAAATTCACGCCGGTGTTGAACATCGGGATTCGCACCCGCTTGGGCATGTGCCGCACGAAGTCGCTCGGCCGGCCGGCGCCGCGAACGACCCGGGCAACCCGGTCCTTTCCGACCACCACCCGAGCCGACTCGTTCTTTCCCAAGCGGACCACTTTTGTGCCTTCAGCCTCGCCCCGGTTGAGTGCGCAAACCTCGACGTTGCCCTCGTAGACGTGCGCGACGCTACCGCCCGACGGATCGACCTCGACGCCGAACGCCGTGCCAAGATCGGTGACCTTGGCGGTAGGAGTGCGGACAGTAAAGAGGGGAGAGGGGAGAGGGGAGAGCGAAGAGACAGATTGTTGATTGCTGATTGTTGATTGTTGATTGCTGATTGTCGGCCGCCTACTGCTGATCGCTGATTGCTGACCGCTGACCGCTGATTGCCGGCTCGCCGCTATCTCTTCGCTTTCCCCGCCTCTGTCTCCCCTCTCCTCTTTCCCCTCTCCTCTCTTCCCCACTTTTGCCGTGAGCCGGCCGAGCGAAAGGTAGCCGCCGGCGCGGGAATCGACTTCATACACGCACGGCCCTTGAAGGATGACCTTGGCGCCGGTCTCGTAGGTGATTTCCATCAGTCCCGAGGCCAGGGCATACTTGTGGCCCAATGGAACATGGGCGTAGCCGATCGGTTCCGTCTTGGGATCGGCCCAGTGGCACTCGACCATGTCGGTGATGCGGCCGACGGAGACCATTTCGGAGCGGGGGTGGACCTCCGTCGGCGCCGGCTGCAATTTCGCTTCGGCGCCGCCACGACCGTCGGATCGGGGAGTGGACACCTGATAGGCCCAGCCGATCAGCAGCCCGAGCCCCACGATCAGCACCGCCGCCGCATAGGAGTAGAGGAAACTGCCACCGGGATAGCGCGTGGGCAGCGGGGATTGGAGATCGGAAATCCCCTCGATAATCATGGGCAGGGGCGCGGCCACCGGCTCCGCCGCCTCGGACGTCTCCGGCAGTCGCCGCTCGTCGCTGGTCCACACCATTTCCAAACACGCGTCGAGCATCGCGTAGTCGGCGAACATCTGCTGCGCCCGAGCGTCGGCGGCCAACAACTCGTTGAGCCGTCCGATCTCTTGCGGCGTCATCGTCCCGTCGGCGAGCCGACCGAGCAGGCCGCGGAACTCGTCAAATTGTGATTCAGGCAGTGTCATGTTTGGCTGCGCCGGCAATCCGCCGCTGAATACACTCGTACAGCACGTCGCGACTGTGACTGAGCCTCTTGTAGACCGAGGATTCGGAAACGCCCAACGCCGTGGCGATCTCGGTGACCGACTGCTCGCTACGGTAGTGACGCTCGATCAGATCGCGGTCGCGAATCACTAACTCCTTCATGCACTCGATGAGCATGTCCAGCCGCAGATCGACCTCGGCGGCGGCGGCGGCCAGACGGTCGACGACCGCTTCGGCAATGTTGTCGTCGAAAACCACCTGCAACCGCCGGCGATTGCGGAAGTGGGCCAGCACTTCCAGCCTTGCGATGCCGCAAGCCCAACGGACGAAGTCGCCGTCGGGGCGAAACGACTCGTACTTCTCCCAGAGCACCGCGGTGGTTTGCTGCATCACCTCGTCGGCGTCGTTCCGGCTGTAGACCTGACTGCGGATGAACGCATAGAGCCGCCGCTGGCTTGCCGTCAATCGCTGGACAAATCCGCGAGCAGCCGCTTCGTCCATCTTCCCCTCTTCCCCTCTTCCAGAGGATACGACGCCGGGCGCACACCCCGCCATGAAGTATCGCGCCAGCCGGCAACATTTTGGAAAAAGAGCGGGGCGGGGGCATCCTGCGCGATCAGGCTCCATGCTATTTGCGTGTTCCCCGACCAGCAACCACACCCCTCCGTCAGGTGGACACCTGCCAGTTTGACAACCGACTGACTGGTGCGGTAGAGTTGCATACGGCGTTTTTTCCCCCGCCACCATCTGCCAGGGAGACGATTTCATGGCTGCCCCGTGGATTACCTTTCGTCCCGCGTTGAAGGTTCTCGACTGCACGATCCGCGACGGCGGGCTGATCAACAGCCACGCCTTCGAGGACGGATTCGTCCGGGCCGTCTACGACGCCTGCGTGGCGGCGGGCATCGACTACATGGAGATCGGCTACAAGTCGTCGAAGCGGCTGGCCGCCCGCGATCAGTTCGGCGATTGGAAGTTCTGCGACGAGGACGCCCTGCGACGGATCGTCGGCGACAACCCCACGCCGCTGAAACTGGCGGCTATGGCCGACGCCGGCAAGTCGGATTGGCACACCGACGTCCTGCCCAAGAGAGACAGCGTGTTGGACATGATTCGCGTGGCCTTCTACGCCCATCAAGTCTCGGAGGCCATCGACATGATTCGCGACGCCGCCGACAAGGGCTACGAGGTGTCGGCCAACCTGATGGCCGTCTCGACCGTCAGCGAGCTCGAAGTCGATCAGGTGCTCGACGTGATCTCGCAGACGCCGGCCAGCGTCATCGTGGTGGTCGACAGCTACGGCTCGATGTATTCCGAGCAGGTCGAGTTGTTGGTGCGGAAATATCAGCGGTTTGGCCAGGAACGCGGCAAGGAGGTCGGCATCCACGCCCACAACAATCAGCAGTTGGCCTTCGCCAACACGATCGAGGCGATTATCCACGGCGCCAACTACATGGATGCCTCAATGGCCGGACTCGGCCGCGGCGCGGGCAACTGCCCGATGGAGCTCTTGATCGGCTTCCTGCGCAACCCGAAGTTCCACATCCGGCCGGTCTACCAACTCATCCAAGAGCAAATGTTGCCGCTACGCCGCACGGTGGAATGGGGCCCGTTCGTGCAGTACAACATCACCGGCCAGTTGAACGAGCATCCCCGCGACGCCATGGCCGCCCGCGCCGGCGACCAACGCGACAATTACGTCGATTTCTACGACCGGCTGACCGGTGACGTCTAGAAACGCCGCCAATCGCGGCCGTTATCGTTTAACCGGGAGCCAACGGCGAGCGTCGGTAAATCGCGACGTTCGGCCTCGGGTGGTGTCAAATCTCAAATGCAACGTTTTGTATCGGCAATTCGCGGGCTGCTAGCAACGCTATCGCGGCGGGCATGTCACGGAGAGCAAATGCCTTGCGTCAAATTTCGTTGAATCTGCTCGGTTTCGCCTGGCTTTTTGCGTGTTGCGTTTCAGATTTGACGCCACCTCTCGTGGAGTTGCAGATACTGTCCCCCGAATTCCGAATTCCTGAATTCCGAGTTCCTTTGCGGAACTCGTCGACGACCAATCCGCCTGCAACGTGGGATTGGCACAAAACGCGGTCTTGAAATGCGCCACTCGTTCTGATATATATATCCGTACACTATCGCACCGCGATGCATGTCGCAACCCCCGCACGCCGTCGGCCGCGCTCGCTCCTTGACATCTCGAATCGTTCCAGTAGGTCCCGCTTGCTGAGCGGGACTTGCTCCAGTAGATCCCGCTTGCCGAGCGGGACTTGCTCCAGTAGGTCCTGCTTGCCGACCGGGACTTTCTCCAGTAGGTCCCGCTTGCCGAGCGGGACTTGCATGTCGCGGAGGACAGAACTCCCGCTCCCGCCACGCCGCACCCAACCCGGAGCCCAACAGAGACTTCGCCGGCTACCGACCACTCAACGTTGGCCCGACTTTTTTACCTTATCAACTTTGCCTGCATTTTCCGCAAAAAGAACTTGCGCGTCGTATCTCCACCCTGCAAAAGGACTTGCCCCAAACCGCAACTCGTTGATTCCGTTTCCCGCAATCACAAAAGCTCGGGAAGAAGTGAAACAATACCTTCTAAACGCCCGATTTTCCTTGACTTGTCTCGACAAAGTCAGAAATCGTGGACATTCTCGTCTACAAGGATGCTGCTCCGAAGAACGGTCGACTCTTGTGGTTAGCCGTCGGGCGTCAAGATGAAGCCGAAGCCGGCGCCGCCGTGATCTTCGGCCCGCGACGCTACGACCGAGATCACCGACGGCCCGACTTTGCGGACGACAGAACCACGCGGGTTTCAGCTTGTGAACTGCCGATCGACATTGCGGATTCCTCGGCGAAACACACCACCCGTCGGTATTGTAGCGTGGCATTAGTCTAGCGCAAAAAGTGACGGCGAAGCGTTGCTGCGGCAGTCCCCTCTGTAGCGGCGGTTCTGGTCGGCTTTCGTCGATACGGTATCATCAGTCCCATGAGCGCCGCTGAAGCCAAAGCCGACCAACCACGCCTTCGATCCGCCGGCCGAAGTCCTCATCATCGACAACGACCAGTCGCACGCCGAGACCGTGGCCGAGAGCCTCGAGCGCGTCGGGCTTTCGCTGCCGCGTGGCCACCTCGGGCAACGAAGGGGCCCGGCTGATCGAGGAATCGCCCTTCGACGTCGTGATTACCGACCTGGTGATGAGCGACATCGACGGCCTGGGCATCCTCGCCCGGTCGAAGGCCGAGCAGCCCGACGCCGAGGTGATCCTCATGACCGGCCACGGCACGGTCGCCTCGGCCGTCGAGGCCATGCGCAGCGGGGCGTTCAACTATCTCCTGAAGCCGCTGGACATCGCCCAGCTTCGGGCGAGCGCCGAAAAGGCCGCCGAAAGCTCGCGGCTGAAACGCAGCCAACCTCGAACTGAAGCGCCGGCTCGACGAGCGGTTCGGCTTCGAGGGCGTCATCGGCGACAGCCCGCAGATGCGCGACGTCATCGAGCGGCTCAAGCGCATCGCCCCGACCAACGCCAGCGTGCTGATCCAGGGCGAGACGGGCACCGGCAAGGAGCTGGTCGCCCAGGCGATCCATCAGAACAGCCCGCGGAAGAACAAGCCGTTCGTGGCGCTGAACTGCGCGGCCCTGAGCGAGAACATCTTGGAGAGCGAGCTGTTCGGCCACGTGAAGGGGGCGTTCACCGACGCCTCGACCGACCGCGTCGGCAAGTTCGAGTACGCCCACGGCGGCACGATGTTCCTCGACGAGGTGGGCGACATGCCGCTGGCCACGCAGATCAAGCTGCTCCGCGTGCTGGAGAACGGCGAGATCACCCGCGTCGGCTCGAACGATCCGATCAAGGTCAACGTGCGGATCCTCTCGGCCACGAATCGGAACCTGGAAGACTCGATCGAGGCCGGCACGTTCCGCAGCGACCTCTACCACCGGCTGAAGGTGGTGACGATCCGCCTGCCGACGCTCTGCGAGCGGAGCCAGGACATCCCGATCCTGATCGACTATTTCATCCGGCAGTTTGCCGCCCGGCACGGCAAGCAGATTACGCGGCATGTCGCCGGCCGCGCGGCGAAAGCTGCTGGCCTTCGACTGGCCCGGCAACGTCCGCCAGCTTCGCAACGTGGTCGAGAGCATGGTGGTGGTCGATTACGACGGCCTGCTGGACGTCGACGACCTGCCCGAGGAGTTTGCCGGCCCCGCCGAGCCGGCCGGCGAGCCGTCGACCGGCCTCGCTGACGGCGCTGGTCGGCAAGCCGCTGACCGAACTCGAGAGGCTGTTCATCGCCGAAACCCTCCGCCTGACCGCCGGCAATCGCGAAGAAGCCGCCAAGATGCTGGGCATCGGCGAGCGGACGCTGTATCGGAAGATCAAGGAGTATCGGGCTGTAAACATCCCGGTCCAACGACGGAAGCAAGTTTACAGGGTGAGAGAGCATGTGTATTTGCCCAAAGCATACCTGGCATATATGCAGAGTGGCCGACCCGTTGAAGGCGAGCTCTCTGTAGATCCAGGTCGGTTCCAACTCTGGCCGGTCGATCAACTTGATGAGCTAAATCAGGGCTACAGGGTCGCAGAGTGTTTGCCAGGGTTCAGAGGATTTGGGTCGAATGGTGGCGGTGAGTTTCTGGCGTTCGACTCCGAAAACCGGGTTGTGATGGTCCCCTTCATTCCTATGGATGAGAAGGGAGCACAATTGGTCGCAGAGAGTTGGGCCGATTTTGAAGCCACGATTCTCGCTTGATCGAACTGAAAATACCCGTTGATGACGACCGATCCTCGCGGCGATATTGAAATCTAACGGCTCGCCCGTTTAGCCGGCGAACTTGTTCGCTGTGGAGCGATGTATTCGGCCAATCACGGCGAACAAGTTCGCCGGCTAAACTTCTGTTGCGACGTGCCGGCTGAACCCGCCCAATCGCACGCTCCAGACTGTCGCTCCGCCATTGTCGAAAAATTCTTTCCCGCTTCACTTGACTTTCACTTACTACTAGTAACAATTACTAGTAGCGATAGTGACAGCCATGAACAGCAACTCGCAACGCCATAGCCGACAACGTCAAGTGATTTTGGAAGAACTCCAAAAACTCACTTCACACCCCACTGCGGTGGGTTTGTATCAGATCGTCCGTCAACGACTACCTAAGATCAGCCTCGGGACCGTGTATCGGAATCTCGATCTGTTGACTAGGACGGGCATAATACAAAAGTTGGAGTTTGGCGGCGAAGAGGCTCGATTCGATGGGAATCTCACTGCCCACTATCACGTTCGTTGCGTGAAATGTGGCCGCGTAGACGATATTCACGGCCCCCCGACTTGACCTTCTGGGGGGTATCAAGGATGATTTCAACGGTTACTGCAGTGTCTCGGACACCGAGTCGAGTTTTTCGGCGTCTGTCCGCAGTGCCAAAATTCGCCTTAACCAACAACAATAGGAGCATCAATCATGTTGAGTTCGAAACTTCAAGACGCCTTCAACAAGCAGATCAACGCCGAGTTGTATTCGTCGTATCTCTACCTGTCGATGGCGGCCTACTTCGAGGACGAAAGATCTCAAGGGCATGGCCCATTGGATGGACATCCAGGCCGACGAGGAGAAAGCCCACGCGATGCGGATCTTCGATTTCGTCAACGACCGCAGCGGCCGGGTGACCTTGACCCGATCGACGCCCCGAAGGCCGAGTGGAAGTCGCCGCTGGAGGCCTTCGAGGACGCCTACAAGCACGAGAAGAAGATCACCGGCATGATCAACGAGTTGTTCAAGCTGGTGGCGGTCGAGAAGGACGGCGCCGGCCACGACTTCCTCGAATGGTTCTGCCGCGAGCAGGTCGAGGAAGAGGCCAACGCCCAGTTGATCGTCGCCCAACTGAAACTGGTCGGCGACAACGGCGTCGGGCTGTATCTGCTCGACCAGGAACTCGGCAAGCGCGGAGCGGAGTAGAAAAAGGGTGAACGAGAAGAGGCAAACGGGAACACCACGGAGACACGGAGAGCACGGAGAGAATTGAGAGTTAAGAGGAGATGGCCGCAGAGGACGCAGAGAACGCAGAGGATTGGGTTTTGAGTGGCTGACTGACAGGATTACCAGTATCCGTCGGGATTTGGCATAGCGCTGTCGACTCGTTTCGTTCATTCCTCTGCGTCCCCCGCATCCTCTACGGTTAGCTATCTTGCCGTGTTCTCCGTGTCTCCGTGGTGAGTGTTCTTTCAGTTACTTGACCATTACCGCATGAAAGGGATTCTGAAATGTGTACTTTGGTGACCAAAGAGGCCCCCGATTTCACCGCCCAGGCGGTCATGCCCGACAACTCGTTCGCCGAGGTGAAGCTGTCGTCGTATCGCGGCAAGTACGTGGTGCTGTTCTTCTATCCGCTGGACTTCACGTTCGTCTGCCCGTCGGAGATCATTGCCTTCGACGCGGCGTTCGGCGAAGTTCGAGAAGAAGAACGCCCAGGTGCTGGGCTGCTCGGTCGATTCGCACTTCACGCACCTGGCCTGGAAGAACACGCCGCGCAAGCAAGGCGGCATCGGCCCGATCCAGTACCCGCTGGTCTCCGACCTGACCAAGCAGATTTCGCGCGGACTACGGCGTGCTGCTCGACGGCGGCGTCGCCCTGCGAGGGCTGTTCCTGATCGACAAGGAGGGCGTGGTGCGGCACGCGCTGATCAACGACCTGCCGATCGGCCGCAGCGTCGACGAGGCCATCCGCGTGCTCGACGCCTTGCAGTTCCACGAGGAGCACGGCGACGTTTGCCCGGCCAACTGGCACCAGGGCGAAGAGGCGATGAAGCCCACCGCCGAGGGCGTGGCCTCGTACCTGGCCAAGCACGACAAGTGACGCGGTATAATACAGGTGTGGAGGTGAAGCGGATGGTCTTCGATCGTCCGCGGTCATGATTGAGATGATCGTCAAAATCGCGTGGGAAAGCTGGCGCGTGCTGGGCGAGATGGCGCCCTATCTGCTGTTCGGCTTTCTGATGGCGGGCGTGCTCTCGGTCTGCATCTCGCCGGAGTTCGTCGAGCGGCACCTGGGCGGCCGGGGCTTCGGGCCGGTGGTCAAGGCGGCGCTGTTCGGCGTGCCGTTGCCGTTGTGCTCGTGCGGAGTGATTCCGGTGGCGGCTTCGTTCCGCCGCCACGGGGCCAGCCGCGCCGCCACCACCTCGTTTCTGCTCTCCACGCCGCAGACCGGCGTCGATAGCATCGCCATCACCTACGCCCTGCTCGGAACGGCGTTCGCCGTCTATCGCCCGATCGTCGCGCTGGCCACCGGCCTGTTGGGCGGACTGCTGGTGATGTTCTTTGCGCAATCCGAACGGTCACGGCGACGCTGCCGAAGAGCCGCCGGCCGAGTGCCACGAGAGCTGCTGCTCGGAAGAGGGCTCGAAGCAGAACGTCGTGCGGCGGGCGTTGCAGTACGGCTTCGTCACGTTGCCCCGCGACATCGGCCTGCCGCTGCTGGTGGGCGTGGTGATCGCCGGGGCCATCGCCGCGTTCGTGCCGGCCAACCAGTGGAAGCCATATCTCGGCGGCGGCGTCCTTTCGATTGTGCTGATGATGGCCCTGGGCATTCCCGTTTACGTCTGCGCGTCGGCCTCGGTGCCGATCGCGGCGGGACTGATCCACCTGGGGGCGTCGCCGGGCGCGGCGTTGGCATTCCTGATCGCCGGCCCCGCCACGAACGCCGCCACGATCACGACCGTGTGGAAACTGCTCGGGCCGCGAACCGTCTTTCTCTATCTGCTGACGATCGCCGTCAGCGCCGTCGGCGCGCGGGCTGCGTGCTCGATTGGCTGATGGCCACGATGCAGTTCACCGTACCCGAACTTGGCGAACACGCCCACAACGCCATGGCCGGCGGATGGGTCTCGGCCTTCTGGGCGATTCTCCTGTTGGCGGTGCTGGGTTTCTCCTATGCCGCGAAGTTCTTCCCCAAAAAAGAGCACGCAATGAACCACGAACACGACGCCGGCGCCTCGCCGCCGGGCCAGCAGCTCGACCTGGCCGTCGACGGCATGACGTGCAGCCATTGCGTCGCCGCTGTCACCCGCGCGTTGAAGGGATGCGACGGCGTGGCGTCGGTCCAGGTCGATCTTGCCAAAGGCCGGGCGGTAGTCGTAGGCGGCGATGTGGAGCCGGACGAAACTTGTCGCCGCCGTCGAATCCCTGGGCTATCGGGCAAGTGTTGTCGGCGCGCCGTCTACGAGTTAAGATTAGTGACAATAGCCGGGGGCCAACGGCCCGTGGTGCACGTTTGCCACTCCGCCGGCCGTTGGCCGCCGGCTATTTCCGTTTCTTCATCAATTCGTGACTCGCACTCAATTGACTTGCACTCAATGAACACCACGCTCTACGACAATATCGACTGGGTCGGCGCCGTCGACTGGAACATCCGCGATTTCCACAGCTACGAGACTGATCGCGGCGCGACCTACAACGCCTACCTCGTCCGCGACGAGAAGACGGCGCTGATCGACACGGTGAAGGCCCCGTTCGCCGACCGGCTGCTGCAAAACGTCGCGGCGCTGTGCGATCCGTCGCGGGTCGATTACGTCGTCTGCAACCACGCCGAGCTGGATCACTCGGCGGCCTGCCGCAGGTGCTCGGGGCGCATGCCGCAGGCCACGCTCGTGTGCGACAAGAAATGCGCCGCGACGCTGGCCGAGCATTTTCGACACGTCTGCGTGGAAGATTCGCGTCGTCGCCAACGGCGAGCAGATTTCGCTCGGGCGGCGGACGCTCCGCTTCCTCGAAACGCCGATGGTCCATTGGCCCGAGTCGATGGCCACCTACGTGCCCGAGGAGAAGCTGCTGTTCTCGATGGACGCCTTTGGCCAGCACTACGCCACCAGCGAGCGGTTCGACGACGAGGTCGATCCCGCGATCGTCATGCAAGAGGCCAAGACCTATTACGCCAACATCGTGATGCCCTACGGCAAGGCGGTGCTGCGGACCCTGGATGCGGCTCGCCGGACTGCCGATCACGATGATCGCCCCCAGCCACGGCGTGATTTGGCGGAGCATCCGGCGGCAATTCTGGCGGCCTATCGCGATTGGGCCAACCACCGGCCGCAGTCGAAGGTGCTGGTGATCTATGACACCATGTGGGAGAGCACGGCGGCGATGGCCCAGGCGATCCTCGACGGCGCTTCGCAGCCGGGCGTCGGCGCCGTCGTTAATCTCGATCCGCCGGTCGAATCTGACGCACATCGCCGCCGAAGTGCTCGACGCGGCGGCCGTGGCTTTCGGCTCCTCGACGCTCAACCGCGGCATGATGCCGATGGCCGCCGCCACGCTCTGCTACCTGGAAGGGCTTCGCCCGCTCGGCAAGGCGGCCGTGGCCTTCGGCTCTTACGGCTGGGGCCCCGGCGGGCCGGAAGCCGTCGATCAGGCCCTGCGACGGCTCGACTGGGAGGTTGTCCGCGAGCCGCTACGGTCGCACTACCGGCCCACGCCGGATACGCTGGCCGAATGTCGCCAGGTCGGCCAATTACTGGCTGAACGCGCACAGGCCCTTGCCGCTATCCCATAGGCTAGGTGTAGGTTATGCTTTAGCATAACAGGTGGACGCCGACTCCGCGTTATGCTAAAGCATAACCTACGTTTGCCGCGTCTTTTAGCGGACCGCGCAGGCCCTTGCCTCCACCCAACGGGTTTATTACGATATAGTGACCAGTTTCATTCACGAATGTGCGTATCGAGGGGACACGCGTTGGCATTCACCGATCCGAGCAACCAAGCCAGTTCGACCGAAGCCCTGGAAGGGCCGGTCGAGAACCAATCCATCAATGCCTTGCCATCGGCCGACGCGCCTGTGGCGCCTGCTGACGTCCGGGGAGATTCCGACGCGGAGGGTCCTCGGCGGCAAATCCTCATCGGCTCGCAGCGCGACCCGGTGGCCTATCGCGCCCGGCAACGCCGCGATTGGAAACCGATCGACGACCAGCCGCCGGAGAAGCCAGGCCAGGGCCAGCGCAACTCGGAAGGCGAACAACCAAAGCCCGACCAAGGGCTGGGCACTTCAGTGCCCAGTGAAGTCGGCAGTGGACAATCGGCAGTCGGCAGTCGGCAGCCGGCAGTCGGCAGTGTTTCATCGGCTGCCGCCGTCGAGCCTGTCCCCCGGTTGCGAAAATCAAGACCACCGCCGCCTCTCCCCGCCCCCGTTCGCCCGGGCGGTCGCGCCCGACTCCCGCGGACCTGATTTCCGAGTTGGCCGCCGCACTTGGCAAGACCGACGCAGCGGTGCCGCGGCCGAGCGTCCGCGACAAGCTCTCGCCCGAACTGGAAGACGAATTGAACCAGGCGATGGGCAGCGACTCGATGGACGATTTGCTGGACCTGGGAGCAAAGACCGACCAGGGAGACCTTCGAGCCCGAGTCGCTGCAAAGCGGCCGGGTAGCGGCCATTCGCCGCGACGACGTCTTCATCGAGTTCGGCGGCCGCGAACAGGGCATCGTTTCGCTGCGGCTGTTCGACGTGCCCCCGCAGGTCGGTGCGCAGGTTCAGGTCGTCGTGCAGCGGCTCAATCGCCGAAGACGGACTCTACGAGCTTTCGCTTCCCAATAAGGCCGTGCAGGTCGACGATTGGTCCGACCTGGCCGAAGGCGATGATGGTCGACGTCCGCGTGACCGGCCACAACACCGGCGGGCTGGAATGCGAGGTCAATCACATCCGCGGCTTCATTCCCGTCAGCCAGATCGCGCTGTATCGCGTCGAAGATCTCGCCCAATTCGTCGATCAGCGGTTCACGTGCTTGATTACCGAGGCGAATCCCGAGCGGCGGAATCTCGTCTTGAGCCGCCGCGCGATTTTGGAGCGTGAGCAGGAGGAAGCTCGGCAGCAAATGCTTGCATCGCTCCAGCCCGGCCAGATCTTCGACGGCGTGGTGCGGAAGCTGATGGATTTCGGCGCGTTTGTCGAACTCGGCAACGGCGTCGACGGCCTGTTGCACGTCAGCCAATTGGCCTGGGGCCGTGTCAAGCATCCCAGCGACGTGCTCAACGAAGGCCAGGCGATCAAGGTTCGCGTCGAAAAGGTCAATCCGGAGACCGGCAAGATCAGTCTGGCGTACCGCGATCTGCAGGAAAGCCCCTGGACGGCCGCCGCGTCGAAGTATCCACCCAACACGGTCGCCCGCGGAACGGTGACGAAGCTGATGGACTTCGGCGCGTTCGTCGAGGTCGAGCCGGGCGTCGAGGGGCTGGTCCACATCTCCGAACTGTCGCACAAGCGCGTCTTCCGCTGTTCCGACGTGGTGAAGGAGGGCCAGGAGGTCGAGGTGATGGTTCTCTCGGTCGATGCGGCGGCGCGGCGGATGAGCCTTTCGATGAAGGAGCTTTCTGCCCCGCCCGAGCCTGAAAAGAAGGAAGAAGCACCCGGCGAGCCCGCGCCGAGCACGCGGAAGAAGAGCAAGCCGACCGGTCCGCTGTTGGGCGGCATCGGCCGCAAGACCAGCGACAGGTTCGGGCTGAAGTGGTAGTTGCGGAGCACCCGTAGGTTATGCTTCAGCATAACGCGGCGTAGCCGCAACCAATGGACGTTGACGGCGTGCCTTTTCACTAGCCCAGGCGTTCACGCCTGGGAAACAAGGCCCCGAAATTCCTTCCCTTTTCTGTCTCGCCCCCTTAAGGGGGCTGAACGAAAAAGGGACAGATACGGCGCGGCGCACTTTCCCACAGGCGTAAACGCCTGGGCTACGGAAAAGGCACGAAGTCAACGTTCAACATTGAGGATTCCTCCTCAATCCCAAAACCTAATGGCATAACGAGCCGATGAGCGTTGTGGCGTTATGCCGAAGCATAACCTACAGCGACTACATCTGTTGCGGCGGCGTCAACCGCGGGCGGATCTTTCGGGCGTAAATCTGCGCCGCCGTCAGCCCACGCGATTGAAGCCGGTGAATTGCTCCAGCGAATTCTCGGCCACCACCACGCTGGTCGGCACGTACTTCAACTGCGTGTCCAGCCGCGTGATGGCCAGCGGCGGAAAGTCGGGCGCAAAAGCCGCCTCGGTAATTTGGCAGATAGTGGTCTAGTGCTTCGTCCAGCGTCATGCCGGTCCTAGCGATCTCCTTCAGGGCGTTGCCGCCGAAAAAGTCACTCAGTTCGCCGGTCGCCGGGTCGCCGCCGGGTTCCCAGACGATCTTCGGCAGCAGATGGTTGAAAGGATAGGGATAGCGGCATGCCTGAATCGCGATGTCGATGATCTGAAACGGCGGGGCGACAACCCAGTGATACGAGCAGTCGATCGCCTTGCCGCATTGCACGTTGAACGCCGGGAAGGAGAAGGGCTCGAAGCCCGAGCCCGGCGGAAACGTTATCGACAGCGCCCCACTCGCCACGTAGTTCCAAACCCCTTCGCGTTCGAGAATCCGCGACATCACAAGCGTCGCTTCGGCGTAGCGCCTCGGGCGTTCCGTCCTCCTTCAGCGCCAACTGCAGCTCCTCGGAAACGACGTGAATGATCGGCTCCGCGTGATCCAGATACGACAGAGCTGTACGGCTGCTGTTGGACGAATCGGGCGTAGTTGTCCAAGTAGTGCGGAACTCTCGCCTCGCGGCGGATGAACGCGGGATCCTCGTAAAATCCCGGCTCGTCGGTCGGAATGTTCGCGTCCGCAAATTCTTGTTGAAGCTGCTCGATTCCCTTCTTCAATCACGGGCATGATTCGCATCGCCTTCGGTTTGAATGATACACGGCAACAGTCCGCACATGTGGCCAATGCCCCACCAAAAATATAGCTGCCACTAACGGCCATTGGTGTGAATTGTGAGAAAACTGCAGAAATCACTGGTCCGAGCGTTCGGAACGCCGTCGGCGCATGGACAATAGGGCGTCTCCAATCGAATCACCGGCATCTTCGTTCAACTCCTGGTCGAATCGGCATTTTCGCCCGGTTGCCGCGATTTTCGGACGGCGACAATGGTGCCAATAACGGGAAGGGGACCGCAGGAGGTTGCCGCTGTTAGCCTACGGAATTAACACTCCTCGCCGACAAGCTACTAAGTGCTCGCATGAGAATGCTGCGAAACGACTGCCATGCCAACGTTCGACCTGCTACCCTACGAATCGCTGAACGACGACGAGTTGATCGCGCGCATCCAACGGGTGCGGCGTGACATGGGTCCGCGGCTGCTGATTCTCGGACATCACTATCAGCAAGACGCCGTGATCGACCAGGCCGACCTCCGCGGCGACAGCTACAAGCTGGCCGACATGGCCGCCAGGAATGAAGCATGCCAGGCCATCGCCTTCTGCGGCGTCCACTTCATGGCCGAAACGGCCGACATCCTGGCCAATCGGCCCGAGCGGCTGGCCGAACGCGGCGGGCGGCGCGTGCCGGTGATTCTGCCCGACCTGGCCGCCGGCTGCTCGCTGGCCGACATGGCCGACATCGCCCAGGTCGAAGACTGCTGGCGGCAACTGGGCGAAGTGATCGACACGGACGACCTGACGCCGATCACTTACGTCAATTCAGCGGCAAACCTGAAGGCGTTTTGCGGCCGGCACGGCGGAATCGTCTGCACGTCGGCCAACGCCCGGGCCGCGCTCGATTGGGCATTCGCCCGGCGCAGCCGCGTGTTGTTCTTCCCCGATCAGCACCTCGGCCGAAACACCGCCCGGGCGATGGGCATCCCGCTGGAGCAGATGCCGCTCTGGGATCCGCCCGAGCCGTTGGGCGGCAACTCGCCCGACGACCTCCGCACGCAGCCGCGTGATCCTATGGAACGGCTGTTGCAGCGTGCATCAGATGTTTCTGCCGCAGCACGTCAAGCAGACTCCGGGCGAAGCATCCCGGCATCAAGGTCATCGTCCACCCGAGTGCATGATGGAGGTGGTCGATCTGGCCGACGCGGCCGGCTCCACCAGCAAGATCATCCGCGAGATCGAAGCGGCCCCGCCCGGCACGCGCTGGGCCATCGGCACCGAGCCGAACCTGGTCAACCGGCTCAAGCACGAGCATCCCGAGCAGGAGATTCATCTGCTGTCGCCGGTCGAATGCCTGTGTTCGACGATGTTCCGCATCGATCTTCCGCATCTCTGCTGGGCGCTGGAGAACCTGGCCGCCGGCACGCCGGTCAACGTGATCGAGGTCGAAGCCGGAAACGGCCCGCTGGGCGCTCGTGGCGTTGGAGCGGATGCTGGAAGTGAGGTAGGCCCGCACAACCTTGCCTTTGCCGTATCGCCGAGCAGGAACACCCACCAATTAGGAGAAGACGATGGCAGATCAAATATCGCGCCGGAACCTTCTTGCCGTAGCGGCGGCAGGAGGATGGCGACATGTTGGAGCGGAGCAGCGCAGCTTCCGAAGCCTGCCTGGAAGCCTAAAGTGGCGATGGTGCAGGTCACCGACCTGTTTCGTCCTTTCGCCGATCCCGACGATCATTGGGACTTGGCCTGCATCTATGCCTTGGCGCTACCGGGGCGACGCGGACTTGTGGGGGTTGCCATCGACTACCCGCCCCGCGCCGGAGTATGACCCTGACGTCCAGGCCGTGGCGCAGATGAACTACCTGACCGGCTTCGCCGCACCGGTCATCGTCGGCTCGCCGCGCCGCATCGATCCAGCGAGGCTGATCGGCCCGAAAACAAGACGACCCTCGGCGGAATGCGAGCGATCGTTGACATCCTCCGCAACGCCTCCCAACCGGTGGTGATCCATGTCCTCGGCTCTTCGCGCGACGTGGCCCTGGCCGGCGGGCTGGAGCCCAGGTTGTTCGCCAAGAAATGCGCGGGCGTGTATTTGAATGCCGGTTCGGGGACGCCGCACCGGACGCTGGCCGCGCGATTGGAGTACAACGTCGCGATCGACCCGGTTTCCTATGCAGCGATTTTCGAGCTGCCTTGTCCCGTCTATTGGATGCCGTGCTTCGAGGTTGTGCCCGGCCCGCGCGGTCGAATGGGCTGTCGCCGGACCGCATGGCACGTACTACCGATTCCAGCAAAAGGAAGTCCTGCCACATCTTTCCAGGCGGGTGCAGAACTATTTCGCGTTCATGTTCAAACAGGGGGTTCCCGAAGGCTTTGCTCAGAAGGCGAAGCGCGGAGGCATTTTGGCCGAATTGGTTGCACTACATGCAAGGTCCCAATGACGAGATCGCTTCTTACGCGACAGGGCGAACAATACCGCAACATGTGGTGTACCGGCGGCTTCCTTCACGCGGCAAGATTCGGCGTCGATAGCGACGGCAAGATCGCCCCGCTTGGTGAAGTGAAATCACCCGTGTTCACTTTCGACCCGGTGCGAGTGCAATGCGACGCCAAAGGCGTCACCATGTGGAAGCCCGACGCAAAATCACCCAATCGGTTTCTCTTCCACGTCCGCGATGAAACCCACTACGCAGCCGCGATGACGAAGGCGATGCGAACGCTGCTAAGCACACTTCCCTAACGTCCGCGGCGGCAAGCAGTGGCACGGTCGATCGAGAAAGGCGTGCCCGCCGTATAGACTACTTCCCCCCTGTCGGCGCGTCGCCCGGCGGAATCGGCATATTGATGTCGGGACCCTTCGTCTCGGACTTCTTTACGCCGGTCTGCGGCGGCTCGGGATTTCCGCCCTGCCACAGGGGAGGGGCATTCTTGCCGTTGTCCGCTTCGTGAATCGAGACCCTCTTGCCGCCGGCGGGCGTGACCTCCAGTATCACCGTGTCCCACTGGCCCTGTCGTCGTTTCGCAAGCAGATGAGCCGTAGCCCGCTTCTTCGGACCCTCGATGTTCCAAATCACGTCGATTTCGTCTTTTTCGATTCGGGCGTTCGGCATTGTCTCCTGCGACGGCCAGTAGGCGTTCTTGATCGGCTGGCCCAGCGACTCCTGCATGCCCTTGTCGGCGGCGATCGCCTTCATTGCGTCGCGGCAGACGTCCAGGTTATAGACGCGGAGGAAGAACTTCCAATAGAGCGCACCGCCACCCGCGACGACAATCACCAATAGCAACAGCACCAGCCGCCGCCAATTGCGGCGAAACCAGCCGCGCTGCTTCTGCGAAACCTGCTTTTGTTCGTTCTGTCCGGCCTTGTCGGCGTCATCCGCGCTCATGGCGAGGGCTCCAATCGCAGGAACTCGGGATCGATGTCGTACCGACCGGCGTTCGAGCCGTCGAACTCGACCAGCGCCTGGCCGTTGAAATTGACCGCCACGACGCGGCCCGCCATGCCGACGAACCGCGCCAACTCGGGCCGGCGCGAGTCAACTGTCACCCGCTTGCCGGCATATTGCTGCCTCAGACGTTGTATTTCCATCGGTGTCATGATGGCGGATAGTTTACCACCAGTGGAAATTCGCGGCAATGCCTGTCATTCTGGCAGTCCTTTGCGATGCCGCCAGCGGCCTGTCAGCCGGCAATGTACTCGTTGCCCACCTTGCGGGCACGTCGCGGCTTGTCGAGATCGATCTTCATCCGCAACCCGATCTCCACCAGCAGGTTCCAGCCCGCGCAAAGAAGAGACAGGGCGTCAGTTCGCCGGCGGCGGGAACGCGGATCGTAGAAAAAGGCGTCGGGCGGTCGGCGATCGCCACCACCGTCAGCCCCACCCCCTTGACGAGCACCTCCTGGAATTTCTCGATCTCCCCGTCGATCGGATCGACGACGAAAACGACGTCCTTCGCCTCCATCACCTCCTCGATGCCGTGTACCGCGTAGCTGCCTTCGAGGTAATCGGATCTCTTGCGGGTGATTTCGTTCGTCTTCAGCGTCAATTCCTCGGCCACTCCGTCGTTGTAGCCGGCGAAGTAGATGGTCGGGGCCTCGCAGGCACGGTCGAGGATTTGGGCGTCGATCGGCATGGTCAGCACGTCGCTGATCTTCCCGTCGAGCCCCGCCAGGTCGTTCCGCATGTTGTGCCCGGCGATGTGGCTCACTAGCGACTGGTAGAAGAGCGCCTGTTCGACCACGCTCTTGGTGGCGGCGCAGGCCTGCTCCCATCCGCACTTCAACACCCAGGTCTTGGTCACTTCCCGGGCCAACAGCGTTCCTTCATTGGCCGTGAGCCCGAAGCGGCGGGAGTTGCCCTCGGCAGCCAGCTTCCTGGCCAACAACACAACCTCCTTCGTGCGGCCGGAGTTCGAGGCGAGAAACACGGCGAAGTCGGCCAGGTCGTACTGCGCCGCCTGCCACGAGCCTTCGGTGACAACGGAGAGATTCAAGCCCCACGTAAGAGCTTTGCGAATAGCATTCTTCGCCGGAAAGATGCGGCTGGAGCCTTCGCCGGTGAGCATCAACCGCCCGGCGGCTTTGATTTCCTCGGCCACGTCGGCGGTCTGGCCGGGATCGAATCCACGTGCCACGCCCACTGTATCGAGCATTTCGCGAACCAGGGCGAACTTGGCATACCGCGGCTCGTCAAGATCCATGCGAGATTCCTCCACTGTTCTCTGCCACAACGGCCTTTCGTAATCCCGGCTATTGTGACAAGGTTTGCACTCGGGGCAAGGGGGACGGGGGAAGTTATCGGAGAAGGTCTACCGTTCTGCGGCGATTTCCCCGACAACTTCCACCGTCCCCTTCTGGCAGCCCCTTATCGCCTGCCCGCCGGCCTGCTATAATCCCCCACATGCCCCAACTCGGCGTCAATATCGACCACGTGGCCACCGTCCGGCAGGCGCGGCGGACCAACGAGCCAGACCCCGTCTGGGCGGCTGCCCTGGCCGAACTGGGCGGCGCCGACGGCATCACGCTCCACCTCCGCGAGGACCGCCGCCACATCTCCGACCGCGACCTGCGAATCCTGCGGCAGACCGTCACGGTCAAGCTGAACCTGGAGATGGCCTGCGAGCCGGAAATCCTCGACATCGCCTGCGACGTGAAACCCGATCAGGCCACGCTCGTGCCCGAAAAGAGGGAGGAAATCACCACCGAGGGCGGGCTCGACATCTGCGGCAATCGCGACCGAGTCGCCCGAACGGTCGATCGGCTTCACCAGGCGGGCGTCTCCGTCAGCCTGTTTCTCGATCCCGATCCGCGGCAGATCGAAGAGGCCGCCCGGCTGGCGGTCGATGCCGTCGAACTGCACACCGGCCAATACGCCCTGGCGGCGCCAGGAGCGGCACGCGACAAGGAACTCGGCATCGTGCGGGAAGTCGGCGCCCTGGTGCGTCAGGCCGGACTGACGCTGCACGCCGGCCACGGCTTGACCTACCGGAACGTCGGCCCGATCGCCGCGATCGAGGGAATGCACGAGTTGAACATCGGCCACAGCATCGTCGCCCGCGCGATCATGGTCGGATTTGAACAGGCCGTGCGGGAAATGAAACGATTGGTGGACAAATGACACGCCTTGTTGGATGGCAGTCGCACTGCCACCCCGAAGCGACCGCAAAGCCGGGAGCGGCAGTACAACTGCCGCTCTGACGCTTCCTGAACCCTGACCCCTGAGCCCTCCTCCCATGCCAACACGCAGCGAAGATTTTGCCGGCCTCTCGGTGGCCATGATTACCCCATTTCGCGACGGCCAGGTGGACGTCGATGCGTTGCAGCGACACGTCGAGTTCCAGATCGCCGCGGGCACGACGTGCGTCTGTCCGGTGGGGACGACCGGCGAGTGCCCCACGCTCTCGTTCCCCGAGCACGAGCGGGTGATTTCCGCCGTGGTCGAGGCCGCCGCCGGGCGGATCAAAGTCATGGCCGGCACCGGCTCGAACAGCACGGAAGAAGCCCTGGAACTGACCCGCTGGGCCGCCAAGGCCAAGGCCGACGCCGCCCTGGTCGTCGCCCCCTACTACAACAAGCCCACGCAGGAGGGCTTCTTCCAGCACTTCAAGGCCCTGGCCGAGGCGGTCGAGATTCCGATCTGCGTCTACAACATTCCCGGCCGCACCGGCAAGAACATCGAGCCCGACACGATCATCCGCATGGCCGAGTTGCCGACCATCACGATGGTGAAGGAATCGACCGGCTCGCTCGATCAGGCGTCGCAGATCATCGGCGCGACCGACCTGACCGTCCTCAGCGGCGACGACAGCCTGACGCTGCCGCTGATGTCGGTCGGCGGCCGCGGCGTGGTTTCGGTCGTCGGCAACATCATTCCCGGCGACGTGCTGGCGATGATCCGGGCCTTCGAGGCGGGCGACGTCGCCACCGCCCAGCGCTGGCACCACAAGCTCTTCCCGCTCTGCCGCGACATGCTCGGGCTGTCGACCAATCCGATTCCCATCAAGGCCGCCATGCAACTGCTCGGCCGCGACACCGGCGACCTGCGCATGCCGCTGGTTCGCCTCAGCGCCGCCGAAGAGGCGAAGCTGCGAGCAACACTGGTGCGCTACGGGCTGTTGAAGAACTAACGCGCTCAGAGCGCGGGGAAGAGGGGGACGGAGGAGGTTGTCGGAACAAACGCGTCCCTCTTGAGGACGTGTTTCCGACAACCTCCTCCGTCCCCTTCCAGTTGCCGATGCCCGAAATACTCATCCTCTGCGAATATCCCACGCTCAACGGCGGCGAGCGGTCGATGCTGGCCACGCTCGACGGCGTTCGGGCGGCCGGCTTTGCACCGGCGGTAATTGCGCCGCCCGACGGACCGCTGGCGGAGGCGTTGGCGACTCGCGGCATTGAGTTGATCCCGTTTCAATGCCGTGCGGCGGACGGAACGCGCGTGGCTCAAGATCGGCTCCGCGAACAGTTGGCCGAAATCGTTCTCCGTCGGCGTCCCGCTCTGTTGCACGCCAACAGCCTGGCGATGGGTAGGCTCTCCGGGCCAGTGGCCGCGGATTGCGGCGTGCCGAGCGTCGCTCATCTGCGCGACATTATCCGGCTCAGCGCCCAAGCCGTTGCCGATCTGAACCGTAATCGGCGTCTGCTGGCGGTCTCGATGGCCACTCGTGAATTCCACGTGGCGCACGGCCTCGATGCCGAGAAGACTCACGTGCTCTACAATGGCGTCGATCTCGACCAGTTTCGCCCTCGATCGCCGACCGGCTATCTCCATCGAGAGCTCGGACTGCCAGCCGACGCCCAATTGATCGCCACCATCGGGCAAATCGGCCTACGGAAGGGGCAAGACGTGCTGCTCGGACGCCGCTGGTGTGGTGGTCGAACGATGGTCCGCCGCTCATTTTCTGATTATCGGTGAACGGAACTCCGAAAAGGAGGAGTCGCGGAACTTCGAGCGACGCTGCGCCGCATCGCCGACACCCGTCTCCGTGGCCGCGTGCATTTCCTCGGACGCCGCGATGACGTCCCAAGACTGCTGAACGAGTTGACAGTATTGGCACATACGGCCCGGCAAGAGCCACTCGGCCGTGTTTTGCTGGAAGCGGCGGCCTCCGGCGTGGCGGTCGTGGCGACGGACGTCGGCGGCACACGGGAAATTCTCCCCCAGAAATCCGCCGCCCGGCTCTTCCCGCCCGACGATGCAGCCTGGCCTCGCCGCCGCGATTCTCGAACTGCTCGCCAACCGCCGTGTACGGGAGCGTCTCGGAGTTGCTGCACGCCAAGCCGCCGAGGAGCGGTTCGATATTTGGAAGACCGTTGGCGAGTTGGTTAGGCACTACAAGACGCTGTAAACTACAGTGCTCGGAGCAACCCCTCGGCCTTGTGCCAGGTCTCTTCGTATTCCCGCTCGGGGATCGAATCGGCCACGATGCCGCCGCCTACGGGGAATTGCCACCAGCCGCGGCCGGCGGTGATCGTGCGGATCAGGATGCTCAGGTCCAAGGAGCCGTCGAAGCCGAGATACCCCAACGAGCCGCAGTACGCGCCGCGGGCGGTCGGCTCCAACTCCGCGATGATCTCCATCGCCCGAATCTTCGGCGCACCGGTGACCGACCCGCCCGGAAACGCCGCCCGGAGCAGAGCGATCGGCGTGCGGCCGTCCGCCAGCCGGCCGCGCACCGAAGAGACCAGGTGCAGCACGTGTTGATAAGCCTCGACGCCGCAAAGCTGTCCGACGCGGACGCTCTTGGGCTCGCAGACGCGGGCAAGATCGTTCCGCATAAGATCGACGATCATCACGTTCTCGGCGCGGTCCTTCTCGCTGGCCAAAAGCTCGGCCTCGGCGGCGCGGTCGATGGCCACATCGCCGCAGCGCGGCCGCGTCCCCTTGATCGGCCGCGTCTCGACCTGCGCGATCGGCAACGCGAAGGAACCGCTCGGGCGAGGCGCTGACGATCTGGAATTCGCCCAAGTCGAAGTAGCCGGCGAACGGCGCCGGGTTGCAGCGGCGCAAACGGCGGTACAGCGCCACGGCGTCGTCGCGGGCAGCGGCGACCAGCCGTTGTGAAAGGTTCACTTGGAACACGTCGCCGGCGTAGATGTAGTCGATCACCCGTCTGAACCGCCCGCAAGTACCCGTCCTGCGAGAAATTGCTGCTCACGCCCGGCACGTCGGGCACCGAGTATTGGTGCACCAGAGAAGCGACATCCGCATTCGAGCGATTGGCGACTGCGGTCGCCGGGGCGGCGGCGATCCACTCGCGTGCCTGCGCAAGCCGTTTCGCCGCGCGACGCCGGCGGAGCGTAGGATCGACCTCCGGGAATCCCTGTGAAACAACCCATGCTCGACCGAGCACGTGGTCGAATGCCACCGCGACGTCGTAGAGCCCAACCGCCACGGCCGGCACGCCGAATTCGTCGGCCTTCGGCGGCGGCAGCCGTTCCAGGCTTTGCCCAAGTTCGTAGCTGAACAGCCCGGCGGCGCCGCCCTGAAACGGCGGAAGGCCGTCGATCGCTGTCGCGACGAATTGTTGCAGCCGTCTTTCCAGCCTTCCCAAAGCATCGCTGCCGTCGGCCGGCAATTGCACGAACTCGAACGGATCGGCGGCGAGAAACGAATATCGGCCCAAGGCCGCGTGCCGCATCGCACTGTCGAGAAACAGGCAGTGCGGCAACCGCGCCATTCGCAGGAACGCGTCCTCCGGCCGTGGCGCGGGCGAAAGTTCTTCGGCCAGTGGAAAATCGCTTTTGCCCACGGATCAAATCCGCATCATCACCAGCAGTGATGATGATAACGCGGCCCAATGTAGATTCGCGGGCCATAATAAGGGGGAGGGTATTCCTCGACCATTACCGGCTGAGGCTGAACCACGCGCGGCGGCGACTCCTGCATGGCCTGAATCACCCGCGAACTGACGCCCTGCTGCGGCAGGTGGATCAGATCGTTGGTTTGCAGCGGCGCGGCCATTCCGTGGGCGTGGATTTGATTGATCACCAGGTCGTCGTTGACATTGGCCCGCTTCATCGCGATTACGTCGCTGATCGTGACGGCGCCGGGGTCGAGCGGTCGGCCCATTTGCTGGGCGATCAGCGCCCGGTTCCGTGCCTCCTCCTGGTCCATGCTGTTGCCGATGGCGGCGCCGCTCAATGCGCCGACGCCTGCGCCGATTGCCGCTCCCGCCCCGGTGTTCCC
Source organism: uncultured Planctomycetia bacterium (assembly GCA_963815695.1). Classification (GTDB taxonomy): domain Bacteria; phylum Planctomycetota; class Planctomycetia; order Pirellulales; family Thermoguttaceae. The sequence goes on from CAWFIG010000031.1 coordinate 121,480, forward strand.
CAAGGAATGACCCGCCACCGCTCCCGCGCCGGCCCCGATCAGACCGCCGGTCAGGGCGCCTCGGTCGGTATGCGTAGAAGAACAGCCCGACGACATGACTGCGACAAGCAAGATGACAAAAACCAGCAGAAGGGACGGCATCCTTGCCACGGAACTCTCCTTGTGATGAACCTCGACGGCTCTGCGACATACCGTGCAACGTGAGTCGGGGAGGGATTATCGAACGCGAAACCACCGGCGTCAAGAAGGAATATGCAGGATGGGTTATCTAGGGAGCTTTTCCGCGCCCACCGCTCGCGGAGAACGCGGCCGAGAAATGCCGGGTTGCCCAGCAGGTAGCGGCGTGCCATGCGACGCGGCTCCTGAAACAGCCGCCAGAGCCATTCGTGACCAAGCCGCCGGAGCCAGCCGGGCGACCGGCTAACGTTGCCCGCCCAATAGTCGAATAGTCCGCCGACGCCCATGCACACCGGCACGCGGAGTTCGGCGAGATGCCGATGGATCCACTCTTCTTGCAGAGGGTTTCCCATGCCCACCAACAGCACGTCGGGATTGGCCGCGTTGATCGAGTCGACAACGACCCCCTCGGTCAATTCGTCGCTCAAATAGCCGTCGTGATAGCCCGACAGCCGCCAGCCCGGAAACGTCCGCCGGGCGAAATCGGCGGCCAGCTCGATCGTCAAGGGGTCGGCGCCCAGCAGGAAGCACGAATGCCCCCGATCGAGAGTCGCCCGAAACCAGGCTGGCACCAGATCGGTGCCCGTGATATTTTCGACCACGCGAACGCCCTGGAGCCGTGCCGCCCAGCGGACGCCGGTACCATCGGCGAACACCAGGTTCGCCGCATTAAGGATCGCCCGGTACGACGGATCGGCCGCAGCGAGGTTGAGCGTGTGGGCGTTGACAAAGAAGACGCTGGCCGGCCAACTGTCGCGGTGCTCGATGATCCGCTCCAGCATCGCAATCGCCTCTTGCTGCGTGACGTTGCGAATTCCGACGCCCAGGACGGAGAATGGGGACAGTCGAGTCGCAATGGCGGTAGGCGTTAGCGTCGGCATAGTCGGAAACGCGGTCTAACGATCTTTTCGCGAATGGTCGCGAAATGGCCTTCAATGAAGCATAGGCCATCGTTCGCCGCGTGTGCCCCCCTCCGAAATGGAGAAATGGCCGGACGGTCTGGCAAACTCCCCTTCACCCCTTGCTTGCGAGCGACGCAACCACCAGAATTGCGCATTATGCCTTTGTTGCCGACGATGCAAGCCCTGCTCGACCTGCTGCCTGACGCGGTTTTTTGCGTCGATCGGCAGCATCTCACGCTGATCCAAGCCAACCGGGCCGCCTGTGCGTGCCTTGGCTACACAGCCGACGAGCTGCCGGGCATGGACTTGCGAAACCTCTGTCCGCCGGAGGACGTCATTGCCCTTGCCCGACAGATTGACGACGCTCCCGCAGGCGAGCCGGCTACGGCAACTCTTCACACCACGCAGCGAAGCAAGAACGGCCTGGCGATGCCCGCCGAGTGGCACGTGTCGCGCGTCCGCGACTCGGCGGCCGAATACTGGATCGTCGTGGCCCGTGCGCAGCCGCCGGCCGATCGTGCCGAGGATTCCCGAGAATCGCCGGGAGATTCCTATGGGCTGGGCCTGCCCGGCCACGATCCGTTGACCGGCCTGCCCGACCGCCGGCTGTTCAATCGCCGCTTGGATCGGGCGATGGAACGCGCACAGCGGCGGCCCGGCTACCGCTTCGCCGTCTGCTTCATCGACCTCGACGGCTTCAAGGCGGTCAACGATAGTTTTGGGCACCTGGTCGGCGACCGCGTCTTGTGCGAAGTCGCTCGGCGGTTGGTCGGCTGCATTCGGCCCGGCGACATGGCGGCGCGGTACGGCGGCGACGAGCTCACCGTCTTCCTCGACGACCTGCGAAGCGAAGCAGACGCGGAGTTGGTGGCCCGGCGGATTCTCGATCGGCTGCAATCGCCAGTGACGATCGACGATCACGACGTAACCGTAAAGGCAAGCGTAGGTGTCGCGCTGAGTTCCGCCGAATGTCGGCAGATCCAGGATTTGTTGCACCGCGCCGATCAGGCGATGTATCGAGCCAAATCGCTCGGCGGCGGTCAATGGGCAATCTTCGACACGAACTGATCTTTGCTGCAGCCGTTTATTGATAGTCAGATCGATAATGTCCAGATAGCCGGGGGCCAACGGCCCGCGGAATGTGCTCCGCATCGCGACCGCGGGTCGTTGACCCCCGGCTATTGGGCGACGTTGACAATCCGACTCTCAGTAAACAGATCCCCCCAGCATTTCACGTGCTGCGCCGCCGGTCTCTTGTACAACGGCGGGCCGATCAGCTTCTCGATCTCCTCCTCGTCGAGCGTCTCGGCCTCTTCCAGCTTTTTGGCAAGCACGTCGAGCTTTTCGCGGCGCTCGTTGAGCATCGTGGTGGCTTTGTCGGAGGCATCGCGGAGGATGCGGGAGACCTCCTCGTCGATCACCTGGGCGGTGTGCTCGCTGAAGCGGCGGGGCTCGGCCATCTCGCGGCCGAGAAATGGATGATCCTCGGCGTCGCGGAAAGCCACCGGCCCGAGTCGCTCGCTCATGCCCCAGTGCGTGACCATCCGCCGGGCCAATTGCGTCGCCTTGTTCAGATCGTCCTCGGCCCCCGCACTGTATTCGTTAAAGACCATCTTCTCGGCCGAGCGGCCGCCGAGCAGGAACAGCAGCCGCCTGTGCAATTCGCCCTCGCTGATGCTGACGCGGTCCTCCTCGGGCAGCAGTTGCGTGGCGCCCAACGAGCGGCCGCGCGGCACGATCGAGAACCTTGTGCAGCCGATCGGCGCCGGGGACGCTCCAGGCCAGCAGGGCATGGCCCGACTCGTGATAGGCCGTCATCTTCTTCTCTTCGTCCGAAAGCACCTCCTCGCGTTTCGAGCCCATTAAGAGTTTGTCACGGGCGTACTCGAAATCGGCCATGCCGACGCAATCTTTGTCGTGGCGGCTTGCCCAGAGGGCGGCTTCGTTCACCAGATTGCTGATGTCGGCGCCGGTCAGGCCGACGGTGCCCGCCGCCAGCCGCGCCATGTCGACGTCGTCGCCCAGCGGCACGTCCTTGCTGTGGACCTGGAAGATCGCCAGCCGCCCCTTGTAGCTGGGGCGATCGACGGTGATGTGCCGGTCGAAGCGACCCGGCCGCAGCAGGGCGGGATCGAGCACGTCCGGCCGGTTCGTGGCCGCCATCACGATCACCGACTCGGTCTGCGCAAAGCCGTCCATCTCGCTGAGGATTTGGTTGAGCGTCTGCTCGCGCTCGTCGTGCCCGCCGCCGACGCCGGTGCCGCGGTGGCGGCCGACCGCGTCGATTTCGTCGATAAACAGAATGGCCGGGGCGTTCTCCTTCGCCGTGTTGAACAGATCGCGGACGCGGCCGGCGCCGACACCGACGAACATCTGGATGAACTCGGAGCCGTTGATCGAGAAGAAGGGGACACCCGCCTCGCCGGCGACCGCGCGTCCCAGCAGCGTCTTGCCCGTGCCCGGCGGACCCATCAGCAAAATCCCCTTGGGCACGCGGGCCCCCAGCCGCTGAAACTTCGCCGGATTACGGAGGAAATCGACGACCTCCTGCAAGTCGTGCTTGACGCCTTCCAGCCCGGCGACGTCGGCGAAGGTGATCGGCTTGCCGCTGGCGTCGTAGCGCCGTGCCCCGCTCTTGGCAAAGCTGCCGGTCAGGCCGCCGGAGAAGAACGAGTCGCGGGCCCTGCGGAACAGGAACATCACGCCGAAGAACAGCGCGCCCAAAACCAGCACGTAGACGAACAGCACCACGAACGTGTTGTCGGGCGGGACCGTTGCCTTGTAATCGTTCGCCCCAAGCCGTTGCCGCAGCACCTTGTCCAACTCCTGATCGTCCAGCGCCATCGGCGGCAGCACCGTCACGAACTTCTCGCTCAAGTGCGGATACGTGCCGCCGGCGTCCGGCTTGGCCTTCGGATCGACGGGCGCCTTCTTGAACTTGCCGTAAACTTGCGAGCCCTCGATGTTGACGCTGGCGATGTTGTTGTCCTTTTCCAACTGCTGCCGGAAGAAGCCATAGTCGATTTCCGAGCGGTTGTTGCTCGTCTGGGCATAGACGAAGATCCCCACGATCGCCAGCACCGCCACAATCCACCATATCGACGGCGCCATCCGCGGATTGGGACGCAGCTTCCGCGGCGGCACGCCATAGTCGTTTTTCTCGGGTTTTTCGGACGGATCGGGCATGGGACTCCTCTTCGCGGACCTCCGGCAATGACAACGGCGGGACGGACTCAGCCGTATTCCACCACGCAATTATATCTGATGAACCGACGATTGGCGACCGGAGGCGCCTCCTACAATTCCTGGTCGGCCGCATCCTCCTCGGCCTCGCGAGCGTGTTCCAGGACCACCTCGCGCGTCAGGCCGCGAATCGCCATGCACTCATCGACCGTGAAACCGGCAGCCAGCAGACGACGGGTCCAGTGGGAGGAAGGAAGAGAGCGGGAGACGGGGAGAGGGGGAGACGAGGAGACAGCAGGTCGTTCGGAGTCCCCTTGTACCCCAGTCTCCTCGTCTCCTTGTCTCCCCCTCTCCTCCTCTTCCGCTTGCCCCTCGCAGATGATCTCCAACAGCATGTGGCCGTAACGCTCGGCCTTGACCGGGTCCATGCCCTTGACGGCCAACAGCTCCTCGCGGGTGGTCGGGCGGCAACGCGCTAACTCGGCGAGCGTGGAATTCTGCAAAATGCAATACAACGGTACGCCGGCCTCATTGCCAATATCAGCTCGCCAACGCTTGAGCGAATCGAGGATATCCGGATCGGGCGAACCGAGGGGGACGGAGGAGGTTTCGGTTGAGGGCGTTTGCGATTCGGAAGACCGTTCGCCGAAACCTCCTCCGTCCCCTTGGGCTATGCCAGTGGGCAATGAATTGCCCACCGCTTGAGCACGCAGTTTTCGCCGCAATTCGACCGGGATCGGCAGTTCGCCCGGCAGCCGCGCTCGGCCGCGCATCACTTCGCCGCCGAACTCCGTAAGCTCCAACACCGGGCGGAAACGATCGACGTCGACCTGTTGCAGGCAACGCATCGCCATCAGCGCGTCGATCACCAGCAGCACTTCGTCTTGTTTGAGGTGCTTCAGCAGGCCGAACGTGCTGAGATTATCGAACCCGAGCTTTTTCAGTTTGGCCGCGCCGAACCGCACAGCATTTGGGCAATGACGTTTCTGCCGCAGGAACACAGCGCCTGAGCGCGGGCCACGCCGCTGAGGACGATTCGCACGGTGCGCAGTATGCTGTCGTCGATCGGCGGCTCGCTGACTGCGGGTTCTTCAGCTTCGGTCGAACACCGCGTGGACGCGGCGGCTAAACTCGGACCATCAAATCCTGAACTCTGCCCCCCGAACCCTGAACCCTGAACCCTCGTGTTGTGCAGGCGGCAGTTGTCGCAATGCCCGCAGCGCTGGGCGTCTTCTTCGCCGAAGTAACGCAGAATCTCCCGCTGCCGGCACGCGCCGCCCATCGCAAAGCGAATCACGCGATCGAGCTTTTCATACTCGGCCGCCTTGCGGCGCTCGATCTCCTCGAAGTCGATCTCCAGCTTGTCGAAGGGCAGATCGCGGCGGATCATGCGGATCGCCCGGCCGCGGAAGGCCGGCACGTAGGTGAACGCCTCCAGCCGGTTTAGCTCGCGCAGCGCGTGGGTGATCGACGCTTGATCCATGTCGTCGTTGGCCGAGAGGTCGCGGAGCTTGAACTGCACCAATTCCTGCCGCCGCGAACCGACGACGTGTTCGACCGCCCGCAACACCTTCCGCTGCGATTTGGCCTGTTTCGGCAGCAGATCGACCAGCGTGGGCAAGTCGCTGTCGATCCGCACCGAGGTCATGTTCTGCGAAGCGATCAGACGTTCCAACACGCCGGCCCCTTCGAGAATCTGCTCGCAATTGCCCACCCCGTCGCTGCCGATCGGCAGGCTGAGCGTCTGCTTCAGTTCGTCCTGCGTCATTTCGATCGGATTCTCGTCGATCTCGCAGAGGTAGTCGTAAACGGCTTTGACGTGCTCGCGGTCCGGGTAATTGCTATCGATGAAGTACTCCTGGATGTAGCGGTCCGAGGCGTGGTAGAGCAGGACGCAATGTGACGGGGCGCCGTCGCGGCCGGCGCGGCCCGCCTCCTGATAATACGCCTCCAGGCTACCGGGCATGTTGTAGTGGACGACGAATCGCACGTCGGCCTTGTCGATGCCCATGCCGAAGGCGTTGGTGGCCACGACGATTTCGCAGCGGCCGCGCATGAAGTCGTCCTGGGCTTGCGGCGCTGGTCAGGCAGCATCCCGGCATGATAGACGACGGTGCGGCGGCGGGTCTGGCCGTTAATGCGTTTCGGCCACCTCTTCCGCCCGCTTGCGCGTCGAGGTGTAGATGATGCCCGAACCGGGCGTGCGGCCGAGAAAATTCGACGAGCAGTTCGGGCTTCTGCCGCTCAGTCCGCGGCATCTGAACTTCGTAGAACAGATTGGGCCGGGCGAAACCGGTGATGAAGGTCGCCGGCTCGTGCAGGGCCAACAGTTCGACGATGTCGCGCCGCACCCGATCGGTGGCCGTGGCCGTCAGGGCGATTGTCGTCGGATTGCCCAGCAGGCGGCGGAAATGGCCGAGCCGGGCATAATCGGGGCGAAAATCGTGCCCCCACTCGCTGGTGCAATGGGCCTCGTCAACCGCCAGCAGCTTGACCCCCACCGCCCGAACCGCATCGAGAAATCGCCCGCTGCGAAACCGCTCCGGCACCACGTAGAGCAGCCGAAACTCGCCGGCGGCCATCCGCTCGAGCCGGTCGTTCTGCTCCGCCGCCGAGAGCGTGCTATTGATGAAGCTCACCGGCAAACCCAACGCCTGGAGTTGATCGACCTGGTCCTTCATCAACGCGATCAGCGGCGAAACCACCAACGTCAGCCCGTCGAGAGCCAGCGCCGGCAGTTGGTAGCAGAGGCTTTTTCCGCCGCCGGTGGGCATGACGCAAAGACAATCGTGTCCGGCAAGAACCGTCGAGATCACCTGCTCTTGCCCGGCGCGAAACGAATCGAGCCCGAAGCGGGAAAGGTACGATTGCGGCGACGATGCTGGAGTTGGACATGGCGTGGACCTTGCCAATCCCGCATTATAACGCTTCATCTCGCCGGCGCGAATGAGCGGAAGGGGACGGAGGAGGTTGTCGGAGAAAAGTCGTGCAAGATGGGAGACGTCTTGCCGGCAACCGCCACGTCCCCCTGGGCGCGCACTGCACGGGAACCAGAAAATCCACTGCCGGCCGATCAGCGGAGCGTGATGGTCTCCAACGCCGCCAGCGCGGCGGCATGAACGGTCGCATTCTTGTCGGCGCTGGCTCTCTTCAGCGCCGGTATCGCCTCCTGCGCCAACGGTCCCAGACGTTGCAGCGATGCGGCCGCCTCCACGCGAACCCTCGGCTCGCACTGGTCGAGCGCCTTGACGAACAAGGGGACCAATTGGCGGGCCACCCGGGGTGAATCGGGGGCGATTCGCACCAGCGCCCACGCCGCCATCGCGCCGCAGGCGTCAGAATCGCCAAGCCTTTTCTCGAGTTCGGGCACGGCCGCGGCGGCCGCCTTTCCCATGCGCCCCAGGGCGAAGCAGGCCGCAGAGCAGACGTCCTCGCGCCGCGATTGCAGGGCTTTGATCGCGGCGGGAACGACCTTCTTCGGGTCGCCGCCGGTGGCCCCCAAGGCCATCAGGGCCTCGCTGCGGGATTGATTGTTTTGGTCGGTTCTGACGATTTCGATCAGGGCGGGCGCCGCCCCTTTCGCCCGCGGCCCCATCTGCCCGAGAATCTTGGCCGCGGCCGGACGAAGCTCCTTGCGTTTCAGCGCAGTCGGTCAGCGCCGGGATCGCCGAATCGCCGAACGACGCCACGGCATACAAGGCCGAATTCGCCACGCCCTTGTCGGAATCGTGCAAGGCCTTCTTCATCGCCGGCAACACCGTCCCGGGCGCGGGCTTGAGGTCGGCCAGGCCGTATAGAGCCGCGTGGCGAAGCCGCGGCTGATGGCTCTCCAATGCCGCCACAAGCTGTCCAATCGCCGCCTGCTTTCGCGATTGATTCTCGGGATCGACTTTCGCCAGCGCCCAGCGCACACCATTTTCACCAGCGGATCGGAATTCGCCTCGCATTGGACAAGTGACGGCGCCGCCGTCTTGGCCATCGCTCCGATCCGGCCGAGAGCGTAAGCGGCCCCCGCGACGACAACGGGATCCTTCTTGCCGAGCGCATCGGTCAGCGCTGGCACGCTGGCGGCGGCCGCCGTGCCGATCCAACCCAGCGCCAGGGCCGCCTCGCGGCGAACCTCGGGCCGCGGATCGCTGTCGAGGACGTTCACCAACGCCGGGGCCGCGGCGGCAGCGTCCGGCCCGATCTCACCCAATGCCAGGCAACACCAGTAGGCGACCTTGTCGTCGCTGAGCAATCGGGTCAGCGTCGGAACCGCGGGCTTGCCGACGTCGGTCAGAATCTTCATCGCCTCGGTGCGAACCGACGGATCGGCGTCTCGCAGCACGTTGGCCAACAGCGGGACCGACACCGCGGGGCTGGGCCGGATTCGCCCCCATGCCCGCACTGCCATCCGCCGCACTCTCGCGTCGGAATCGGTCAGCAGCGGGGCCAACGCGCCAACGGCCGACCGAGCCCCCGCCCCCAAGTGTCCCATTGCATGGGCCGCATGCGCGCGAACGGCCGCCGACGGGCTCTTCAGGGCGGTGCTGAGCGCGAAGCACCTCGGCGGCGGCCGCGCACTGTTGGCCCAACACGTCGATCGCGTGAAGACGAGTCGCTTCGTCGCGGGCACGAAGCTGCGCGATCAGCGCCGACGTGTCTTCGCCGCGGCTACTCACCCCGAATAGGCAAACCAGCGAAGCTGCGATCGTGAAGGACGGCAACAATTTGGCCATGGCCCACTCCTTTTGCGTAGTCGAAAACCTGACGTTCGACGATGCCGCCTTGTCTCGGGGCGCGTTTCTTCAACACTCAGCATCGAATTATACGCAGCAGCAGCAAGCGGAAGAGCGGCGGCGGAACTCTGCGCCGCTGGGGGGGTGTCCGCCAACGTGTCCCGCCCGTCTAATTCTAGTGAGGCAAGCGTGCTACGAGAACAAAGGAGCGGAGCCATGAAACTTATCGGTTGCTTGATGCTGGCAGCGGTGGCCGCTGCAAGTTTATCTGCCCAATCGCCGACGTTCGCCGCGGGCAAAAGCGGCGCAATTGCGAGCGGAAACGGTACGGCGTCGCGCGGTGCCCCGAGCGGAAGAGCCATGATTGGGCCCGTTGACGCAAACCAACTCGGACACACAACCCACAGAGCAAACGCGATCTGCGGGGAGAATAGAACGGCCGCCAAGGGAAACACCATGCCCTTCGGCGCGAACGATGTCCCCTTCGGCCGAAACCCGATGTCCTCGGTCAACAGCGAACTGTCGTCGAACGACGAAACCACGATCCCGTATTACGCCGGTGGCGGCGGTTGGTCCGGTTACTGGGGCTACCCCGGCACGACGATCGCCGGGTCATACGCCCGCGGCTTGGCCGACGTGATCCGCGCCGAGGGCGACTACAACCTGGCGACCGCGGCGGCCGCGGTGAACTGGAGCGCCGCTCGCCGACGCGAGATTGAAAACCACAAACTGTGGGTAGCCAGTTACCTCGAAGCCCGCGATATCAACCGGCAGCACCGCGAAGCGGCAATCAGACGCCAGGCGCGGCAATCCCGCCGACTTCGCCCGCTACGCACACGCGGAAGCGCCAAAACCGTTGAGCAATCGCCAACTCGACGCGGTAACAGGGCGGATTCAGTGGCCGGTGCTGCTGACATCCGCGGAACTCGCGCCGCAGAGGACCGTCCTGGAGAAAATCTTCGCCGCCCGAGCCTATCGCGGCGTCCTCAGCGCCGAGGATTACCTCAGCGCCGTTCATACGATTGACAAGATGTCGACCGTGCTGGCCGACCGCATCGCCAGCGTTCCGCCGCAAGCATACATGGATGCGAGCAGCTTCCTGCGAAGTCTGGCTTACGAGGCGCGAATGCCCGCGGGGTAATGCGGCTCCCCGCGGCCAGCGCCGGTCGATTATGAGCACCGCCGCTGGCGGACGCAGGCTACGAGCCCCAGGACGCCAACGGCAATCAGGATCAGCGTGGATGGCTCGGGCACGGGATGGCCGACGTACACGATCTCCTTGCCAGACTGTGTCTCTCCGACGAACGCCACCCAGCCGTTGTCCGCGAACCCCGCGCCCAAATAGTAGATGTAAGTAAGCGTCTCGCCGTCGATCACGTCGCCGGTGGCGACAATCTTGTCGGCCACCGGATCAGGGCCCGTGTAAATTCCGGCTCCCCCGTCGTTAACGTATGCGAAAAACGCAACCTGTCCCTGGTTGTTGACGATGGGCTGATCCATGAAGCCGACAAAAACCCCGCTGGTATCGGCCACCATCTCTAGCGACTGCGCGTCCCCACGATAGATCGCATACCCGCCCGAGGCCAATTGTGCTTCGAATGCTACGGTTCCCGCGTTATTGATCTCGATAGCGCCGTTAACGATGCCGGCAATCGGACCCGAAGTGTCAGTGATCTCGGTGACGACGCCATGGTCGGTCGTGTAGGCTCCCAACCGTCCGGTCGTCCTGCTGACCGCGCAAAACGCCACGGTCCCCGAGTCATTGATCGTCGGCGTGTAGCCGAACGACGAGAACTGCGACGAGGTGTCGATAACCGTTGTGATTGCGCCTCCACTTCCCGAGTAGATGCCGTCTCTTCCAGTGGCCAGTGACGTTCCCGGGAACACGACCGTGCCGTTGTTGTTCATCGACGGGCCGAAGTTCCCTATCGTGGAGAAGCTGCTGGCGTCGGCAATCAATGTTGTCGAGCCCCCGCTCCATCGGCAAACCCTCGTATGATCCATGTTGAGTCCGCCGCCGAAGTACGCCACCTGGTCGGCATTGTTGATCACCTGATCCGTGCCAAGACTCACAGGAAATTGATACGGAGTTCCAATCGCAACTGTAGTGATCGTGGAACCGTCGCTCAAGAAGAGTCCGTCGCTGGTACCCAGATCGGCGTGAAGATCGGCGTGAAACAGGACGTGTCCTGACGCATTTACCGCCGGCCAAGGCCGCAAACTCCGATAGACGCCGCTTGTGGTGTCGGCGATCTTCGTAAACTGGTACAGCTCGGCCTTTGCCGCAGCCGGAAGGCAGAGCAAAACGGCCAGAAGGACCGGCATGCCGAAACATGCGACGACCGCGTGACTTCTCGTGACGAGTTTCGCTCTCATCAATGCCTCCCTGGATAATGGAAAATTGTGGAGTATTGCCGCTCCAAGTGCGGACGTCTGTCGCAGTTTGCACGCCGCCCAAGCCGCCGCTACTAGATTTCCAAATCTGACTACTAAAATACCAAATCCAAACTGCCTTGCAATAGCCACAGCGGGGGGTATGTAGCGATTGTCGTCTGTTGGATCGGAAGCAAGGCCGCCGGGAGTTTCCACTGATGCGATCCTTCTCGGCTCGGTGAGCAGCGGGCTTAGATCGATGCCGCGAGCACTTTGTAGGAGGCGACGTAAGCGTTCACAGGCCGGAAACAGAGGGGGACGGAGGAGGTTTTCGGCGACAGTATCCGCCGCAGGAGAAGATATTTCTCCGAATACCTCCTCCGTCCCCTTGCCGCCCAGTGAACGGTTACGGAGGCGACTCCTGTCGCCGATCGCACGCCAAGAATCAAGAACATGAAGCATCGGCGACTGGAGTCGCCTCCTGCAAAAGACTCGCCTCGACGGTGGTGGCCGCGTCGTCCGTCGTCCCTTCACCGTGCTTGTAACACTCGGGACCACGTGGTATCGTGAGCGGGATTGCCAACCAACTCCTGCACTGACGCGGATCGCCGACGTCGCCGAGACAGGGACGACACCATGTTTGTTCTTCGCGTGTGTCTGGTCGCCGCACTGGGCGGACTGCTTTTCGGCTACGACACCGCGGTAATCTCCGATGCCATCGGCTTTCTGCAGGAGCACTTCAGGCTTAGCGCGGCCACGAAAGGCTGGGCCGCGTCGAGCGCCCTGCTCGGCTGCATGATCGGCGTAGCGCTGGCGGGAATGCTAAGCGACTTTGCCGGCCGGAAGAAGACGCTGGTGCTCTCCGGCATTCTGTTCCTCGTCTCCGCCCTGGGCACGGCCGTCGCCGATACGTTCGGCTTCTTCGTTGCCCTCCGCATCGTCGGCGGCGTCGGCGTCGGCATCGCGTCGATGGCCTCGCCCATGTACATCGCCGAAATCTCACCGGCGCGAATTCGCGGGCGGCTGGTCTCGGTCAACCAGTTCGCGATCATCACCGGCATGTTGGTCACCTACTTCGTCAACTACTTCATCGCCCTGCTGGGCCACCATTTCGCTGCCGCCGGCGCCGGTGCGCTTTGGAATCAGACGGTGGGCTGGCGATGGATGTTTGCCCTGGGAGTCGCGCCGTCGGCGCTGTTCCTCGCGCTGCTGGCGACGGTGCCCGAGAGCCCGCGGTGGTTGGTCGAGCACCGCCGCCTGGATAGAGCCCGACGGGTCTTGACCCGCATCGGCGGCGCCGAGTTCGCCGAGACGGAAGTGCAGGCGATCGGCGCCACGGTTGCCAAGGAGGTGGAGAAACGCCTGGGAGTCTTCGCGCCGGAGATGCGGTTCGTGCTGGTGCTCGGAATCGCGCTGGCCGTCTTGCAACAGATCACGGGGATCAACGTCTTCCTCTACTATGGACCGGAGATCTTCAAGAAGCTGGGTTCTGAAACCAATGCCGCGCTGCTGCAACAAGTCGTCGTCGGTGCGGTCAATCTGTCCTTCACGCTGATCGCCATTTGGACGGTCGATCGCCTCGGCCGCAAGCCGCTGATGATTCTCGGGTCGGTGGGCATGGGCATTTCGCTGGCGGCAATGGGCGCCGCCTCGCAGTATCACTTCGCTCCAGGCTGGGTCTTGGCCTGCATCCTCGGATACATCGCCTGCTTCGCGTTATCGGTCGGGCCTGTAACCTGGGTGATCCTCTCGGAGATATTCCCCAACAGCATCCGCGGCCGGGCGATGTCGCTGGCCACCCTCGCCCTGTGGGCGGCCAATTTCGTCGTCTCGCAGACGTTTCCGGTGATCGACGAAAACGCCTACCTGGTCTCCCGCTTCAACCACGCCTATCCCTTCTATCTGTTTGCGGCATTCTGCGCCGTGCTGCTGGCCGTCGTCTGGATGTTCGTGCCGGAGACGAAAGGCCGCTCTCTCGAACAGATCGAGGCCCACTGGATGCAACGTCAGCGGTAGACCGCCAGCGCCGCCGAATAGCCGACGGCCGCCGGCCCGCGGCGAACACTTCGCCCCCCGCAAGGCATTGGACCTTGCCCGAGTCCCAAGGGCGCCCTCCTCGAAGAATGCCCCCCCCTTCCCTTTCCTCTGCGTCCTCTGCGGTGACGTCGGTTCTCCCATCCTCGGCTCCGTGTCCTCCGTGCTGCCGTGGTGCGTCGAGCGGCCTTCAAGTTGGCAATTCAGCACCGGCCGACACCGGGCGGCATCCGTGTTGCACCCACCTTCCGCGAGTCGTTGACTCCCGGCGATTCCTTGCGTCGGATTCCGCTACTTCACCGGCACCTTCTGCAGCGTCAGCAGCTTCACCGGTCCGAGCAGGCCGGAGGGCTGCAACGGCGAGTCCTTGTGCCAGTGCTTCCAGGTGGTGAACGTCACTCGCTGCTTGACCGGCCGCGGCTGGCCCTTCAGCAGCCAGTCGGGCCACTTCGCCAGGTGAATGCCGTCCCATTGGCAATCGTCGGGATACTGCTCGTCGCCGATCAGGCGATTCGGCCAGAGGTTCGTCACCCGGACCTCCAACTCGTTCTCTCCCGGCTTGGCCGCCTTGGTGATGTCCACCTGAAACGGGGCTTTCCAGAGGATGCCCAAGTCCTGGCCGTTGAGGCGCACCTGGGCAATCACCTTCACGCTGCCGAGATCGAGCAGCAACGGACGATTTTTGGCCAGCCGTTCGGCCGGAACGTTGATCGTCTTGCGATACGTCGCCGTGCCCGAGAAATACTTGATCCCCTTGTCCTTCGAGTCCGGCCAAGAGATCAACTTCTCAAAAACCGCCTTCGCCGGCGCACCGCGGCCTTTTTGGAAGGTCACGTCCCACGGCCCCGACAACTCGACGGGCTTTGGAACATCTCCAAGTTCAACGACCTGGTTGTCTCCCTTCGTGCGCGTCAGGACGTAACGGCCGGACTTCCCGGCGGTCAAGAACACCTTACCGCTTTCAAGTGACAAGCGGGGCGCCGGCGGAACGCCTAGCGTCTCCTCCGCCGGCAACCGCAATACCGCATTCTCCGCAACTGTGATCGATTTCGCGACGCCGTCGAGGACGTAGTCGACTCTTAACTGCTTGACGACGTTGTAGGCCGGGTCGCCCGCGAGATTGTTATCGGCGGTGACTTCCAATTGGCCGTCCTTCACTCGCTCGGCCAATTTCGCAGTAACATCGACCTTCCCGCCATCAGGCTTGCTAAGCGCGCCATACACCGCCTTGCGAATTTCCAGCTTGGGTTTCTTGCTCGCGACGTCAGCCAAGCACATGATGTCGGTGATCGAATCGGTCGGCGCAGCGGCCGGCTGACGGAATATCACGAAAACGGAACCGGCTTGTTCCAGGTTCAGGGTCACGACCGTGGACCCCTTCTTGACACGCCACATCGTCGCGGGCCGAATCTCACCGGTCTGGGCGTCCCACAATTCCGGCAGCCGACCGATGGTTCGGAACGAACAATCGACCGTCTGGGGCAAAGGTTTCTGGATTGGCGACAAAGTAGATGTCCGCCCCATTCGTGGCACGATGGATGAAATCGAGTTTCGGCCTGTCGCCGGTAACCGCGAAGTCTGGCTGGACGTTCTCAGACGCCAACACGTCCTCGACCGTACGGCCGGTGATGACCTTCCCGCGGCCGAAACGGTGCTCGCCCGGGGTCGTTCCCCAAACCTCGTCGGCGATCTTCTTGACCTGGGCGTCGCAGGCCGGATAGTTGACCAGACTCGGCGATTCCTTCGGCTTCGGCCCTAATACCCTGGCGCCGGCCTTGACCAACGCGGCAACCTTCTTCGCCAGCGCCGGCGTCATCCACTGGGTATCCGGCAGAACGAGCAGGCGGTAGCTGCCGCCGACCGGCGTACGGATTCGACCGTCCTTGACCGAAAGCTTCATGATCAGATCGGTGCCGATCACGTCGTAGTCATAGCCCTTGGCCTTGAGGTCGGCGGCGATAGACGCCGCCGTTGGGGGCAGCTTCGCCGGCGAAGAAGAGCACGTCGGCGACCGTATGGCCCTGTTGCAGCAAGTACTGCGACCGGGCGATGTACTGCATCCACGGCTTCGACAGTTCCCACCAGGTGTTCGTCCGCCCGAAATTGCGTCCCCCACTGGCCCATCGTCATGCCGGGAACTTTGTCGAGCCACGGTTGATGGGCGTAGGTATGGAAAATGAAGCGGTTCAGTCCCAGGCACCACATGGCGTCGCCCCTCCGGCTTCAACATGCCGGGATGGCCGAGCCAGTTGCTGTACGGCCCCGGGACGCCGGTGAACGACTCGGCGCCGACGATCGGAGTGCCGTGCGTGTTGGCGACGGATGCGGCCAGTTTGACCGTGTTGACCGCGCCGATGGCATCCAGGTTGGTTGTCGCCCAGAATTCGCCCATCACGATGTCGGCCTTCGTCCCCACTTGCAGGCACTCAAACGGGCCATCGTAAGGCTCGACCGAAAACTTCAGATGGTGCTGGTGGCACAACTCGGCGAAACGGTTGTAGTAGTTCTCGGCGAACAGGTCGCAGAGCGTGCGGCGGAAATCCCACAGGAACCGTTCGGTCATCTCGCCGCTGTCGACGTAGCGGCCGCTGAGCGTCGGCAGGAAGGGGATCGGATCGTAGCCGCGGCGTTTGATGAACTCGTCGCGGAAATCGTCCGTCCAGTTGTTGTCGCCCACTTCGTAGCTGTCGATCAAGACAGTCGTTGACGGCCGTGCCCGCCAGCCGGCCGAGATGCTTCAAAATCGGCTCGATTCCGCCCGCCCAATGAGCTTCAATCCCCTCGCGGCTCAGCTTGTCGCACTCCAGCCCGCGGCCGGGCAACGGAGCCGGAGCGTTCTGCGCCAGTCGGCGTGTGGCCGATGCGAAGAATCGTCCAGTCGCCGTCGGGCACGTCCCACGTCAACTTGCCGTCGGTTCCGAGCCTGGAAGTCAGCACGACAACGCGATCGCGCGCCACGATCGCCGCGGCCGGCGCCTTCTTCGACTCCGGCTGCATCCCATATTCGTATTGCTGCTTCGACAGCGCCTTGGGTGGCAGTTGGTCGATCGTCGCTTTCACCGTGGGCGTTGGAAACGCCAGCACGGCGATGTCGCGGTAATAGCCGTGGCTGGTATGCGGCTGCGGCAGGACGGCGTCGAACTGGGCCGGCCCCTTCGCGTGCGTTTCGCTAATGACGACCGTCTGCATCGCCTCGGCCGGCTTGATCCACGGTCCGCCGCTGCTTGACCAGCCGGCACAGTTGTGGAAACACATCTCCAGCCCGAGCCGTTTGGCTTCGGAAGCCGCAAAACGCATCATGTCGAGCCACTGCGGGCTCAGGTAGGCCACGGGCCCCTCGGGAATGCCCTCCAGCGGGTTGAAGACCTCGAAGCCGCCGATGCCCACCCGCTGCATCGATTCCAGGTCGGCGGTGATCCCCTCCTTCGTCACGTTGCCGTTCATCCAGTGCCACCATGTATGCGGCCGGGCCGAGGCCGGCGGGGAGAGAAAGCCCCGCTCCAGCCGATCGCCCGCGTCCGACGCCACGGCCGCGGGACGCATCGCCGCCAAAAAGCCCACGCAAATCGCGGCGGCAAGAAGCCGCTTCCAGACGTTTGTCGATTTCCTCGGTACGTGCATCGTTTTTTCCTTTGCGGAATGGGGGGAGGGAATTGCGGGGTAGGAACAAATGAAGGCAGCCGCGGGCAGCCGCGAGCTATCTCCCAGTTTAACAGAACACCGGGCGATTTCCAACCAAGCCGGAATTCCGGGGAGTTGCAACGGGGTTTCAGGCCGAAGGCCTACCCATTCGCCCAGCCCAGGGCAACGTCCTGGGGAGCGGAGATCATCATGCCCACCCTTCGGCCCAACGGGCCAACCGTTCGCCTCTCCGATCCCTAATCTTTCAACGCCTGAACGATGCTGGTCAACATCGCCTTGGCGTCGCCGAACAACATCAGCGTGTTGTCGGCGTAGAACAACTCATTCTCGATGCCGGCGAAGCCGGGGTTCATGCTCCGCTTGATCACAAACACCGTCTTCGCCTTGTCGGCGTCGATGATCGGCATTCCATAGATCGGGCTCGACTTGTCGTGCCGCGCCGCCGGATTCACCACGTCGTTCGCCCCGATCACCAACGCCACGTCGGCCTCGGGCATGTCCGGGTTGATCGCTTCCATCTCGATCAGCTTGTCGTACGGAATCTCGGCCTCGGCCAGCAGCACGTTCATGTGCCCCGGCATGCGCCCCGCGACCGGATGCACCGCAAACTTCACGTCGACGCCCTGTTTCACCAAAGCGTCGAACAACTCGCGCACGCGGTGCTGCGCCTGGGCCACCGCCATGCCGTAGCCGGGAATCACGACGACGCTTCGCGCGGCCGACATGATCTGGGCCGCGTCCTCGGCCGTCGCGCTCTTGACGTTGCCGTTCTCGGTCGTGCCCGACGACGCCTGCACCTGTCCAAACGCCCCGAACAACACGTTCGCGAACGAGCGGTTCATCGCCTTGCACATGATGATCGAGAGGATCAAGCCCGACGAGCCGTCCAGCGCGCCGGCGGCGATCAGCAGCAAGCCCAGCGATTTCCCCGTCTGCCCGCCGGTGTTGCTCAAGCACAAAGCCCATCGCCACCGCCGACAGACCGGCGTAGGAGTTCAACAGCGCGATCACCGTCGGCATGTCCGCCCCGCCGATCGGGATAATCAGCAGCACGCCGAACGTAAGTGCCAAGCAGAATAATGATGATGAACAGAACCGCGACACCAGACGCCGGATTAAATCACCAACAAGCACGCCGGCCAAGATCGGCGACGGCGAAGAGCGACAGATTGATCGCGTTCTGGCCTTTGTACGTGATCGGCCGCGTCGGGATCATTTCCTGCAATTTGCCCGCCGCCATCAAGCTGCCCGTAAACGTCAGAAAGCCCAAGATCACTTCCGCCACGATCGCGCCGGTGGCGAATTTCGTCAGCGGCGGATGCTCGCCGATGGTCGCCAAATAGAACTCCGCCGCGCCGACCAACCCCGCGGCCAAGCCGCCGAAGGCGTGCGACAGCGCGGTTCGCTGCGGAACGGCCGTCAGCGGCACCATCGCCAGCGGCATCCCGAGCACCGTGCCCGACACCATGCCGATGGCGATCCAATGCCAGTAATGAATTTCCGGCAGCATCAGCGTTCCGCCGATGGCCGCCACCATCGCGATCACGCCGGCGTACACGCCCCGCCGCGCCGTGCTCGGATGGTTCATCCACATCAGCGAGAGGATGAACAGCCCCGCCGAAACCAAATAGATCGGTTGAATCAAGGTTGTCCATACGTCATGACTTGGCGGGCTCCCGCTTCTTGAACATCTTGAGCATCCGATCGGTGAGCATGAAGCCGCTGACGATGTTCGTCATCGACGCGAACACCGCCACCATCCCGAGAATCGCGCTGGTCAGCGTCTGCCGCTCGCCGGCCAGCGTGATCGACCCGACCACGGCGATGGCCGAGATCGCGTTCGTCAGCGACATCAGCGGCGTGTGCAGCAGCCGCGACACGTTGCGAATCACCAGCAGTCCCGTGAACGTGGCCAGCATGAACACATAGACGAGCGTCAGAAAGTCCACCTGCGGCGCCGCCGGCTTCGCACCGGGATCGGTCGGCGGCGTGGCGCCAGCAAGAACAGTGAATGAAACGACATGGTTCATTCTTTCCTTCGTTGGTTTATCCCGAAGGGATATCGTAGGACAGCCCAGGGTTGCCGCGCAGCGGCTACCCTGGGTGGCGAGTCTCTCGCACCACATTTACCCCGAAGGGGTTGCGTAATGACTCTCGGTTCACCCTCCTCGTCAAATCCCTCGTTACAGTAATTCTGAATCCGCTCGTTGACCACTTGCCCGTCGCGGCTAATCAACGTGTCGCGGATAATCTCGTCCTCCAGATTGATTTGCACCTGCTTTTCCTTGACCAGATTCAGCAGGAACGTCACGATGTTCTTCGCGTACATCTGGCTGGCGTGGAACGGGGCCTCGGAGGGCAGATTCGTCGGGCCAAGGATCGTCACGCCGTGTTCGACCACGCGTCTCGTCGGCCTTGGTCAATTCGCAGTTGCCGCCGCGCTCGGCCGCCAGATCGACGATCACCGAGCCGGGCGCCATCTTGGCGACCATCTCGGCCGTGACGAGGATCGGCGACTTCTTGCCGGGAATCGCCGCAGTGGTGATGACGGCGTCGTGCTCGGCGACGACCTTCATCATCAGTTCCCGCTGCTTGCGGTAAAACTCCTCGCCCATCTCCTGGGCGTAGCCCCCCTTGGCCTCCGCGGCGGAGGCGTCGACGGCCACCTCGACGAACTTGCCGCCGACGCTCTGCACCTGCTCCTTCACCGCCGGGCGAACGTCGTAGGCCGACACCGACGCGCCCAGCCGATGGGCGGTGGCGATCGCCTGCAATCCGGCCACGCCCGCCCCGATCACAAAGAACCTTCGCGGCGTTGAGCGTGCCGGCGGCGGTCATGAGCATGGGAAGAATCTTCGGCAGGGCCTCGGCCGCCAGCAGCACCGCCCGATAGCCGGCGATCGTCGCCTGCGACGAAAGCACGTCCATACTCTGCGCCGGGTGATCCGCGGCAGCAGTTCCAACGAGAACAGGGTGACGCCCTTCGCGGCGACTTCGGCGGCCGCCTTCGGGCTGCCCAGCGGATCGCACAGCCCGATCACCACCTGGCCCGGGCGATAGCTGGCCAGATCGGCCGCGCCCGCCCTGCGGATTGGCCCCGGCGGCTCGAACCTGGAGCAGAACGTCGGCGGCAAAGACCTCCGGCCGCGCCGCCGCGATTTTCGCCCCCTTGTCGACATACTGCTGATCGGGATACCCTGCCGCCAGCCCGGCCCCCGTCTCCACGACGATCTCCATGCCCGCCTTGACCAGTGCGGGCAACAGAGGCCGGAACCAAGGCAACACGCCGCTCGCCAGGATGGTTTTCACGCGGAACCGCGATAATCATTCTGCCAACCCCTTGGGTCTCTCAGCCAGGAAGGTTAATTCACCATCGTGATAATGTTGTAATATTACGGCGTCCGGTTGTCGAGTCCACCGCCAGAAGACCGGCAAGGTCGTTTTTTGTCCCGGCTTTGGCCGGGTTTGCTTGCGGTTGTCAGCCCCGAAGGGGCCGAATGCGACAGCCCAGGGCAACGCCCTGGGTAGCGGGTCACCTCGCGGAAGGTCCAGCCCCGAAGGGGCGAAATGCCGGGTTTTGCGGCGTCCCAGTTCGCAATCCCTCCTTCAGGGTATGCTTGTAGACTCCTCCGCTTCTTGTCGGAATAGGGACCGAGGGATTCCACCATTCACGGGGGCTCCATGCTCGCCAAGCCGAAAACCTTCTCGTTGTTGGGCATCGACGCCCTGCCGGTCGAGGTGGAAGTCGATGTCTCGCCCGCCGGATTGCCGAAAACCGTGCTCGTCGGCCTGCCGGAGATGGCTGTTAAGGAAAGCACACACCGCGTAGAACGTGCAATAGTAAACTCGGGCTTCCAACGGCCGCAGAATCGGGTCGTGATAAATCTTGCACCGGCGTGCTCCCGTTTATCACAACGGACAATCGGCACTTTTCGCCGGTTATCGGCACGATTTCCACGCGATCAGAATGTCCGCGGACTTCGTCCCATGGTGAAAGCGATAGTTGGCGTTGTGACTTGCACTGTTACTTGGAGTTTGCCTCGGCCATGAGTTGCTTCGTCACACGACTAACGATGCGACTCGGTAGAACGGACGTCGGGCTTCGTTGTGTTTCATTGCGGCCTCGACTGGCGATAGCGATGCCGCGAATGCGGCCTTCAACGTCAATCACGGGACAGCCCACTTCTCGCTGGAGAAGTTCGATGTCGGTATCAAAGACCGCGGCGAAACCGGATCGCCTCGGTGAGTCGTGCTCGTCCATCATCCAGTACTTGACCACGGTGGTGCGCGGCAGGGGTGTCAGAACGTTCATGGGTGAACCCTTGCGGCGAATTGACACCGAAACCAGATCACCTGTGCAGTGCCCTGAGAGGTTTGTTTCTAAAACTTGAGTCAACGTTGCAACGTTTGGAGTCGAATGACCGTTGATGGAGACGATGATGTCATTGACTTGAAGCTTCGTCCCGTTGGTGCTCAGGTTATGCTTCTCTTCGAACTGGTTATGCTTGTCCGAACGGGATATCATCGGTCCGTCTTTTGTGTCCTCTGTGGCGTCACCCTTCCAACGCGGTTCCGGTGGGATCGCGCGAGTTTCGATTGACACGATTCCCGGCTTTAGAACTTGACCTGGACCAACCGCACACAGGATCTGAGCGATGGAAGGCGGCTGCTGGTCGGAAAACTGGGCCGCAGAAAGGCCGCCAACGTCGATCTTCAGCAAGGCGAGGTCATGCTCTTGTGACCCTGCCCGTTTTTCGGCGATGACGACCGACCCGTCGGGCAATCGGCAACTCACCTTTCCGTCCAGAACGCTCGCCTTGGCGAGAATCCATCCGTCAGCGTCAACGATGGTTCCGATGCCGACCGATTTGGAGTCAACCAATAGTTCCACGACCGATTGGGCAACCGCCTTGCTCGGAGCGACGAATCGCTTTCGCAGCGGATGCGGCATTCCAGTCGCGGTGTCGATCGACTCGATTCGCTTCAAGTCATCCCATTGCACCTTGGCGACTTCCGAGCGGGTGTGGTTCCATCCCATGTTGACAGCTACGTAGCGTCCGTATCGGTCAAATACGCCGCCTCCGCACATACCGCCCTGGGCGTGGACGGAAAGATCGGTTTGGAATTGGTCGCCCCACGTCCTGTACATAGAGTGGTTCTCAGCCGACACAGCCGTTGCGTCAATTTGCGGTGTTCGTTCTGTTAGCCAGAAAGGCCGAGGTGGGTTCCCCTTCGGGACCGCGGCCGGATACCCAGCGACAACGAGCGGATCGCCCGCTTTCAATGTCGACGATTCGGCAATCTCTGCGAATGGCCATGAACCGGGTGTCGTGATCTTCACGAGGCCAATATCCGTGATCGGATTCGTACCCAACGCGACTGCGTCAGCATCGCGACTGTCCGACAGACGAACCGTGAGTTTTTCCCCCGGCAACTGATCGGTGTGGCCAGCCGTCAGGAGGTAGCCGTCTTCCGAAACAATGACGCCGCTCCAGCGGTCGTAATGTTTTCCGTCAAATCCGAGTCGATCTTTCGAGACTAATCGCACGGTTGTTCTCTTCGCAATCTGTTTGACCGCAGATAACTCCGAATCGCTCATTCGCGATGGCGGCTTTGCGGTGCCCAGTACATCATCCGTCTTCCTCAGTCTAAGCATCTCAGGGTGCTCGCCGGCGCCAATGCGGTAGATCGAGTCCGGATGGGGCGGATACCGAACCCAATCGAGATTCTTGCCCGCAAACAGGTCATCGCGATTGGCGACCAATACATCAACCGCGGTCTCGTAACTCTGTGTGCCCGAGGTGCAGATGTCAATTCCGAGTAAGCGGCCATCCATTCCAACAACTGCCGCGTGCTCGAAAATTCCCGGAAAACACGTTGTTGTAAACCAGCGAGTTGGCTCGCTACGGTCAATGAACCCAAACCTTGCCGTCGGTGACGAATCGAATTTCGTATCGCCGCGCGGCGAGTAACTGATCACCAGACAAGGTTCTCCGGCCTTCAAATCCTTAGTCGACCCCAACGTGATCGCCGGCCACGAGCCTTCTTCGTTGATCTTCACGACGGCGAGTCTCCATTCCAGCGACCAACCCGCAGCCTTCGCGGTGACGGTTCGGCCATCGCTCAAATGGACTTTCACGGCAATCGATCCGCAACCATTTACATACGCGAAACCATTCCCCACCACGATATGCCCGTCCGATGATACGATGACCCCGGTCACGTTTACGTTGTCCGCCGTTTCGACTCGCACGATCGACTTGCTGACTGACTCGTAGAGCTTTGGCAGACCTTCTAAAGACGACTCCATCGCGGCAGATATCGACTTCAACTTTTCGTTTGCGTCTATGCGTTTTGCATCGTCAGCGTGCACCCGCTCCGTGGTGAGGGAGGCTACCGCAGTGATCAGAAGGAGTCCCAAATAGGAACTGAATCGAAAAGAAACGTTGTGAATTCTCATGGGACTGCTACTTTGAGTGCTGTGGTCGAAAGTGTTGCCACCATTTCTGGGGCCACCAATTCTGGGGACGCGCTTCCCGGTTCTCTTCAGCGCGGTGCTCGCTTCTTGGTGCGAATACGGACACGTGATTCATCGACGATGGCAAGACCGCTTTGCAGCCGGTCCAGCAACCCGGATTCGATAAGTCGGCGGGCGGGCTGCTCGAGCGCTGCCCAACGCTGATCGCGCAGGCGAAACACCACGATTCCCGCGTGGCTGCCGATGGGATACCGACGGATATCAGCAAAATCGAGATCGAACGTCAAGAGCATTCGGCCCTCCGACGCGGCGGCCTGCAAGACCTTCGGATCGTTGCTCCCGCTGAGCGCCTCGTCTGCTACGGTCATCACATCGTGGCCTGCTGCCCGAAGCAGTTCAGTCAGTGCGGTAGGCAGGTTCTCGTCGAGCTTGAACTTCATTCTGCCGCAACCGTGTGTAATGGCTGCTCTTCTTCTTCGTGCGCCAGCCACGCCGCATAGCTGAGCGCGGCGCGGACATCCTCTGCCGCCAACGTGGGATACTGACGCAGGATTGTCTCGATGGTCTCGCCCGCTTTCAGGTAGTCGAGAATGATCGAAACCATGACACGTGTGCCCTTAATGCACGGTTTGCCGTGGCACACGTCAGGCGCAACCGAAATACGACTTTCCCAATCGCTACTGTCCATACTGCGGACCCTCCTCTTGCGCGGAACGCTCTCCGTCCGGCGATGCCACCCAACCCGCCGATACTACACGATTCTACCCGCTTTCGGGCGGTCCGAGAAGATGGTAGAATCTCTGGTGACAAAAGCCCTCACCCCAACCCTCTCCCGGAGGGAGAGGGGAGTTGAATATGCTCGCCAAGCTCAAGACCTTCACCCTCGTGGGCATCGACGCCATTCCGGTCGAGGTCGAGGTGGACGTGTCGCCGGCCGGGCTGCCGAAGGCCGTTCTGGTCGGCCTGCCGGAGGCGGCGGTGAAAGAAAGTACTCACCGCGTAGAACGTGCGATAGTCAATTCGGGCTTCGTACGGCCGCAGAACCGGGTCGTGATAAATCTCGCCCCCGCAGATCTGCCCAAGGAGGCCGCGTCGTTCGATCTGCCGATCGCCCTGGGCATACTGGCCGGCAGCGGGCAGATCGCCGCCGAGCGGCTCGGCCGACTACGCCGTGGTGGGCGAACTGGCTCTCGACGGCGCCACGCGGCCGACCAAGGGCGCATCTGTCGATGGCCATCGCCGCCGCCGATGCAAGAAGGGCTCCGCGGCCTGCTCGGTGCCCACCAGCAGCGCCGCCGAGGCGGCCGTGGTCGAAGGCATCGAGATCATTCCCATCGCCAGCCTCGCCCAGGCCGTCGGCTTTCTGACCGGCGAGATCGAGATCGAGCCGCAGCCCTCCCGGCTCGACGAGTTGTTCCGCACGCTTTCCACCTACGACGTCGATTTCGCCGACGTTCGCGGCCAGGAGATGGCCAAGCGGGCACTGACCGTCGCCGCCAGCGGCGGGCACAACATCTTGATGCTCGGCCCGCCCGGCTCGGGCAAGACCATGCTGGCCAAGCGGATGCCGACGATCCTGCCCGACCTGACCACGGCCGAATCGATCGAAACGACGCGGATCTACAGTGCCGTCGGCCGCCTGAAGCCCGGCCAGCCGCTTTTGGCGGTCCGCCCGTTCCGTTCGCCGCATCACACGATCAGCAACGCCGGCCTGGTCGGCGGCGGCTCGACGCCCTCGCCCGGCGAGATCAGTCTGGCCCACAACGGCGTGCTTTTCCTCGACGAGCTGCCCGAGTTCAACCGCCAGACGCTCGAAGTGCTGCGTCAGCCGTTGGAAGACGGCACGGTGACGATTTCCCGCGCGCTCGAACAGCACGACGTTTCCGGCCAATTTCATGTTGATCGCCGCGTTGAATCCGTGTCCATGCGGCTATCGCGGCGATTCGCGTCGAAGCTGCCACTGCACGCCGCCGCAGATCGAGCAAGTACATGAGCAAGATCAGCGGCCCGCTGCTGGACCGCATCGACATCCACATCGAAGTCCCGTCGGTAGCCTTTCGCGAACTCTCCGGCGGCACGCCCGGCACGTCCAGCGCCGAGCTTCGCCGACAGGTAGCGGTCGCCCGCCAGGCCCAGGCGGCCCGATTCAACGGCGTCGGCGCCCGTCACAACGGCGACATGACCCATCGTCAAACCCGCCAGTTCTGCAAGCTCGACGACGAGTGCCAGAACATCCTAAAGACCGCCATGATCGATCTCGGCCTCTCCGCCCGCGCCCACGACAAAGTCCTCCGCGTAGCCCGCACCATCGCCGACCTCGACCAGAGCGAATCGATACGGCCAAACCATCTCCACGAGGCGATCAATTACCGAACGTTGGATAGGAATTTGTGGACGTAGGGATGAGGAAATGTCACCTTGACCAAATTAAAGACTCCCGACCCCTTTACACTTCCAAGCGTCTCCGGCACAGTTGCCGCCGATCGTCATTGCCGACTTTCGTCAGCATGGCGACGGCTGGGCGATGAGCGAAGCGTGGCGGTTCACTTGCTCGGCGAGGCGAGGGAGGGCGCCGAGCTACTTCGCTCCTTTCCGTTGGACCCCTCCTCGGTGGTTTGCTTTCGGGATGGCATCATTTCCGGCATTCGCGGGACACAGGACCTAACGCGCACCATCCTACCATGCCCAAGATTACCAATTGCCTCACTTCTTGTCAATAGTTTAGTATTGTGTCCCCGGACCTATTGTGTCCCCGGACCTCCTGTCCCCGGACCTCCCGGACCTCAATAGTTTAGTATTGGTCCCCGGACCTCATTGGTCCCCGGACCTCATTGTGTCCCCGGACCTCTGTGTCCCCGGACCTCTGTGTCCCCGGACCTCCCCCGGACCTCCGCCCCCGGACCTCCAAGCTCAAGTCGCTGGGAATCGAATTGCCGAAGAACGACGGGTGCCAGCGGCACAAGTGAGCAGGTCTTGGGCGTAAGAATGGCCCGAAACCGCAATCCAGAGCCGATGGCCCCACTGCTATGGGTAGCAGAATACGCCAAGGTTCTTCGCCCTTCTGGCTATCCGCCTGGTTGCAATGTATGTGGGTGTCTGGCAGAATAGGCAATGTTGTTTTCCTTCTCTGATGGCCGTGCTGTAAGCGGGGGCGTTGCGTACGATCAAGATTCCTATCAGTCAGGGCAAGTCTAATGACCGTCGCATTCCAATGCAAGAATTGCCGTGCGACCCACCGTGCAAAGGCCGAACACGCCGGCAAACGCACCAAGTGCCCGAAGTGTGGCGAGGTTTTGACAGTTCCCCACCCTGCCGGTGACTCGCATCCGGTGAGTCCTGTTGACGTGACCAACACGCCGAAGGCGGCGGTATCACTGCTCTCCGTGACCTGCGGATGTGGAAAGCGGTTCCAAGCGGAGCCAGAACATGCCGGAAAGCGTGCCAAATGCCCGGCATGCGGCAAACTGTTGACGATCCCAACTCCGGCGGTGCCGGCCGCCGAATCACCCTCGACGATGGCATCGCTGTTGGACGAGTTGGACAAAGAGCTACCGCTGACGCCTTCCGTGACAGTCAAGACATCCCCACGCGTTTGCCCATCCTGCACCGCACCATTCAGCCCAACATTGTGATCTGCGTAGAATGTGGACTGGACCTTCGCTCGGGGAAGCGGCTTGAGAACCGACAGTCCTTGGATGTCTCCGGTGCTTCCGACGGGGCTCGTCGAACGAAACGGAGCCGTTTGACAATAATGTATTGGCTGTCGTCGAGCCAATTCAGGGTGATTCTGTTCTTGGGTATAGGTTTCGTGCTTTTCATAATCTTGCCTGTGATCCTGGTGAAGCGTGATCGCACGCCACTGAGGCGTGGAAGGCCACTATCACGCGAGAGGCAGCGATCGACGCATATCACTCGCTCCTTCCCCTGTTGCCGTATGTAGCTACCATGAAATACCAGCTTTCTGGAATGTTTTTCCAATACGATTTCTTCCGAAAGTTACCTGATCCTCCCGAACCTTCCATATCGACGGCAGTCCCAAATCCGTTAAAGCGTGTGTCCAAGAATAACTTTTGAGTTTATCGTCTTAGCTTTGGTTTGATGGTGTAATTCCACTGCGGACAGGTCGGGTGACTATGGATGTTGATCTGGGCCATTTCGTCATCGGTCACACGGATTTTTGCGGCGTAGCATTTGCTGTTGAGTCGGGCTGTTACACGCAGACCGGTTCGGCTGCGGGTGCCGCGAATGAATCCCAGCATCGTGTCCAACGTCCGCAACGGTTGACCTGCCCAATTGGTGCTGATCGGACCAAAGAGACGATGTTCCACCGGATTCCATTTCGACGCTCCGGTGGGATAATGGCTGACGGTGATCTCCAGGCCGTCCGCGTTCGCCCAGCGTTGCAGTTCCCGCTTCCACAGGCGGCGACGATAGCCGTTGCTGCCGCCCGCGTCGGCTTCAATAAAGATCTTCCGGGCTCCCGGATACGCCCGCTTGCCGCGAGTACGCCACCACTGACGCAACGAATCGACGGCGAACTCGGAGGTTTCCGTCGAGATGCCGACGCATACGTGCCCGGCATTTCGCGCCGTATCGTAGATGCCGTAGGGAGCCGCCCGGCATTGGGCGTCTTGCGGGAAGTCATGGGCAAGGACTTCCTCGGCATGACGCGACCACTTGCGTCCCGCGTTGCGGAAGTTGCCCACAAGTTCCTTCTTTTTCGCATCCACGCTGACGGCGGGACACCCGGCCTTGTGAAACTTACGACGCTGGCGACGAAGATACTGAAACTGCTTGTCGCGGTCGGGATGAGGCGGGCCGGTGAACCGTTTCACGTTGACCCTCGGCGAAAAACCCAAGCTGCGCAGCAGTCGCCTCACCGTGGTGGGCGAACCTTGCCCCAGACGCTCAGCCAGCGAACGCAGCGAACTGCGCACGAATCGGTTTGCGCCGGTCGGCTCGCCGCCGGTTTCGTCTTCCACCAAGCGGATCAGACGTTGGCAGACCGCGGGCGTTTTTTTTCGATGGGCGGTTGTCCCGCGCCGGGCAATCGCACACGGTCGGTGGGCCGTCCATCGAGATGGTCGTCGAGTTCCTGGCGACCGCGACGAATCGTCTCCACGCTCAACCCGCTGACTGCGGCCATAAACCGATCGCCCCCATGCCCGATCTTCTTGGATTCCAACGCCACCATCCAGCGGCGTTGCTGCTCGTCCAAGCGGCTCAACAGGAGATTGAACTGATGGTGCAACTCCCGGTCCGCATGGTGTTCGCGTTGCGAGCAAATGGGGCATTGGCACTGATGAACATCCTGACCCGGCATCGGCTTCCTCCTTCCCTGGAAGATGAGGAAGCCTTGTACCAGATTTTATGAAAACTCACAAGTTATTCTTGGACACCCGCAAAGGAGAGACTGAAGGCACTTCACAGTTCGGTCACTGGTACGCTGCACGCGATACATAATGTAGGTTCACAGTTGAGCGGAGGAGGCACGCAGCAACTGACACCGGAGTGGTCTGCCGCCCGTAGGAAGGAGGTCAACGAAGCTACTGACCTGGCGCTAAGCCTCTTACATGATTTGCAGAGCATTGTTCAGCCAACCGAGCTTCGCGTTTCACTCCAGGCATCCTGGCAGAAGCAGTTCTCGGGTTATGCTTGGCCGTATTCCCAGTCGCCACATATTTCCTTTGGTGAACACCCTGTAATGAGCGGTTGCGCGCATTGGCGCGCACAGAGAATTGGCTTCTGGTATCCCCACCAGAACAAATTGATCGGAATCTCGCTCTGGAAGTTGTCTGGGTTCCATTATCAGACGTGAGAGCCATTGAACCTGAACAACTTAGGGCACTTCCGTTTCTAGCACTACAGGAGGGCCCGAAAAGGGGGCGCTGACTTCCGGTGATCCCACGCTGGATAATAGGGGGCGTTGCGTACGATCAAAATTCCTATCGGGAGTTCCGGGGACATAATACGCAACTATTGACAAGAAGTGAGGCGGATTTCGGATTTCGGGGGGATTTCGGGATTTCGGGGGACACATGAGCTAACTCGCGCCATCGTGCCATGCCCAAGATTACCATTGCCTCACTTCTTGTCAATAAGTAGATAGTGTGTCCCCGGAACGTCCGATTCCGGTGCTGCTCGCTGTCCTTGAACGCATACGACATATCAGGGCCGAATTTGAGATTCCCCAGCCAGTAGCGCGTTTGCGTGGTCGTCCGGATCGGGCAGAGTCGTCATTTCGTAGCTCTGCAGTAGGTTAGCGTGGACCGGATTGGTCGTTCGCAGAAGCCGGAAGAACTTCTGTGCCTTGCGGTTAAAGAAGGTCGGACCTGTGTATGGGTGAAATGTCAGCACGCCGCCGGACACGTCCCACTGCTCGATTCGCACGCCGGAACCGTTATCGCGCTGCGGCGGCCCGAGACGTTTGCTTATCATGCTGCGGACTTCCGAAGGAGTCTTGCCTTGGATGGCGGCAGACAACCCCGGATTGCCTTGGGGGCGTCCGACAGCAGCGGTGACCGCGATTTCGACCGGGATGGTGCCGCAGTGGTTGCCTTGAAGCCAGAGACGAGGCGGACGGCGCCTTCGACGGTGGAGCCGGGTTGCAGGGGGTGACGGGGGACGACGAAGTCGTAGAAGCAGAGTGGGTCGCCTTCGTTGCTGTAATCGGCGACGAGCAAGCGGACGTTCGAGGCGTCTACCCAACTGCGTACGTGCTGCGTGCCGTCGGAAAGCACGCGGACGCCGCGGCCGTCGGGCGAACGGAGCGCGGCCTCGATGACGTTGGCCTTTGTCGAACGGAAATCGTTCGAGCCGTATCGGTTGGCGTCGTGGCTCCAACTCCACTTCGGTTCGACGCGCGGCCCGGCAACGCCGGACAGGGGCACGTTCTTATAGAAGGCGTCGGCGGTTCCCTGTGGACGGCCAATGTGGTCGCCGGGATAGACGCTCCAATAGGCTTTCCGCCGCCATGTGAGCGTTCGACAATCGCCGGGCAACGTGAACACCAGCCCGATCTGCCGCGGATTGCACTTCCCCTTCTCGGTTACGCTGAAGCGATAATGGACCGAGACGACGCCGGTGTTGGCGAAGGTGTATTCGTAGCGGCCTTTTGCTTCGGCGTATTCGCCGTCGACGCGGACGGTCACGCCCGAATCGGTCGCCCGGGAGGTTACGCGGCTTGCCTTCCAGTTGTGGCAAGGGCTGGAGAACAGCGGAATGTCGCGCTCGGCGCGCGCAACTGCATCCCGCCGCACATGTCGCCGTTGAGCGGCAGCAAAAGCAGTTCGGGCCCGGAGAGGAGGGACGGCTTTCCGGCCTTGTCGTATGCCGCGAGCATTCCGGTCGTCCGATCGACATGAAAAACGCGATCCGCGATGCGGATGACGTATTCCCCGGGCTGTTCGCGCAGGTCAACGTCGCCGGCGGCCTTCGGCTGAGCAGCAGGTGCAACTCGCGGATCGTCGCCGACGGCGATCTGCCAAACGTCTTCGACAAAACCGCGTGGACTGAGGGCGCGGACCTGAAGCAAGCTGCCCTTTGGCGTTCCGGCGGGAATGGGAACATCGAGCGTGCCGCAACTGCCCGGCTTCCCCGAGGTGGTGGCCGTGCCCGAGCGGTCGCCGAGTTTCCACTCGAACCGCAGTTCCGAAAGGTCGGTGAAGTCGTGCCGGTTTTCGACCGTTAGCCGCACGGGTTGCCCGGCGTCGGGAAGCGGCACGCAGGTGGCAGCGATCCGTAGCGGCGAATAGGCCTTCTTTATGTGCCAGAATTCCGGTTTCTTCCGCCGCCAGCCGTCGATCGGTCCCCATGTGCCGTAGCCGACGGTTTGGCCGTCGGGCAGGAAGAAGGTGTCATCGATGCCGGACCAGATTGCCCCGCCGAAGCAGCCGGGGGCCGTTCGCATTTTGCCCCAGATCATGTCCAGCGCCGGTCCCCAGAGGTCGCGCAGCCCCGGATCGGTCACCAACTCACGACGGTTGTAGGATTCGAGGTGGCAGTACTCGCCGAAGTGGACGGGACGCGACTGACTGGCGCATCGCGGCGGCCCCTCGACTCCGGGATAGTGGATCACGGCGATGGGCATTTCCCCGGAGCCGCGATTGTTCTCGCTGCCCCAGCATTGGTCGTGGAAGGTGCAGGGCCGAGTCGCATCGATCTTTCTGATCTCCCGATGCACGCCAGCGAAAAGCGGGCTCCACTGCGACTCGTTCGCCATCGAGCGCATGATGACCGACGGATGGTTCGGGGATCCTTGCACCGTCTCCAGGTTGGCTTGCAGCAGCCGTCGATAGACCGGATCGCCGGAGGCGGACGACTTGAATGCGTCGCTGGCGCCGTGCCCGACCCAGCACAGCGGCGCTTCAAGCTCGACGAGTATCCCTAGCCGATCGCACTCGTCGAGGAACTCTTCGGCTGGCGGGTAGTGGGAGGTGCGGATGAAGTTGCAGTTGCCTTCTCGGAACAACTCGGCGTCGCGTTTGCAAAGATCGGGCATGAGCGCCCGGCCGAGCAGCGGATGCACTTCATGGCGGCAGATGCCGTGGATCTTGATCGGCGTGCCGTTGAGCAGAACCTGATTGCCGCTGACGTCGATTTGGCGGAAGCCAAACGTCTCGCCAACCGTCTCGTGGCTTCCGGCGGAGTCTCGTAGATCGATAACCAGCCGGTACAGGTTAGGATGTTCGTCGTCCCATTTTGACGGGTTCTTCACAGCGATTTTCGCCGTTTGATTCAGTGTCTTTCCCGACGCGAGATCGCCCCACTTGATCTTGGCCGGAGCGACCTCGACAGCCCGCGACTTGCCCAAAGGGATGATCGTCACGGTTGCCGATCCGGAGGAACTGCGGGGCGACTGGTTGCACACCGCGTACTTCAAGACGAGCGCGGCGTTGCGAAACGTCTTGTCGAAATGAGTCTCGACTTTCAGATCGCCGAGGTGAACGTCCGGGACGCTGAAGAGCTGCACTTTGCGGCTGATGCCGCCGAGGGGATGACAGGCGTACTGAGAGCCGCAGGAAAGCTCATCGGACATGGACTCCGATTGCACGCTCACTGCCAGGAGGTTGGCGCCCGGCTTGACGGCGTCGGTGACGTCGCACTCGAACGGAACGAAGCCGCCCTCGTGTCGGCCGACTTCAATGCCGTTGACCCAGACTCGGCAGAGGCTGTAGACGGCCGAGAAGCGGAGCTTGAATCGCTGTCCAGCCGGTTTTACCGGCAGTTTGAAGGTCGTTGCGTACGCCGCCGGCGTATGCGGCTTGACGTGAAAGCCCTGCATGACCCATTCGCCGGGGACGGCGATGTCCTTCCAACTGTCGGGCGGCGCCGACTTCTCGAAACCAGTTGGCGCGACGGGCGAGAACTTCCACGTGCCCGCCAGTTCCAACAGCGACGCCATCGGACGCGGCGTCAATCCCGGCAGCGCCATTGCCGGCAAGGGAACAGTCTTCAAGGGCGTCGGATCGGTCGAGAGCACTTCAATTGCCGAAACCACGGCGTTTGGGCCGCGTACGTTCTCGATGGCGATGCTCAACACGCCAGTGCGATATGCCTCCGCCGGCACGTCGACTTCGCGATCGACGACTTTGCCGGCCTGCAGCACGACCGAATTTAGAAGCAGGGCGTTGCCGGCCCTCACCCGCACTTCGCGGGGCCCATCGGAGAAAAACCGCAGCTTGACTCGGTAGAGCGCTCGTGGAGCAAGCCCCGCGTAGTCGAACACGACGCGCTGGTCGAAGACGGCAGTGCGGGCGACTTCATCGGCATCGCCCGGCCCGGCAAAATGCCAATCGCCGCCGACACTGAGATGCGGCTCGCGTTGCTCGACGCCGGCGTCGTCATAGGCCACCCGGCTCCATTCGGCGGTGCTGGCCAATGAAGACGTCGTCGCCGTCACCGACAATGCCAACAAGCAAGTGAGAACGCAGTTCTGCACAATTGTCTCCACTTTTTCTGTAATCCGGGGACACATTACTGGTTATGGTATTGTGCGTAGTTTTGATGGCCGTCCGCCTTTCTGTGGTCGAAGAATAAAGGGGCGGGAGTCTTTATTGACTGCCGGTTGGTGATTTCCACGGACGGCCGCGGGGACGGAGCGTCGATTGCAGAGCCAATCGCTTCGCCGTCCGCTGCTGCCAAGACGCTTCGCCAAACGGACAGCCACGCACCACGGAACGCCGCAACGCCTCCAACTCCGCTTCGGTCTGCGGCGATTGCACGTGCTGTCGCCAACGTCCCGGCAGCGCCAGCGGACCGTCGTCCAAGAGTCCCGCCCTGTTGCCGCGGACGCGATGCCAGAGGCTCGACCACCGCCACGCATCGGCCGCTTCGACCAGATTCGCTCGCAACGGGTTTCGCTCCACATACCGCAGCACTGTCCATAAATGATCGTCTTCTTGGATCGGAAACGACTTGAAACGGCCTTGGTACAACGGGCCCGCGCCCGCGGTGCGATGCACAGCGCGCCAACGTTGCGTGTGCGTGACCGTCAGCCACCGCATGAATTCCGACAGGTCGCCGTCGCCGCGCGGCCAAAGCACGAAATGCCAATGATTGGACATAACGCACCACGCCAAAACCCGCATCGGCAGCCGGCACTTGGCCTCTCCAATCACTTCCTCGAACGCCTCGAAATCACGCTCTTTCCCAAAAATCCGCATCCGCCCCGCTGCTCGG
Organism: uncultured Planctomycetia bacterium; assembly: GCA_963815695.1. GTDB lineage: Bacteria > Planctomycetota > Planctomycetia > Pirellulales > Thermoguttaceae. The sequence continues at coordinate 155,670 of CAWFIG010000031.1, forward strand.
TTCAGCACGTGGTACGCATATCCTCCGCTGGAAACTCGCAATCGTCGCGGCATGATGGCTGGAGATTACCATCTATCCGCCGTTCTGTCAAGAACAAAGACTCCCGACCCCTTTACTCTTTTTGGCCCGTTGCCGCGGTGGACCAAACTGCGACGGAACCGCAGCATTATGCCGCTATTCCGCGGGTTCCATCAGTGTAACACGCGGAGTAGCGCGGAGTTCGACTCTCAGTCTGTCCTTTTCCGCGGCAAACTTCGACAACGAGGCCGTGAGATTCTTGATTCGATCTCGGATCATCTGCAAGTCGACCGGCTCCGCGCTGAGCAGTACGGCTTCCGTTCCCAGCTCTTTGATCTTCTTTGCCAATGTCGCGTTTTGCTGCCCCGTCACGTCGATGGTGACCTGGAGCCGTTTGATCTCCTTGACGATCGGATCGCGGGCGCCGTCCTTTGCGTCTGCAAGGTACGCCCGTTGCACCGCCAGATCCACTTTGTACCGATTCACCTCAAATGTCGCCTTTGCCAATTGTGTCTGCAACAGGGCGATCTCGTCGAAAATGAGCTTCTGCCTCATGTTGCAGCATTTCGGGATCAGCTCCTCCCATTTGTCGGGCCAAGCCTTTGAAGTCTTCTCGTTTCCTGTCCGCAATTCTTGTTCTTTGTCGTTACAGATGATATCTAGTTCGTCGTAGCGGCGTTGCATCCTGTCTCGCTCCGCATTCACGACTTCCGACATGTAGGCATCGACGACCGCATTCAGAAGGGTTGGCGCATCAATGCCATCGTCAGTGCGAAGGCTCACCTCCATGATTTCCGACTTGCCGGGAAAACTCACTTGCAGCCGGTCGGCAAACCACTTCACCAGGTCGCCGGATCCCTTCTTGTGTTGAACCGACGAGAGCTTGGCGACTTTGGGGTTTCTCAGTGCCGCTCGCAGTATCATGCGGCTCTTGAGAATCTCCGCCTGCGTGTTCTTAAAGATTTCAAATCGGTCGCGGTCCAACTTGCGCCGCCCCCGCCTATCAACGGGTTTTCTTGCATTCGGATCTGGAAGAAGGCGGTGGCTGTATTCCTTACTGGCGCGTTCACCGGCCTAACCGATTCTTGCCGTCACGAACCGGTTCCGCCTTCTTCCCACTGCTCTGACTTCCGCCGCTGGCTTCTCCTCCTGTGCCGAACTGGCGGACATCGTGGCCAACCACACGGCCGGAAGCACCAACAGCGTCAGCACGGCCGCCGGCCACCAACGCCCCTGCTCGTGCCGCACAGCCAATCCCAATACGTTGCGAACGCGATCGAGAAGTGTCATTCGAGTAATCCCCAATGCGACTTCCAGGAGCGATTTCTCGGCCGGTTCCAGTCGCTTTCGAGCCGCCAGCTCCAATGCAGTTACATACGCCACCCGCTTCCCCGTCGCCGCTGCGGCCAATTCGTCACAACACATCTCGCGGGCCAGCCGTACGCGCCGCGACAGCCACCACACGGCGGGATGATAGAATAACAAAGTCTCCACAAATCGCTGGAACAGATTGAACCAAACGTCGTGCCGGCTGATGTGCGCTAACTCGTGGGCGATCACCGCCTCTAGCACTTCCGGCGTCATCTCCGTTAACCACGCGATTGGCACCAGCACCATCGGCCGCAGCAATCCGACGACCACCGCCTCTCCGGCCGCTTTCGCGCTGCAAATCCGCGGGACCGCGTGAAGCCCCAGCCGCGCAGCCACCGCCGCCGCCCGCCCGGCCATCCCTTCCGACAACGCCATTCTCCCGCGACCGAGCCGGCGTGCGCCCGCGACGCCGAACAGCAGCCGTCCGCTGAGGATCACCAATCCGAGAATCCAACCACCCAACAAATAAGGCTGCGCGTCGCCGATCCAGCGGGCCGGATCGCAGCACGCGTAGACGCGGCGTCCCGCCGCGTTGCCCGGCTGGTTTTCGAGCCGCGGTTCGACGGCAAGCGGCGATACGCCGCTTCGACGGTTCGCGCCCGAGCCATCGGCGCGCTGGCGGCCCTGCCCCAGACTCCCCGTGGTTGAAATCGGCGCGTCGTTCCACGCGGCAGTGTCGCTGTCCACTCTGGATTGAAGCAACGCGAACGTCGCCGCCGGGCAAGCTGCCATCACAAACATGCCGGCAAGTCCCAACGCATAACGAAACTGCGTCGTGCGAGCCCGCGAGAGCCGGAAGAGTACGTTCCACACTGCTGCCAACAAGATCCCTTGCCAAACGGAGTGCAGCAGCGCGAAGGTCAGCGGTCGCCAAGCCGGATCGTGCAGCGCGTCAAGTGGCCACATCAGTCGCCTCCCCGCTCTCGGCAAAACTGTTTGATTGTCTCACGGATTTCGGCCAACTCTTCCGGCGAGGGGCTCGACTCGTCCAACAGCCGCGCCACCAGTGACGCCGCCGAGCCGTCAAACGCCCGGCCCAGCAGGTCGTGGAGCATCTGCCCCACGGTCTTCTCCCGTCCGACGCGGGCTTCGTAGAGGTAGGCCCGGCCTTTAGGCGGCGTTTCAGCAGACCCTTGTCGGTCATCACGCCCAGCAGGCTCATCACCGAGGTGTAGGCCCGGCGGCGACGGCGGTTTAGACCCGTCCATCACCCGGCGAACCGTCGACGGGGCCTCGTCCCAGAGATACTGCAAGACCTCCAATTCGGCCGGCGTCGGATATTCGTGTTTCGGTCGCGGCATCATCCTCCGGCCAAGGAAACGGAAACTCAACTCGTTGATCTTGAATTGTACTGATTCTACCGTAGTTGTCAACTGTAAAAACAGTAGTAATATACGGAAAGCCCAGCCGGGGACGAAGAGGGGATCGCCGGCTGTTGGCAATTACGCCCGCTCGACCGTCCGCCGGCAGTTCGGCAGCGACGCCAGAAACAGCCGCCCGTAGGGCTTCGTCCGCACGCGGGGATCGAGAATCACCACCGTGCCCGTGTCGCGCTCGTGCGGATCAATCGGCCGAAACCCTGCTTGAGCTTCAGGATGGCCTCGGGCAGTTGATAGTCGCGGAACGGATTGCCGCCGGACTGGCGAATCGCCTCCGAGCCGGGCCTCCAGCAGCGGGCGGTCGGGCACGCTGAACGGCAGCCGCGTGATGATCACGTTCTGCAAGGCCTCGCCCGGCACGTCCACCCCCTGCCAAAAACTATCGACGCCGAAAAGCACCGATCGCGGGTTGACCTTGAACAAGCTCGAACATCCGGCTTCGCGGCAGGCCGTCGGCCTGGCTGTACAGGGCGAGTCTGTGCTCGGCCAGCCAAGGGGCCAGGGCCGCCCCCGCACGCTTCATCAACTGGTAGCTCGTGAACAGCACGAACGCCCGGCCGTCGCTCCGCCCGACGTAGCGGCGAATCATCTCGATCGTGGCCTGCTCGTAACCAGTGGCGTCACTGCTGGGGTCGGGCATTCCGCTCGGGCAGAATCAATTCCGCCTGGTTCCGGTAGTCGAACGGGCTGCCCAGCCAAAGAGTTTCCGTCTGGAAAAAGGGATCCCCCGTACCCGGCACACTTCGTGTGCCACCGGAATCCGGGAAAGGGGACAGTCCCCATTTGCCGGAACGGCCCGGAGGGTGCTTCGCACAAATGGGGACTCTCCCTTTCCCTCGGAGCACATTCAGCCCGACGCGCGATCGGAAGAACTCGAACGACTGGCTTGCCGCCGCCGGTGGCCAAGCGTGGCGCTGGTCATCACGACCGTCGGCACTTTGGCGAACAGATGCTCGCGCAGCACCGGCCCCACGTCGATCGGCGCCGCCGCCAGCGTGATCCGCAGCCGGCTTCGACTGATGCTCCGCTCGATCCAATACACCGATTCGGGCATTCGCTGGCCGAGCCAGTCGTCGATGCCGCGGGCGAGCGATTCCAGCCGATTGGCGGCCGCGGTGAAGTCCTGACGCTGCTCGGCCGACTCGATCTCCGTTGGCGTGACGCCGCAGCGTGGCGACCAGCTTCTGCAGCTTCTCGCTCAACGGGTTGGCGACGATGTTCGGCTGTCGCACCCGCCCATTGCCGTCTGGCTGCTCGTCGAGCCAGCGGCGCCACCGCGTCGAGGAAATCGGCGGCCCGATCGCGGCATTCCCACACTTCCTTCTGCGCGTCGTCCAGCTTGTGATGCACCAGCAGCCCGCGGTTCGTGCGATCGTTGTAGAGCTTTCGCAGCGTGAATTCGATCTGCCCGCTGGTGACGCTCAGGCCCGAGATGATCGCCGGCGACGGCCTCGATCTGATGGGCCTCGTCGAAAATCACGACGTCGTACTTCGGCAGGATGCTGACGTTCTCGCGCCGCAACGCCAGATCGGTGAAGAACAGGGCGTGGTTGACCACGAGGATTTGGGCGTTCTGCATCCGCCGCCGCGCCTTGTAGTAGAAGCACTGGTAGTAGTTCGGGCAGGCGCGGCCCATGCAGTTGCCGTGATCGCTGGCCACCTCGTCCCAAACGCGTCGGCAGCGGACGAAAATCGAGCTCGGCCAGCGAGCCGTCGGCCGTCCGCTTCGACCAGGCGAACAACTGCTCCAACTGCTCGAACTCCTCGGGCTCGCTGAACAGCCCGGCGGCACGGCTGACGGCGTTGTCCAACCGGCGAAGGCTCAGGTAGTTGCCACGCCCTTTGACCAGCACCGCCGAACACTCCACCGGGATGACGCTGTGCAGCAGCGGCAAATCCTTCTGCATCAACTGCTCTTGCAGGCTGATCGTATGCGTCGAGACGACCACGCGGCACGGGGACTGTCCCGATTTCTGTGCAGCAGAAATGGGATTGTCCCCTTGTGGCGGAGCTCTCTCGTATCTTCCTCAGTAGCGTCGTCTGGCGTCCGCCCGATCGCCGGCTGCCGCTGCTGCCCGCCGGCGGCCAGGATGGCGGGCACGAGGTAGGCGAAGCTCTTGCCGACGCCGGTGCCGGCCTCGACCACGAGGTGATGCCTCTGGCGGATGGCCCGATCGACGGCCTCCGCCATGGCAAGCTGCTCGCCCCGGTGCTCGTAGTTGGGCAACCGGGCGGCAATCCGCCCGCCGGGACCGAGGATTTCGCTGGGGGAGAGCATTCCCATAGCGTACAAGGGACGGCAGGCAGCGGCCAGGGGAAAAGCTGGGGCCGAAATCCCAAATATCCATTGACGAACGACGAATGACGAATGGCGGGTGGCTGAAGTAACCGTTCACTGGGCGGCAAGGGGACGGAGGAGGTTTTCGGAGAAATATCTTCTCCTGCGGCGGATACTGTCGCCGAAAACCTCCTCCGTCCCCCTCTGTTTCCGGCCCGTGAACGCTTACGTGGCTGAAGCATAACCAATATGCCTGGGGCTTTCACTGCCATTTCCTCTCCCACCATTCTTTGCTATATTCTCCATTGTCCAATTGGGAGGTAGTTGATGCCGATTGAATTTCGTTGCAGCCAGTGCGGCAAGTTGTTGCGGACGGACGACGGCACGGTCGGCCGACAGGCCCAATGTCCCGAGTGCGGGGCGGTCAGCACCGTTCCCGCCAGCTCGACCGTGCCAAACGAGCCGTCGCCTTCGCCCTTTGCTCCCTCGACGGGCGGCAATCCCTTCGGCGCCCCTCCGGCCGCCGACGCCGGGACCTCCGACAACCCCTATCAGTCGCCCGCATCGCCCACCTATCTCCCGCCGGGGCAGGTCGATGCCTTCGCGGCACAGCGGGTGGCGGGGCCGGCGACCGCCCTGATCGTAACGGCGATCTTGGGGATACTCAATCAAGTAGCGGGCATCGCGATAAATGCGGCGCAAATGGGCATGGGCCCTATGTGGCGGCAAAACCCCAATCGCATGATGCCCATGATGTTCGAGGGCGGCGCCGGAATCGCCGGAGGGGTTATTGCACTGATCCTGGGGATAGTGGTCCTCATCGGCGCCATGAAGATGAAGAAACTCGAAAGCTACTCCTTCGCCATGGCCGCGGCGATCATCGCAATGATCCCCTGCCTTTCACCCTGTTGTCTGCTGGGGGTGCCGTTCGGTATCTGGGCGCTGGTCGTGTTGAGCGATAGTTCGGTAAAAGCGGCGTTTCGGAGTTGACAATCCCACAGTCTTCCTTCTGAAGGAGTCCGTTCCATGAACGTTGCCGATGAATTGGAAAAGTTGCAGCAGTTGCACCAATCCGGCGGAATCTCCGACGAGGAGTTCGCCAAGGCGAAGGCCAAACTGCTCACCACGCCGACCGGCGGCCTCGATTCGTTGTTCGGCGGGGGGGAAGCGTCGAACAGCAGACCCGCCAGTGGGCCATGTTTTTGCACTTGTCGCAGTTGGCAGGTTTCATCGTTCCCTTTGCCGGCCTGATAGTTCCCATTTTGATCTGGCAAATGAAGAAAGCCGATCTGCCGGAAATCGACCAACACGGGAAGATCGTCGTGAATTGGATTATCAGCGAGGTCCTTTTTTCGATCATTTCCGTCATACTGATCTTCGTGATCGTAGGCATTCCTTTGCTTATGATCGTCGGCGTCCTCGCAATCGTCTTTCCGATCATCGGCGGGATCAAGGCAAACAGCGGCGAGGTGTGGAAGTACCCATTGTCGATTCCATTCTTCAAGTAGGCGGCGGACTCACAACCGATCAAGGCAACCAGCGCCGTGGACGGATCTCCAAATCCGTCCCCGAAACACGGACGGATTCGGAATCCGTCCTACGTTTCAGCGAGAAAGTCGGGATACGATGGCGATCGAGTTCCGTTGTACACAATGTAGCAGACTGCTGCGTACCGGCGACGACACTGCGGGGAAGGAGGCGAGATGCCCCGCCTGCGGCGCCGTCGTGTCGATCCCCGCGGCCGCGCCCGGCTCGCTGCCGCCCCCGCCCGGTGCCAGTCCGTTCGGCGGCGTCGGCGTGCAGCACTCGTTTCCGGCCGATTCGGCCAATCCCTACCAGTCGCCCCGCTCCTTCTCCGTCGTGGGCGCCTCCGGCAAGCTCGATTTCGGCAATATCTTCACTCGCGCCTGGACCCTGTTCAAAATGGACTGGGGCACCTGTCTGGCTGCCGCCGTGATCGTCTGGGCCCTGAACTTCGGCGTGAGCATGGTCGCCGGTTTCGTGCCGTTTGTAGGATTCATTGTTTCCTTGTTGTTCGGGGTCTGGATCGAAGTCGGACTGGCGATGTTCTTCTTGAAGAAAGCCCGCGGACAAGCCGTGGAGATTAACGAAGTGTTCAAGGGCGGACCCTACTTCGGCAAGGTGCTGGCGGTCTCGATTCTCGTCGGCCTGGGCGTGCTTGCGATATTTGTCGTGTGTCTGCTGCCGGCAGGAATCGCGGCCTTCGTCTCCGAGGAGGTGGCCATCGCTTTGGCCGTCATCGGCCTGATCGTGGCTGTGGTCTTGATCTGGTACGTGATGCTGGTAGTTTCCCAGTTCAAGTACCTGATCATCGATCGTAACACTGGCATCGTCGAGTCGCTGCAACTGTCGAGGAGCTTGATGGAAGGCAACAAGCTGACGCTGTTCCTCATCCAGCTTGTCAGCGGCGTGATAGCCGTCATGGCGACGCTTATGACCTGCGGGCTGGGCGGTCTTATCGTCGCGACCTACTTTGCCATGATGGAAGCAGCCATCTACCTGACGATTACCAATCAGCCCACGGCCGAACAGATACAGCCCGGCCTGACGGCGCGGTAACGCCCGCATCGCTGCCGACGGTTGCCTGCGATCCGTGCCGCGATTGGCGTCGCCGCAAGGAATCGCCGCAGGCCGGAGTCGATTCGCTACAGCCGACCAGTGGGCCGTGACCTGCGGCCTTTCTCTACCCCCATGCCTGGGTGGGGTTATTGCCTATTTTTGGGCAATAGCCTATCATGCCATGATTATTGGCAAGTGGAGGAGCATGATGACGAAGGATATCACCGTCAGCCAGGCTGGCCTGCGGATTATCAAGCTGTTGGTCGGACACCCCCCCAAAAACGTGGCTGGCCTAATACGAGCTACGGGTGTGACGCGCACGGCCGTCACCGAGCAACTCAACGACCTGGTTGCCGCGCAACTCGTCGAACGATCCGTCGAGCGACTTGCCCGGCCGCGGACGCCCTCGACACGTCTACAGGGCCACCGACGCCGCTCTGCTACTGTTCGCTAACGATCCGCAACTCGTGATGTCGGCCCTCTGGCGGGCGATTCACGACGTCTGCGGCGCAGATTCGGCAAAGAAGATTCTCAAGCGGGTCAGCCGCGCGATGACCGACTACTACAACCAGAAGGTCACCGCCAAAAAACCCTTGGACCGGCTGCGGCAGTTGATCTCGCTGTTTGCGGACGATGGCGAGTTGATCGAACTGGTCGAGAACCGCAGCGGACGTTGGACGGTGCACCGGCGAAGTTGCCCCTTCGCCAGCATGGCCGACGCCGGGCAAGTCGTCTGCCGCATCGATCAGGAAATGCTCAGTGCCGTCGTCGGCCGGCACGTGCGGCAAGTTGCTTGCCGTCGCACCGGCGACGCCTGCTGCACGTTCGAGATCGCCGGCGAGTAGGCGGTTTGCCCGCCCTAAGGGACGTACCACGGGCATCTCGCCCGTGGCCGAAAAACAGGGCCAAGATGCCGGTGTCTTGTCAAATGCTCTTCCCCAGTTGAATTACGTTGCCGGTTTTTCCGGACCGGCCATTTCACCTGACTGGGGCAGCCCGACACGTTGTCCACGCCTGGTATACCATAACCAATTGTCGTGTCACCACTTCGGTGTAGGCGTAACCGTTCACTGGGCGGCAAGGGGACGGAGGAGGTTTTCGGAGAAATATCTTCTCCTGCGGCGGATACTGTCGCCGAAAACCTCCTCCGTCCCCCTCTGTTTCCGGCCTGCGAACGCTTACGGTGTAGGCTTGCCAGTTTGTCCGCCGCGTCTTAAGATGCGGCTTTGACGCGATCATTCACGTCCATTATTCGTCATTCATCATTCAGCAATCACCGATCATCAATCCTCGCTCCCATGTCCACCGCCTATCGCACCGATGCCGGCCGCACGCCGGCGCGGGTTAGCTCGGAAATCCTCGATCGCCTGCCGCCGCACGACCTCGACGCCGAGAAGGGCGTCCTCGGCAGCATCCTCCTCGACCCGAACCTCGCCGACGACGTCGCGCTGGTGCTTCGGCCCGAAGACTTCTACGCCGCGGCCAACGAGAAGCTCTACCGCCATCTGCTGGCCATGCACGACAAGGGAAAACGCATCGACGCCACGTTGTTGTTGGACCGTCTGCGTTCGGCCGGCGACCTCGAACTGATCGGCGGCCCGGCCTACCTGGGCGAAGTCCTCCACGCGGTTCCCTACGCCTCCAATGCCGTCTATTACGCTCAGATCGTTCGTGCGAAGGCGACGCTGCGGGCGTTGATCCACGCCAGCACGGAAATTCTCCGTGACGCCTACGAGCCGACCCTCGACCCGCGCGAACTGGTCGGCCGCGCCGAGGAGCAAATCTTCGCCGTGCATGACGAGCGCAGCACCGACCAGATCACGACCGTCCACAATTTGATGATCGAAGCGCTTGACCGCATCGATGCCCAGCTCGAACGCGGCGCGGCTGCGGGCGTACCTACCGGGTTCAAAGACCTCGACAATCTGACCAGCGGGCTGCACGATTCGGAGTTCGTGGTGTTGGCTGCGCGGCCGAGCGTGGGCAAGACCGCGCTGGCGACCAACATCGCCGAGTACGTTACCATCGAGGCCAACGTACCGACGTTGTTCGTCAGTTTGGAAATGGCCCGGCTCGAATTGGCCCACCGCATGCTCTGTTCGCAAGGCCGGATCGACGCCAACAAGTTTCGCAGCGGATGCCTGTCGGGCGATGATCGCAGGAAGCTGGTCGAGACGTCCGCCAGGTTGAGCAAGGCGCCGCTGTTTATCGACGACACCCCCTCGCGCACGATCACCGAGATCGCCGCCTGCGCCCGGCGATTGAAACGCAAGCAGAAACTGGGACTGATTGTGATCGACTACCTTCAGTTGATTCAGCCCGACGACCCCCGCGACCCGCGTCAGGAGCAAGTCTCGAAGATGGCTCGGCGGCTGAAGGGCTTGGCCCGCGAGCTGGAAATACCCGTGCTCTGCCTGGCGCAGTTGAACCGCCAAGCGGATGCAGTGAAGGAGGGGCATCGCCCGCGCTTGAGCCAACTCCGTGAGTCCGGGGCCATCGAACAGGACGCCGACGTCGTGATGTTCATCTGGCGCGAATGGGAAACCCGCGAGGAAGCACGCGAGAAGGGCCTGGAAGGGGTGGTGAACGTCAGCGTCGCCAAGCAGCGCAACGGCCCCATCGGCGACGTCAAACTCGCCTGGTTCGATAAGTTCACCCGCTTCGAGAACCTCTCGCAAAAGCCCTACGAGGAGTTCGGGGAGTATCAAGAGGAGTTCTGAGAAGAGGCGTTTCCGCGATCGCGATGCACACTAACCCGAAGCGCAAGCGAGGGAGCAGGTTGCGCATCCTCGCTTGCGCTCCGGGGTAATATTGAACTCCGCCGCGAAGGGTATAGGACAAGAATCGAGACAGGCCCCGGCGTTCAGCACGACAGCCTCCCTTCGGATGCTTCCGTCGCCGCCATCGCCTTCAATCTGGGGTATCTGCGAAGCCTTTGGCGATTTTGCCGGTTTTTCGCCCCGGCTCAGCTAAAGTCTGACGCCTAGGGGCTGTGTGCGTTAAGTTCCGGGAAATCCGGTTCCGATGAGAATACTAGTTTTGCTGCCCGTAACGCTGCGATGCAAAGGGGGGAATCATGCGACTGCGATGGACCTTGGGTGCTGTGCTCCTGCTGGCCACGCTGGCCGTCGGCGGCCAGTCTTTGGCTGCCGCAACCCAATCCGGCCGTTTGGCGGCATTGGCCGCCCGGCAGGATCTCTGCGACATGATCTGTTACGCCAGGGCCGACGGCCACATCAGCCGCACCGAGCGGGTGCTAATTCTGCAGGAGGCCAAATCGGCGCTTTCGCACGATGAGTATCTGACCTTCAAGCGCGCGCTCGATCGGATCGCGCCGCCGCCGAAGCCCATGCTGAAACACAAGCACGTGGCCAAGGCGACTCACAAGACGGCTGTGAAGAAGAAGCCTGCGCCGGTCGAGAAGCGATCCGAACTGGTGATTCCCGCCAGCGCCATCCTACCCGACGGGATGGCACGGCCGGTGTTCCTGCGGTAGAATCGGGGGTTATGCGTCGCCGATTTGCCGAGAATGCCCTGTTCTTTCGCGAATACCTGCGAAATTTCCATAGCACGGGGGCGATGTTGCCCAGCGGCCGGTTTCTGGCCGCCGCGTTGGCCCGCTTCGTCGGCCAAGAATCCAACAGCGGACGGCGCGACTCGGCAGGACAGATTTCCGAATCCGTCCATTTGCCGGCGACGGATTCGGAAATCCGTCCTACATGCGATCCGCCGGCCGATTCTACTACGTACGCCAACGGGCAAACGCTTGGCTCCGCCACGCAGCCGCAAAAGATACTTGAGGTCGGTCCCGGCACCGGCGCGGTCACCCGCCGCATCATCGCCGGCATGGGCAAGGCCGACTCGCTCGACCTGGTGGAACTCAACGAGACGTTCGTGCGGCAGTTGCAGGACCGCTTCCGGCACGACCCGGCGTTTCAGGCGGTTGCCGATCGCGCCCGCGTGTTGCACTGCCCTATCGAGCAGTTGCCGCACGAGCAAACCTACGACGTCATCGTGTCGGGCCTTCCGCTGAACAATTTTTCGGCCGCGCCGTGGTCGAGCAAATCCTGGCGGCGCTTGTCGGTCTGCTGTCACCCGGCGGAACGCTCTCGTTCTTCGAGTACATAGCCGTGCGGCCCGCCCGCGCGTTGGTGAGCGGCCGGGCGGAGCGGGCGCGGTTGCGCGGAGTCGCCCGCGCGATGCGAGCGGTGCTCGACCCGCACGAAATCCGCCGCGACGCCGTTTGGCTCAACGTCCCGCCCGCCTGGGTCCATCACGTGCGGCGTTACAGCGAGACCCAACTTCTGGCATCGCCACCCGTCGATGCGAACACCTGATCGATCGCGCTGGTCTCGGTTGGCGGCGGCAGCGGCTCGTCGAAGAATCGTCGCTCGCCCAAGGCCAGAGTCGGATTCATCAGATCAAGCGAATCGGAGTGGTCGTAGCCGAGCAGATGCGTCATCTCGTGCATCACGGTCGTCAACAGGTCGACGCGGTCTGCCGCGGTGCTCCCCGCGGGTGCGGCCAGGGCGTAGGGACCGCGCGGATCGCTGAATTCGCTGTCGTCGCCCGGCGTCGAATCGACGAACCAGCCGTAGCCTGCCGCAGTGCGGCTGATGTAGATGGACGACCCCTCCGCCTCGCCCAACATGTTCGCCGGCAGGTCGCCGATCTCGACCGACACACCCGTCATCGCCGCGGCAACCTGGATGCCCGTGGCGGCCGTCAGCCGCCGCTCGGCCTCGACGATGATCGGCTGAAGCTGGGCTTCGGTCAAGGCCGAGACGTTGCCCGACGGAGCAACCGAAGCATCGACCATCAGGGCCGGGCCCGTGATCGTGATCGGCTGCATCAGATGCGACCACGCCGGCCGGCCGTAGGACCACAGGTAGCCGCCGACATAGTATTTGCCCGGCGCCAGCGCCGGAACGGTGAAGGTGTAGTGGCTGTAACCGCCGGAGTTGGCGGCCGTCACCTTGCTGATCTCAATGTAATGTTCGTTGCCGTTGATCGCGGTATCCGTGTCAAGAAAGAGGTTGACCGTGCTGCCGTCGGCGAAATTGCTGGCCACCCAGTATATCGTCGCATCCTGCCCCTGGGCGTAGCTCCCCGAGGTGGGCGCCGTGATGCGGAAGCTCGCCTTGGGAGCGACAAGCGTGATCGCCTGGGCGAGATGCGACCAGGTCGGCCGGCCGTTCGACCACAGATAGCCGCCGATATAGTAGGTCCCCGGGCTCATTCCGGCGGTGTTCCAGGTGTAGCTGCCGTAGCCGGCCGTCTGCAGGTTGTTGGCCTGCGCCTGACCTACCTCGAAGTAATGCTCGTTGCGGTTGATCACGGCATCCGAGTCGTAGAAGAGGCTGACGTCACTGCCGTTGGCAAAATTGCTGGCCGCCCAGACAACGGTGACCGTTTGCCCGACGTTGTAGGTCCCGGAGGTTGGCGCCGTCAGACGGAACACCGGCTTGGGAGCCACGATGGTGATCGGCGTGGTGCAGTAAGAGCGGATCGCCTTGCCGCCGGACCACAGGTAGCCGGCGATGTAATACGTTCCGGGTGCGACGTTGGACGTGTCCCACTGCGTGTAGGTGCCATAGCCGTTGGCGGCAGGCACCCCCTCGATCTCGATCCAGTGTTCGGTATAGTTCGGCGTTCTGTCGGTGTCATAGTTGAGGCTGATGTTCGTGCCGGCGATGATGTTCGTGTTATACCAGGCGATCACGACAGTCTGGCCGACGTTGAAAGTTCCGCCGTTCGGTGCGGTCAAACGGAAGGTCGGCTGGGCGGCCAGATTGAATTGGACCGTGTTGTCCGAACTGGTGGACGCAACATTGGAATTGCCGGCAGCGTCGTGGGCAACGGCGGCCGCAACCGAGGCGACCACCGTGCCGTTGCCGGTCATGCCGCTCACGGCCACGTCGTAGGTCGTGCCGCTGCCCGTGACCGTTTGCACCAGCTTTCCATAGGCCGTGCCGCCGAGCGTTACGTCGCCGGTGATGAAGTCGCTGACCGGCTCGCTAAAAGTCACGGTAAAGTGGATAGTGGATCCCATTGTAGGATCGACTTGTCCGGCTGCCTGAACGATCGTCACGCTCGGCCGGATGGTGTCGTAGGTCACGCCGCTGTCGCCGATCGAGGCCGGGTTGGCATTCCCCACCTCATCATGCACCGTTCCGGCGATAATGCTGGCGGTCACCGTGCCGCTGCCGGTCATGCCGGTCACGGCCAGATTGTAGGTCGTGCCGCTGCCGGTTACCGTTCCCACCAATGTCCCCGGCGTCGTACTGCCGCTGAAGTCCACGTCGCTTGCGGTGAAGTCGGTGACGGGCTCGTTGAACTGGACGAGGAAATTGATCGGGGAAACGCTGGTCGGGTTGGCCTGTCCCGCTGCGTTGTTGACCGATACCGACAGCGATGCGTCGATCGTAAGCTGCACGGCGGGCGAATTCTGGCTTGGAACGTCCGCCGTCTTGCTGATCGGCTGCAGGCCGCCGGCCTCGTTGACGTACACGGTCTGGTCCTTGGCAACCTGGATCGCGGTAAACGTGTGATCTCCATTCGTCAGCATCGTCGAGGCGTCCGTCGTAACCACAACGGACGTGCCGGAGGCGGTCGCTTGACCAATCACATTGCCGTCGGCGAGGATCTCCACAACGTTTCCACTCGTCACGCCCGAGAACCTGAAACTGGAGAGCGTGGTTCTCGGTCGACGTGTCGCTGCTGCCTCCACCGGGAGGCATAAAAGAAATGTCGGTCGGCGCACTCGGAATCACGCCGGCAAACGGATTGGCGGGATTCGTCGGGTCGTCGGCCCCAATCGTCACGGTGAACCGCTGCGTCACCGGCGGATCGATCCCGTCGCTGGCAGTTACGGTGACCGTGACCGTGCCCGTGACTCCGGCCGGCGCGCTCAGTTGCAAAACGCCGTTCTGAGTATCGGTGAAAATCGAGGCCGAAGTGATGGTCACGGGCGTTACGAGATAACCAACGCCGGACGGGTCCGTGTCCGAACCCTGGTTCGGCATGGCCGCGATCGTTTGAATCACGTCTGTCCCGGCCGTCTGGACGCCGAAGAGCGTATAGCTGAAATCGAGGAACCGCGTGGCCTTCTCGGTGACAAAGAACTCCGTCGAACTGGTGCTCGGCGTCTGCGTGCGCGCCATCGCCAGTAGGCCGGCCGTGGTGAACTCAAGATTCGGATTGAACTCTTCGGCCATCTGCGGCTGGTTCGCCTTGATTGCGCCGGTCGGCGGATCGTTGCCGCCTTGGATGACAAAGGGCGTGCCGTCCGAATCCAGGCCATTCCGATAGATCTGCAGACCGTCATAGAACCCTGAATCGACCAACGCTTCCATCGCCGCCGCAGTGGCCGGCGAGAGATTGTCGAACAACTGAAAGTCCATCTGCTGGTCGGTGCCGTTGATGTCGACGTTCAACCGCAAACTCTTGTTGGTTTCCGGCATCATGACGGGAGTGATTTGGGAATAATCCGAAGCCGTCACGGAGTAGCTTATCGCCTGCCCGGAGTCGCTGCCGGCGAGCGGAATGTAGATCGTCGCTCCCGCCGGAAGCGTCGCATCAGGAATCGTCGCCAGCGTGATCGACAGCAATTGTCGCAACTCCAACGCTTCAATGCAGGCGCGATGCTGGAGTTGTCGAAGGCGGGAATGCGAGTTCTTCGTGCGGCGAGCAACCCGTCCAAAACGGCCAAAGCGAGGTTTCGACATAGTCATTCCCATTGGCGAGCGGTAGTGAAGAGTTGGAGACGAATGCCCCGGCGCCGTGCGGAATGGCGCCGCCGGCACACGCTGGGTCCCGGGCCAGCAGCGTGCAAGTCCCCTCATTATGAACCGACTCTACCGATTGGGCAAACGAATTCCGCCGTCGCCGGCAAATCCCCCCTTGCCTGGGCGTGTTGTAGAGGAGTACGCAGAGGGATCGATTTTCCGGCCTGGGCTGAACAGTCGGGGAATACCATCCGCGACGGTTGTTTCCGCTCGTGTGGCCCTTAGTCGGCCATCACGCAGCGATCCTTGGCCCAGGCTCGCAGCCGCTCGACGTGTTCGCGCATGACCACCGAAAGCGGTTGCGTCGCCTGGATGGCCGCAAGAATGTGCTCGGTGGTGCATTCCGCTTTGTCGGCAAAGGCGGCATACAGCCCGGAGACCACCGCCTGCTCGATTTCGGCGCCGCTTAGCCCCTCGGAGGCGGCGACCAGGCGCGGCAAATCGAAGTCGGCCTTGTCGCGATTGCGCTTCTTCAAATGGATCGCGAAAATCGCCTCCCGCTCGCGCGGACCGGGCAAATCGACGAAGAAGATCTCGTCGAACCGGCCCTTCCGCATCAACTCCGGCGGCAACTGCGTCAGGTTGTTCGCCGTGGCGATCAGGAAGATCGGGGCGCGGTGGTCCTGCATCCACGACAGCAGCGTCCCGAACATCCGCTGCGACAGCCCGCCGTCGGCCGAATCGCTGCCCGCCGACGCGAACGCCTTCTCGATCTCGTCGATCCACAAGACCACCGGCGACATCGACTCGGCCTGCTGAAGCGCCTCGCGCAGCCGCGCTTCGCTCTCGCCGATGTACTTCTGGTAGAGCACGCCCGGGTCCATCCGCAGCAGCGGCATCCGCCACGCCGAGGCGACCACCTTCGCGCAAAGGCTCTTGCCGCAGCCCTGCACGCCCAGCAGCAGGATGCCTCGCGGCGGATCGAGTCCGAACTCTCGCGCGCGGGCCGAAAAACCGCCGTGCCGCATGTTCAGCCAGCGCTTCAGATTGCTCAGCCCGCCGATGTCGTCCGGCGAAACGTCGGCGGCGATCGACTCCAGGCAGCCGGTCGTGCCCAGCAAATTCCGCTTGGCGTCGACGATCCGCGGCAGATCGGAGACGTCCAGCACGTTGTCTTCACGAATCGCGCCGGCGACCACCCGCGCGGCCTCTTCGCTCGTCAGCCCGCGCAGCGTCTGCACCAGCGTCTCCAACTCGCGTTTGGTGAGTCTCGATTCAATCGGCTCAAGGCTGTTGTGCCGCACCTCTTGAAAGGTCGTGCGGACGATCTCCTCGAGTTCTTCCGCGGCCGGCCAGCCCACGTCGAAGGGGACGGCCAGCCGCCGCACGTCCGAGGGTAAGCCGATCGCCTCGACCAGAACCAGCGTCCACGGCCGCGAGTTGGGCGAAAAATAGAGATCGCGGAGCGACCGGACGACCTGTGCATCCTTGCAGTGGGGCCCGACGTCTTTGAACAGATAGATCGCCGGACTCGCGGATTGATTGACGTACCGCAGCGCGGCCGCAACCTTCCCCGGTTCGACCAGCGGCTTCGACGGCGCGGCGGCGCGGCCACCAGCCCGTCCGTGACCGACCACTCCAGCAGCGGCAGCCGCAACTGCTGGGCGATTTCCCGAACCGCCGCCGCCGCCCTCGGTTCGTCCGGCGTCTCGATCGCTATGATCGGATTGCCCGCCTGGAAAAGCTGTCGCAGCACGTCGGATCGCATGGAACCTCCCTCCTGGCCCTATGCCGAGCCAAACAGCCTTGCTTGGCCGGTCAACAACCATGATGTGCTCCAACAGCCGAGTTGTCCAGACGATCGATCCATATCTAACCACACGGTGTATCGACCATGAAGCGGTGGGCGTAGTAGTTTTGGGTGATCGCGACGGGCAGTTTCCGCTCTCCTGCCGCCCTATTTCGCCGCGCCCCGAAGGGAAGCGATTGTCTTGTCCGGCCAACCGCCCTCTTGTACGATGGAGCTTGACTTACTGCGCGAAGGAGCGCCGTTGCTATGGTTCGGTTCATCTGCCGTCGGCTGTTGCTGGTCTTGGTGCTTGGCGGGCGCTGCCCGTCCTCGGCGCGTCTGCGGAGCCGGCGAAGAAGCCCCAGGAAAGCGACTACGACCTCCTCAAGACCCTCGTCGACGCCATCGATCAGGTCGAGCACGACTACGTCACTAAGGTCGATCGCCGCGAACTCGTCGATTCGGCTATCCGCGGCATGTTGAGCAAGCTCGACCCGTATTCCACTTACATTTCGGCGGACGAAGCACAGCAGTTTCCGCCGACTGCTGGGCGAGTTCGGCGGCATCGGAATTCAGATCGCTGCCGACGACGGCCAACTCACCGTGCTCAGCCCGATCTACGGCACGCCCGCCTACCGTGCGGGCATACTGGCCGGCGACCGCATCCTCGAAATCGACGGCCGCAGCACCGACGGCGTCAATCTCGACGAGGCCGTCAAACGGCTACAGGGTGAAGAAGGCGCCCCGGTGACGCTGACCGTCGTGCATCCCGGCAAGCACGAGAAGACCAAAATCAAGCTCGTCCGCGAGAGAATCCATCTTGAAACCGTACTCGGCGATCGCCGAGGGCCGGACGGCCGCTGGCACTACATGCTCGATCCCCAGCAGCACATCGGCTACCTGCGGCTGACGGCCTTCAGCTCCGAGACGGCTGCCGATTTGCAGCGGGTCTTGTCGCAACTCCAAAAGGACAAGCTCCGCGGCTTAATCCTGGATCTCCGCTTCAATCCCGGCGGACTCCTCAGCGCGGGCATCGAAGTCAGCGACCTGTTCGTCTCCCAGGGCCGGATCGTCAGCACGAAGGGACGCAACAGTCCCGAACACGCTTGGGACGCCCACAAAGAGGGCGCCTTCTCCGGCTTTCCGATGGCCGTGCTGGTCAACCGTTTCAGCGCCAGTTCCAGCGAAATCGTCGCCGCCTGCCTGCAAGATCACAAGCGCGCGGTCGTGATCGGCGAACGAACCTGGGGCAAGGGGAGCGTTCAGACTCTCATCCAGTTGGATGGCGGGAGGAGCCTCTTGAAGCTGACCACCGCCAGTTATCGCCGCCCCAGCGGCAAGAACATCCACCGCTTCCCCAACGCCAAAGACTCGGACCAGTGGGGCGTTATGCCCGACGCCGGCCACAAGATCGAACTGGCCGATGATGAGATGATCCGTCTAATCAAGGATCGCCGCGATCGCGATGTGCTTCCGTCGCCCGTCGAGCACGGCGAGAAGACCACCGGCGTCAACGACGAATCACCCCAGCCCGTCGATCGCCAGTTGCAGGCGGCAGTGAAATATCTTAACGCTGAATTGGCCAAGAAGCCATAGCTTCACTCTTGTCACTCGCGCTCGCACGGTCTGCATCCGTTGGACGCTTGGCTGGCCGTGATGTCCGGCGGCCAAGGCATTGTCGCACCATGCATAAGTCACAAACCATCTGAAATTGGGCAAGGGACGGCATAAAGGGGGCGGGAGTCTTTACTCACTCTCCGGGTTGTGTTTCCACGGACGACCTCGGGGACGCAACGTCGATTCGAGCCCCAGTCGCGTCGCTGTCCGCTCCTGCCACGATGTCTCGCCGAAGGGCGCGCCACGGACCACTGACCGACGCAACGCCTCCAGTTCCGCGTCCGTCTGCGGCGACTGCACGTGTTGCCGCCAGCCTCTCGGCAACGTCACCGGCCCAGCGTCCAGCAGTCGGGCGGTGTTTCCTTGCACACGATGCCATAGACTGCACCATCGCCACGCCTCGGCGTCTTTCACCAGGTTCGCCCGCAGCGGATTGCGCTCGACATACCGCAGCACGGCCAGCAAGTGATCGTCCTCCTGAATAGGAAATGACTTGAAACGCCCCTGATAAAGAGGGCCGGTTCCCGCCGTGTGATGTGACGCGTGCCAACGCTGGGTATGGGTGACCGTCAGCCAACGCATGAACTCCGACAGGTCGCCATCCTTTCGCGGCCAAAGCACAAAATGCCAATGATTGGGCAGGACGCACCAAGCTAAAACTCGCATCGGCAAGCAGGCTCTGGCGTCCGCAAGCACCTCCTCGAACGCCTCAAAGTCTCGCTGCTTGCCAAAAATCCGCATCCGCCCCACGGCGCGGTTCAGCACGTGGTAGGCGTATCCTCCGCTGGAAACTCGCAATCGTCGTGGCATGATGGTCGGAGATTATCGTCCTGCTATGATCCTGTCAAGATCAAAGACTCCCGACCCCTTTATTTCGTCCTACTCTCTGCTCTTCCCGTTGCTGCCATGCCAGAGGAAGCCGCAGAGGCCGAGTAGGCTCCAGATAACAAGGGTGCCGGGCTCTGGGACCGCCACCGCGACACTTGCGACTCGGAACCCCAGGTACTGGTTGGCGTACATCGGGGTGTGGACGATGTACCGAGAGTTGGCGGCCAATAGGTCGGGGTTGATGCTGTCCACCCAACAACTGCCACGCATCGATCGCTTGGAGTCCTCGGCCGTTTCGTTCCACTCCCACACGTTTCCGCCCTGGTCGAAGGTGCCGTACGGGCTGGCGGAGTTCTCGAACTCACCCACCTCGGTCGTGTAGTACGGGCTGCCGATCGTGTAACCGTTCTGATTGTAGTTGGCATTGTTCCCACCGTCGGGGTCGGTCAGGTCGTTACTCGGCGCGCTGTCGCTGCCGGTTGGATAATCGAAGTAGTTGCCGGTCACGCCGTCGTTCTTGTGATAGGCCGCCTTGTACCACTCGTCCTCGGTGGGGATGGCCCACTTCCAGTCGGCCTCGCGACTGACAGCCATCAGAGCCGCATCACTGGTCGCGCCGTTGAGAGAGTACGCTCCGTCCTCCGTAAGGCCGGCATCCTGCACCGGATTACCTGTCAACGTTCCTGTCGGCTGACCGTTGTGCAGCCAGTTGGCAAAGCGGGCCGCGTCGCCCCAGGAGACGAAGTTCACAGGGCGGTTGGCCCAGTCTTCCGCCACGGAGTAGCTGTAACTTCCCGACGAGACGGTCCTCTGGATTTTGCAGCCGTAAGCCGACCACATAGCGGTGCTATAAAGCCCGTAGGGATCCGTTTTCGCCACGGCGTTGAGGAACGCGGTGTATTGTCCGGCGGTCACTTCGTTCTTGCCAATGTTGTAGGCGTAGTCCACGGCCCCGCAAATACGGTCCTGGCCCCAGCCGCCCGTGCAAAGCTCTCCCGCGTTGCCCAGGTTCCCCACTGGCACGGTTTCGATGTTGATGATTGCGGCTTGCGCGGCACCCGCCGACAAGACCAGCACCACGATGGTCATAAAGCACTTCAATTGGTCTTTTCTACTCATCAATGACATCCTCTTCGTTGCGTTAAAGGCACCTCCCGGTCAAAACACACGGTTTTCGCACGGCTCGACAAATCGGTGTGGGCTGGGCAAGGATCGCGCGATCCGCGTTTTCCTTACTCTTTGCTCTTCCCGTTGCTGCCATGCCAGAGGAAGCCGCAAAGGCCGAGTAGGCTCCAAATAACAAGGGTGGCGGGTTCTGGGACAGACGCGGAAAACGGCACGAAGTCAAAGGCAGCGTCACTGGTCGTCGGGATGTTGTACGCCCAATACTGTGAGGGGTCGTTGAGTTGGAAACAACCGCCGCTCGTAACATCGACAATCATGTTTAGATAAGCTGGCGCCGCTAGTATCTGATCGGTTCGTCGGTCGATGGCCAAGCCACGGAAGTCGCTGTAATCGGTCCATGCGAACCTGTCGTACGAATCGATTATCCCTCCGCCCGTTACATCATAGATGCCTCTTGAGGAGGTGCCTTCCCAAACCGTTGCATACACACTACCCGTGCTTGTGTAGTCCATATCGGCCACCCATCCGGGCATAGTGGCCCAGACGGTGGGGGCCCCACTTGAAATGTCCCATATCTTCCCATTGCCCCCGGCCAGAATCTCACCAGAGGGTAGCTCTAATAGGTTGCGAATATAGGACATGCCTTCTGCGTGCGTCGTGACATTCGCTGGGTTGGTGACGTCATAGACCTTGCCCTCAAGATAGGACGCAACCAACAGACGCCCATTTTGCGTTTGAACAATACCCGTCAGGATCTTGTAATCGGTAAAACCATCAAAGTACGTAGAGACTTCGCCGGAGGCGTCCACAGCGTTAATGATCCCTGAATTCCGAGTGGTCGCGTACATTGTGGACCGATCAGCCGACCACGTCATTTGCCCGTCATTACGTAGTACACCGTCGGCAAATGCTGTTGCCCCCGAAAAATCTCCTCCTCCAGAAATGTCATAAATGGTGCCATGGTTCACGTTATTGGAGGCGAAAAACAAGCCACCAGGCGTGAACACGCTGGCAGATGCGTTTCCGCCTGCCGCAGTCGAGACTACTGCAATAGCCATTGCGCAGATTAGCGATTTCTTCATTAGTGTTTCCTCCAGAAACTAGAGGTTCTCAAACTTCAGAGATACGCCCTCTCCAAACCGTAGTTCTCGCACGGCTCAGCCGAACCGCGTGCCGGCAACGCACGCCGAATCGCGATTCGGCATTTGCGAGGGTGTATGTCAGCCTCGCTACCCCCCCCACGTTTCCACCGCATCAAACCCACCACGCCGAGGACGGCCCACACCAGGATGCTAGCGGGCTCGGGGACGGTATCATTTCCGCCCAGATACGACGCCAAGCCGTTGCTGTAGATTTCAATGATGTCGCTTTCGGAGAGCGCCGTATCAAAAATTGCCACATCGTCGATCAGCCCGTCCCAGCTCTCGATGGCTAATGGCTCGTCAAAAGATTGTTTTCCCAAGAACGCGTTCTTGCGATTCAAGTACCAATCCCTCGTCTCGGTACTCTTGAACCCATTCGTGCCATCCCAATCGCCGTACAACGTCGCGGTTCCAGTTGTTCCGTCGTGCGTATAGGTCAGGGCGAGGAAATGCCATTGCGTGTCCCAGAAATTTCTGTTGCCTGACGTCGCTCGTCCATCCTCCGCCAAATGCTTCGGTGCCCGCAGCGCGACCGATGAACATGCTATCCTGATGCCCTGGTTGACCGTAGCTGGCGATCCAAGCGTAGCTTCCGGAGGCGACATCCAGCTTACCCCAACCCACCATGGTCCTCTCGGAGTAACCATCGGGCAAGTCTGTTGAAGTAGGGTTTGCCAATCGCACATAGTTCCCAGCACCGTCCACTCTCAACACGGCCCCGCGAGTCGGATCGTTGACCGCGTACGTTCCGCTGCCCACGAAGGTTCCGTGGTGGCCCATGCCCGACAGGTCGGTTGCCGTTCCGTCCTCGAACTCCCAGCAGCCGACCACAGCGGCGCCGCAAGGAAATGGGATGCAACTACCGAGCACCAGAAGTACCGCGAAACACCACCATGTGTCTGTAATTCGCGTCATGATGCCATCCCCCCCAGTGATAGAATATTTGATTTCCGCCAAGCTTGAATATAACGGGGGGAGATTGGATAGTCAACATCTGGCAGCGTGAAAGGATCAGCCGGTATTGAGGAGCAGTGTTGTCCGTTTTTGTTCCGGGTGCAGGGCATGCCTGATTCGTTGACGAACGCTGTGCACTGTCGGGCCGAGGTGCTCGTGACGCCAATCCCAGACTTGATGGGTCGTGACCTCGGTCAGAGCCGTTTGCACGGTCGTCAACGTGCCTTGCCCACCAAGGCCCCGATGCTCAGAACCATTTCGGTCAAGCCGTGGTGGCCACCCTCTCCAGCCACGTGCTTGAACTTGCCAATGATCGACTCCAGGACTTCGCTGGAGCCCAGCAGCCGTTCGTCCCCCCGTGCTTGCGCCCTTGCGTCTGGACGAATTCCAGTACCTGCTTGCGGGGCCGCTTGACGGCGGGAATCGCCGAGACCGGCAAGCGTGCGGCAAGTTCCCCGGCCGCTTGGGCATGGAACCCCTGGTGACGAATGTAATGTTCTGCCGTGCCGATTACCGCCAGCATTTCTCTCCAGCGGCGCAGCGGTTGGGCGTAGTTTCGCAGCCAGCCCAACTTCTCCTCGACTTGCCGCACGTTGAGCCCCGCTTTCCGCAACGCCTTGGGACGCTCCAAGGCCAGCGACGCTTCCTGGGCCCAGGCTACCGGCACGTCCAGGTTCATCCACCGCGCCTTGCTGCGTTGATGGGGAGGTGCCAAGGCGGCCAGGGGCCCAAGTGACACCTGCTGTTTGAAGCGATGCGCCTTCTCCACGAACCGCGGCCAGGCGTCGTCATGTTCCAGGGTATGCTTCAAGAGGCAGGCAGTTTTGTGCTTGATGCCGTACAATCAGGCCGGACAGAGGTCCGGGGACACAATACTAAACTATTGACAAGAAGTGAGGCAATTGGTAATCTTGGGCATCGCACGATGGCGCGAGTTAGGTCCTGTGTCGCGCGAATGCGCAACGGAAAGGAGCGAAGTAGCTCGGCACCCTCCCTCGCCTCGCCCAGCAAGTGAACCGCCACGCTTCGCTCATCGCCCAGCCGTCGCCATGCTGACGAAAGTCGGCAATGACGATCGGCGGCAACTGTGCCGGAGACGCTTGGTGTGCTTGCGGCACGCGTGTGTGAATCATTTTGAGGGGTGTGGCATTGTGGCCTACCGACACGCAGCATTGTGGAGGATGGCCAACGGGTACGAGGCACACGGGTAAGGACTAGTATTATGGGCGCATGCCCGCGATCTAGTCGCGTCGCGCCCCGCATTGGTATCGGGAGTCACGCAGAGAAACGTGTCGCAACAATTCTGCTTTCCACAACGGGGGGCTGTAAAAATGAACCGACGACAACTGAAAATCTCGCTGCGCTACGCGGGCTTGTTGCGAGCGGGCGTCCGGACCGCCGCGCTGGGGCTTCTTCTGGCATGGGCCCCCACCGCCGCCGGCAAAAGTCCCGCCGCGCCGAGGACGATTGTCGATTTCAAGAACATCAAGAACATCAAGCTTAGCCCCAAGCAGGCCACAACGGCGATGACGCAACATGCCGGAAAGCCGGCGCTGCAAATCACAACCGAGGCTGCCGCTTCGTGGCCCAGCGTTCTGATCGAGCCGCGCGAGGGGAAATGGGACTTGAGCGGCTTCGAAGGCGTCGAGATGGACGTGTACAATCCGCAAGACGTGCCCGTCCGCGTGCTGCTGAACGTCAACAACCCCGGGGCCGACGGCCGAAACCACTGCAACGCCGAGGCGGTTCGCGTGCCGCGGCGCGGCCGGGCGACCTTGGTGGTGCCGTTCGGCAATTGGCACGGCGACTTCGGCTATCCGCTCGACCTGAAGAACATTGTTTCGCTTCAAGTGCTGTTGGATCGGGCCGGCCGCTCACATCGCTTCATGGTCAATAACATCCGCGCCGTGCGATTCGATCGCGCCGCTACGAAAAGGGTCTTCGACGATCCGTTCTACGAGCAATTGAAACCCGTGTTCGGACGCGGCGTGAATCTCGCCAACGCGCTGGAAGCGCCGAAGGAGGGCGACTGGGGCGTCGTGCTCAAGGAAGAGTATTTCGATCGAATCAAGTCGGCCGGCTTCGACGCGGTGCGGCTGCCGGTCTGCTGGTCCGCCCATGCCGAGGCGTCGCCTCCCTACCGAATCGACCCGAAGTTCCTCGCTCGCATCGATTGGGCGATCAACCAGGCACTGCGGCGGCGGATCATGCCGATCGTGAACATGCAAAACTATGATAAACTCGTGCAGCAGCCCGACAAACACCGCGAGCGATTCATGGCCCTCTGGCGGCAGCTTGCCGAGCACTACCAGGGCTATCCGCGGGCGCTGGCGTTCGAGTTGTTCAACGAGCCGAACGGAAATCTGACCGCCGACAAGTGGAACCGGCTCTTGGCCGAGACAATCGAGGTCGTCCGCCGCACGAATCCGACCCGCGAGATCGTCGTCGGCCCGATCGCCTGGAACGCCATCAAAGAATTGCCAAGCTTGGTGTTGCCGGAAAGAGATCGCCATCTGGTGGTCACGGTCCATTACTACAACCCGTTCCACTTTACCCACCAGGGGGCAAGCTGGGTCGGGCCCTACTCGCAACAATGGCTCGGCACGAAGTGGACCGGCACGCCGACCGAGAAGAACGCCGTTGTACGCGACTTCGACGCCGCGATCGCCTGGGCGGTCAAGCATCGCCGGCCGATCTGGCTCGGCGAGTTCGGCGCCTACAGCAAGGCCGACCTCGAATCGCGCGTCCGCTGGACCCGCTTCGTCGCCGAAGAGGCGCTGAAGCGAAAAATGGGCTTCGCCTACTGGGAATTCTGCGCCGGCTTCGGCATCTACGATCCTGAGCACCATCAATGGATCGAGCCGCTGAAAGACGCGCTGCTGCCAAGCGGCAAATAGTCGATGGCGTGCAGAAAAGGGGCCGGAGGAGGTTGTCGGGAGAAGCCCTCGCAACGGAGAGACGTCTGCCCGACAACCTCGTCCGTCCCCCTGGTCCGTCCCCCTCCCTTTCTGTCACGTCGAGACGTGCGGTCTCTTGTATTGCGCGCGGGGGGATGTTACGATTGGGCGGGGGGGAGGCAGGAACAGGCCGTTTTCTCGGTTTTCTCGGTCGGGCATTTTAAGCTTTGCGGCGATTTCGCGTCTAACTTGTAGGGCCCGCAACGCCAACCGGCACGAGAAGAGGCGTCTCCATGGCACTGGCTGGCAATCAGGGGTTGCTCGACCAGCTTGTGGCCGAGCATTTGCCCGAGGCGTTGCGGTTCGCCCTGCGCCTGTGTGGCTGCCGGGAGACGGCCTCGGAAATCGTGCAGGAGGCGTTGTGTCGTGCGGCCCGCGGCATCGGCTCGTTTCGGGGCCGATCGCAGTTCCGCACGTGGTTCTATCGAATCGTCATCAGCGCCTTCCACGATCACGCGGCCGTGGCGGCGCGGCAATGCTGTTCGGGCGAACTGACCGACGAATTGGCCGACCCGCATGGCGAAGACCCGGCGGCGGCGGCGATGGCCGGCGAACTGCGGGACTTGATCGCCCGGCGAGTCTCCGCCCTGCCGTTGCGGCAGCGCGAGGTGTTGGTATTGATCGCCTATGAAGAGTTGCGGCCGCGCGAAGTGGCCGAGGTGCTCGGCATCAGCGAATCGAACGTACATGCGAACTTGCACTACGCGAGGGCACGGCTCCGCTTGGAGTTGGCGCCGTATTTCAGCGAGAAATAGACCGTAGGACCATTTCCAAATCCGTCCCCGAAGGACTGGACGGACTTGGAAATCCGTCCTACAGACACCATTGGTACATCTTGCCGTGACTCCCGAAAATGGATTGGCAACCCGAAAAACCTGACGGCGATGACGATCTTCTCGACCGCCTGCTGGCCGAAGCGCGATGGGCCGAGCCGGCGCCCGCGGCAATCGACCGGCTGCGGGGGCATTGGCACCGGCTGATGCTTCGGCGAAGGCGGCGACGACGCTTCGCTACGTTGCTGCTGGCGGCATCGATCCTCGTGACGGCCATCGGGCTGGCGTCCTGGCCGCGGAGCGAGCCAGGGGCAGAGCAACGAAAGACGACGAACGTTGCCGAGAAGAATGTTGCACCAACGCCGCAGCCGCTGCGCCAGCAGGTTCCCCCAGCCAGGCAGCAACCCCATTCCCTCCTGGCGAAAAAGCACATGCCGGCCGATCCGCCTGTAGTGCAAACCTCGCGTCCGCCGAACGTATACGAGCGCATGGTCATGATCGCCTATCGGCGAGCGCGGGCAAGCCGGACACGGCGGATCGAGCCGCCGCCGGTTGCAGCCCCCGTCGAACAAGCCGCAGAGCAACCGGCCGTCGACCAGCAGGCGGCGCTGCGGCAGCAAATCGCCGCGCTCTTGGCCCAGAACGATCTGCGGTCGGTGGAGGCTTTCTTACGGCAGGTGGCAGATCGGCGCACGTCGGCCGATGCCCTCGATTGTCTGGCCGCCGCGCCGAATCCGCCCGTTGAGTTGTTGTTCCGCTGCCTCCGCAGCCCAAGGGCCGCCCAACGGACCGCCGAGCGGACCGCCGCCGCCTTGGCCCTGGGACGTCTGAATCGGCCGGAGATCTCCCGGCGGCTGATCGCGATCATTCTGCGTGGAACGGACCGGCGGGAAGCGATGATTGCGTTGTTGTCGAGTTCGGAACCCACCGCGCGGCAGTTTGTGGCCGATGCCGAGCGGAACCGCATGCTTTCGGCCACGCTTTGGAACGCGAAACGGCAATTCCAAAGCCGCTGCCGGGGCGGCAGTTGAACTGCCATCCCAACGTGTGATCGGAATGCACAATGGCAATTTCAGAATCCTTTCTCGTGGAGGTCTTAACCATGCGACACGGCACGAATCGAACGAAGCGTCACCTATCGAGGCATATAGTTACAGCACTTTTGGCGATCGGCGCCTTCGTCACGATGGCGACGATGGCCTTCGCGCAGCAAAAATCGGGGCCGAAACCGCCCCGCCGCTCTGCCGAGCCGAAGAAAGTGGTCGTGATCTCGCCCGGGGAGAACGAACAGGCGATTCGGCAGGCGTTCCAGGTGAAGTCGGACTTCAATTTCGAGGAAGTGCCGCTGAACAAGGTCATTGAGCGATTCAAGGAACTGACCAAACAGGAGATGCTGTTTGACAACAAGGCATTGTCCGACGTCGGAATCGGGACTGACACTCCTGTCACTTTCTCCGCGCAGAACATCGCCGCTAGGTCAGCGCTGCGGTTCATACTCAAGGGCGTGAACCTCACCTGGATCATCGAGGATAACGTCGTGATGATAACGACGCCCGAGGAGGCCTATTACCAACTCACGACCAGGGTTTACCCCGTGTACGACCTGATTGCGCCGAAGCCCTCTTACAGCTTCGAAGGGATATATATTCCCGGCATGACTAACGGGGAATTTCCGCGCGGTGCTTCCAGTGCCTCGCCGCAGTACTTCGGGGGCATGGGAATGATGGGAGGAGGGATGGGTGGTATGGGTGGCGGCATGGGTGGCGGCATGGGTGGCGGCATGTTCAGCGTGCCCGACAACCTACATTTGGCCCAAATCGATCCCGGCGCCGCGCAGCCCTGTTGGCGCAGAACCTGGCAGGGGCCGCTCCGTCACACAAGGGCAAGGGCCAATCCGGAAATAAGCAAGGCGGCAACTTGCCAAGCTCGGGCGGCGGCATGCAAGCGATGACGCGATCGGCCGAAAGCACATTGACGTTCTCGATGCACGATCTTATCGACCTGATTACTTCCACGATTAAGCCCACGACATGGGACGAGGTCGGCGGCCCGGGCTCGATTATGCCGGCAGCCGGCATGTTGGTCATCTCGCAGACTCAAGAGGTGCATGAAGAGATCGAAGGGGTGCTGGCGAATCTTCGGGCAGTGAGCCCCGGGTTGCGCGTCGTCACGATTCGCGCCGTCTGGCTCCAGTTGGACCTCAAGCAACTCGACCAACTGCTCCACAGCAAACCGGGAACGGAGGCGGGCATCGACCACAAGGCGCTGTACGAAATGGCCGGCAAGACCAAGGGATACCTCGGAGCCATTACATGCCTCAGCGGCCAAACCGTGCACATCGCCTCGGGCCATAGCCGGACGGCGATTATCGGCGCCGTTCCGGTCGTCGGCGATGCACTCGGATATCAGCCGCTGATGGGCAACCCGCTGGCCGGCGCCCTGCTGCAAGTCACTCCGCAACTCCTGCCAAACGCGCAGGGGGCCATGCTCGACGTGTGCAGCGCCGTCACCCGCGCCGCCGAGCGGCCTCAGACGGTCCGCTTCTATTGCGATGCTAGCGGCGGAAAGAAAAACGCCAATAAATCGCCCGTCCGCGGCGTTACGCTCGATCGCGTCAGTATGGTGGTCTCGCAATTGGCCACGACGGTGAAGGTGCCGCTGAATGAACCGGCGCTGGTCGGCGGACTAACCAGCGAAACGCCCGACAGCAAGCAGACAGCCGCCGACACGCCGCAGTTGTACCTCTTCATCGAGGCCATCGCCAAGTAGCTGAAGCCCCGTGTCCCCTCTCCCACAGGGAGAGGGGAGGGTTAGCGCGTGATCCTGCAATGCGGCAGCGCTTTGGCGAGCCGCTCGGCGCCGGCGTCGGTGACGCCGGTTTGACCGACGTCAAGGGTCTTCAATCCGGTCAGCGTGCTAAGCGCGTCGACGGCCCCGTCGGTGATTTGCGTCTGGTGCAGTTCGAGCCGGGCGAGGTTTTTCAGCCCGCGAAGCTGTTCGATGGCGGCGTCTTCGATGCCCGTCTCGTTCAACCGCAAGGCGACGAGGTTGTCTCTGTTTCGCAGGCACTTCATCCCGCTGCCGCTCAACGGGATGCCCTGCAAGACAAGCTGCCGCAGCCCGCGGAAGCCGGCGAGGGTCTGAAACGCCTCGTCGGTGATGCTGAAACACCGGACAAGCGCAACGTCCCGTAAAGGCAGGTCGGTAATCCGCGTCAACCCTGCATCGGTGACAGCCGCCGCGTCGATCATCAGACCGCTCAGCTTCGTAAACCGCTTGATGATCGACAGCGTGTCGTCATCGATCTGGTATCCGCCAAGCCGTAGCGTTGTTAGATGCTTCAACGCGAGAAGCTGCTCGAAGCCGGCGTTGGTCAGTTGCGAATCGCCGCGGAGATCGAGCGAACGCAGCCGGGTGAGCTGCGCGATATGGTTCAATCCTCTGTCGGTAATTCCAAGATCGAGCAGACCGAGATCGACCAGCTTCGGCAGCCGTTTCAGGTCTTCCAGGCCTTTGTCGGTCACGGAGGAGCTTCGCCGGATCGAGAGGGAACTAAGGTTCTTCAGGCGAGCGAGCTGTTCCAGGCCGGCGTCGTCGATCTGGGCGTCCAAGAGCGAGAGTCGCACGAGGCTGGCCAGCGCGCCGATCTGCCGAATGCCCACGTCGGTGATGCCGCTGCCGGAGAGCTTGAGGCGTTTCAGATGCGGCAAAGCCGAGAGGCAGGCGAGATCGGCATCGCCGACGGAGACCCGGTCGGCGGCGAGATCGACCGACACCAGATCGCCGGTGCCGTCGAACCCGAACTGTCCTCCGCGCTCGTGGATGCGGCGAACGGCGGCCGCGAAGTCCTTGTCCGCGGCCGGCGGCTGTTCACCGCGAAAAATCGCCCGCACCTTGGTCTTGTCGCTCTTTTCGGCCACCCAGTGGATGCCGTTGGCGAGGATTCGCGTGTAGTTCGGATTGGTCCAGGCCGAGGGGCCGTGACCGAGCATCAAATAGAACACGCGGCTGTTGCCGTACTGCTTCACCCAGGCAATGGGCGGCTCGTTTGTCGGGTTGCTGGTGGTCAGCAGGACCTTCACGTCCGGCGCGATGTAGTATTTGTGATACGTCTCGCCGTGGATCATGAAATCGCTAATGCCCTTGGTAATCGGATGATGCTCGTCGACCACCGTGACCGGAATCTCCTGGTCGTCGATCGCGCCCGACGGCCCGTACTTCTTGCCATCCACCACAAACACCCGGGGAATGTGGATTCCTCCGATGATTCTGCGGAACTCCTCCCACTGCTGATGCGCACCGATGTTGTGGTGCAGCGAAACCAGTCCGATTCCGGCGTTAAGGAGTCGAACGAAGTTCTTCCGCTGTTCGGGCGTAAAGCTGGGTGTCATGTCGTACATGACCACGACGTCATAGTCTTTTCTCAGGCTCGGTTTGAGCAGGTCGGCGGCCTGGGGCATCGGGGCCTTTGTGTAAACAACGCCCGGAAACGAATCGAACATGGCGAAGAACGGTTTCTCCTCGAAGCCGTGCCCGCCGTAGGTGAGCAGGACGCGAATCTTGCCCGCCGGCTCCTTGGCCACGGCCCGGCTCGAAACGGCCGTCACCGACAGGGTCAACGACAATACGGCAATCGCAACTCGATGCATGAGCGGTCTCCTGATGTAGTCGTTTGCGGGGCAAGGGGGACGGAGGAGGTTGTCGGTAAGCGTCTTCCATTTGCCGGAGTCTTCCCCGACAAACTCCTCCGTCCCCCTACCGCCTCATCGGGTCACAACGTCCATGGCGCCCGCATCGGACGATGGGCCAGCTTGGCCGCTTCCTGGTCGCCGACAATCTTCCTGATCTTTGGATCCCACGTGATCTTCCGCTTGGTGCGGACGGCGATGTCGCAGAGTTGGCTGATCGTGTCGCTGCGGACGGCTTGATCGATGGGGGCGATCGTCGGCCGCCGCGATTTCACCGCGTCGATGAAGTTCTGGGCATGGCCGGGACTCTTAATCAGATGCACGTCGCCGGGGCCGATTTTCGAGGTCAGCAGCGACTTCGGCTCGGCGTCGATGCCGCCCGGCCACTGCGCCAGACCCTTACCCATCCCTCGGACCCGATAAACTTGGTCGAATCGCGGCCGGTCTTGAACGTCACTTTCACGCCGTCGCCGAACTGGATTCGCATGTCCCAGTTCATCACGTTGTTGTAGAGCCCGCCGGTCGGAACCGTGCCCGTGCCTTCGACCGTCATCGGGCCGGACAGATCGGAATCGTTTCCCCAGATCATGATGTCCAGCGGATGGGCGCCCCAGCCGGCCAGGTAGCCGATCGAATAGTCGTGGATGAAGAAGTGCCCCGGGTTCTTGCAACGGTCGGCCGTATACGGCGCCAGCGGCGCCGGGCCGAGCCACATATTGTAATCGAGCGTCGGCGGCACGGGGATTTCCTTCGTGGAGCCGCCCGCCGACCCGTTCGGCGCGGCCACTTCGATGGCATGGACTTTGCCGATCCGCCCGCTGCGGACCAACTCGCAACCGAAGCGGAAATTGGGCGTGCTCCGCTGCTGCGTGCCGTACTGGAAGACGCGGCCGGTCTGCCGCACGACCTTCAGGTAAGCGAGATCCTCCTCGATCGTCAGCCCGAGCGGTTTTTCTCCGTAGATGTCCTTCTTCGCCCGGGCGGCGAGGATGCCGATCGGCACGTGCCAGTGGTCGGGGGTAGCGATGGTCACGGCGTCGATGTCTTTCCGCGCGAGAAGATCGCGGAAGTCGGCGTAGGCTTTGCCCTTGATCAGCCGGGCACACGCCTCGCGGCGATCCCGGTAGGTGTCGGCAATGGCGACGGCCTGCATCCCCTTGCAGTGGAGAAAATCGTACGCCAGCCCGCGGACGCCGAATCCGATGTGTCCGACCGTCACCCGCTCGCTGGCGGGCGGCGTGTCGGCGTTGCCCAAGGCGGTCGAGGTGATGACGTAAGGAGCGGCGACGGCGACAGCCGCGCCCTTTAAGAGATCGCGACGATTGATTTTGGCTTTGTTCATGGACTGATTCCCTATAAAGGTGGGCCGAGGTTGTGGAGGGGACTTCGACGGGTATCTCGCCATTGTATGCCGAGGCAAAGCCGGCAGTTTTCGAGAATGCGCAAACGACGTACGAAATTGCGCAACTCCCAGGAGTTTCCACCGCTGGTGAATGGCGAACTCCCTAGGGCGCTCGGCGTGGCGGGCTGGAACGGCCAAACGCAAGGCGCGACGGAAGGTCGAAGCGATTCCGGCCCGTGCGGAATCGCCTTCACCCCCCATCATAGCCAGTCCGGAAGCCGAAATCAACTGGCGGTTTTCCCCAGGTTGGGCTATTGACATTCTCGGGAATTTGGTATCATGGGAGTTGCGCCTTATCTATAACAATCTGGTCTCCGCGTGCGTCCGTTCGAGACAGCGAAGGGCAACATTCATTCTGACTCTGGAGGAGGGATACTTCCGACCGCACTCATTTTCTTGCAGCGTATTTCGACAACCGCGCCTTTCGGGCCAGCGCGAAGGAGGTCAACCCATGTCGATACGATGCGTTTGTCAGAACGGACACGTTTTGAAGGTCAAGGACTCGTTTGCGGGAACCTCGGGCTTCTGCCCCTCCTGTAGGGCAAGAGTTGACGTTCCGAAACTGCAGAAAAGGTCTATTTCGGAAGACGCAATTCTAGGTCTTTTGGGTAAGCAAAGTGCAGCCGAAAGGGCCGCTGCCGAAAGCTCGGGAGTGTTACTGGCCGCCTCGGAATTCGGCTACACTCCGCCTGCCTTTTCCGAAAAAGATTTGCAGCCGCTGCAATCAGGAGGTCTCCACCGGCGCCCACATCTGCCCCCACTGCCACACCTACATCGCCAACCTCAGCGACTTCTAGTATACTTGAGCTTGGGATGGGACTGCGACCGGCGTCGCAGTCTGCTCGGCGGCTATCCGTCGCGGCTTTGCATTCGGGCGGCCGGCTTCCGGCGCTAATCTGGATGATGGAATCAACCCTCTCGGTCGACAGTTCCAAGACGCTGCTGGCGCTGTTCGGCGCGTGCGACCAGCACGTGCGGCGGATCCGCAATGCCCTGGGCGTGAGCATCACGGCGGATGACGGCCAGATTCACGTCGAAGGGCCGGAAACGGCCGTCGGCCAAGCGACCGAAGTGCTAAGACGACTGCAAACCTGCATCGACCGCCAGGGGGACGTTTCGGCCGACGACGTCAGCCGCGTGTTGGCTGGTGTCCGAGAAGGCATCCCACCCGACGAGCAAGCCCCCATCGAGGTCTTTCGCGCCGGCCGGCAGATTCGCCCCCGAACCCCCGGTCAGGCGGGCTACGTCGAGGCCATCCGCCGCAACGACATCGTTCTGTGTTGCGGCCCCGCAGGCACGGGCAAGACCTATCTGGCCGTGGCCATGGCCATCGCCGCCCTGAAACGCCAGGCCATCCGCAAAATCGTTCTCGTCCGTCCCGCGGTCGAAGCCGGCGAAAGCCTGGGCTTCCTGCCGGGCGATTTGCAGGCCAAAATCAATCCCTATCTGCGGCCGCTGCTGGATGCCTACACGAAATGATGGATCACGATCTGATCAAGAGCTACACCGAGGAGGACTTGATCGAGGTGATCCCCTTGGCTTACATGCGCGGCCGGACCCTCAACGAGGCATTCATCATCCTCGATGAGGCCCAAAACACGACCGTCGCGCAGATGAAGATGTTCTTGACCCGCATGGGCGCCGGCTCGAAAATCGTCGTCTCCGGCGACGTGACGCAGATCGACCTGCCGCCCCACGCCCACAGCGGGCTGGTCGACGCCCTGTCGCGGCTGCACGGCATCGACGGCATCGGATCGGTCAAACTGGCCGCCGCCGACATCGTGCGGCATCCGCTGGTGCAGAAGATCGTCCACGCTTACGAAGAACACCCGAAAAAGACGCCGCTAGAGGTTTGTCAGGAGAATTTGTTTGTGGGACGGATTTCCAAATCCGTCCTCAAGAACTGGACGGATTTGGACATCCGTCCTACAAGCAGGCGAGACGCCTGCACCACAGCACTCGAGAGACCCGATGGCGTTCGGTCTTCGACGACGCAAACGTTTTGAGCGAGTGGCTTCGCTCGAGCTTCCACCCGGCCAATGGGAGCGGGCGTGGATCAGTCTGCGCCACCGCGACGTTCTCGGGCGGGTCGGGTTGGCGCTGCTGGCGGCAGCTTCGCTCTGTTCGGTGATTCGCGGCTGGGATCCGCCTTTCCGTTTTTGCACCGGTTATACGCCAAGGCGAGCGATCGTCAGCACCGTCAAGTTCACCAAGGACGATCCGGTGGCCACCCAGGCGAAGCAGCAGCAGGCCCGCGCGAAGACTCCTACGTCTATGCGCTGGATCCCGAGCCACTGGTCCAATTGCGCGGGCAGTTGCGGACGGCATTGGTCGAGTTGACTGCCGCGCCGACGCTGGACAAGCTCGACCCGAAACTGTGGCAAGAATTTCAGCCGCCGCTGGCCGAAGGGGCTGCAAAGCCGACCGCGAAGGAGCAGGAGGAACAATTTCGCAAGTTCCGCGCCGCCTTCACGCCGCAGGAGTCGCTGGACCGTGCCGCCGCGGCGATTGCGGAAGTCTTCGCCCCCTTCGAGGATCGCGGGCTGTTGGATAAGCTAAGCGACAAGAACGGTCCGGGAAATCAACAGGACATCATCGTCTATCCCGTGGGCCATCCCAAGTTGCAGCGTCGGGTGCCGATCAGCGAAGTGTTGATCGGCGATGGAACTGCGATCCGCGACGCTTTGCGAAAAGACCCTCAGCTCTCGCCCGTCGCCGACCGGCTTGTTCGCCTGGCTCAAGCCGCGGCTGAAGACGATGAAGCCCACCCTGACCCCGACGACCAATTGACGAAGCAACGAATGGACAAGGCCGAGAGGGACGTCAGGAAAGTGCAGACGGAATACGCGATTGGGCAGGTGTTGGCCAAGGCCGGCGAGCCGTTGGACAAGGACCAGATCGATCTGCTCCGTCTCGAATACACAAGAGCGATGCAGGAGCGGTCGCTCGGCGAGATGACTGCCCGCGCGGTCGCCGTCGTGGCGCTCGTCTTCGTCGCCCTACTGATGTGCGGCATCTACATGCGCTACCGCCAGCGCGGCCCGCTGGCCAGTCTCACGCGGCTGCTGGTTCTGCTGTTGATGGCGGTCGTTGCCGTGGCGCTGTCGTGTTGGGCCGCTGTTCCGCCCGACCGCTGCGCAGCGAACTGCTCCCGGTGCTGTTGTTTGGAATGGTGATGGCGATCATCTATCCGCGCGATCTTGCCCTGCTGCTGGCCGGGAGCGTGGCCTTCGTCGTCGTGCTCGGTATTGGGCACGGCCTCGAGGAGTTTATCGTGATGATGGGCGTCACCGCCGCCGCCGTGCTGAACCTGGCGCGAATCCGAAACCCGATGAAGCCGATCTACGTCGGGTTTCTTTGCCGGGGCGGTGGCCTTCTTCCTGCGGTTTGCGGTGGGTATGCTCGACGACCAGCCCGTCAATCATTGGCTGTGGTGGGACGCCTTGTGCAACGCGGGCTGGGCCGATCGCCGCCAGCGTCATTATTGCCGGGACGCTCCCCTTCATCGAGCACCTCTTCGGCGTATTGACCGACTTGAGACTGCTGGAACTTGGCGACGTCGCCCATCCGCTGTTGCAGGAACTGGTTCGCCGCGCGCCGAGCACGTACAACCATTCGGTCACGGTCGGCTCGATCGCCGAGGCTGCCGCCGAGAGCATTCACGCCCGCGGGCTGCTGGTTCGCGTGGGGGCGTATTTCCACGACATCGGCAAGATGCTCAAGCCGAACTACTTCGTCGAGAACCAGGGCCCCGACGGCACAACCGTCACGAGGCGTTGGCGCCGGCGATGAGCACGCTGGTGATTATCGCGCATATCAAGGACGGCGCCGATCTGGCCCGCCAGCATCGCCTCCCCCAGCCGATCATCGACCTGATCGCCCAGCATCACGGCACCACCCGCGTCGAGTTCTTCTACGATCGGGCGACCGAGCAGCAGCAGGCCGACCCGAACGGCGGCGAGGTCGACGAAAGCAGCTACCGCTATCCCGGCCCGAAGCCGCAGACCAAGGAGGCTGCCGTGCTGATGTTGGCCGACGCCGTCGAAAGTGCCAGCCGCACGCTGGTCGATCCCACGCCGGCGCGGATCGAGAGCCTCGTCCGCGAGATCGCCGAGCACCGCCTGCACGGCGGCCAGTTCGACGAAAGCGGTTTGACGCTCCGCGAGCTTCGCACCATCGAGAAGAGCATCGTCATGTCGCTCACTTCGATTTATCACGGCCGCATCAAGTATCCCGAGCAGAGAACGGCCTAACGCCGCTTGCGGCTTCGCACGCATTGCTCTCCTTTGCACGAATTCCCGCTCATTGTGATCGCTATCCATATCACCAACCGCCAAAAGACGCTGAAGATCGACCGCCGGCGCATGCGCCCGCCGTTCGGACGATTGTCCGCGACGCCGGCATCTCCACCGCATCGATCAGCATCGCCATCGTCGATGATGCGACGATTGCCAAGCTGCACGAGCAGTTCCTCGACGACCCCGAGCCCACCGACGTGCTGAGCTTCATCCTGGAACGATCGGACGACACGCTGGAAGGCGAGGTGGTCGCCAGCGCCGACACCGCCGCGGCTTGTGCCCCGCGATACAAGTCAACGCCCGAGGCCGAATTGCTGCTGTACGTGATTCACGGAACGCTGCACATAGTCGGCTACGACGACACAACGCCGCGGCAGCGGGCGGTGATGCGAAGGAAGGAAAAGGAATACTTGGTGAAAACGCAGCTGATGAACCCGTCTGGCCGCCGCGTCCACGCGGCGCGGAGAGCGGATTCGCATCCGTGCCGCGGACGCGGCGGCTAAACGAATCGACTGCGTCTTTCCATTTATCGCTATGCCCTGCGAAAAAGCCACTGCCATTGTGATCCGAACCATCGAGTTCAGCGAAACCAGCCTGGTGGTGACGCTCTTCACCCGCGAATTCGGCAAAATAGGGGCTTTGGCAAAGGGGGCGAGACGGCTCAAAAGTCCCTTCGAGTCTGCTCTTGACCTACTGGCCCTCTGTCGAATAGTCTTCCTCCACTAAATCGTCGGAAGCCCTCGACTTGCTGACGGAGGCGAAGCTTCTGCGGCGGTTCCGGCCGGCCGGCCGAAACTTGGCCGCGATTGTATGCCGCCTACTACGTCGCCGAGTTGTTGGGCGAAATGACCGACGACGACGATCCTCATCCGGAGTCTGTTCGATTTGGCCGACCAGACCCTCGGCGGCGTTGGCCGGCGGGAGAGCCAGTCGCCAAAGGCTGGTGCGTTTCGAGTTGGGCGCGCTGAGGCTCTTGGGCCATGCGCCGTCGTTGGACGATTGTGTCGAGTGTGGGGTGGCCGTCGACGCCGACGGGCCGAGTCGCCTTCGGGCTGCTCGACGGCGGCGTCCTGTGTCCGAAATGCAGGGCAGGAAGAAAACAAGTTGTGCAAGTCAGTGCCGGCGTGCTCCGGGCGATGGCCCAACTGGCCGAGCCCGACGGCGTTGCTTGGCGACCAGTGGAGATCGCTCCAAGCAGCCTCGGCGAGATGCGCGGTCTTGTTGAACCACTACTTCACGCATCTTGCTCGGCCGAAAACCGAGAATGCACGAATATTTGCGAATGTTGGGAAAATGAGTAGGGTGCGAAGGAAGCGGCAGAATCGTAACAACCTGCCCGTTTAGTGCGTAACAGAAAGAACGCTACAAAGTCAGTAAAACTGGCTGCACAGGACGCACGCGCACATATCGCGGACAAGGATGTCCTCTATGTCGATTCATCGATCGCTATTCTTGCTGACGCTACGTGTTTTCTTGGCATCTTTGCGGTTGCGCCGGCGCCCGCCGCACCGGCGGTCAGTCGCAACGCGACGTCAGGAGCGGCACGACGAGTACGACGGCTGGCTGTTCAATTCGTTGACGGGCACGGCAAGAAGCGGCCGAGGCACAGCCGGCAGCTTCGCAAGCGACCTCCGCAGCACGCATCGCCTTCGGGCGTGCAGCAGGCTTCGGCGTGGACGCCGCCGCCCGAGGCCACAGGACCGCTGGTGGCCGGGCCGTCGAGCGCCGCCGGTCCGCCGCCGGCAATTCCCGCCGAGCTTCCCCCGCCGCCCGTCCGGCGCGATCAGCATCAGCGCCGTCAAGCTCAAGGAAGGAGGAGAAGAAGAAGGGTTTCGAGTCTGTCCGACCTCGCGCCGGAGAAGATATACGATAACATCAAGGAGTGCGGCCGGCTACGGGCCCGACGAGAAGATCGCCAGGGCGGATATGGAGGAGGGCAAGGTGCTGTTCCAAGACAAGAAGTTCAAGGAGGCGGGGCGAAGTTCGCCACGGCCGCCGACCGCTGGCCCGACTCGCCGCTGGAAGAAGATGCACTGTTCCTGCAGAGCGAAAGCGAGTTTTTCTCCGATCAAGTACCCGAAGGCGCACGACACGTTCGGCGGCTTGCTGAAGAAATATCCGAACACGCGGCATCTCGACACGGCGATCGCCCGCGAGTTCGCCATGGGCCGCTACTGGGAGCAATTGTACACGCCCAACCCACCTGGCCGGTCGACCCCAACGTGACCGACGGCAGCCGGCCGATGTTCGACACGTTCGGCTACGCCGTGCAGGCTTACGAACGGGTGCGGATCTACGATCCCAAGGGCCCGCTTGGCCGACGACAGCCTGATGGCCTTGGGCAACGCCTATTTCCTCCGCGGCCAATGGGGAGACGCCGCCTACAACTACGGCCTACTGATCAAGGAGTATCCCGATAGCAAACTCCAGTTGAAGGCCCACCTGTTCGCGCTGCAAGCGAACATGCGGCGATACCAGGGCTCGGCCTACGACGACACGCCGCTGAAGGATTCCGCGAAACTCGCCAAGTCGACGCTCAGCCAGTTCGGCAACAGCCTGGGCAACGAGCGGCAACGGGTCGTCAAGGCTGAGGCGCAGATCGAGGAAGAGAAGGCCAATCGCGATTTCATTCGCGCCGAGTACTACGAGGGGCGGCATTGCTACGGCGCCGCCCGCTTGTACTTCAATAGCGTGATCGACGAATTTCCCGAGCACCGAAACGGCGCGGAAGGCCAAGGCGGAGTTGGAAAAGATCCGCAACGAGCCCGACGAGCCGCCCGCACTGTTCCAGTCGCTGTTCGGAGGGAAAAAGCGGTGACCGACAGCAGTCCCGATAGCCGGGGGCCAACGGCCCGCGGAACGAGCAAAAACGGCCGACCACGGGCCGTTGGCCCCCGTCTGTTGGACGCTTCGCCGCTTGTCGGCGTTTTGGGAGTCGTATTCCTTCACAATCTTCGTGCTTTTCGTGTTCTTCGTGGATTGCTCTTCGCGTTGTTGCTGCTCTGCGGCTGTGCCGGCTATCAGATCGGCAACCAAGTCGCTCTATCCGCAGGAAATCCACACGGTGTACGTGCCGGTGTTCAAGTCGAACAGTTTTCGCCGCAACCTGGGCGAGCGGCTGACCGAAGCCGTGGTCAAGGAGATCGAAACCACGACGCCCTACAAGGTGGTCGACGAAGCCCAACGCCGATACCACGCTTTCCGGCGCCATCGTGCAAGAGACGAAGACCGTGCTGGTTCCCGATCTCAGCGGCGACGCCCGCGAGGTTCAGACGGCAATTAACGTGCAGGTCAGTTGGGTCGATCGCAAAGAACATGCTGCTGCGGGAAGTTAAGACCATTCCGCTCCCGCCGCGAAATAGCCGACGTCAGCGGCACCGCCGACCTCGTGCGCCGAAGTCGGCCAGTCGGTCGCCACCGCCCAGCAAGAGGCGATCTGCCGCATCGCCAAGCAGATCGTCGGGCTGATGGAAAAGCCGTGGTAGAATGGCGACGGGGACGGAGGAAGTTGTCGGGACAGCGTCCTCCATTATGGCGGCGACTCCCCTTCCGACAACTTCCTCCGTCCCCTTGCATCGGATCGCAAGCAACGAACATGCCTCCCCGCCCCGCCGATCACTGGAAACTCCGCTCGCGCACGCTTGCGCTCGGCCGGCTCCCGCGGCTGATGGGAATCGTCAACGTTACGCCGGACAGCTTCTCCGACGGTGGGCGTTTCCTCGATGCGAAAGCCGCCGTCGAGCACGGTCTGCGGCTTGCCGCCGAGGGCGCCGACCTCCTCGACGTCGGCGGCGAAAGCACGCGCCCCGGCTCGCTGCCGGTCGATGCCGAAGAAGAACTTCGCCGCGTTATGCCGGTTGTCGAAGAACTGTGCAAGAACACCAGAAGTTCCCGTGTCGATCGACACCTCGAAAGCCGCGGTGGCGCGGTGCGCGATCGAGGCCGGCGCCGAGATCATCAACGACGTAACCGCGCTGGCCGGCGATCCGGCAATGCTGCCGCTGGCGGCCGAAACCGGCTGCGGCGTCTGTGCCATGCACATGCCGCGGCACTCCGCGCACCATGCAAGACAACCCCGTCTACGCCGACGTCGTCGCCGAAGTGCTCGAATACCTCCGCATCCGCCGCGACGCTCTGCTGGCTGCCGGCATCGAGCAGGATCGCATCGCCTTGGACCCCGGCATCGGTTTCGGCAAGACAACCGAACACAATCTTCAATTGCTGCGCCAACGCCTGGCGATTTCACCAGCTCGGCTGCCCAGTGCTGATCGGCCATTCGCGCAAGCGTTTCCTGGCCGACCCCCCACGCCGCTTTCCGCTTCGCAGACGCCGGCAACAGACGCACGTCCTCCGCAAAACACCGACGAATATGCACCTTCCGATCGCACGGCCGGCACGATCGGCGTGGCGTTGTCGCTGGCCCGGCAGGGCGTGCAAATCCTCCGCGTCCACGACGTTGCCGCCGTGCGCGAGGCCCTGCTGCTTTTCCAAGCCGCCGGCGGGCTCTTGTTGTATTAGGCACACGGCGTGTGCCGAGCACGGTGCCGAACCGACGTTGACTTCGCGGCGACGGTCGGGGATACTTCTCTGTATGAGTGACCTTCAGCAGTACTGTCTCGACCTGGCACGGCGGGCGAAACGGGCTGCCGCCGATCTGGCACTGGTCACGGGCGGCCAGAAGCGGCGGTGGCTCGACGGCTGCGCCCGGCTGCTCGTCGAGCGAACGGCGGCGCTTGTGCGAGTGCGAACAGACTGGACGTCGCCGCCGCGCCGGCTACGGGCTTTCGGAAGCCGGCCGTCGACCGCCTGCGATTGACCCCGCAACGCATCGCCGACATGGCCAAGGCCCTCGAGCGAAGTCGCGGCCTTGCCCGAGCCGATTGGCGAGATCATTTCCAGTTCCATTCGGCCCAGCGGCCTTGAGGTGCAGAAGGTCCGCGTGCCGTTGGGCGTGATCTTCTTCATCTACGAATCGCGGCCGAACGTGACCGCCGACGCCGCCGCGCTGTGCGTGAAGGCCGGCAACGCCGTGATCCTCCGCGGCGGCAAGGAGGCCATCCATTCGAACACCGCCATCGCCGCGATCCTGTCCGAAGCGGCCGCCGAGGCCGGCTTGCCCGGCGACGCCGTCCAGTTGGTCGGCACGACCGATCGAGCCGCAGTCGGCTGCCTGCTGCGTATGCCGGAGTACATCGACCTGTGCATTCCGCGCGGCGGCGAGAGCCTGATTCGCCGCGTGAGCGAAGAGGCCCGGATGCCGGTCATCAAGCATTTCGCCGGCAATTGCCACGTCTACCTCGACGAGTCGGCCGACCCGGAGATGGCCGAGCGGATCGTCGTCAACGCCAAGTGCCAGCGGATGGGCGTGTGCAACGCGGCCGAATCGTTGGTGGTTCACGCCGCCGCGGCCGGCGTTCTGCTGCCGCGCGTGGGCCGAGCGCTTTTGGATCGCGGCGTCGAGATTCGCGGCGACCAACGCACGCGGGAGTTGCTCGTTGCCGCCAAGCCGGCCAGCGAGGAAGACTTCGCGGCCGAATATCTCGGCCCGATCATCTCCTGCAAGGTGGTCGATTCGCTGGACGAGGCGATCGAGCACATCAACCGCTACAGTTCGCAGCACACCGAGGCGATCGTGACCCGCGATCTGGCGGCCGCACGGCGTTTTGCGGCCTGCATCGACAGTTCGGCGGTGATGATCAACGCCAGCACGCGGCTGAACGACGGCGGCGAGTTTGGGCTCGGGGCCGAGATCGGCATCAGCACCGACAAGTTTCACGCCCGCGGGCCATGCGGCGTCAACGAATTGACCAGTTACAAGTACGTCGCCTACGGCGCCGGACAGGTGCGGCGAGTAGGGATTCTGAGATTTGAGATTTGAGATGCGGGATGAGAAACGCCGCCGAGACTGCGGTTGCGGGGAAGAGGGGTGGGCGGTTCACCGCGCCGCTCGCCCACTGCTGTTGTCTTGATCGACGGAAGGATCGACCGATGGGCCGAGGATGCGATGCGCGACGTCTCGCAGTCGGATGCTCTGACCTCCGGCCAACTGCGGTTGCTGCAAAGCCTGCACGAGGGCGTTGCCCCGACGCCTTCGGCGCGGCGCTTTCGGCCATGCTGCGACAGCCGGTCGAGGTGCGACTGGCCGGCGTCGATCAGCTTGCCTACGGCAAGTTCGTGCAGTGGCCTGGATGACCCTGTCCTATTTCAGCGTGCTGAAGGCCGAGCCGTTGGGCGACCGCGCTGATGATCGACATCGAGTTGGCGATTCTCTATCCGATGCTCGACCGCCTGTTGGGCGGCGGCCGTGCGCGACGAGCCGCCGCCGCGTCGCGCCCCGAGCGACATCGAGCTTCCGCTGGCGGCCCGCGTTGTGCGCGCTGTTTCTCGAGGAGCTTCACGAGGCCTGGCAGAGCGTCCTGCCCGTGCAGTTCGAGGTGCTGCAAGTCGGCAGCCATCCGCGTCTGTTGCGGGTCATTGCCCGTCGCGATGAAACGGTGGCGTTGCTGAGCTTCTCGCTGACGATCGGCGCTCGCCAAGGCATGATGCGGCTCTGCTTGCCGAGCCGGGCGATTCGGCAAATCGCCGACAAGTTGGCGGGCCGAGGCCGCACGCCGTCGGCAACGACGGAGAATGAAGACACACCGACCGAATCTGCCAACGACGGCAATTCCGCCACCGAACTGGCCGTCACGCTGGCAACCACGTCGATCGCCGCAAGCGAGTTGGGCAGCCTCCGCGTCGGCGACATCATCGTCACCGAAACAGCCGCCGACAGCCCCGCGGTCGTATCGATTGACGGCGAGCCCCAGTTCTGCGGCAAGCCCGGGGCATCTCAAGGCCGCAAGGCG
This sequence comes from uncultured Planctomycetia bacterium, assembly GCA_963815695.1. GTDB lineage: Bacteria > Planctomycetota > Planctomycetia > Pirellulales > Thermoguttaceae. The sequence goes on from CAWFIG010000031.1 coordinate 199,444, forward strand.
GTCGCACTCTCCCTGCCTGGCTCCGATGCAGCCTTGCCGGAGGGAACGTGAAGCGAGGGACCACCCCCGTCCTCCCGTGGCGGAAGGAGACCATCCGCCTGACAACCTGTGCCACGGGCCGGCATTCCGGACTACTTCCCGAGCTTCGTGACCGCCTTCTTGACCAGCGCGGCCGCTTGCTTGGATCCCGCCTCGCTATCAAAACCCACGACGGCCGAGAACTGCTCGCCGATCACTTGCACGACGAGGAACGCGATGTTGATTCGCGCCTCGGCGAGGGCCTGGGCGATGGCACGTCCCAGCCTCGGCTTGTCGTCGCCCTGAACGAGCAGCGCGGGGACGGCAGCAGCCTTCAGCCCGACCTTACCGGCAGCCGCAGTCGATTTCTTCCCCTTGACCGGGCATACCTCGATCACGGACATGTCGCCGTGGCCATGATAGCCCATCACGACCTGCAAATCGGCGCCGGCCTCGGCCAGCGGGCCGAGAACACGGCTCACGCTCCAGGCTGGTTCTCGACGCGAGTTCGCCACAACGTGACCTTCTTGATGGAGACGGCCATTGCACACCTCCGATGGTTGGAATTGAGGGGGATGCTGTAAGCACGAGCCGGTTGGCGAGCAAACGGACGCACCCTGATCGCCTCAGCAGAGACATTTAGCCTTGGCAACGCCTCCGAATTGCCGCCGACTGGAACCAGCAGCATTATAGTCGGGGGGACAACCCTTCGACGATGGCCCAAGGAGGCGGCTAGGCGCGGAAATCACCGGGCAAGCTGCAATCGGCCTTGCGGAGTGCACGGGACCGAAGACCATCGGCCGACCGCCGCCGGACCCGTCGGGCGCTGGCCGAACTCGAATTGATGCGACTCTTGGGCGTGGCACGTCGCCGGCCGCTGTTGGATCGAATGACCGTCTATCGGGGCAAGCGAAAAGGACGAAGTCTACGCCAGCTGCGCCCCGAAGTGCAATCGCGGTTGGAACGGCACAGATTTGTCGCCGGACCGTACGCTGGTTTGAACCAGGCCCTCGTCCCCACGATGGACGCCGATCAGACCGGGCGGGTGTCGACGATCTGGATGCGGCGGCCGCCACGATCGAAGTGGACGTAACCGTCGATCAACGCGTAGAGCGTAAAGTCGCTGCCCTGGCCAACCCCTTTGCCGGGATGGAAACGATTGCCGACTTGACGAACCAGGATATTTCCGGCTCGCACTTCCTCGCCACCGAATCGCTTCACTCCCAGCCGCTGCGAGTTGGAGTCACGTCCGTTTCGGCTGGAGCCTTGCCCTTTTTTGTGTGCCATGAAATCACCTCTCCACGCGGGCTGCTCCGCAGGCAGATCGGTCCGGCGGAAGCGGAATGTCTTGCTGATTAAGGGTTTACGTTACGGAAACAGCTACGATGCTGCATGCGGCGGATCGAGGTCAACGGCAGATGACACCAGCCGGCTCGACTCCGCAGATCCTCTCCACGGCGGGACAACTGGCCGCGAATCTCTCTTTCTACCGCCAAATCCGCCGGTCGTCAACCCCGTGAGCGTCCCGGAAAACGGGAAAAGGGGACAGGTCCAATTTGCCGGAACGGCCCGGAGCGTGCTCGACAAATTGGACGGATCCCCTTCTACCCGTCGCTTAGCGATACACCCACTCGTAGTCATCGACCTTGCCGGGAATGCCGTAACGAATTTCTCCCTCATGCTCGTAGTATTGATCGCCGCGGCCGCCAGAAGTTGAGCTTGAGGGTTTTGCGATAAAGCTTGCGGCCTTTGCCGATCGGGTCCCCCTTCTTGTACTCACCCGGTTGGTCGGTCCAGCGATAGGCGTTCGTCAGGCCGACGACGTAGACCGAGAACTGGAAGGTCTTCGGGTCGATGTCTTCCCAGGTGGCAATGCCCCACCGCGTCTCGCCCACTTTGAGTTCGCGGCACATCTGCACCGACGTCAGAAAATGGCGGTTCGGGTCTTCGCGGAGGCGAATCGGCCCCATCGCTACCGGTATCACACGATCCGGATACACCTTGTTCAAGCACGCTCTTGTCGGGACGACGCACCTGCGCCTCCAACAGGAATTCGGGCGTAAAACGGATCGGACGGTCAACCCATTCGACCTTGGCAAGCTGCCGCTTATCATAGGTTTCATAGGGCAAATCCTCGGTTTCGACCGGGTGCATCACCCTTCCGCTGTTCGTCACCGAATAGACCATGTACCAGATGAGTTTCCGCTGCATGTAGCCGCTCGGCTGCGGAATATCGACCCAAATCATCCGCACGGGCTTGAACTTGAAGTCCAGCGCCCAAACGTCGCGGCGGAAGGGCACGTCCTTGGCCCAGTCGAACTTCGGATCGACCGCCAGCAGTTCCACGACGTTATGGCGGCTGACCGACTCCTTCAGCGCCCGCATGGGATCGATCGAGATCATCACGCCGGGGGCCAACGGGCGATAAGGCGTCTTGGTCGTCGGGGCCGGTTGCTCCTGGGGCTGTCTTGCCGTCGCGCCCCTCTTCGCCAAGCACCGACGAGCAACTCAGCAGGAATACCAGGGCGGCCAGGCACGCCCAGACCGACATCGAGCGGTTCATCGAGGGACTCTTTCTGTTTCGGAAGCGCCGTCGGGCGGAAAGACGCCCGGTCGGCGCAAGACTATGCCGATTGCTGCCTTTAGTATAGTTACCACACTCCGCAAACGTCAAGTTGGTCACCCCCCCTACAGGGAGTGTTTGTCGGCAAGAGGGTGTTGGAGTGGCAGTTGTACTGCCGCCCCTGAAGCGGCAGCGGTTTCCGGGGGTGGCAGTACAACTGCCACCCCAACAAGATCCCATAACAAGATCCCATTTTGCACAGTTGCTTCGGCCTGACAAAATCGGCCGCCTTGCTTGATATTTCGACGACCAGTAATTACCATCGAGGGTAGCGCAGGCCTGTTTTCGCGGACGATGACCGTCTGCCCGCGCATAAACTACACAGTCTAGGCAGGAGTTTACCGTCATGCTTCGTACTATCGTTCTGCTGGTCGGAGGACTGGCATCGCTGTCCGCCGTTTCGCTCTTCGCTCAAGACGCCGTGCTAGGCCAAGAATACGGCAGCGGCGTTCACGCGTATTTTACGGGCGATTGCAGAGGGCGTACGAGCGTCTGACGGTTGCGGTCCAGGGCGGCTCGAAGGATCCTCGCGTCTTCTACTTCCGCGGGCTGGCCTACCTGGGGCTCGGTCGCCCTCAAGAGGCTGCGATGGATTTCCGCAAGGGCGCGGAACTTGGAGAGCAAGGACATCAACCGATTCTATAACGTGGGCAAGGCGTTGGAACGCGTTCAGGGTTCGGCTCGCCTCGAACTGGAGAACTATCGCGTCGACGCTCGCATGGCCGCCTTCGAACAAGCCGAAAGAATCCGCAAAGCCCGCTATGAAGCGATGAAGCGGGAGGAAGACCGCGTGCTCCGCGAACAGAGCGCTGCAGCGCCCCGAAGGTTCGGAGGGTGGGCCCGAGGTCATCGTTCCGCCGGCCGCGGAGTCGGACAATCCGTTTGCCGCGCCCGCAGCCAGCGAGCAGCCTGCCAAGAAGGGCGCCGCGGCAAAACCGGCCGCGAAAAAGGGGACCGAAGCCTCGCCAGCGGCGGACGACAACCCCTTTGCCGCGCCGGCCAAGCCCGGCAATAAGGCCCCGGAAAAAGGCGCCTCCGCAAAGAAGCCCGAAGAAAAGAAGCCCGCCGCCGAGAAGAAACCCGCCGATGAAGAAGATCCGTTTGGCGGGTCGGGCGAGACGAAGCCCGATAAGAAATCCGAGAAGCCGCCGGAGAAGAAATCCGACGCCAAGAAGACGCCCGACGCTGCCAAGCCGGCCAAGTCTACCGACAAGGAAGAGGATCCATTCGGCAACGGATAGGAATCGTTCGCGATCCGAATAGTCCTTCACCGCCGGCCTACTGCGCGTTCTACTGCAGCTTCGCGCGGAGTCGGCCGAATCATCGCTCGAGCACGGCTGCTTGCCGCTCGATGGGCCGGGCGTCGGATCGTCGGGTGGTTCGACCGGTTTCTCGCCGCTCTTGTCGGCGGTCGTCTTGACTTGCACCTGCTCGGCCGCCCAAGTCTCGGTCCACACGCAGCCCGCCCAGGAAAGCCCCACGCCGAAACCCATCAGCAACGTCTGCTTGCCCGGCCGCAGACGGCCCGACTCGCGGAGATCGCGGATCAGAATCGGAATCGTCGACGAGACCGTGTTGCCGTAGTCCTCCAGGGCCTCGGGCGTGTGTTCGCGGTCGAGCGAAAGCCGCTCGCGCAGGTGATCGAGCATGAAAAGCGTCGCCTGGTGGATCAGGTACATGTCGATCTTGTCGCGGGTCCATTCGGCACGGGCCAAGAACTCGTCGATCAGCGGCGGCGCAATGTCGAGACTGAACTTGACCAGTTCCGGCCCGTCCATGTACAGGCTGCTCGGCCACCGCCGGCGTTTCCGCGGCTGGATGGCGTCTTTGGCGGGCCGCGCCCCCCTCGGCCACCAGCAGCATGTCGGCCGCCGCTGCCGTCGGTGCCGAACACGAAGCCGCCCAGCGACGGCACGTCCGACGCCTCGACCAGGGTGGCGGCCGCGCCGTCGCCGAAAATCGTCCGCAACGAGCGGTCGGTCGGGTCGATGTATTTCGAGTAGGTTTCGGCGGTAATCAGCAGCACGCGGCGGGCCGTCCCGCTGCGGATCAGCCCGTCGGCCAGCGACAGCCCATAGACAAAACCCGAACAGCCGAGATTGAAATCCAGAGCGCCGATCGACGTGGGCAAGCCCAGCCGATCCTGAATCAGGCAGGCGGTCGTCGGCAGCGGGTAGTCGGGCGTCTGCGTGCAGAACAGCAGAAAGTCGATCGTGCTGCGGTCGATGTGGTGTTCGGCGAACAGCTTCTCCGCCGCCGCCACGCCCAGGTCCGAGGCACACTCCTCCGGGCCCGCGATATGCCGCCGCCGGATGCCCGTCTTGGCGAAAGATCAGAGTCCATGTCCCACTTGGGGAACTGGGACGCCAGAAAATCGTTGTCCTCGACCTTCTCCGGCAAGTGGACAGCCACGGGGCCGATCGCGGCATACTTCATTACTGGCAGCCTCCGCCTCGAACCAATGGTCGTTCCGCTATCTCACCTACCGCCAAGAAACGCAAAAAGATACCGCAAGCCCGCTCAAGGATGTCAACCGTGCTTGGCCAGTCGTCCCAAAACCCCAGGTGCCACCTCTGTTGCCCTCCAGAATACAGGATTATGCGGCAGATGAACAGGCCGGAACCTTAGCATTCGTCAACAGAGGGGGCACCTTCGCTCTGCTAGGCTCAACGCTGCGAATCGGCTGAATCCGCTGCCCGTTCCGGCCGAATTTGACTCTATAGCGGCCATCGCCTGCCTTTATCGTCATTCGTTGCCAGGGAGGGTAACGTTGTCTATCCTTAGACGTGTCCGGCTCGCTTATTTTTGCCATCTTGCTAAGCCGCAATCAGACCGCCCGGTTTATCGGGCGATTCACCGTTGGCAGCCGAAAGATCGTCGAATTGGGCATCGCAACCGGCCACCGGGCGGTGCGATGATCGAGGTGGCCAAGTTGGCTCGCCGGCCAGCGAGATCCACTACGTCGGCTTGGATCCGTTCGAGGACCGCTCCGAAGCCGACGCGCCGGGCCTGACGCTCAAGGCCGCCCACCAACTGCTGCGACGCGACGGCGTCCGCGTGCAACTCGTGCCGGGGAATCCCGCCGATTCACTGCTTCGCGTTGCCAATTCGCTGGGCAAGGTCGATCTGTTGATCCTGCCCGCCATGCTCGAATCGGCCTCGTTCGCCAGAACCTGGTTTTTCGTGCCGCGGATGCTGCACGAGCAGTCGCTGGTATTCGTCGAGCGAACGCTCGAAGACGGCCAGACGCTGCTCGAAGATCAAGCCGCGCTGCGAAATCGACGTTCTGGCGTCGCTCGGCGTTCGCCGTTACGCCGCGTAGCCACGTTGCGGCAGATTTGACGCTCGCTAGGACGCGCCGTAGGATCGCGGCGTGAGTCGCTCTCGGGCAGAGCACCTCTTGCGGAACAATGGGCTGTGCCTTGCCGAAGGAGAACCCTCTCCGTGCAGCGTCATGCAAGATTGGCCTCCCGACAAGATTGCCCGGCTCGTGGACTCCTATCAAGAGGACGGGTAACCGTTCACTGGGCGGCAAGGGGACGGAGGAGGTTTTCGGAGAAATATCTTCTCCTGCGGCGGATACTGTCGCCGAAAACCTCCTCCGTCCCCCTCTGTTTCCGGCCTGTGAACGCTTACAGAGGACGGAGTCATCTGCCTTTGGCTTCCAATCTACGGCTGCCTGTCGGCCGAAGACCGATGTCGCGTCAAACGAGTGGTTCGCACGCCGGCCGGGAGTGCCGATCCGTGGAAGATCTGCTTCACCCGCCGGATCAGTAAGGGGCAACCGGAGACGCGCTATGAGATGCAGTTGGATCCGGCTTGCCGTTGGCGAGTCACGCGGATCGTCGGTGAAACCGGGGGCAAACGAGTTCTTGGCGTCGCCGCCAAGTACAAGACCATCGGCGACTTGTTCGTGGCGACACGGTGGACTTATCACTTCGAAAACCAAGGCCGCGAAAGTTCGAGTCATTCGCTGACGCGGCCGATGTCGGAAACCGAACGGCGCGAATTCAAGCAATGCGTCGAGCAGACGATTGAACGATGGAAGGGATGGACACCCGCCGATCCTCGCGCCTGGCTACAGTGGCTGCGTCGCTGCCTGTGGGCGATCGTCATCGTCTGCCCGTTGGGCGGGGTCACGCTGCTCGGCGCCGCGCAGCGCCGCAAACCGCCGTCGGCCGCCGTTCCCCCGACCGCTCCCGCGCGTCCGCCCGACGAATAATAATCGTCGCCTTTTTCTATCTGCGGTGTGCCACTGCTTCGCAGAAGCAGTGCCCGAGCCCTCCGTGCCAATAATGGGTGAGACAACTGCCTCCTGGTTTATTACAGTAGAGGGCAAGGAGGTAGAACGATGGAGAATGCAAGGATGTTGGGAATGGAAGAGGCCGTGGCGGGCAGAACGGAAGGAGGGCGTAGCCCGACTGGAGTTCTGCCCGCCACGGCCGCCGCCACGGGGCCGGGCGGCCTTGCCGCTGGCAACGGAAAGCTGATCCCTGATCCGGCCGTCTCGGAGAAGCCTGTGCGGCGACGGTTCACCGCGGAGTACAAACTTCGCATTCTCTGCGAGGCCGATCGCTGTGCCGAGTCCGGCCAACTCGGGGCGTTGCTGCGCCGCGAGGGTTTGTACTCATCGCTCCTGAGCACCTGGCGGCAGCAACGCGACCAGGGGACACTCGCCGGACTGACCCCGAAGCGTCGTGGGCGGAAGGCCAACCCCGATGCCCCCTTGATCGCCGAGAACCAGCGGCTCATTCGAGAAACCCAACGGCTGGCGGCCAAGCTCCGCCAAGCCGAGACGATCATCGAGGTCCAAAAAAAACTCTCCGAAATCCTGGGGATTCCCCTGCCGCCGCCAGACAGCAGCGAGAGGATGCCATGAACGCCATCAAAGAACTCTCTCCGCAGGTGGGAACGGCAGCGGCCTGTCGCAGTTTGGGCGTAACCCGCGCGACGCTCTATCGGTGCCGCCGGTCGAAGCCGCCCAAGCCCGCAACCACGCCACGGCCTACATCGCCGCGAGCACTCTGCGACCAGGAGCGACAACAGGTTCTTGACGTGCTTCACAGCGAACCGTTTGCCGACAAGGCCCCGGCCGAGGTTTACGCGGCACTTTTAGATCAGGGCCAGTATCTCTGCTCGATCCGCACGATGTACCGCGTCCTGGACGCGCTGAAGGAAGTCCGCGAGCGACGAGACCAACTGCGACACCCAACCTACCACAAGCCGCAACTGCTGGCCACCGCGCCCAATCAGGTCTGGACCTGGGACATCACCAAGCTGCTGGGGCCGGCGAAATGGACCTACTTCCATCTGTATGTGATCCTCGACATCTTCAGCCGCTATGTCGTCGGCTGGATGCTGGCCAGCCGCGAAAGTGAACACTTGGCCGAGCGGTTGATCCGCGAGACGGTCGTCAAAGAGGGCGTCGCCCGCGACCGCTTGACGCTTCACAGCGATCGTGGGCCGTCGATGCGTTCGCAGACCGTGGCCCAACTTCTGGCCACCCTCGGGATCACCAAGTCTCACAGTCGGCCGCACGTCTCCGACGACAACCCGTTTTCGGAGAGCCAGTTCAAGACGATGAAGTACCGACCGGAGTTCCCCGACCGTTTCACCAGCATCGAACACGGCTTGGAGTTCTGCGGCGAGTTCTTTCATTGGCAAAACCACGAGCATCACCACTGGGGCCTGGGCCTGCTGACGCCGGCGATGGTCCACTTTGGACAGGCCGACACGGTATTGGCTGGCCGACAAGCGGTGCTGACCGCAGCCCACGCCGCTCATCCCGAGCGATTCGTTCTGCATCCGCCGCGACCGCTTGGGCTGCCGAGTGAAGTTTGGATCAACCCTCCGGCCGATGGGCCGGAACCCCGTATGCTACAACTACCGCGCGACACTAATTTCGTACCGTGGTTGTCTCAAACCCGTTGACACGTTCCGGAGCAGCAGGTGACGCACGGCACCGCTTCGCAGATCGGAAGCAGGGCCGGACACGTCCGTTCCCTGTTGTTCCGGTCGTGTCCAAGGAGCCTCAGAGCAGAGAATCTGGCGTGGGAAGATGATAGGGAGTTTTCCCGCCGCTATGGCCGGGTGGTTGCGACCACAACGGAAAAGACCAGATCAGCGGACGATATTCAGAGGACTCAGAACGTGACACCAGCCGAGAACTAGCTCAGAACGACCAAGAGCCACCGGACGTAAGTTCAACGCCCAGTGGCTCTTAGGTTAGTGAGGCTGATGGGACTCGAACCCATGACCTACGGATTAAAAGTCCGTTGCTCTATCCAACTGAGCTACAGCCCCAAAACGACTATTATCAATGGAGTTATTGACAGTTTCCAGCCTTTCAAACATGCGTCTCCGTGCTGGCAATACATCCGTATGTACACTCGCAAGCCAAGTCCGAATCCCGGCCTGGTTGCAGGTGGTGTACAGCGGGAGTACCGAGCTGCAGGGAGGCATATTCATGGCAAGGTCCAAGCCTACCACACCGCGGAAGCCGCGAAAGACTTCCCCTATTTCCCCACGCGCGGGGATACTGGGCGAAGATGGTTCACGGTCGGCCGGTCGACTTCGGGAAGGTGGAGGGCGACGAAAAGGGCAAGGCCGCGCTGGACAAGTGGCTTGACAAGCGCGACGACCTACTGGCTGGCAGGACGCTGCGGACCAAGGCAGCCGGGTTGTCCCTGTTAGACAATTCCGCACGCGGATGGTAGCTCAGTCCTTTTGGGTGGTGTATTGCTATCGATGTGGGTGAATGCCCCGTGCGCGTCTTTGCGTGCGGGGCGGATGCCGAAGGAAGCCGATACGTGTCGCCGCCACGTCGTGCCCAAGCTCCATGCCGCGGGCTGGGAGGATGAACCGCACCGCATCACCGAGCAGGTGACGTTCACCGATGGGCGCATCGTCGTGACCGGCCGGCGGGGCCGACGGCGCCCGGGTAAAGGCCCAAACCGCCGCCGAACTCGACGCTCTGCACCCCTCCGTTCTCGACAAAGCCTTCAAGGGGGGAATTGTGAACCATGTTTGGCGAGTTGGAGCGCAGGCTAGAAGAACTTGGACGCGGCGTGAGGGTTTCAATCCAGATCCCCTTGGACGAAAAAGGCTATATCGACCGGAAGTGTCCTGCGGAGGAGTGTAAGACGGAGTTCAAGGTGCAGTCCGACGACTGGCAAGCGAAGGTTCGCGACGAAGTCGTGTTCTGTCCCATTTGCCGGCATCAGGCGGCGGGTACGGAATGGAATGCAGAGGCCACAGCCGGCTTTCCCGAACAGGCCGTGCACAAAAATACGCCAGGCGGCCCTTGACGGAAGAAACCCTTTCAGGGAAGTAGCACGCACGCGGCCATGGCCGCCTTCCCCATCCTGAATCGGCTTGCTTGACCAGTTCCCCCGGGGTAGACTCAGCCTTGCAGGAAATCGGAGTCCCTATCACTCGCTACGTGAAGGGTCGAGAATCGATGAGGCGCTGCAGGCGGTTCTACTACGACATCTTTTCGACGGTTTACGACGGTTTTGTAGCTCTGCATTCTCGCGACAGACTGGATGCTGCCAGGAGATTCTTGACTGACCAGGTGCCGGTGCAAGACGGGGGCTCGGTACTCGATGTCTGCACCGGCACAGGAACACTGCTTGCCTACCTGCAAGCCAAGGTCGGCGCGACTGGGCAGGTCGTTGGCGTGGATTTCTCCTGCGGCATGTTAAGGAAGGCTCGAGGGAAGACCCGGACCTTGACGAACATCCGTCTGATGGAAGCGGATGCTGACAATCTTCCCTTTGCAACGGGCAGTTTCGACGCAGTCACCTGTTCACATGCCTTCTATGAACTCAAAGGGGAAACGCGAGACCGCGCATTGCGTGAAATCCTCCGCGTCTTGAAGCCGTGTGGGACCTTTCTCATGATGGAGCACGAGGTTCCATCCAGCCCGGTTATTAGAGCTCTCTTTTACCTCCGTCTCAAAATGGCTGGCGCCAGCCGGGTGGTGGGGTTTCTGGGTCAAGAACAGGCCCTGCTGGCTCGGCACTTTGCAGATGTCGAAAAACTGGTGGCGCCCGGCGGACGTTCCAAGATCATGATCTGCAGAAAGGGATGCGCGTGAGTGAACCGGTCGCCGGGCAATTGTCTTGCTTTGCGAGTGCTCGACGGGCCGATTCAGTCCCGATCCGTACAATGAGAGCCCGCGAGACGTACTAGCCACGCCGCATGCGGATGCCAACGGGGCATTCCGCATCGAGAAGATCCCCGCCAAGCCGCTCTTATTACCACAGGGAAGATTCGCGGAACGGCGATGTTCGCTCTATGGCTTTTTCTTTTCGTGCTTCGGTGCCGTCCCGGTTGGGTTGCCGGCTGGGCTTTCCACTGCGGGGAGAACAATTCTTTCGGCAGTCACCCGCTTTGGGATGACGGGGGGCGCAGTATTCCCGCAGCGCCAACGCTGTTTGGCGGAACTCACCCGGTATCGCCCTTTCTTGAGAGAGTGGGCGTCGTGGGAGACGACATGTGTCAGAATTGTAACCGTTCACTGGGCGGCAAGGGGACGGAGGAGGTTTTCGGAGAAATATCTTCTCCTGCGGCAGATACTGTCGCCGAAAACCTCCTCCGTCCCCCTCTGTTTCCGGCCTGTGAACGCTTACGTCACAATTTGACAACGAGTTTGCCGGCATTCGCACCGGGAGCCTGATCGTACACCGCTTGGATCGTAAAGACCACCGCGCCCTTGAACCGCATGTCGGGATTTTTCTTCTGCAACTCGGCCTGGGCCATGTCATAGTTTGGCCCCTTCGTCTCATAGGTGGCCGTGCCTGTCATTTTCCACGATCGTCCCGTCGCCGGATCGTAGGCGGCCAGACACATCCGACCGTGCGATTGAACGTTGGCGGCGGTGGTTTTCATGAACATGTCGCCGATCACGAGGCTTTGCTCCCCGGACCACCACAGGTTGAGCATTGGTGCGACGTTTGGCGTGCCCGAGGCATCGGCGGTAGCCATCCAACAGACGTGGTTGCCATCGAACAAGGACTTGACTTCTTGCGGGATCATCGTGTTACTCCTCGTAAAGTGTTGAGATACCGGAAATGTGACTCGCCGCTGGCTGCCATCCGGTTTTACTTGGAATCAGCCCACGTCGGCGGCAGTTTCAAGGCCGACTTGGGCAATCGTTTCAGGCAGAGGAACCAATCCAAGCAATGCGTATCCTCGGCGGGCTTGGTCATACGCTCCTGTGCCACACCGCACGATCCGGGCGGTGGAACGATCACCTCGTCGCCCGGTTGCCAATCGGCCGGCGTGGCCACTTTGTGTTCGTCCGCCGTCTGCATAGCCACCACGAGACGTAGGATCTCCTGGAAGTTGCGTCCCGTGGACTGCGGATAGTACAAGACGGCCCGGACCTTGGCCTGCGGGTCGATAATAAACACGGCCCGCACGGCATGGGAGTCGTCGGCCGCGGGCTGCACCATGCCGTAGAGCTTGGCAACCTCCATCTTCAGGTCGGCAATTACCGGGAACGTGACTTCGACATTCTCCATGCCCTTGTACTTGATCTTCTCCTTGATCGTCCGCAGCCAGGCAATGTGGCTGTAGTTGCTGTCGATCGACAGGCCAAGCAGCTTGCAGTTGATGGCGTCGAACTGCGGCTGCAACGTGGCGAAGGTCATAAACTCCGTCGTGCAGACCGGGGTGAAGTCGGCCGGGTGGCTGAAAAGGATCACCCACTTGCCTTTGTAGTCCTCCGGGAAGTGAACCGGGCCTTGCGTGGTCACGGCAGTGAAACCGGGAGCAGGTTCGCCAATCAGCGGGATGTGGGCCGGCATTGCTTCAAGGGACGCGACGGCTTTGGCGGCAACGTTTTCCGAATTCTGGCTCATAGCAACGTTCTCCTGATTCAGGGAAATGAAATTGAGGGACAAAATGGCCTCCGTGATGACGTCAGCGGGGATTCTGGCAAGTCAATCTCTCTCCTGGGGGGTGAGCTTACAAGGATACTCGGTCACTCCAGGCGCGACGCCCGACAATCAAAAACACCGGAAACTCCCGAAGTTCGCCGTTGGCGATTGGTTTGCGAATTACGTGAGCTGTTACGTCCTTCACGTCAACAAGCCCTGCTTGCGCAAGCGATCCATGAAAGCATGGCGGTCGAAGCCGTGATGGAAGACGCTCGCAGCAACATCGGGGCCATGAAATAGGCCCGGTTCCGTGTCCAGGTCGGCAATGGCCAAGACGCCTCCAGGCAACAACATCTGGTAAAAAGCCGCCAACAACACGTCGGTCTGATCGACGTGGTGCACCACCATATTGGTCACAATCAAGTGATAGCGCGAGTTTGGGACGGGATCGTGGCCCAGATCAAGCCTCTCTGCCCGCATTTGCTGCACACCGCCGCCTTTTATCTTGGTCTCCAGGACTTTGAGCATTCCTGGCGAACTGTCGGCCCCCGTGACGCTTCGGACATGAGGGAGCAAGAAGAGTCCAAGCAGCCCAGTCCCGCACCCATAGTCCAGGACATCCATGCTGCGCGTCGGTTGCACTTGGCGAAGAATCGCTTCGCCAACGGCCTTCGCCAGTTCGATGCGGCGTGGTTCCGCATCCCAATCGGCCGAAGCCTCGTCGAAATGGTTGGCTTTGATGTCGCTCATTGCGGTCCTTGTTTTTTCAATCGAACTCAAATCACGTTCCCACGCGGAGCACTTACAGCAATTCCTCGATACTGTACACCACCCGATCAATCACCGCTTCGTCGGTCTTCGGGTTGAATAGCACGGCCTTCCAAGCGGGCAGGGCAATGCCGTGCGGGCTGTGGCCAATGCTCGTGGTGTAGGAGAGGTGGGCATCCAGGGCGGGGTCCATCGCCTTTGCCCGCTTGTCGAACAGGCGGTGCATCTCGCCGGCGTAATGAGCGAATTTCTCCTGCGGTACTTCGCCCGAAGTCACCGCCCGGAAGATCTCCTTCGCATCGCGTCCCTTGGGCAGCACCCACCACACGACGCTTGGTCCCGTGGTCTGAAGGTTCAGCACCTTGCAGTGGTCAAGCTGCTCCAAACGCTGCTTCAGCCGATCGGCCAACTCCAGCGAGCGCGCCACGAGGAGTTGCCAGCCGGTCAGTCCGATGCCGTTCAGCGAGGCCATCACCGTGTAGGGGCCAAGCCCCGGCCGCGAACATTCCAACGTGAATAGCGCCGGGTCGCGCCGGGCGTCGGCCTCGGAGAAGTAGGGCATGTCGGCAACAGGCCGCGCCAGGTGGCGAAGATCGCTACGGCGATTGACCAGAAACGCGCTGCTTGGGTAATGCCCCCAGCCCATCTTGTGAAAATCAATCGTGATGCTGTCGGCCTCGCGCAGGCCCAGGGTCTGCTGTTGAGTCCGTTGGACCATCGCCAGGAGTCTCGGCGAAAAACCTAGCGGGTTCTTGGCTGCGTCGTATTCCGCAAGGAAACTGAGCGCCCAGCCTACGGCCGCGTCCACGTGAAGCTGCGGCCCGGGCACGGCGTTGCGTTGCGAATAGTCACGAAGGATGCGGCGTATGCCGGCAACATCGTCCACGCCGAAAGCATCGGTGGTGCCAAAGGTCGCGGTGACGAAGCCGACCAGCACGCCCTGGCCGTGCAACTCTTCGAGCTTCTCCTCCAACAAATCCAGACGCATGGCCATGGCGTCGTCGGTGGGAATCGCGTGGAGCTGCTCGGTGCCGATTCCCAGCCACCCGGCGATGCTGCGGTTGCTGTAGTGGGCCGCTTCGGAGACCAGGCCCGCGACCTTCGCGCCCTGCACTCCGCGCTGCATGGTGCCGGGCAGAGCCTTTTCGATGCCGATCTTCGCCCCGTACAGGTTCGAGATGGTCCCGCCCATCGTGAAGACCCCCCACGGATCCTCGGTATGGTAGAAGAGAAGGTTGGCCAGGGCGGTGACGGCCTTGATCTCCAACTCGTTGGATCGCTGGCTGTAGGTATCGGTGCAGAGGTTCGGGTTTTTCAACAGGCAGGCCAGCGCGCCGACCAGCGAGGCGTAGTTTGCCGGGCCTTTGACGTTCTCCAAGTGCAGGGGCGAGGACCAACTGTCGGTGCCCCAGAAATACGGGAAGACCGTGTCGCGAGCGTCCTTCAGATTGCCCGGCAGCACGTGGATTTCCGGATTGGCCTGGGCCGTCTCGTAGTTCTGTGCCATGTTCGAGGATGGCGGCAGCGTTCTTTCGGCCAACATCGCCAGAAGGAACTCGTGAAAGATGCTGGAAATCGCTTGCGGGTCGCAAGTGAAGAAGGTACTGACGACCTCGGCATATTGGTCACGGTTCATGGGCCTACCTTGCCTTTTCAATCAAACTCAAATCTCGTTCCCACGGGACACGACTGGCATCGGCCTGGAAACGCATTCCATAGGGCTACGGTCGCCGGAATCCCCGTGCAGTGGGCTGGCGCCAATCGCTCGACGCCGATCTTCCCGAGTTCCTCGACCGTTCGCGCAATCCGACGGGGAGAAGCCCCGATCAGGTGCATCCCGCCGATCACGCTGTGAATGGGACGGTTGTTGGTCAACTGGCGGATATAGTGCAGGGTATTGATGACGCCCGAGTGCGCACAACCAAGAAGCACGATTGTTCCTGCGGTCGTGTCGAAGAAGACCGATTGATCGTCCTCCAGCGAATCGTGTTGTGTACACGCCTCGTCCAAGAAGAACGGTCCGCCCGTGTCTTCGAAGTCGGTGGCCCGTGGAATGGGACCGGTCGCGGAAAGCGCGCGAAACACGGCGATTGGCTGATGGGTGGCAACCAACCGATTGCGAGAGTCTCGGATGGCCTTGTCCGACAGATAGGGCATACCGATTTCCCTGGCAGTCCCGTCCTTGTGGCGAATGAATTTCTCCGCAAAGGCCGCCGGATGAGCGTAGACCGCCACGGACTGGCTGGTTTTCAGGGCCTCGGCCACCCCGCCCGTGTGGTCGTAGTGCCCGTGGCTGAGAACCAACGCGTCGATTTCCGTCAGTCGAATCCGCAGCTTGTAGGCATTGCTCATCAGCACACCGCCTTGGCCAGAATCCAGCAAGATGCGGTGGTCGTCGTACTCGATCCAATAGGCCAAGCCGTGTTCGGCCAGCAGCCCTGGCCCGCGAGCCGTGTTTTCAACCAAAACTGTGATGCGAATCGTTGACATCATTGCCCTGTCTTTTGGAACCAGCGCATTGCCGCCTTTTCCAGGAACCTGGCTTTTGCCGTCGCCTTGATCTGGCCGTCCTGGATCAACTCGCCGGCCAGTTCATGCATGGGTCGTGTGGAAGACGTGATCCAAGCCCTTACCAGTGCCGGATTGTCCGTGTCCACCGGATGCCGGAAGCGAACGCCCAGTTCAACGGTCATTGCTGCGTGCCCATGTGCAAACAAGCAGTTCGTCATGGCGCCGTCGAGCAGCGTGGAAACCACTCCACCGTGCAAGGTAGCCGGGTAGCCTTGAAAAACCGTGTCGCACGAAAACGATGCTTCCACAACGCCATCGCCGGCAACGCGAAATACGAGGCCGAGTCCATGCCCGTTGCTCGGACAGCACACCACGCAACCGGGATGGCTGTCGTTGCGAAGCTGATGATAGGCGGAAAGCCGCCTTTCAGTGGTCGCAGGCATTTTGTCCCGACACCAGGGTGCCGCTCAAATAGGCTGCCACAAGGTTCTCCGCAGCATCGGCCGGTGCGCCGACCACAACCTTCACTCCACTTTGTGCGAATAGCTGGTGTGCCCGCTGTCCCATTCCGCCGGCGATGATAACGGTTGCTCCCTGTTCGTGCAGCCATCGCGGCAGCATGCCCGGCTCGTGTGGGGGCGGAGTGACAAAGGTTGTGTTGGTTGGCTTGCCGTCGATTTCGTCAACGTCCACCAATGCAAACTGCTCGCAATGACCAAAGTGCATACATAGCTGACCACCGGCCATCGGAATAGCGATTTTCATCAAAGTGTCTCCAAGTACAAAGGGTTGGTTAAGACTGTTTCTTAGGGGAACCGGCCACGACGCGATTGACAATCGCGGCAAACTTATTTGCAGCCATGCGTTCGGCAAACCGATGGGCGTAGGGCTTTCCACTGTCACCGCACTCGACAATTTCTGGATCAATAGGAATGCTGCCCAAAAACGGGACGTTCATTTCGTGGGCCAACGCCTCGCCGCCACCCATCTTGAACAGCGGGATCATCTCGTGGCAATGGGGGCAAAGCAACCCGCTCATGTTTTCGATAATGCCGACCACGGGCAGCGACACTTTCTCACAGAACGAGACCGACCGCCGCACGTCGGCAACTGCCAGGTCTTGCGGCGTGGTGACAAGGATTGCGCCGGCAGGTTTTCCGACAAGCTGTGCAACCGAGAGCGGTTCATCGCCCGTGCCTGGCGGGGCGTCGATCACAAGGTAATCCAACGGCCCCCATTCTACGTCCTTGAGGAATTGTTGGATGACGCCGTATTTCATCGGTCCGCGCCAAATCACGGCGTCCGCGGCGCTTTCCAAAAGGAAACCGATCGACATCACTTTGAGATTGCCGACTTCGACCGGCACGATTGCCTTGCCGTTCATAACCGGCCGTGTATCTTCCAGACCCATGAGTTTCGGGATGCTAGGACCATGAATATCCACGTCGAGTAATCCGACCGACTTGCCCAGCAGCGCCAGCGAAGCCGCGAGATTGGCGGCCACGGTGCTTTTGCCCACGCCGCCTTTGCCCGACATGACCAGCAGCTTCATGCCGATCTGGCACATCTTTCGAGCGAGCGCCTGTCGTTCATGGAACTGTTCGTCAGACTCATCGTGCTGCCGCTGCCTGGACGAGCAGTCGGCCGAGGTGCAGTGCCCACAGTCCTTCGATTCGGGTGTGATATGGTTTTGAGACATACTATGGTTGAGGTAATCTTGGATTACGGTCCTATTTGTACCAATCCGCCGATTGCTGATGGGGTAACCGACGAAAGACGTATCTGTACCTCGCACCACACCGCACGTATCGCCTGCGCCGCCGGGCCGTCCGAGGCTTCTACCACTGTCCTACGAGCGATCTGCGCACGGGTCACTTCGCGGTCGTAGGGAATGCGACCCACCGGAACGATCCCGTGCTGCGCGGCCATTGCCTCAAGCTCTCTGGCAATCTCTTCGTTCAGGTCCGCCTTGTTCACCGCCAGCAAGCCGGGCACGTCCAATCGCGCGGCCAGTTGAGCAACGCGACGGAAATCGTGGACGCCGGATACAGTGGGCTCGACGACAAACAAGGCGAGACTCGCGCCGGTCAACGAGGCAATGACCGGGCAGCCGATCCCTGGCGAGCCATCGCAAAGTATTAGTTCAAGTCCATGCCGATGAGCGATCTCCTGAGCGGTTCGGCGAACCTGCGTCACCAGCTTTCCCGAGTTCTCGGCCGCGATGCCCAGCTTTGCATGGACCATCGGCCCGCAACGAGTTTCGGAGACAAACCACTGGCCGCAAATGGCTGGGCCGAAGTCGATGGCGTTTTCGGAACAGTAATCCACACAAACACCGCACCCTTCACACGCTGTCGTTTCGACGCGAAACGTTTTCGCCACTCGGCCGTTGCCCGGTCCATCGAAATAGATCGCATTGAAGCGGCACAGTTCTTCGCACTTGCCGCAGGCCGTGCAGTGGCCGGATTTGATTCTAGCCCTGCTGCCGCCGGTGAAATCCTCGCGGCGGATCACCTTCGGCTCGAAAATCAGATGCAAATCGGCGGCGTCCACGTCACAATCGACCAAGACGCACCGCGCAGCCAGACTGGCCAACGATGCAACTACCGAAGTTTTGCCCGTCCCTCCCTTGCCGCTGATAACGACCAGTTCCTTCACCGTGTCCCTCCGTTGGAAAGCTGATCGAGCAACGCGCGAATGTGGCCGGCAAATGAAGGCACAACGTCGCAGGCCAATTGGCCGCGCGAATAGGCTTCGGCCACGGCCCGGTCGTCGGCGATCTCGGCCAATATCGCTATGCGTTGGCTCGCACAGTATTGGCGGACTTGATTGTCCCCAATATCGCAACGGTTGAGAACGACGGCCAACGGGAGTTTCAAGGCTCGGACCATCTCGACGGCCAATTTCAAGTCGTGCAGCCCGAACGGCGTTGGCTCCGTGACCAACAGCACCAAATCGCTGCCGTGAATACTCGCAATCACAGGGCAGGAAGTGCCCGGTGGACAATCGAGGATCGTCAAGTCGAAAAAGGGGACGGGCTCCATTTGTGCGGAGCACCCTTCGGGCCGTTCCGGCAAATGGCGCCTGTCCCCTTTTTCGACTGCCGCTTTGACCGCACGGATGGCCGGCGGACTCATGGCTTCGCCCACGTTCAATCGGCCCTCGATAAAGTGGATTGGACCAGCCATGCCTTGTCGTAGTTCTCCGATCGGTTTTGGGACTTCGCGCATGGCATCGAACGCACAAGCCAGCATGCAACCACCGCATGAATGGCATAGTTCGGCGAAAATGAGCACTTGGTTGTTGACGCAGGCGATCGCGCCATAACGACACACTTGGCTGCAACGTCCGCAAAATGTGCAGCGACCGAGGTCTACCATCGGAAGCAGTTTGTTGATCGGTTGCTGTTGTTCAATGGTAGGCTTCAGAAAGAGATGCCCATTCGGTTCCTCGACATCGCAATCGAGATAGGCCACAGCGCGACCATCGGCGGCGGCCACCTGCGCCAGGTTGGTCGCTACAGTGGTCTTTCCGGTGCCGCCTTTGCCGCTGGCTATCGCGAGTCTCATGATTCCTCGGCAGCATGTTCGGTTGTACGCGCCGCCCGATAATAGCATTTGTCTCTGAGGCAAATCTCTTCCACCAAACCTTCGATGCCGAGGTGCTCGACGTTCTTGAGGACTTCCACGCGGTGCAGTCCCAAACCGCCGACAATGTCGTCGATCGAACAAGGACGCCGCAGCAGCATCTGAAAGATCTCCTCCCGGCCAGACCGGTCGACCTCCAGCCCCGGTGCGGCGCGGAAGTCGGCAATCACCTCGGCGGGCGGAGAGAACGTCGCGGCGATCTCATCAAGCCGCTTGCGAGAGACCGCGACGGCCCACTCCTCGGCCGGAGGGCGAGTCACTGTGTTCAATTGCACGCGATCGGGTCGGATCAAATCGACGCAACGACGGAGTTCCGCAATCTCCCGCTCGTTGGTTCCATCGTCTCCGAGCAAAAACACTTCCAGCCAATACCGTCTAGCGAATCTCCGACGAAACGCCGCCAGTCCGGCCAGCATCCTCTCGAACGAGATAGCCTTGTGCGGACGGTTGACCCGCTGAAAGGCATTTTCGGTCCCGGCATCCAAGGAGGGAATCACAAGGTCCGCCCCGAGCAACTCCCGTTGAACCTCTTCGCTGTCGAGCAAGGAACCGTTCGTCAACACGGCGATTGGAATGTCGGTGAACGCCCGGATCCCGTCGATCAACTTGTCGATCGAAGTAAAGAGCGTGGGTTCTCCGGAGCCGCTCAACGTAATATAATCCGGCAGCGTGTGAATTCTTCGTTCCACCTCTTTCAAAACCGCCCGCAGCGGCGTCCACTCCTTGCGTTCGACGGTTTTGCACGTCGTTCGGCCGAGCTGGCAGTAGACGCAGTCGTAGGTGCAAGTTTTCAGCGGAACCAAGTCCACGCCGAGAGATCGACCCAGCCGACGCGAAGGGACGGGGCCGAATACGCAACCGCTTGTGGCTGGAGCAATCTTCATGATCCGCGTTTGCCTCGCCGTCGGGCGGTCTTTTCGTCCACTTCGTCCTGCCAGCCGTTGCGAGTGCCGTCAATGCGATCGAACCTGGCCGTGTAGGGTTTGATGTCCAATAGCGGAGTGCCGTCCAATACGTCCACGTTGTCGAGATACAGAACATTCCCCTCACGCCGTGCCAGTTTCACGATGCTCAAACCGATTGCGTTTGGCCGGCACGGTGCGCGAGTGGCGAACACGCCCCGTTCAACGTCCTGGAGAAAAGGTTTTACCACCAGCCGCGGCCCATCCGCCTTGTGCAGATGATAGATGAGATAGATGTGCGAAAAGCCCTCCAAATCGCGCAAGCCAGCCGCGAATTCTGGAAAGACCTCTACCCGCCCTGGGCATCCTTCGGAGTAGACGGGCTGGATCGGCGTCTTGTCGGGCTTGGTGTGCTCGCTTCGGACGACGCCGATTGGTCTGTAAACGATGTTCTCGCTCATGCCTTTGCGCCCTCAAGTTCCGCCAATCGCCTCTTAACCTCGTCAAGTTGCGACTGCATCGCCCCGACCTGAGTTTCGAGGAATTGCTTCTCTGCCGTTGCGGTTGGTGCGGCGGCTGTAGCCGATGGTTCCGAGGCGCCCATCGCGGCCCGCTGCCGGCCGGTCAGACCGGTGGTGTAGAACATGTTCCGTCGGCCGAAGCCACCTCCGCGACCTCGGCCAAAGCCGGTGCCAGGTCCGCGACTAACGAATCCTGGAACGCCAAAACCGGCGCAGAAACCGGCTCCTCGCCCCGTCATCGGACCCATTCCCATCGGACCGGTTCCATCTCCACCTGGCATCGTAATGCTCCTTTTCTTGAAAAAAAGTTCTCTGGTTGATAAAGACATACGTTTGTTGGTTAAGGTCTCTTGCCCCGGCCGAGTCTTCGTCCCTGTCCGGGCCCTCGGCCACGCCCCTGACCCTGACCTTGGCCCTGGCCCTTTTCTTGTTCCTTGCCGCGGCAAGGTCCCATGCCTCTGCCGGTGCCGGGCCCTTTGCCTTGCGGTCCTGTTCCATCTCCTCGTGGCATTTTCGTTTCTCCTCTTTTCTGAGAGTTGTTGTGAACTGAGAATTACGCCCAGTGCCCTTCCACATCCGCCTTGGTAGTAGGTGTGAGCCGCCCGCTCTTGAACTGTTCGATCGCCTCTTTCACCGTTCCAGAAGCGCCTGTGTAGACGGCCACATTGGCTGCCTGGAGCGTCGTGAACGCCTTGGGACCGACATGGCCCGTTAGGACGGCCTCGGCGTCCAAGCGAGCAACGGTTTGCGCCGCCTGAATGCCCGCACCCTGTGGGGCGTTGAGGTTCTGCGAGTTGTCGTGAGCGGAAGACTCACCAGTATCGGTATCCACGAATACAAAATGCTTGGCTCGGCCGAACCGTGGATCGACGGGGCTCTCCAAATTCGTTCCTTGCGATGAAATCGCGATTTTCATGATTTAACTCTCACTTGCCGGACTGTCCTTGCCGCCTGCAACTGCCGCGACGGCTTCGCCTTCTCTGTCCGCAGCAGCCGGGCATGGCGAAACGCTCCTCGGCCAAGTGCCCGGCGAGGAATGCGGCCAGCACTTCTTCCACGTTGCCGCAGACTTGGCCGATTACCCGAATCCCACAATTCGCCAATTCCGTCTCCAACGATAACGAGATACCGGCGCAGATCAACGCCTCAACGCCGAGCTTGGCAAGTCTTCGGCCGCGCTCGTAGGCCGTAGCGCCGTTTAACCGTTGCTCGACTCGGGCAACCTCCCGGCCATCGGCCAAATCGACCAACAGCAGTTGCCCAGCAACGTCAAAGACCGGTGATATACGGCCTTGCCAGACCGGAATGGCGAGTCTCATGGCAGGACGTGGCAGCAATCTGTGTGCCAAAGACGAGGAGCGGCAGCCACAAACAACTGTAACACTTTGTGGCGACGTCAGTTACGGCACGTTTCGACCGGGAAGACCGTTATCGCAATGCATTGCACTATGCAATTGTATGCCTCGGCATGGCCTTGCACTATGCAACGCTACCGGGTGTTCTTTTCGCCCTTTGGCTGGTCAATTCCCAGCGACTTGAGCTTGCGGAAAAGTGTGCTGGGATTGATGCCCAACTGTCGGGCGGCGGCCGCGCGGTTGCCATCGTTGCGGCGTAAAGCGTCGGCAATTACGAATCGCTCCATCGCTGCGAGCGTCATGCCGGCGATATTCGGGAATGTTGCTTCGGCAGCCCCGCGAAGTTGCGGCGGCAGATGGGCAAGTTCGATCAAAGCGCCGCGGCACAGGACAAAGGCGTGCTCGATAATGTTCTCCAACTCGCGCACGTTGCCAGGATAGTCGTGTTCCATCAGCCGGACTAGCACGTCGTCCGAAACGCCCACGACCTCCTTGCCCTGCAATCGGTTGAACTTGGCGATGAAGTGCTCAATAAGCAACGGAATATCCTCGCGCCGGTCACGAAGATTCGGGAGCGTCAGCCGAATCACGTGGACGCGGTAGAAGAGGTCTTCGCGAAAAATGCCCTTGCGCACGAGTTTGCTAAGGTTCTTGTTCGTCGCGGCGATCAATCGCACGTCGGCGGCCACCGGCTCGACGGAACCGAGAGGCTCGTAGACTCGCTCCTGCAAAACGCGGAGCAATCGGATCTGCATGGCCGGCGAGATGTCGCCGATCTCGTCCAGAAGCAGCGTGCCGCGCTCGGCAAGAGCAAAGCGACCGGGCTTGTCCTTCCGGGCATCGGTGAAGGCGCCGGCCTTGTAGCCGAACAGTTCCGATTCCAGCAGCGTATCTGGCAGAGCGCCGCAATTCAGCGCCACGAAGCGTTTCTTGCGCCGCCGGGAGAGATTGTGGATGGCGCGGGCGAATAGCTCCTTGCCGGTGCCGCTGGCCCCCTCGATCAACACGGTGCTGTCGCTTTCAGCGATCTGCGGCAGCAACTCAAACACTTGCCGCATCGCTGCGCTGCGGCCCACGATCTCGGCAAAGCTATACTGTGCTTCCAGGTCTTTTCGCAGGTCTTCGACCAGACTGAGATCGCGGAAGGTCTCGACGCCGCCGATCGTTTTGCCGTGGGTGTCCTTGAACACAGCCGTCGAGATGCTGATGGGAATGCGGTTGCCTTTTGCGTCGAGAATAAAGACGGCTTTGTTGACAACCGGTCGGCCAGTCGCCAGTGTTTGCCGCAATGCACAGGCTGTCTCGCAAATACTTGCTCGAAAGACCTCACAACACGCCCTTCCCATCGCCTGTTGTCGTTTGACGCCGGTAATCCGCTCGGCCGCCCGGTTGAAGGACGTGATCTGCCACTGATCATCGACGGTGAACACGCCATCGTTGATGGAATCAAGAACAATGGCGTTGCAGTCGCCAGACGGTTCATCCAAGGAAGGCATGGAGTCAAATGCAGTGCAAGACTGGGATTGGGTACGGCTAATACCTTATCATATCAGCGACGGGCACTCCCAAGAAGGGTACCGGCGAGCACAAAGTCGAGTTATCCCGTTGGCAGCTACCGCCGCCGGGGATCCCGACGAGAAAGACGTACTGTGGACGGACCTCGCGCCGCGGCAGATTGCAGACGCGGTGACGGACATGGGCACGCCCGTCAGTCCGTCGGTCGTGCAAGACGGGATGGAAGAGCAAAAGACGGGACGACATAAGATCGAGAAGGTTTTGGCGGGCGGACACCGCCCCGATCGGGACGCCCAGTTCCGGCGGATCGCCAAGTGGACACAGCAGGCATTTCGGGCGTTCGACGATGACTTTCCCAGTTGGGCTACCGGCGTAATCATTCCGCACGGCATCTACGACCTCGCTCGGAACCGCGGCCCTATCAACATCGGCCTGAGTCACGATACGAGCCAATTCGCCTGCGACAGCTTCCGTTGGCACTGGAACCGGATCGGCCAGCAATGCTACCCGGATGCCGCGTCGATCCCCGTGTTGTGCGACCGCGGTGGAAGCAATTCGGCGGCACAGTACCTTTTCAAACAGGACCTGCAACACCTCGGCAACGATTTGGGACTTGAAATCCGGGTAGCTCACTAAAGTTCGATGAGTTCCAACGCCGGGCACTCCCTCTCATCCAACAGGTTCGTCAGCAAGCAACGGACCTCGCCGTGACCCGTACGTTGTGGAGTAACCGTTCACTGGGCGGCAAGGGGACGGAGGAGGTTTTCGGAGAAATATCTTCTCCTGCGGCGGATACTGTCGCCGAAAACCTCCTCCGTCCCCCTCTGTTTCCGGCCTGTGAACGCTTACGTTGTGGATCGTCCAGCGTGTAGCGGATGACCCGCACCACGATGCCGTTGCGGTCCTTGTTGCGGTCATAGTTGTTTGGATAGATCTTCGCCAGGTACGACCCATCCGACAATGTCCGAAGCGGTTTGAGCACAAGCTGCTTCGTCACGCGAACCAGCATTTTCGTGCGTAAATACAGGGTTTTCCAGTCCTCGTAGCAGAAGAACCCGCGATCTTCCGAGAGCAGGGCGCCGTCAGGGATTTGCCCGTACAGCAGCCTCATCGCTAATACCACCCACATCATGACTTCATGTGTCAACTCACACGCCCGGCCATTGACGCGACCGGTGGCTGGCAGGACTTGACGACCCAACGAAGGCGGGATAACCTTCTCCGCGCCCGCCAAACGATCCAAAATCCGACCATCTTCACCGGTCGGCAGCGTTGAGCGTCCTTGCTCGCACATTGTCACGCCTCCTTTGGTGCTTGGTTTTTGACCAAACACAAGTCACCAAGAGGCTGTGACTTGCGCAAATACCAACAGTATTGGGGTTAAACGAGTTGTGCGGCTCCGTTCAACACCTTGACAATGCCCAGGGGGGGGACATACTGAGATAGAGTGAACGACTGTCTCTCGTGAGAGTGCCGCGCCGGAACATAGAGAAGGATCGGACGTAATGGACATTGCCTTGGGTGCGTCGCGCAGGCGGACGTTGTTCCTGTTGGGATTGTGGCTTTGTGCCGCCTGGGCGTACGTCGCCCTGCCGGGGCGTTTGGCGGCACAAGACAAGAAGGCGGCGGACGCCGCTGCCGCCAAAGCAGACGCGGACGCCAAAAAGCCGGCGACCGAAGCCGAGAAACCGGCTGCCGACGACGACAACGCTGCTCCCGCCGGCGAAGCAGCGACCAGGAAGACTGTCGAAACCGAGAGCACGTTGGTTTGGGTAATCAAGTGGTCGGGCTGGATCGGTCTGGTGCTCTTGCTATTGTCGATCTACTTCGTCTCGACGGTTGCGCGGCTGTTTTGGGAAATGCGGATTGAAGTGGCGGCGCCGCCTGAAACGGTTGCGCAATGCGAGGGCTTGCTGGAGCGCCGCGATTTCAAGGGAATCTACGCCCTGGTCAAGGAGGAAGACTCCTTTTTCAGCCGGCTGTTGACCACCGGCATCGCCGACCTGCCGAACGGCCTGGCCGAAGCCCGCGACTCGATGGAGCGAACGGGCGAGACGATCACCGCCGAAATGGAGAAGAAAATCAGCATGTTGGCGGTGCTCGGCACACTGGGACCAATGATCGGCCTGCTGGGAACGCTCAAGGGGATGATCGGCGCCTTCAGCGTGATCGGCACGACGGTCGGGGCGAGCGTCGACACCAGCAGGGTGGCCAACCGGCTTTCGGAATCGCTGCTGATCACGTTCGAGGGCGTGGCGCTCGCGGTGCCGGCCATCTATTTTTACGCCCTCTTCCGCAATCGGGTGATCCACATCTCGACGTCGGTCACGCTTAGCGCCGACCAGTTCTTGCGCCATTTCTCCCATGCGGGCAGAGCGAAGGCGTCGGCGGCCGTGCCCCCGCCGAAGCCCTCGACACTAACGGGAGACGCTCATGGCAGGACGGATGTCGCAGGAACTCAGGGCCGAGCCGAACCTGACGCCCATGCTCGACATGGTTTTCCAGTTGATTACTTTCTTCGTGATGGTGATGACCTTCAAGTCGGCCGAGATCGACTTCAATCTGAGTCTGCCGGTGGTCGGTTCCGCCCGGCCGGTAAGTACGGAAGGACAGACGGGCCTGCTGGTGCTGAACATCGACTCGGCCGGCAATCTGCGGACAACGCAGCCGGTTCGCGACCTCGATCGCTTCGTTCGCATCCAGTCGCAGGCGACGCTGCTGGCCAACCACATGACGCCGGCCGATCTCGAAGCGGGCGGCGAGTTGCCGACGACGGTGGTGATCCGCGCCGACCGCGCCACGCCCTTCGGCAAGCTCAACCGCGTAATCAAGGCGTGCCAGGAGAACGGCTTTCGCAAGTTCGCCATGAAGGCCCTGGAAAAAGAGCCCCCCTCGGCTCGGAAGGGATCGTAAGCGTAGAAAAAAGAGCAATCTCGTGAACGACATGTGGGACGGATTTGGAAATCTGTCCTACGGCAAACTTTTACACGGGCGCTAACGTGCGGCGAAGAAGAAGACCAACACGCAGCCGAGGGGACGTCGAGCTGAATCTGGCGGCCATGCTCGACATGGCCTTCCAGTTGCTGGCATTCTTCGTGCTCACGTTCCGGCAGGCGCCGTTGGAAGGGCAGATTTCGCTGCGGCTGCCGCCGCCCCAGGCGACGGTGGTGGTTAAGAACGGCGAAGCGGCGGGCTCGGACGCCAGAGAACACCAATCCGTTGCAGGGCATGAACACGCTGACGGTCAGCGTCTCGGCCGACCCGCGATCGGGCATCATTAACGGACTGCGCGTCGGCCAGTCGCCCGTGCCGGGCATCGCCGCGCTCGACGGAAGACTGCACCAACTATTTGCGGATCCAGGAAACCCCTTCGATCAGGTCATCATTCAAGTCAGCGATTCTTGCCGCTACGAAGAACTGATGAAGATCATCGACGTCTGCACCCACCAGACGTTGCCCGACGGCAAGAAGCTCTCGAAGCTGAGTTTCGTGGAATTGCCCGGCGGATAAGATTAGCCAAGAGAATCGTCCGCAGTTTCGCCTTTAGGCGGCATTTACGTTCAACGACGGAAACCACGCCATGCGGCCATATCGACGAGAACGACCGGCAGCGATCGGGTTCCTCGGGCGGGAACTGCGATGGATGGCGCTGGGCATCACCACGCTTGTGGTGCTGTTCCTGCTGATCTCACACTTGCGCGAGCAGGGCGCCGCGGGTCGGCTTGCCGCCGCCCAGCGGCCATCTGACGAACCGGCGTCGGCGGCGACGATTGCCAAGTTGCCCAAGCCGATCGGACCCACCGATGAAGACGAGGAAGAGGCCGAGGCGGCCGACGAAGAGTTCCAGGCGCTCAGCGACGGCACGTTGACCTTGGGGCCCGAGGAGATGGTGCCCTACAACCGGCTTGTCTCCTGGGTCAACAGCCAATCGTTCGCGAGGCTTTGGGCCCGCGCGAAGAAGAACCTGGCGTACACGTATTTATACGACGACCCACAGCCGTCACCGCGGCCAGTTGGTGGGGCTCGACGTGGAAATCCGGCTCGTCCGCAATGCCGGCAAGAACGACGCCGGCACTGCTCTCTACGAAGCCTGGGCGACCACGCAGGAGTCGGGCAACCATCTGTACGATCTTGTAATCGTCGATTTCCCCAAGAAGATGCCGGTCGGCGTCGCCATTCGCGAAAGGGCGCGAGTTCGCCGGCTATTTCCTGAAGGTTCAAGGCTACGAAGCGGCGGCGCGCAAAGCCGGGGCGGCCGCCCGAGCGAGCCCCATTGCTGATCGGCCGCCTGGATTGGAAGCCGACCGCCGCACCGGCGGAGCCCGACAATCTGTTGGCGTGGCTTTGCCTCAACAGCGGCATTCAGCGGATCTGGATTCTGGCGATTGCGGTGCTTGCCTTCGTGATTCTGACATTGGCGGCGTTTCTCGTTTTCTGGACATCGCGCGCCGGAAGCTGGGCGTGCGCCGCAGCGTTTTGACGCCTCCCGCCGGCGGCGTGATTCCGGTCGAAGCCTGGCTGGAGCAATGCGCGTCGGAGTCGGGCGAAAGTGGGGACCGGAAGAGGAAACACGAGGAGCGGGAAGTAGGTCGCCTCGCTACAGTCGAACAGGCCAGCCGAGTCGCAACCGAACCGTCCTTGACGGGGGGGGGCGCATGGTCGATCATTGAGTAACGGAACCGGAACGTATCCCCTCTCCGCTTTGGGAGAGGGTTAGGGTGAGAGGCCTGCTAACCCGATGGAGAGCGGCCGGAGCCCTCACCTCCGGCCCCTCTCCTAAAAGGAGAGGTCGGAGAAGGAAAGTGAAGGAGTGCAACGGCAATGGCGGAAGAAGAGGCAACCGGAAGGCCGATTGACGAGCCCGCGTCTCACGCTGGGTTGCCGCCAACGCTGCCGCCGATGTTGCCGGTCGCCGCGGCCCCGGAATCATCGCCCGACTCCTTGCCGGAGCCGTCGCATCACGGCATTCTGGGACGGAATCGAACGTGGTTCGTCGATGAGGGCCCGTGGTGGCTGTGCAGTTTCGTCTTCCACGTGGTTCTGGTCTGCTCGCTGGCGCTGATCGGCGGCAAGGACGATCGAGCAACGAGTTGCCGGCGAGGCCCCGTCGTTCGAGGAGGCCGAATGTCGAGCCGCGCGACGTGCCCGAGAAGATCGAGCGATTCGACGTCGGCCAGACGCCGGAAGAGCCGACGGAATTGAGCACCGACACGCTGACGCTGGAAAAGCCGGCTCAACTGGCCCAAGAGGCGGAATTCAACGACGATAGCGAGCATTTCGAGCATCGCGGCGGCGGGATGCCCTCGGACAGCGAGCAGCCGAACCTCGGCGGTTTGGGCGGATTCGACATCGCGACATCGGCGCGGGGCCGATCGTCAAGGGCAAGGGGGGCGTCGGCGTCGGAGTCGGCACCGGCACGCACGCCGGCAGCGGCGGCAGCGGCTGGGGATTCGGCGGACGCGGCAGCGGCAGCCGCAAGGCAATGCTGGCCAGCGGCGGCGGCACCAAGCAATCGGAGCGGGCCGTGGCCGGCGCCCTGAACTGGCTCGCTCGGCATCAACTCTCCGACGGCAGTTGGAGCCTCAGCGGCTACAAGAGCCGCTGCAAGGACGCCACTTGCACCGGACCGGGCAAGACCGGCGATCGGCCGGCCGCCGCCACCGCCTTGGCCCTGCTGCCCTTCCTCGGCCGCCGGACAGACGCACGAGTCGAAGGGCCCTACAAGAAAACCATCGCCGCCGGCGTCCGCTTTCTGCTCAGCAACGAGAAGGCCAACGGCGACCTGCGCATCGGCGGCGAACATGTACGACCAGGGCCTGGCCACCATTGCGCTGTGCGAGTGTTACGGAATGAGCAACGCCAAAGAGCTCAGGCGGCCCGCGCAGGCCGCCTTGAACTTCATCATGGCGGCGCAAGACCCCAAGGGCGGCGGCTGGCGTTATCAGCCGGCCAGCCGGGCGATCTGTCGGTGAGCGGCTGGCAAATCATGGCGCTGAAGAGCGGCCAGATGGCGTACCTGGCCGTGACTCCCGCCGCTTGGAAAACGTGCGAGACGTTTCTGCAAGGTCGGCGTCGTTCGACGGCCACGGCGGCGGCCGGTTCTCCTATAAGCCCGGCGACGGGTTTTGCGACGGCATCGTGATGCCACGGCGGAGCAAGTGGTCAAGAACGACGATCGCGAGCGGGCGATGACCGCGATCGGGCTGCTGTGCCGCGAGTACATGCACATGCCGCGCACCGATCCGGCGATGGTCGAAGGCACGGCCTACATCATGCAGAACTCCCGCCCGACACGGCGCCCGCAACATCTATTATTGGTACTACGCCACGCAGGTGATGCACAACCAGATGGGCCCCAACTGGGACGTCTGGAACCGGAAGATGCAGGCAAATCCTGATCGACACGCAGGTCAAGAGGGCTGCGCCACGGGCAGCTGGGATCCGCACAATGCCGCACAAAGGACACGTGGGGCGACATCGGCGGCCGGCTGATGATGACCAGCCTCTCCGCATTGACGCTCGAAGTGTACTATCGCTATCTGCCGCTGTACAAACTCGATGAGGACGGCCAGCAGCCCCCCGCCGGCCGCCGCACCGGCAAAGCCGGAAGCCGACAAACCGCCGAAGGCAAAAGATATCGGATTCCTCGTTAGCCGACGCTCTGCGTGGGAACACCCCCGTAACGAGGTTCCACGTCGCTTCCGCGACGGCGCGTCGCCGGACGTTTGGCGAGGCGACATGGATTTCCAGAATCGATAACGTTCGAACCGCCCGATGAATAAACTCTTCGCCCTGACGCTGATGACGTCGTTTTGTGCCGCCGTGGCGCTCTACGCCGGCGCGGCCTCGGCGCGGGAAGAGCCGTTGCGGTTCATTCATGCGTTGCAGCGAAGCGGCTACGGCGACATGGCGGTCGAGTACCTGGACCTTCTGGCGAAGCGGCCCGATCTGCCGCCGGAAATCCGCGACGTTTGGGACTTGGAGATGTCGAAGAGTCTGAAGGCGGCCGCGGCCGACGCCTTCGACGCCCGCGAGTACCAGCGACTGATCGGACGAGTCGCACAGGCACCTGGCGAAGTTCCTCAAGGAGAAGCCCGAACAGCCCGGCCGCGGCCAACGCCCTGGCCGAGTGGGGCGACTTCCTGCTGAAGCAATCGCAAGAGCTGCTTCAGCCGCCAACGGCCGTCGAGGGCAAAGATGCCGCCCGGCACGACAAGATGCTGGCCGAAGCGCGGACGGGCCTGGCCAAGGCGCGGGAGAAGTTCCAGCGGGCGGAGGCGCGGTTTCAGGCGCGGCTCGACGCTTGCCGCCCCCTTCGCAAACCGTCCGGCAAGGAAGCCGGAACGCCGCCGAAGCTCTCGAGGCGCGAACAAGAGGCCGAAGCGGCCCTGCAAGAGGCCAAGTTCCAGCTCGCCGGGATCGACTACCTCACGGCGCAGACTTATCCCGCAGAAAGCCCGCAACGCAAGCAGTCGCTGCAAAGTCGCCGCAAGGCGTTCGACGACATCTTTCAGCAGAATCGCACCGCCGGCAGCGTGGCGGAAATCGGTCTGAACGCGCACCTGTGGCACGGCAAGACGGCCGAGGAACTTGGCGACATTCAACTGGCGCTGGACATTTACGACGAGGTGTTGGCCAATGCGCCCGATCCGGCCGAGCGAACGGCCGCAACGGGCTTGGAGCCGCTGTTTGCCGAGGCCCAGTATT
This sequence comes from uncultured Planctomycetia bacterium, assembly GCA_963815695.1. Taxonomy (GTDB): domain Bacteria; phylum Planctomycetota; class Planctomycetia; order Pirellulales; family Thermoguttaceae. The sequence goes on from CAWFIG010000031.1 coordinate 230,895, forward strand.
TCCGTCTGTTGATCGTCGCCAAGCAGAATCCGGAGCGGTTTCTCACGGAGGCGAGGATCTGGCTGGAGCAATACCGCCGTTTGCGGCAGACCGACGGCTACCAGGGCGTCGCCTTGCAGCTGGCGAAGGCCAAGCTGGCGGCGGCCGATAAGGCCACCGGTCCGGAAAAGACGAGACGCACGTCGGAGGCCCTGCAACTTCTCATCGAGATGGCCAAGGTTCGCAGCCAGTATCAGCAGCGAGGCGATTCTGTTGCGGCGCGACGTGCTGAAGGCGGCGGGCAGATCGGACATCGACGTCCACACGTTCGAAGAGGCAGTGGCGCTGGCCGACGCCGCGCTGGCCGCCTCGCAGTGGGAGCGCGCCCGCGACGACTACCTCAAGGCCCTCGATATTGCCCGCCAACAGAAGCGCGACGACCCGGCGGGCATTGCGGCGGTGCAAGAGGCCCTGGCCCGCGCCCGCTACAATCTCGCCTGCGACCTGTTCCGGCAAGGGCAAGCTCAGCGAGTGCATCGACGCGGTCGGCGACATCGTCTTCGCCGACCCGCAGAAGAAGACGGTTCGCAAGGAGAGTGCCACGGCGGCCGAAGCGGCGTCGCTGGCGGTTCACGGCGGCGTTGAATCTCTACGTACACGCCCCGGCCGACAAGAAGCCGGCGGCGCTGGCGAAGTTGATGAGCGTGGCCGCGTTCACCGAGAAGAACTGGCCCGATCGCCCCGAGGCCGACGATGCCCGCATCGCCCGCGCCCAGGCGAAGCTGGCGGTTGGCCAAATCCGCGACGCCATCGCCATCTTCGAGCGGGTGAACCCGAAATCGGACCGTTATCCGCTGGCGATGTACCGGGCGGGCCAGGACTACGCCGCCCTGTACGGGATGGAAAAGACGAAAGCCGCAGAAGGACCGCAACGCCAAGCAGATGGCGGCCGACCGCGGCAAGGCGATCGAGCGGTTGCAGGCTGGCTTGGCGGTTCTCGGCAAAGCGGTCGAGCCCGGACAGGCCGCTGCCGGAGCACTTCGCCGAGGCGCAGCTCCTGCTGGCCGAAATCCGCGCCGAAGGGCGGCCAGATGCGCGAGGCCGCCGCGCTCTATCAGCCGCTGGTCGATGCGGTCAAGGCGGCGAAGCCCAAAACGCTCGACGAGACGATGATCCGCATCTTTCTCGGCGCCGCCCGGGCGCAATCGCGCGATCGGCGAGATCGACAAGGCCGCCCAGGTCAGCGCCGCACTGATCGACCTTGGCCCCGATACGCCGCAGGTCGATTTCGTGCTGACGCAGTTCGCCAGGCTGCTGGACTACGAGCGGAAGAAGGCGGCCGCGGCGGTGACGGAGTTGCAAAGCGACGCGGCCAAGACGGCGGAGTGCGACGCGGCCAAGAAGCGGCTGGCATCGATCGAAACCGCTGCTGGGCAAGATCCTGGTGAAGCTGGCCGGGCGTCAAGAGTTGTCGGCTGGCGGCGATGGTCTTCATCGGCGACACGTTCGATGCAGTCGGGATGACCGACGAGGCGAGCCGGCAGTACCAGAAGATCATCGCACCGCGACAAGACCGATCCGGCGTTTCGCCAAAACCGCCGCCAGCGCCATGAGCCGCGTCCGCGCCCAGTTGATCGGGCTGCTCCGCAAGCAGGGACACTTCGAGCGAGGCGCTCAAGCAGGTCAATGCCTTAATCAAGGACTACCCGCACGGCTTGGAACCATTGATGGAGAAGGGCGAATCCTGGAGGGCTGGGCGGAGAAGGAGCCCGCCCGCTTCGACGAGGCCGTTTCCCATTGGGTGACGTTGCGGCTGAGGTTGCAGGCCGTTCGCCCCAGGCCGCCCGAGTACTACGAGGTGATGTACCACGTGGCCGCGTGCCTGGTGCGCGAGGCCGAGAAGAGTAAAGACCAGGCGGCCGCTTTCGATCGTGCACGGAAGGCCGAGCAGGTGCTCAAGGCGGCGTTGGTTCTCAGCCCCAAGCTCAACGGCCCCGACACGGTCGCCCGCTATCGGGTTCTGCTGGATCAAGGCGATCGTCCTGCAAGGACGGACGCCTGGACGGAAGGAGGGGAAGAAACCATGAACAGAGCACTGCACGACGCGCCGAAATCGTTTGCGGTGTTGTGCGCAACCGCTAATGGTCCAGGCAGCTCCCGGCAAGCCCGCTTGTGATCTCTTGCACTTCTTGTTCAAGCAGTGGCACGTGCGTATCTGCTCGTACTGTGCGATTGCCGCTCGACGGATGCGGTGAACCGAAGAAGGCTGCCGCCGCCGAGCCGCCGCCGGAAAGGAAAAACAGTTCGAGGGGCTCGGCTTTTCCCTGGCGCCGAACGGAGGGCGGCAAGGGCCGCACCAGTCTCTTCGGACTTGTCGGGCGAAGGCTACAAGTTCGTCTACGTCATCGACCGCTCGGGCAGCATGGGTGGCGAAGGGCGCGAATCGTTGCGGACCGTCAAGGCCGAACTGATCCGCAGCCTCAACAACCTCGACAGCGTCCACCAGTTCCAGATCATCTTCTACAACGAGCGGCCGGTGGTGTTCAATCCGACGGGCACGCCCGGCCGGCTGGCCTTCGCCACCGACGAGAACAAGCGGCGGGCGGCCCGATTCCTCGACTCGATCGCGCGCCGACGGCGGCACGGACCACGAAGACGCCCTGCGGCTGGCCATTCGTCTGCGGCCCGACGTGATCTTCTTCCTGACCGACGGCGACGATCCGAAGCTCACGCCCGCCCAATTGGCGAAGATCCGCCGTCTGGCGGCGGGCATCATCATCAATGCCATCGAGTTCGGTCCGGGCCCAAAGCCGCCGGCAAGAGTTTTCTGGCCGATCTGGCCCGGCAAAACGGCGGCAAGTACGTCTACATCGACATTTCGAAACGCAAGGCCGCCGCTTTGCGCTCGAAATGAGCGCGTCGCCAGGGCCAATAAGCGGCCGTTGTTCCGGCGTCTGCGGACTGTGATACAATGGCGCCTCGGGAGGAAGAAACGGCGATGCGCATGAGATGGCCGACCGTCACGGTTGAGACGAGCGCCGGGCCGCAAAGGGCCATCGCGCCGTATATCATTTCGGCCAGCCGCTCGACCGACGTTCCAGCCTTTCACGCCCGCTGGCTAATCAATCGTCTCGATGCCGGATACTGCAAATGGCTTAATCCCTTCAACGGGCAAACGGTTTACGTCAGTTTCGAGCAGGCCAGGGCGTTCGTGTTCTGGACGAAGAACGCCGCTCCGCTCCTGCCGCTGCTGCCGGAACTCGACCGCCGCGGGCTGGCCTACTATTTCCAGTTCACCGTCAACGACTACGAGGCCGACGGGCTGGAGCCGCACGTCCCGCCGTTGGCGGAACGCCTGGCCACGTTCAAGCGCCTCTCGCACATGCTCGGAAAGCACCGGGTCTTGTGGCGATACGACCCGCTGCTTCTGACCGATACGCTGACGGTTGACGATCTGCTGGCCAAGGTCGAGCGGATCGGCTGTGAACTGCACCCCTACACCGAAAGACTGGTGTTCAGTTTCGCCGACGTCACCGGCTACGCCAAGGTGAAGCGGAATCTCGAACAGTCGGGCGTCCGCTTTCGCGAGTTCGACGAAGCGGCCATGCACGCCTTTGCGGCAGGACTTTCCCGCCTGTTGGCCGATTGGGGAATCGCGGCGTGTACGTGTGCCGAGGCGGTCGATCTTCGCGGTACGGCATCGGCCACAACCGCTGCATCGACGGCGAGCTGCTGCTGCGGATCTCCGGCAACGACCGCGAGTTGCTGCGGGCATTCGGCGTCGATGGCGCCTCCGCCGGGGACCCGTTGGGGCGGCGGTTGAGCACGCCGTTGGGGCGGCAGTTGAACTGCCACCCCAACTTCTTGCCGACCCTCGATCAAGACGCCCTGAAGGACAAAGGTCAGCGGAAGGCCTGCGGCTGCATCGCGAGCAAGGACATCGGCCAATACGACACCTGCCCCCATTTGTGCCGCTACTGCTACGCCAATGCGTCGCCGCAGATGGTGGAGGCCAACATGCAGCGGATTTCCGCCGAAGGCGAACCGATCGTGGACGCGGGTCGTTGACCCCCGGCTATTTGCGGGACGTGACGCCGGCGTTTATGTGCGGCGGACCAACTCCTCCGAGCCGACGCGCGGAGCGTTCTTCTCTTGGTCCCAATAGGGGGAAAGCCGCCGCAGGTTCGCGATGACACTTGGGAAGACCTCGATGATGCGGTCGACGTCGTCGTCGGTGTTGTAGCGGCTGAGGCTGAAGCGGACCGAGCCTTGGATGGCGGCGTACGGGCACGTTCATCGCCCGCAACACGTGCGACGGCTCCAGCGAGCCGGAGGTGCAGGCCGAGCCGCTGGAAGCGCAGATGCCGAAATCGCTCAGCTGGTAGAGGATCCCCTCGCCCTCGACGAAATGGCAGGAGACGTTCAGCGTGTTGGGCAGGCGAGTCGGCGTCGCGGCCGTTGACCTCGACGTAGGGGATCCGCTCGACGATCGCCTGCTCCAGGCGGTCGCGCAGTCCGCGGACTCGCGTCTCCTCGTCGCTCGTAAGCCGCGGCGGCCAAGTTGCAGGGCCCTGGCCAGCCCGACGATGTACGGGCACGTTCTCCGTGCCGGCGCGGCGGCCGTCCTCCTGGTGCCCGCCGATCATAAACGGCCGGCAGCGCGTGCCGCGGTTGACGTAGAGCGCCCCGATGCCCTTGGGCGCGTGGAGCTTGTGGCCGGAAAACGAGAGCAGGTCGACGTGCTGAAACTCGCCGTCGCAGGTCGATCGGCAGCTTGCCGACCGACTGCGTGGCGTCGGTGTGGAAGACGATGGCCGGGTCGGTTTCCTTGGTCAGCCGCGAAAGCTGCTCGATGGGAAAGACCACGCCGGTCTCGTTGTTGGCGTGCATGATCGTCACCAGCAGCGTGTCGGGCCGGAGCGCACGGATGAACTCGCCCACGTCGAGGTTGCCGTCGCCGTCGACCGCGCAGGAACGTCACGTCGCAGCCGTTGCGCTCCAGCTCTTTGCAGACCTCGAGCACGGCGGGATGCTCGACGGCGGTGGTGATGACGTGGCGGCGGCTCGGATTGGCCTTGGCGGCGCCGAAGATCGCCGTGTTGTTGCTCTCCGGTCGCGCAAGAGGTGAAGAGGATCTGCTTCGGATCGGCCAGCCCGAAGCTGCCGGGCGATCTCCTTGCGGGCTTGCGCGATGGCACGGGCCGCCGGCCTGGCCGGCTCGTACATCGAGCTGGGATTGAAGTATTCCTCCGTCAGAAAGGGCGTCATCGCCTCGACGACTTCCGGGGCGACCTGGGTCGTGGCGTTGTTGTCGGCGTAAATAGTCTTCATTGCTGCCTCTCACACCCCGATCACGCGGATCCGCTCGTCGACCATTTCCTTGAGCGTTTGCTCGACCAGCATTCGCAGCGTCTGGCCGGCGCTGGCGCAGCCCTGGCAGGCGCCGGTCAGCCGGCAATAGACCAGCATGTCCTTGATGTCGACGATCTCCACGTCGCCGCCGTCGTTCTTGCAGCATCGGCCGGACGTATTCGTCGATGGCCTTCTCGACCTTCTTGGTGAACTGGTAGGGCGAAAGCGTATGGCCGTCGTCTTGCTCGCCGCGGCCGAGGCTGCCGGAGCGGCGCCGAGCACGGGCAGCTGCGGCAGGCCTTCACCTGTGCTCTCGCCGCGCGCCCCAGATTTCGTCCAACAGGTCTTGCAGCCCGCCGGGCACGTGATGGCACGACATGCAGGCCCCGCCGGCCTTGATGGCGTTGGTGATCTCGGCGATGGTGCGCAGGTTCAGCTCCTTGATCTTGCGGCGGAGGTACGGCTCGCTCAGCGAGAAGCACTTGCAGACGATGCGGCCTTCGGCCCGTTCCTCGGCGTGGACGTCGATGCCCAGGCTCTCCAGATCGACGCCGCGTTTCTGCGCCCAGTTGAACACGGCCGCTTCGAGGGCCTCGGCGCCCATCACCGAGCAGTGGATCTTCTGCCGGGGCAAGCCCTCGAGATACTCGACGATGTCCTGGTTGGTGATCTTCAGCGCCTCGATGGGCGTGTGGTCTCCCTGCTCGATCAGGGCGCACAGCGCCTCGGAGGCGGCGATGGCCGACGTGCAGCCGAACGTGAGGTAGCGGGCCTCGGTGATGACGTCCTTGGTGGGGTCGGTCGGATGGCGCTTGACGCGGAAGGTGAAACGCATGGCGTCGCCGCAGGCGATCGAGCCGTGCTCGCCGAACCCGTCGGGGTCCTCGATCTCGCCCAGATGCGTCCCCGGCTTGCCGTGGACGGCGTCCATGAAGAGTTGTTTCGTTTTTTCGCTATATTCCCACGCCATTACGGCCCTCCGCAGCCTGTTGATGTCTGCCGGCTCAAAAATCTGCCGGTTTTCTTCGCGGCGTTCATTTCATGGTCGTTCATTTCATAATCTACATCTTCATTCTACCGAAGTCCCCTTCGCGAGGCGATGGGGGGCTCGACAACAATGACCGGGGGTTGGAGGAAAACGCGGCGTGGAGCAGGGTCGCTCACGAACCCACCGAACGCCAACGCGACCTGGACTGTTTAGCCGCCGCGTCCACGCGGCGCTCCTGCCGGCGAGAATGCCGGGGCTAAGCGGATTCCGTGGTCGAGGCGGCCGACGCGGGGACGGCTGCGGCCGAGAGGTAGCGGGCCATCTGCCGGATCAACTCCGCCCGATCAATGGGCTTGGCGAGGTAGTCGTCGCAGCCGGCTTCCAGGCAGCGTTCGCGATCGCCGCGCATGGCATGGGCCGTCAGTGCGACGATCGGCTGTCGGCAGCCGGACTCGCGGAGTTGCCGGGTCGCCCCGTAGCCGTCGAGCACCGGCATCTGCATGTCCATCAGGATGCAGTCGAAGGGCTGGCCGGCGTCGCGGGCTTGCAGCGCCTTTTCGAGGGCGACCTGACCGTTTTCGGCCACCTCGACCGTTGCCCCGCGCTGGCGGAGGAGGAAGGCGATCAGCCGCTGATTGTCGGGCCCGTCTTCGGCCAGCAGCACGCGGCCGGAGAGACGGGTCTTCGCCGTTTCCACCTTGGCGGGACCTTCGGCCTTGGTGCGGACGGCCTCGTCGCTGGCGTCCAGCATTCGGATGCCGGCCAGCGGGCCGGTCTCGACGACGACCAGGAACGAACTGCCCTTGCCCGGCTCGGTTTCGCAGAAGATGTCGCCGCCGAGCATTTGGGCGAGTCGTCGGCTGATGGTCAAACCGAGGCCCGTGCCGCCGAATCGCCTGGTCATCGAGGTATCGGCTTGTGAGAAAGGCTTGAAGATCGTGGTCCGCTGTTCCGGCGTCATTCCGACGCCGGTGTCGATCACGTCGAAGCCGATGTGCGGATTGGGCCCGTCAAGCGGATCCATCATTCGCACCACCAGCCGCACGCCGCCGGTGCGGGTGAACTTGACCGAGTTTCCTAGCAGATTGATCAGGATCTGGCGGAGCCGCGTCGGATCGGTGTGGATGGTCTCGGGGATCGGGCCGGCGAACTCGACCTGCAACGAGAGGTTCTTGGCGATCGCGCGGGCCCGCATCAGCGAGGCCACTTCGCCCACGATGCTGCAAGGCGAGCAGACGAGTTGTTCGACGGTCATCTTGCCGGCCTCGATTTTGGAGATGTCGAGGATGTCGTTGATGATTCCCAGCAGATGGTTGCCGTTGTGCTGGATGGTGCGGAGGAACTCGTCGCGTTGCGGCGCCGTTGAGTTCCTGCTGCAAGAGCAGGTCGGAGTAGCCGAGAATGGCGGTCATGGGGGTGCGGATTTCGTGGCTCATGTTGGCGAGGAAATCGCTCTTGGCCCGGTTGGCCGCTTCGGCGGCCTCCTTGGCCACCCGAAGCTCGGCGGTGCGTTCGACGACGCGATCCTCCAATTCATCGCGCGCCTGCTGCAACGCATTGCGGCCTTGCTCGATCTGGTCGAGCATGGAGTTGAAGCCGTCGTTCAACACGCCCATCTCGTCGTTGCTGAAGTTCTCGACGCGAACCGAGTAGTCGTCGTCGCGGCTGACTCGCTGCATGGCTTCGACCAGCCGCGAGATCGGCGCGGTGAGGAATCTCTGCAAGCGTCGCGCCAGCACTACCGAAACGGCCAGGGAGACCGCCAACACGGCCAAGCTGATCCAGACGAAGTCCGAAATCTGCTTCCGCAGCTCGCGCATGTCGGCGCGGAGGTAGATCGTGCTCACTTTGTCGCCACCCAAAGCGACCTTCTCTGTAACGATCCAGGCGGTCGGAACCGAGGAAGCCGGCGCCGTTGGCCGACGGGGCCTTGGGCACGACAAACCCTTCCGGAAGCTCGGCAGGATACGTGGCGAACAGCTTGCCTTTGGCATCGTAAAGGCAAGCGAACTCGACCGTCGGCTGTTGGCGGAGCGAGGCCAGTAGTTCCGTGGCCGTCTTCGCGTCGTTAAACTCGACGGCCGCCGTTGTATTCGCCCCCAATATCGTGGCCAGCGTGGTGAATTCCCGAACCTTCGAGGCCCGGATCATCTGCACGTTGTTGACAAAGAAAGCGATGCACGACAGAGACAGCGCCACGCCGGCCGCCACGGCCGACAATAGAGTCAATTTCGCATTGATCGTACGATAGAAGCGCATGCGGTTCCCGCGATTTCCTAGCCCTTGTGGATGCACCAATCTAGGCTAGTCTACGACACGGGCAACCTGGAGCAACTTGGCGCTGAGGGTCAAACCGGCGTGTTCGGCGGCTTTCCGGGAGATGACCAGGCGGATTTTATTGTCTTCAACGACGAATTGCATTGCGCCCCCACTAGTCAGTATGCCATCGGCATCCCCCACAATGAGCACGCCACGCCGCGCTATCCTGCGGATAGCTTCGGTCTGCGCTTGCGGAGTGAGCGACGCCGGAAGATAAACGATGTGGCACGGCTGCATTTTCGCCGGCGACGAGAACCGCCGAATCCGAATCGGCCGATTCTGAATCTTCTTGACCCGCGCAATCTGTTCGAGATAGGGGATCAACGGGTCGTGTTCCAGCAGGCCGATGACAAAGGGGGCCTTGGAATCGGCAAACGCGTTCGCGGGCCACTCGACATAGCGACCAAACTGGTACAGATAGGCCGCCTTGATCTGGGTTTCGCGGCTGGCCGACATCTCCTCGTCCTCTTGCGCCCGAGCGGCGCCCGGCCAAGACACAACGCCAGCGGCGATAGCACGGCAAGGTACAGCGCAATACGCATCCGGCGAGTTCCGACGCTCGCGGTTGTTGACGCACGAAATCGGTGGTTATGCCGTATTGATTTCACAGTTAGTGTCGCCACGTGAAGGTGCCGTAAACGCTACGAGGGACGTCCGTGGCCTCGTTGCCTAGAGTCTCTGTCGATGGTCCAAACTCGTAGTGGTACGGTTGCAGGAGGTTCTGACCAACCACGGCCAACTCCAAATTCTCTCGCGGGCGCCATGCCAACCGCAGGTCCATGGTGATGTAGCTCGGGACGTCTGGCAGCGTCAGACAGTCCACATAACGGGCCGTCAGATCAAAATCAACGTCTTTTCGCAGATCCCAGGACGATCGGAACGATACTTGGTGGCGGGGGCCTTGCCGGGGTCGTTCGATGGTCCCGGCACGCCTCGGGTAATCATCCTCAGGAACGTGTAATTGGTCGCCAGCCGCCAATGCTCCGTAACGCTCCAATTCGTGGCCAACTCGACGCCATAAGTGTCGGCCGACCCCGAATTGGCAAACACGATGGGCAACACCAAGTGGGGTGGAGGCGGATCGGTTTCGAGCGTTGGCGGCGGACAGCCATGCTTCCAATGAGGTCGTCATACACATTGTAGAAGGTTGCGAGATCCCAAGAAAACCGGTCCGTTGTTTGCGTCGCGATAGCCGATCTCATAGGCCATCAGCGTCTCGGATGCAAGGTATCGATTCCCGAGGATGCGGCCAAAGACCGTCGAGCCGTCTGCCGGCGGCACGGTGGCAAACAAGTTCTCTTCGGTTCGCGATGGAGTTCGCACAGCCCGCGAAACCGCGCCCCAAAGGGTGTGTTTGTCGGTCGGGCGTCCACAGCAGCCGGGCCGTGGGCTGGTACTCAAACGACGTGAACGTGTTCTGCTCCAATTTGCAGCCCAGGATCAGCGCCAATTGGTCCGGCGACAGCGCAATTTCGTCCTGAACAAACTGATTGGCAATATACTCGCTTCCTTCGGGAGGCTGGACGCTCGCCGTGAAGGGATCTTCGCTGGGACACTCGCTGTGCAGGTAACGATAACCTGTTCCACAAGTGACTTCCTGACGCTCCGTCAAGGGGAAACGGTACTGAAGCTCGATGTCGAAGGTTTCGAACACGTTCGGTGTTCAGGACCGTGTTGTCGCGGAGGTAGTTGTCGAAATAGGTTTGCACCGACCAGTCGGTGTCTTCATCGGCAATATGGCGGTATCGTGCGAAGACATTGTCGCCCGTATTGCGGACGGAGCCCTCCACCGGCACGGAATAAGGCTGCACGGTTTGTGTGAGCGAGGCATTGACACCCGATGTGCCCACGTAATGATCGCCCTGCACCGTCAACGTGTCCGTGTCCTTTCCGCCCAGATTCCAGTCGGTGCGGAATCCGAAGCGTCCTTGATTCCAGCCGTCGTTGGCGGGCTGATTGGGATCGTAGAACGCGCTGCGATCGAAGTACTTTCCATATACACGATAGTAGCCGTTGTCGCCGATCTGGCCGCCGTAACGCACGCGCCGTGTCGAAGGAGTTCTGCACGGTTCCGCCGATGACGTTGACATAGGCTCCTTGGGTATCCTTGGCGCTTTTCGTGATGATGTTGATCACGCCGTTGACGGCGTTTGCCCCCCACAGCGTTCCGCCGGGACCGCGAATCACTTCGATCCGGTCGACGTCCTCCAGCACCACGTCTTGCACGTCCCAGTACACTCCGGAAAAGACGGCGCTGTAGACCGAGCGGCCGTCGATCAGCACGAGCAGCTTGTTGGCGTACACGCCGTTGAATCCCCGCGAGCTGATGGCCCAGGTGTTCGAGTTGATCTGGGCCACGTCCAAGCCCGGCGCCATCCGCAGGGCCTCGGGGATGCAGGTGGCGCCGCTGCGGCGGATCATCTCGTTGGTAATGACGAAGACGGCCGCCGCCGAGCGGCCGACCGTGCTCGCCTCCTTCGTCACCGACGTGACCGGAATGTCCATCGAAGGCACGATGGACGTCTTGGCCAGTTGCTCGATGGGCAGGTCGAGCAGTCCCGCCAGGTCGGCGGATTTGTCCTGCGTCGCGGCGGCCGACTCCGGTGGCGCGGTGACATCTTGGGCCTGGGCAAGCGTCTGCGTCGCGGTCAACGCCACGGTTGCGGCGAGCAACGTCCCCGCAAGGCTTCGATAGCGCGTCCACATGGGATAACGTCTGCAAAGCATTATCACGTTCGTGCCCCTAATACCGCCAGGTGACCGTTCCATAGACGCCGCGGGGAACCTCCGTGGCCAGCGCTGGACTGGACACGTCGCTTCCCGGGAACTCGTAGTGATAGCTCTGCAACAGGTTTTGGCCCACCACGGCCAATTCCAGGTGTTCTCGCGGCCGCCATGCCAAGCGCAAATCCATCGTGATGTAGCTGGGAATATTCGCGTACGCCAGACTATCGACGTAACGCGCGGTCATGTCGAATTCCAGATTGTCCCTCAGATTCCACGAGGAGTGCAGATAAACCTGGTTGTGCGGATCAAAGCCCTGCCCAACCGTTACCGGACTGCCCTCGACGTGCATTTCCAGTAAGGTGTATTGCGCCGAGAGACGCCAGCGCTTCGAGATTGCATAGTTTGCGGCCAGTTCGACGCCGTAGGTGTCGGCAGAGGGCCCATTGGCAATCACCGTGGGCACGATGAAGTGCAGCGGCGGCGGATTTGGTTCCGGGAACGGCATACCCGCAACGGCCCCGATCAGATGCTGATATTCGTTGTAGAACGTGGCGACGTCCCAGGAAAACTTTTCCGTGGCTTGCGTCCGATAGCCGATTTCGTAGGCCATGAGATCTTCCGACACCAGGCCGCTGCTGCCGATGACGCGCGGATAGACGCTGGGGGCCAGCGGGCTGAACGTGCCGTTGAACTGCTCTTCGGTGCGCGACGGGATGCGGACGGCCCGCGAGATTGCGGCCCAGGCGGAGTGCTTGTGGTCCGGGGCCCACAATACCCTGGCACTGGGCTGATACTCGAAGCCGGTATAAGGATTCTGTTCGAGCTTCGCGCCTAAGGTGAGCACCACTCGATCGTCGACGATGGCGATCTCGTCCTGGATAAACTGGCCCGTGTAGTTGGTCGTGAAGTTCGGGAACGGAAACCAGTTGGTGAATTGATCGCCACCGACGTAGCAACTCTCGACGTTGCGAAAATTGGCGCCGCAAGTGATTTGCTGGCGTTGGCCCCAGGGGAATCGATACTGGAAATCGACGTCGAGCGTCTTCACCGTTTCGGTTTGCAAGTAATTGCCCCGCGAGAAATTATCGTAGTACGTTTGCATGCCCAGTCGGAGTCCTCGTCGTAGATATGCCGCCAGCGCATCAACACGTATTCGCCCCTCTGGCTTTCGGATACGCCGAAGTCCAGCGGGATGATGCTGTTCGCCGTGTCGCCGACGAAATGGTCTCCCTGAATCGTGACAAAGTCGCTTCGATCGCGATCCGGCGTCCAGTCGGCACGGAAGCCGAAACGACCCTGCTGCCAAGAATCGTCGATGTGATTGACGGGATCGAGGTCGGGACCTCGATCGAAGTACTTGGCGTAGACGCGATATTGCACGTCCTTGCCGATCTCACCGCCGTAGCGGAAAGCGCCAAAATCCCGCTCATGACTGCCGCCGCCGGCCATGAGATACGCGCCTTGGGTGTCCTTTGCCCTCTTGGTGATGACGTTGATCACGCCGTTGACGGCATTGGCGCCCCAGAGCGTTCCGCCGGGGCCGCGGATTACTTCAATCCGTTCGACGTCCTCCAAAAGAACATCCTCCATGTTCCAGTACACGCCCGAAAAGTCGGGGTTGTAGATCGACCGCCCGTCGATCAAAACCAGCAGCTTGTTTGCATAGGCGCTGTTGAAGCCGCGGGCCGTGATAGCCCACGTATTCGAGTTGACTTGTGCCACCTCAAGCCCTGGCGCCATCCGCAGCGCCTCGGGAATGCAGGTGGCGCCGCTGCGACGGATCATCTCGTTGGTGATGACGAACACCGCCGCCGCCGATCGGCCGACGGTGCTTGCTTCCTTCGTCACCGAAGTCACCGGGATATCCATCGAGGGGGCGGAAATGGACGTTTTGGCAAGCTGCTCGATGGGAAGGTCGAGAAGACCTTCGAGGTCGGATTTTCCGGAGGGCGCGTTCGCGGGGGCTTGCGGCGGCGCTGCCGGCGTCTGAGCCCCCCGCGCCAAGGCGACCGTTCCTGCCAGCAGAACGAGGGTGCAAAGTCCTACACCGCCCACCTGCCCGACGCATCCATGCGTACGCAGATCCATTTCGCCCCCCCGTCGCTCTCCATGTACGAAATCGTCGTATTGCCGTCGCGGCGGCGCGATGTGCCGGCCAGTCAGGCGCTTCCAGAACGCAACGTTGGGCCGACGATCGCGGCGACACCTTCCCGTTATCCATCTCATCGGTCAGGACGCAGCAGGTTGGCGTCGAGTTCGTTCCACATCTTTGTGCGATTTTTTCGCATAGGCTGCGATCAACTCCGGTGATCAATGTCTCCAGGTAATCATTCCATAAACGCCGCGGGGAACGTCGGTTGCATAGGTCGTTATGCCGCCGTTATACTCTTGATGCTGTTCCTGCAAGAGGTTCTGCCCGACAACGGACAGTTCCAGATTCTTTCGCGGACGATAGGCCAATCGCAAGTCCATCGTCAGATAACTCGGAACGTCGTCGGCGACCAGCCGATCCACGTAGCGCAGAATCATGTCGAATTCGAGATTCTCGCGCACGTCCCAGGAGGACCGCACGTAGAACTGGTTCTTCGGATCTTCGTCGACGTAGTCGTTGCTGGGGTCGTCGAACAAGTTCATCTCGAACAGCGTGTATTGCCCGGTGATCCGCCAGCGCTTGGAAACCGCGTAAGTGCTGGACAGTTCGATGCCGTAGGTGTCGCCGCCGGCTTCGTTGACGTACATCAACGGGTAGACGATGTGCGGGGCCAGGGGGCTCATTTCGAGGAAAGGATCGCCCGCCGGAGGGCCGATGATCAGGTGGTCGTAGACGTTGTAGAAGGTGGCGACGTCCCAGGAGAACTGCTCGGTCGTCTGCTCGCGATAACCCAACTCGTAGGCCACGACCGCTTCCGATAGCACCCCGTCGCTTCCGGAGATGCGCGGCACGACCGCGAGCGGATCGTCCGGTTGCGGGAGCAGCGAGATGGTCGATTGTCGCTCGATGCGCGAGGGCGTGCGCACCGCACGCGAGATCGCTCCCCACGCGGAATGCTTATGGTCCGGCGTCCAAATCAGCCGCGCGGTCGGTTGGTATTCCAGGCCGGTGTAGGGATTCTCCTCGACTTTCGTGCCTATGGTGAAGGTCAGTCGATCCGCGACGATCGCGATTTCATCCTGCACGAATTGACTCGTGTAGTTCGTGGTCTCGGCGGGATGCGGAAACCAGTTGCCCAACTGGTCTCCTCCGGTGAGATAACTCTCGACATTGCGAAATCCTGCACCACAGGTGATCGTGTGGCGGCGGCTCAAGCGAAACCGATACTGAACGTCGACGTCGAATGTTCGGTCGATTTCGGTTTGTTCGGCGTCGCTCCGCATGTAGTTGTCGTAGTAGGTCTGGAAGGTCCAGTCGCTATCGTCGTCGTACACGTGCCGCCAGCGGAACAGCAAGTCCTCGCCGGTCAGGTGTTCGGGCAGGGCGCGATCGTTGAACGACCCGAGAGCGACGCCGGAAAAGGGGATGACGCTATTGTCGGTGCTGCCGACGTAGTGATCTCCCAGCACGGTGATCAGGTTGGCTTTGTCGCGGCCGGGCTGCCAATCGGCGCGAAACCCGAAGCGTCCCTGCTGCCAGGCGTCGCTGATGGGTTCGGGAAGCGAAACCTCCGGCTCCGTGACGTTCGGCCCGCGATCGAAGTACTTTTCATACACGCGATACGTCAGGTCGTCGCCGATCTTGCCGCCGTAGCGGACCACCTCCATTCCCAGTTCGTGCGAGCCGCCGCCGGCCATCACGTAGGCGCCCTGCGTATCTTTCGAGCTCTTGGTGATGATGTTGATCACGCCGTTCATGGCGTTGGCGCCCCAGAGAGTCCCGCCCGGGCCGCGAACGACTTCGATGCGGTCGATGTCTTCCAGCACCACGTCCTGCACGTCCCAATAGACGCCGGAGAAATCGTGGTTGTACACGGTGCGGCCGTCGATCAGCACCAGCAGCTTGTTCCCGAAGGTCCAGTTGAAGCCGCGCGAACTGATTGCCCAGGTGTTCGAGTTGACTTGAGCCACGTCCAATCCCGGCGCCATCCGCAATGCCTCGGGAATCGTTGTTGCGCCGCTTCGCCGGATCATCTCGCTAGTAATCACGAAGACGGCCGCCGACAAGCGCCCGACCGTGCTCTGTTCCTTGGTCACCGACGTGACCGGCATGTCCATCGAAGGAGCGGTCACCGGCGCTTTGGCGAGTTGGTCGATGTCGAGATTCAGCAGACCGTCGAGGCTGCCGGAATCTGCGGTGGAGGTGGCGCTTGGCGGGCCCGGCGCCGGCGGCGGGTCCGCCCGGCACTGCGCTGCCAACGTCCCGGCCATAAGAATCAGGACGGCACGCACGCCGTTGCCGTGCGTCCACAAGATGTCGCGATCGACACGCATGGTCCCCCCCGGGTCCATTTCCGTGTGTGCTGTCTTCGCTCTGATCCGACTCGGAATACCCTCTTGTCGCCCGCGTCGCACTGCGGTGAATTTGCCACGCGGCGGCAGGCCATTCCCTGATCGGTATCGGCCCGAGCCACAGGAAATGTGTGGGAAAGCGCAGATGTGCGGATTATTCCGAGTGTGTTTTGGTAAGAAGGCGGTTAAGTCTTCTCTAACCCGGATTATTCAGCGCCCGTGAAAAGGTGTTGATCGTCAGTGGGGTGATTCCCACCCGGCAACTGGTCGTTCCAGCCGGTAGCAGTCGCAGCGGCAGTGGAGGTAACGAAGCTGTCGAAGCCTTCGATGACAAAGGGTCGTTAATCGCCCTCGTCTGTCACCGCAGACGGGGGCTTTTTTCGTGCCAAAATCTGTGCCAACCATTCTACGCGACTTCTTTCGTTGACGTAAGTCCTTACGCCGTAAAGTACACCCCACAGGGCTCGAACCTGTAACCTTCGGTTCCGTAGACCGATGCGCGTCTGACGTAAAGTCTAGCAGGAACAAAGACTTGCGCCAACCACCCAAGGGCGAGGTGCCCACAGTGGTGCCGTCCTCCTTGCGCTCCGATTCCGGGCTGTTTCCCGCCGCATCTGACGACCCCGCACTGACTCAAATCGCATCCACCTGGACGCATCTCCCCGAGGCCATCAAGGCCGGGATTCTAGCGATGGTCCAAGCCGCAGGAGACGCCGATGCGTAGCATTGATTCATCCCCATTGCCTCGCCTGGATGCGACACGATCTCGCTGGATACGAGCATGCACCAGGATTAGCGTCATTAGCGTCACTTGCGTCATCAGCGTTGCACGACTCCCGCACGGTGATGCGAAGCGATGCAGTTCGATGCAATCCCGACGAAGCTGCGATGACGCGACCCGTGGCGCAAGCATGCGCTGTTGGTGGTCGCAGTGACGCAAGCGGGCACCCCCAATGTTTCGCGGCCACGTCGCCCACGTTTGCGCACGTCGCGTTCCTCGTCCCGCCATTGGCCACGCGTCCCCTGGTCGCACACCGCCCAACACGGGCCAACGTGGCGTATCCGCCTACCATCATCCCCCAGCGAGTAGGTACTTGGAAAGAAATGGAAAAGAAGATTGGCCCGTGGGAACAGCTCCCGTCTTAGGCAGAGTTTGTTTTGCTTGTCCGACTTTTCCTTAACGCCAAATGCAGTAATCAGTTAAGGTGATTTCTCGGGTTGTCCGGTTTCAGTCGGGCTGTCCGCGGTTTCGACGGAGGGAATGACACGATGATTGATGTCCAGCAGAGCAGAAATCGAGATGCAGCCGCTAATCGGGGACTTCCGTCGTCGGTGAGCCGATCCGTCGAATGGTACTGCGAAGGTCAGTCGCGAGTCGTGGAAATCGGCGACATGCAGGTGATCGTCCGTTGTGTCGGGAGGAAAGGTCGCCGGGCCAGGATCTCGATCACAGCCCCGGCAGGGGCGGTGTTTCAGTCCCTCGACCTGAATGAAAACGTTGGATCGACAGATCGTTCCATCTAATGGTGGTTTGCTGGGGGGCTCAGAATAGATATGAGTTCTTCGGACTTTCATCACTGACGATTCAAATCCAGTTCCGTTCCGAATGGTTCATGCTCGTCGCGTCTTCTTCTCCTAGTGGGCGATCGCCTTTGCTGGAAGCGTTATTGGGCGCCGTCTTCGCCAACGAAAGGCATGAACAATCGCTTCAGCCTCTTAAGCTCTTGGATGGTCGGTACTTCACCAGTCCGGAACGGATACATCTCTGAGGCTTCCCCAAACATTTCAACCATGAGCTTTAGCTGGGCACTTCGAGGATCGGTGCCCCACTGTAAGAAATCCGGTCTCTTAGCATTGCTCGGCATCGCCCATGGATGCAATGTCGCCCAATTAAGCCCTACCGCACAAGGTTGACCGCTATAGTCCTCTCTCCACCGGTCAAGCTGCTCAAGCTGGTGCTCACGCTCAATTTGCGTTTCGCCAAGCCCCCATAGAACGTACACTCCTGCTCTAAGTTTCGCGTCCGATAGAAACCAGACCGCCTTGCGATTCTGCTCCGTCCAAAGTCCTCGCCGCTTATACTTACTCATTCTTGAAGCAACGCCCTCGTTCACGGTTTCCATACCAAACGCCACATAATCACAACCGATCGCTGCCAACTCCTTCAGTAGTCCCCTGCGATGCAGGGTTTCAATATCGTTCACAGTCATTTGGCAACCGATTCTCATCTGACGCCATGCCCGATCGTGCGACTTCTCCAGAAAGCTTTCGATCAGTCGCACGTCTCCTCCGAGCAATATTGAATCCTCAATAGACGCGGCGACTGGCCCCTTCTTTCCCTCGCCCCCTGCTATCCAAATGTCTTCCAAGTGCTGACACAGCCGCTCCACCGCCTCTACACTTGTGCGGAGTTTCCCGTTAATGCCGCTGCCTTCACTACAGAAGAAGCAGTTGTTGTGGCAGCCCAAGCCCATGTCGCTGTAGGCATGGCCGGTTAAGACATGATCAAATACCGCGAAACGGGACTGGAGGCCGAAAAGGTGTGGTGCAGAGGGTATGGTGCTGAGATAAAGCGGAATCCGGGCTGAAGCGATAGTGACAATGTTTTGCCCCTCAAGCCAACCAGCCACCCACAGCCCCGAGGCCCTTTTCAGCGAATGGAGGCTGCCACGTACCTCCTCGATACCATTCGGGCGATCGGCCACATCGAGAATCATTTCCCCGAGGGCCGCGATAACGTCCTCTCCTTGTCCGGAGACCACTAGGTCGAACAAACATATCTCGTCAACAGACGGAATAGTGCCTTGCGACATTAGTCCCAATGGGCAGATTGGATGAATCGTTACCTCGTCGCCTGCTCGCCGCAAGGTTTCGTTGCAGTGCTTGCCTCCCAGTACAATAAGGCACTTCCTGCCCAACATTTCGCGGGCGAGGCGAGCCAATTCGATGGCTCCTCGCATGCCTAGTGTCATGGTGCCGATAAGAAGAAGATTGGGGCTGAGTTCAAGGAGCTTCTTTGAAAAGGTTTCTCGTGCTTCGTCCATAAATTCTAGCAGCAACACACTCGAACGTCGTCCCTCCATTGTCACCCAATTGGACTCTCCCCACGTTGGATCACGGTTCGCTGCTCGACCAGCAGCGAGTCGAACCGCATTTTGTAGACTGAAGGGTGTTCCGGCCGTAAAGCTGCGGACCGCCACACCCGGAGGACGCACTGGCCAATGCGGGGCGCTAACGGCAAGAACTCGCAAGCGGGGATCACTCATGGGGCCTCCCGAGAATGGATATCAGTATGGATTGGCTTTCTTGGTCCATCTCCACACATGGAGCGCTCAATCGCAGTGTCGTGGCTCCTTGTGTCGGCACGTCCCTGAACGCTGTGTGCAGGAAACCGTAACGTAGCAACTGCTGCGAAATGGCTTCTGCTGCATCCGATCGCCCCTGCACTGCAACCATCCCACGGGCGTGCCGTGTACTCTCCGACGGCGATAGAGCCGTGGACTCACAGACCCACCCATAGAGCTTTTCCCGGTTACGCGCCACTAGCGCCCGCCTGCGTTCGTATTCATCATCACACTGGCCGAGAGCACGTCTGAGGAACGAATCCAATATAGTCGCCAGGGGACTACTATACGTGTCTCCGAAATCAGCAAAGCCGTATCGGGGTTGCACCGAATAGCCAAGGTAGTCTCTGCACGCCAGGTAATCCCGCAGGCCAGAATCGCTATCAAGCAGACTTACAGGCATCAGCGCAAACCCCAGAGGGACGGGACTTTCCAGCCATTTCTGAAGGCATCCAATCACAATTGCCCCTTCACGTATTCTATTCCCCAAGTCCGCAACTTCCTCCTTTGTCAGGAGTCCGAAAGCCTGTGCAGCATCGATAATCACCAGGTCACTTGCGGAAGGCATAATCGATTGAGTGATCAAACCGTTATCCAACTGCCCGGTCACCCAGTTGACAAGGGTCGAGATCCTCATGGTGCCCGAAGCGTAACGCGGGGTCGGCAGGGCACTAATAGCCTTCTCGATCACTGGATGAATGTCACTGCAGTGGTCACTGCGATCCAACTTCCAACCGCAAACATTCGTCCGGTATTCGACGAACGGAAGCATGGCCATTGTCGCGTTTGGGGCGAAGTAAGATGCTATGCCAGTGACAAGCGGTCCAGCCAACTCCGGAGACGACCCCGCATGCCCCTCGCCTCCCAAGATACTCGGTTGGCCGGAATGCCGAAGGTTGTAACAGAGGGCGGACGTATCAAGGTAACGCGCTCGCATGTCATGACGCCTCTGCGGATTTGGCCGTGCGTGCCGCCTTTGCAAAAAGCCGGGCCTCTTCCGCCTTGACCCATTCATTCCATCTTTCCGAAAGTTGGTCCGCAAACTCATTGGTCCACAAGGCTCGGAATCTATTATTACCACTGGTCTCAGCTCTATTTGCCAGGACTTTCGCCAGAAATCACCTCACCTATTACGTCAGAGCACTCCTTCAATGTCAGGCCAAGTAGGTCCATCACAGGACCAGCTTTGCGCACGCAGACCTCCGAGATTAGCTCCCTGGTCTTAGCCTCTTCAGTCGGATTCCAGTGTCCGCTAACTCGCTGATAGAATTCGCATTGGAAAACCGAGTACAGATCATGGCCGGTGAGTTTTGATGTACGTCTTTCTTCGTCTGGCTTCAGCAGGAATATTGTGTATCGTTCCTCAGGGTCGTCACAAGTCAGATCGTGGCAAATAACGTAGTCGGCCGCTTGGAAGAAGTCCTGACACTCCTGATGTGATGGGTCAAAGACGTGCAGCTTTGTATCCACGCCGACAGTATCGTTTAACCAAAGGATGGCGAATAGCTGCTGACGCATTTCGCGCGAAAACCCGCTCGTTTCCCACGATGTGGATGGATGATCCTCATTGGTGAATGCAACGGGGACTGAAAACACGCGGGTGAGGCGGTTCCGAGGCATCTCAGATCGTCGGAAACTGCCAAAGTACGCGACCTGCAGCGAGAGAGTACCTGGTTTCAGAAACTGCGTTGTATGATTGGCGCAGATGACACAGAGGTAATCCCTGGCTCGTTCCTCGTTGCCAAAATAATGGTCACTGATCGTGCCCAGCTCGGGGGCACGGTCGAATGTACTCGCTACGCGCCATGCAAAGCTCGTAGCCGTTTTGGTTGGCTTTGGGTCCGCTATCCACCAAAAACTGGTCCTTAAGGTGGTTGTACAGCGCATCATTTCGCGTTCTTTGGATTGCGCGGCCGGGTTTCTTGCGAAATCCCGGAGCAGCCCATAGACGGCCTTCCGCGAACGAGCCCGGGCCTGTTCGATGACGGCCCAGTTGACCGCAACGACATACGCGATAGCGGCGGTGATCGCCGCCATAACGTCCGGCCCCCACAGTAGAGCGCTAGCGACAGCAATGATCCCAACACCGACATACAGTATGAATTCTATCCGACCCGCCAGCCAACTAATTGGCCTCCAGAGCCACCGCCACGATGGACTCCGCGAGGCTCGCAATCGCTTTGATAGACCTTCCAACCAGTCTGCCAGAAGCTCTTCTTGGCCAAGCGGACATGCCAAGTCACCCGAGTCAAGTGATTCCTGTTGCATGCGCCAAAAAACCTCCTGCCACTCGCCCTCGCCACAACGATGCGGCCCGGACGATCCGGCTGTTTTACTTCGAAAACTACTTCGCGAGTCGATTCCGACCGCCGGCTTGTCCGCTAATGTTGGCGGCGCCAATGCCTGACGGTTCAAGCGATATGGGCAATTCGGTTTGCTTCCGACCGTTATTGGGGGCCTTCATAGGCGACAAACCTTCCCGAATGGACTTGCAGTATCTGAACGCTACGGACCACCTGGCCTTGTGAATCGAAAGAGACTTGTCCCAGAAGGCCACCCCAACGACCGGATGCCAATCGCTCTCGCTGATCTGGTACAGTCCCTCCATCACGGATGACTTTGAACAGGATGGAGGCACCCTCGTAGCCGTAAGCGGTGAAGACATTAGGCTCGCCTCCATAGCGGCGTTTGTATGCTGTCTCAAACTGCTGATAGAACGCGGACGATTTGTCTAGACCAAGCATTGTAAGATAAAACTTCTCTGCCGCGGGGCCGGCAAGTTCGACGAGCTTCTCGGAGTAGGCTCCATCGGTGCCAATGAAGGGAATAGAGATAGCGAGTTCGTGGGCCTTGCGAAGCAAAAGCGCGGTTTCTTCGTAATTCCCTGGCACGAAGACCGCATCCGGGGATCTACTCCGCAGCTTCTCGACGATGGTAGTGAAATCTCGCAGAGACGGTTCATATTGTTCGTCAAGTACGATCGACAGGTTCCGTGAAGCTGCATCTTTACGAAACTGGGCCGCGAGGTTGGCACCATAGGGGCCCGCCTTAAAGACAATTGCTACCTTCTTTGCCTTCAGGTCGTCCGCAATGAACTTCGCGGCCGCTCCAGCCTGCTTCCAGTTGGGCGGACAGTTTCTAAAGACATACGGTCCTGCTCGCGAGAGATCGTCCGACGTCGCGATGCTGATCATCAACAATGCGTCGTTTTGGTTTGCAAGAGGGGCGATTGCGAGGCAGACGCCAGATGTGGCGTCACCAAGGAAGTGTCGAACGCCCTGACTGAGAAGCTTCTGCATTGCCGTAACGCCATCCTTGGGGCTCGCTCGGGAATCCTCGTAGATGACCTGAATCTGACCACCACAATCCTCTGCCGCCAAATCGAAACCCTTCTTGAGAGAGTCGCCGTATGTGGCGACCTCTCCGGTCTGCGGAATAATCGCCCCCACGCGTACAACGCCCTGGCTAGTGCCATCGCTCCCTTGTCGAAGGCGATAACCGATAAACGCCACAGCACACACTATAGCCACGGCAATAGCCGCGAATAGAAGTCGCTTTTGCATAATGGTGTTACTTTCGTTGTGAAAGGGGGAAAGTGGGGACAACTATTAGTGTACTCCTTAGAGACGCCGCCGAAAGCCCTTCGATAATGCGTTGCATGTTAATATCGTCCAAAGCGCTAAACGGCTCGTCTAACATGAGGACAAATGGTGACTTTGACGGAGCTAACATTCCTTTCAGCCCTATGCTTTGGCGTTCGCCACCGCTGAGTGATCCGCAAAGACGGTATGAGAGTGAACACGTTTCAGCCGAGATACTCGAAGCAGCGGCGAGCTTCATGGCGTCGCGGACACGAAGACTAGAAAAGACCGAGCCTCCCGAGGGCAGGAAGCGAAGACCGCGATCTACGCGATCCCAAACTGGGAGACGATCAAGGGACGCACTCCCAAGGAGTATGGTCCCGGTTTCGCAAGGAATGAGACCGGCAATCGCAGCCAAGAGCGTGCTCTTGCCCCACCCATTTGGTGCTTGGAGTATGCACGTTTCCCCAGTGTTAAGCGTCAAATCGAAACCGGAGGACTTACCGTGCTCGTCGAGCCCCACAACGATGCGTGAGCCGCGATTGACGACGAGCCCGCGGACCTCAAGAGCCGGTTGGGGTGAGCCATGACATCTGTCGGGGCGGCGAATGCGAGTAAGAATGGCTCCCCGTGCAAGTTGTTCGCTGATCACTTCACAATCCCCAGCAACCAGACGCGATAACCATGCTGGCTGTGACGGGCCTAGAGCCGCGGAGGTTGCATCACAGCAAACTGCTGGGACAGAATGGTTTTCATTCCTTTCGTTCCTGTAAACTCGCCCTTCTGACAACAGCCAATCAGTACTGATAAGGCCATGAAGGTGGGGTTGGTTGGAAACGTGTTCGACCATAACAAGCGTGACGGAGTAGTCGCTGACAAGCAATTCAAGGAGACTGAGCACGTCTTTAATACCTTGTCTGTCAAGCCCTGCCAGCGGTTCATCCAGGAATAGGATGCGGGCACCGGCCGCAACAGCGCGTGCGATGGCCACCCGTTTGGCCTGTCCGAGAGAGACTTTGTCCCCAGAGGCGTCCCTCAGTTGAGTCAATCCTAGTCGGGCAAGAAGTAGATCGGCTTCGGAGCGGATGTGACTCTCTCTCCTTCG
This sequence comes from uncultured Planctomycetia bacterium, assembly GCA_963815695.1. GTDB lineage: Bacteria > Planctomycetota > Planctomycetia > Pirellulales > Thermoguttaceae. The sequence goes on from CAWFIG010000031.1 coordinate 254,733, forward strand.
AACGATCCGGTGAGCAAACAGCGCGAATACTGGGTTTTCCCCAGTTTGGTGGGGGATGGCCACGGCAACATTATCTCGCAGGCTCTGGCTGTTGAATAGACGAACATCTTGCCAAGTCCTCCCCAACCCGGCTCGGGCAACGTACTCGGGCGCGAAATGGTCTAGGGGATTCAACTCTTGCCACCAATGCCGGGGAAACCGATAACAGCGACGCTTGCCCCTGTTAAGGTAGTCAATTATACCCACGTCCGGTTCTAAGTTACCGGTGAGAATATTGAGCAAGGTCGTCTTGCCGGAGCCATTTTCTCCGCGCATAAGAACTACCTCACCCTGATGAAGTTCGATATCCACGCTATCCAATACTACCTGCCCGCCAAATGCTTTTCTCAGACCTTGAGCACGGAGCAACAAGGGCCTGCGCTCGGCATTGGAGCGGCAATCGAAGTGTCGCTGCAATCGAAGCTGGTGGTTGCTCCATCATAATCTATCTCTCACCAACTGGCCGGCAACGATGGGTTCGATCTGGCTTCGTGCTAAACGTGCCCCAGCGTCTGAGTGCGTCAGGTCATTCGATATTCACCGCAGATCCCCTGCGGTCGGAAATGCATCATAAGTACGAGCAGCAGACCATAGACGCCGAGGCGAAGATTGGCAGCAACGGCATCAGGTATTTGTACGAATCGCAATAACTCCGGGATGGCGATCAGGACAATAGCGCCAATGAGGGGGCCACGAAAGTTGCCGGCCCCGCCGACGATGACCATACTGAGCATAAGAATGCTTTCGTCAAGAGAGGCGGAACTCGGATCGAGGTAGCTCATGTATGCAGCGTACATCGCGCCTCCAACGGCAACGAGACCACATGAGGCCGCGAAGACTTCCACTTTGAGGAATCGCGTGTTCTTTCCAAGGCTACGTGCGGCTAATTCATCCTCGCGCATCGAGATTAGAACTCGCCCCCACGGAGACTTTGTTAGCCGCCAGCAAACGTAAATGCATATCACAGCGACTCCAGTCGCGAGCCATAAGAACTCCGAAGGTTGTCTGAATTCCAGGCCAAAGACTGTTGCATGCGGAATTGCGACAATCCCAAACGGACCATTAGTAAGATTCTTGAATGAGCCGATCGGGGCATTGGCATCGATCCAATTGTATATAACGCTGAATAGAATGAACTGTACGGCAAGGTTACCGAGGACCAGAAAATCACCTTTCAGCCGCCACGCAGGCAGCGAAAGGGCAAGACTCAGTAGCATTGCGACACAGGCGGCGATCAGCGTCGCGGGAAAGAAACCCAAGCCGAACTTAAGCGAGAGTATTGCATATCCGTAACCACCTATGGCAAAGTAGACCGCATGGGCCAATGTAAGCATGCCGCAGTACCCAACCACTAGATTGAGGCTCATTGCCACAATTATGTAGATGTCAACAAGGATTAAGAGATGAATCAGGTAATTCATTGAAGCTTTGTCTCCAGACGCATTACCTGTCCTAGAATACCATGCGGTCGCAAGAGGAGAAAGAATCCAAACACGGCGAAGGTAGCAGCCTCCTGCCAACATGCGGAGAGATGCCATGTCACCTCGCGCGAAGAAGACCAAGGAGGAGACCGCCAATAACTGGCCCAGAAAAGGATCCTCGCCCACCGATAATTGCCGCTACCACAGCCAACAGTATTGCGTACATGCCTCGATAAGGATCAAACCCGCCATCATAGGCCGTGAGGATCGAAGAAGCAGCCGCGAAAACACCTGCAAAAGCAAAAGCCAGCAGCCGATAGACACCAACATTGTTGCCAAACAGCGCAAACAAAACCGGGTTATCTGCCAATGCGCGCAACCGCAGGCCGAGATGTGAAAGCAAGAGGAACACAGCGAAGCTTGCGAGCAAGGCGATTGCGACTGCCAGCGTAACCAACTGGCCTCGCGTAATGTAGAAGGAATCGAATCTGAAGGCTGTGTCGAGCGATGCGCTCAGCGTCCTGGTTTGGTTACCCCATATTAATATTATCAATTGGACGATGACGACGTAGATGCCGAGCGACGAGATGAAATGGGCACTTTCTGATGCGCCTCGGCGTGTCAAGGGTGCGTGGTTTGCCCATTCACAAAGGATCGACAGGACAACCGATGTCAACAACGCTGCTGAGCATGCCACCAACCAATTGCCCCCGCTTTGTAACACCGAATACACGATGAAAGGAGCGACGGCGTATATACCCGCCAAGCCTATAAAAAACACGCGGGTTGGTAGATAAACCGTCTGAAAACCGATAGCCAACAGAGCGATAGCGAGTCCGGAGATGAGGCCGTTACAGATAATCTGCATTGCTTCCTCCGGGGAGTGGGAGGCGAGGCTCGCCCAAAGGGATTCCGCCTCCCAGGTTCGGGTGGGAAAAAATCATGCGGGTAGCGAAAGCAAAGAAAACGATCAGTTCCCACAATACGATGCTGATTGCGATAACGGCGACAACTAGCAGGACTCTGACAGCGACCAACCCACAGAATTGCCAGGGCGTTTCCGCAGGCCGCAGGCGTTGGATGGCCCAAATATCAACACCGTCAGTTACCTGTTCACTGGATGTTAAAATGTCGGATAAATGCGCCCAAACCACCATATTACCGGGGGGACATCCATTGATCAACTCGACCAAAAAACGGCTGGAAGGAAGAATCTGCTGAACACGTTTCCGCTGGACTTGCCGGTGTGCGACCAGGGTTTCTTCCTGTGTTTCCCTGCCCCTCCACCGGCAGATATGACCGGAACCTAGTGCTATAGGCTGTCGAGCGCAGAGTTTACCAATGTTCTGTCCATGATGGCAGATACCGTAAACTTCCATCATTGGGAGACACCTCACCACGAAAGTCCCGCTGGTTAGGGGGCTCTTCGATCCTAGTAAAGGTTTTTCCGTCGCAAAACGCCAATCCGCTGAAGACCGAGAATTGCTCCAAAACACTGTCGGTCACTCCTGCAAAGCTCACCGGCGCGTGGGCTTCATTGCGGCACCTACAAATCTGTCGCCGCGATCCGGTGCCTTTTTTGCAACTCAGCGCGACATCACAACAAAATATAACCCCCACGTCTTGGTAGTGCAACGGGCCGGCGGTACTCAAACCCGCGGCCTTGGTTCCGAAAGTGGATGGCAATAATCAAGGAAACAGAGTGGCAATGCTTCCTTTTTCGGCAGGCGGCCGGTCGGCTTCCCTTCTAACCGACTTTCCGAAGGAGACAGTCCCAAATTGCCATCAGCGAATTCAAAACGCCGAAAAGCCGTGGCGCAAGTAAGTTTCCGGGGCGGCGACAGGCAGCTCCCATGTCGTCAGGGGCGGCTCCCCAGGAGGCAAGGGGATCGCTCTCGCGCAGCCAGACCGTGTACAAAACTGTCGGATTTGCTACAATGGGAGCAAGGTTGTTGAATCAGTGACAGGCGGTTTCTCTGGTCCGCCTGCCCGCCGCCCTGGATTGCCGGGGCCGCACTCCGCATCTCGGAGCCACCAGCACATTTTCCTGTGCTCAAGGTGTCTCCGATGAAAATCGAATTACGGAAACTCTCTGACATCAAGCCCTATCCCGGCAACCCCCGCCAGAACGATGCGGCCGTGGACGCCGTGGCCGCGTCGATCCGGGAGTTCGGGTTTCGCCAGCCGATCGTCGTCGATACCGACGGCGTGATCATCTGCGGCCACACCCGCTACAAGGCCGCGCAGAAGCTGGGCCTGGAGAAGGTGCCGGTCCACGTGGCCAAGGACCTGACGCCCGAGACAGATCAAGGCCTACCGCATCGCCGACAACAAGACGGCCGAGCTGGCCGACTGGGATTACGAACTGCTGCCGATCGAGTTGGCGGAACTCCAGGGGATGGACTTCGACCTGGGACTGCTCGGCTTCTCCAAGGACGAGCTGGCGAAGATGCTTCGATCCGGGCGTGAAGGACGGGCTGACCGATCCCGACGAGGTGCCCGAGCCGCCGGACGAGGCGATCACGCAGCCGGGCGACCTGTGGATTCTCGGCGACCACCGCCTGCTCTGCGGCGACAGCAGCAAGCCCGAGGACGTCGACCGGCTGCTGGCCGGCGCCACGATCCAATTGGTCAACACCGACCCGCCCTACAACGTGAAGGTCGAGCCGCGCAGCAACAACGCCATCGCCGCCGGGCTGTCGTCATTTACCAGTTACCACGCAGCACCGACCATCACCACCAAGCGTTGGACCTGGCCCGGCACCCGGAGAAGTCGAAACCGACCCACAAGCAGATGCGGGCGAAGGACCGGCCGCTGGCCAACGACTTCGTCACGGACGAGGCGTTCGAGGCGATGCTGCTCGCCTGGTTCGGCAACATGGCCCGCGTGCTGGAGCCCGGCCGGTCAGTTTCTACATCTGGGGCGGCTACGCCAACTGCGGCAACTATCCGCCGGTGTTGAAGGCCAGCAAGACTGTACTTCGCCCAGGCGATCATCTGGGACAAGGAGCATCCGGTGCTGACCCGCAAGGACTTCATGGGCGCGCACGAGTGGTGCTTCTATGGGTGGAAGGAGGGCGCTGGCCACAAGTTCTTCGGGCCGAACAACGCCACCGACCTCTGGCACGTCAAGAAGATCAACCCCAACAAGATGGTCCATTTGACGGAGAAGCCCGTCGAGTTGGCCGTGCGGGCGATGCAGTACTCGTCTCTTGCTGGCGAGAACGTGCTGGACCTGTTCGGCGGCAGCGGCAGCACGCTGATCGCCGCCGAGCAGACCGGCCGCAAGGCGTTCCTGATGGAGTTGGACCCGCCCTACTGCGACGTCATCGTCCAGCGCTGCGAGAAGTTCACGGGCAAGAAGGCCGAGCGGGAGCCGATCACAGCGTCAGTCGAGACAGCGGAGGCTGGCGTATGATCGACGTCTTGTTCGACGGGCAGTTCGGCAACAGACTGCTGGGCGATGGCCGTGACGCGGTCGTCCCGGTGGTCTGTCGAGGGCGGCAAACCGCTCCAGTTCGCTCTCGGCGATGCCGTAGGTGTTGCCGACCTTGATCGTCTCGATCCGGCCCAGCTTGCACAGCAGACGCACGCGGCTGGGGTCAATGTGCAAGACGGCCGCCGCTTCGGTGGTCGTAAAGTATCGCATCGTTCACCTCCCGATCGAATAGGCGTCGTGCCGGAGTTCTCCGCCGATCGTAGACCAGGACGCCGGCGTAGCGGTCCGTGAGCGTGACCACCTTGCCCGGCAGTCCTTCGGGCAGGCTGGCGAAGTAGTACCCGCCGGCCGTCTCGCCGAAACGAGAGCGGGTTGCCGCTACGGACGATCAGCAGCCGGGCCGGGCTTCCGCCACAGGCCCAGCATGGCCAGCCGCCCCTCGGCCACCTCGGCGGCCCGTGCCGCCCGCAGGCCCAGGGCGCCGGGGAAGCGGGCCATCAACAGGCCCAGCACCTCGCTGTCGCATTGGGTGCGCATGGCCAAGCGGTATTTCCGCACGAGGCTGGCATGGTTCTGGACCACGCCGTTGTGGACGAACCAGCCGCGGCCGGCCGGGTGGGGATGGTTGTTGCGGTTGTCCTCGGCGCGCCGTGCGTGGCCCAGCGGCAGTGGCCGATCACCGCCGTGGCGCCGCGGCATGGTCCAGGTCGCCCAGGTTGGCCGTGGCGGGGCCCGGGCGCTTGAAGGTATGGATGGCCCCGTCGCGGCCAAGCCACGCCAGTCCGAACGCGTGGTGGCCCCGTTGTTGCGTCTCGACGGCGATCCGCTTCAGGCGGGCCAGGTCGGGCCCGCGTCCGTTCTTGGTGATGAATCCGAAAATTCCGCACATTGCATTTCTCCTTGTGATCGTTGGGTTGCCTCTCAGGCGCGCACCCATCCCGCCGCTACCCCCCGGGCGTTTCGGCTTTAGGCCTGGGCGTCGTACTTCTTGGCCAGGCGGCGGAACTCGGCCTTGATCTCGTCCTGCGGGATGGCGTCCGAAATCCATCCGAACTGCTTGCCGCCGTGGATGCGGGCGTAGCCCTTGCCCCAGGCCAGGTAGCCCATCAGGCGTTCCGCCTCGCTCTGGCCGCGGCCGGCCTTCTTCCAGCCGCCCGTCAAGCGGCTTCGGGCTTCCAGGTCGGGCATCCGCTTTCCGTTCAAGGCCCGCTCGACCAAGCCCAGGCAGACCTGAATCCAGCCGACCACCTTCGTCGCGGTTAGCGATCCGGAGAAAACCCGGAACTCGACCGTGTCCTTCGTCCCGCGGGCCAGGTTGGTGAGGTTCAAGGCGTGGTAGCGGTTGCGGTCGAGGTTCGGCTTGGCGTCCTTGTCGTTGCCGTACTTGCGGACGCCGCCGCAGTACGTTGCCGCGCTCGCGGTTCTTGCGTTCCGGTGATCGCGTAGAGGCCCTTCTCGACGTAGGCGACGATCGTGACCAGGCGGGCCAAGGCCTCGCTGGGCCAGTCGCGCTTCCAGCCGACGTGAACGTGGACCCCGCAGCTCGCGTTGACCCGGTGGCCTTTGGCCTCGAGCGTCCGGAGGACCTCGGCGACCTGGGCCAGCCCTTCGGCCGCGGAGGATCGGGCTTACGATCTCGCATTTGTGGCCGCCGTGGCCGTTGTTGATCGAGCCGTCCGCCTCGGCGTTCCAGCCCGCGGGCAGGTACGGCACCTGGATTCCGTGCTTGTAGGATCCGATCCGCAGGCCGTCGTTGCGGACGGCGCTGTCGGGGGCGATCGTCTCGATCTCAATCCCGAAGGTCAGGTCGTTTGCGTTCATCGTTTTGTGCCTTGTGTAGGTGGTTATCATTCCCCTCGTAACAGTGGTAACTGTCGCTCATCCGCGACGTTTTGTCCAGCTAATTCCAGAAGCCCTAAGTCCAAACAGTGTTGTGGACTTCGGGCTCAATCTTTGTGTCGGAAAGGGCGGCTTTTATTGGGGGGCGGAATGCCCGAAAACCCCGGGGGCCAGAAGTGGCCGAAGAGAACCCCGGGCGGAAACCCGGGGTCGGGGAGAGGAGGGGAAGAAGCCCGGCGGCGCTAGGCGTGGGCGAACTTGCCCGCGCTCGGCCTTGCGGAAGCGGGCATCGCTGCCCTTGATCGCGATCTCGCGGATGATCGCGCTGTAGACCGTGGCGTGGGGCGTCTTGCCGCCGGGCGACTTCCAGTAGCCCTTGGCCTCGGCCGCCTCGACCATCTCCTTGGCCGTCATCGGCTGGCCGGACTCCTCGAGCACCTTGGCCGCGGCGTCCAGGCCGCTGATGCGTTTCTCCTTGGGCTCCTTCTTGGCCCGCGGCCGCTTGGGCTTGTCGGCCTTCTGCGTCTCAGCCGGCTTGTCGCCGATCGGCGCCGTCCTTGGCCGGCGTCGTCTGCGTGGCCACGTCTTCGCTCGTGGGCGCCGACGTTTGCGCCGGTTCGGCCTCGGGCTGGGCTTTGGCCTTCTTACCGCCCTTGGGCTTCTTGGCGCCCGTCGCGGCGCTGTTGCCGCCGACGGCCGCCCGCAACCGGCGGGCGACTTGATGCGGACCTTCTTGCCCGTGGCGAGGTTCGTCGCGTCCCAACCGCCGTGGCGGCTTTCGGCGTCGATCCGCACCTGGACGACCTTGTTGGTCACCTTCGCGGTGTACACGCCGCCGATCTTCACTTCGTTCTTCTTCATCGCACAACTCCTTGGAAAAAGGGAAACAGGGGTTAGTCGCCGAGTACTCTCGACGATGGTGATTTGGAACTGTTGGCCGTTCGGGAAACGTGACCACCAGGCCTCGGTTGTTGGTCAGGACGCCCGCCTCACGGAAGGTCGTGCACCTCGGCCCAGCGCTCCAAGACCGTTGCGCCAGTTTCGGTCTCGAGTCGCTTTTCGGTAATGCGTCGTTCTTTCATGGTCTTGTTCCGTGTATTGGGGGTTATTGCTGGTAGACGTGTTCGGCCAAGCCCGCGGCCAGGAAGTCGACGATCGCCTGGGCTTCCTTCGTCGTCGGGCGGACGTCCCAGCCCCGGTCGAAGTTCACCACCGTGGCTTCGTCGGAAAGGCGTTGCAGCCAGAGCTTCGAGATGCGGCTGTCGCCCAATTCGTAGTCGGGGCAATCGGCGTGCTCGGGAAAGACCAGGGCGTTGAATCGTGCCCGGCAATCGTTCCGATCACCCAGGTGCCGGCTCCGGAAGCTCGGCGGGTCGTCTTGGTGATTCGCAGGTCGTCGCCAATATCGAAGGCGTCGATCGTCGTGCGGGTTGCGTTCTTTCGTTTCCGGTTCGTCGTCATCTTGGTTCTCCTTCTGGTTCTTGTGGTCGTATGTTCGTTCCTACATCCACACATGAGCCATGTTTTCGGAGAAACATCAAGCGGATTCCGCGATCATTTCGCCAGAGTTCTGTAATTCCTGTGTAATCGTTGCCGTTGAAAGGCTCGCTGATGAGTGAACATAACGCTGAAGGACGGCAAGCTGGCCCGCTGAACCCCCAGGCCTTACGGCTGGCGGACCTGGCCCGCGTTCTTTCCGCCTCGGGTCCGAAGCCGGTCACCGTGGAAATGCTCCAGGCGGACATCGATGACGGCGCTCCGGTCAACCGCGACGGAACGATGAACCTCGTGCATTACGCCGCATGGCTGGTGAAGGAGATGAGCGGTGGCGATTGACCCGAGACAACTCCGACCAACCGAACTGGTGCGACTGCTGAACTCCACGCCGCTGGGCGAGGTGATCGGCGAGCGGCAGTTGCTGCGCCACCGCTCTCGCGCCGGCTTTCGCATCGGCGACGGCCGGCACGTCGATCTGTTTCGCTACGTGGCTTGGCTGGTATCGGTCCGCCATGAGCCGCAGCCTGAATCCGATGGCGACCCCTACGAGACACTGAAGGACCGTGCCCGGGCCCGCAACGCCGCCTTGTCACTGGCCGGTCGCGACATCGGCGAACTGCCGGCCGTGGTCAATCCCGAGCGGAAGAAGCAAGCCGCAACGGACTTTCGGTTCTTCTGCGAGGCGTACTTCCCCTTCACGTTCCACTTGGCTTGGTCGCCGGACCACCTGAAGGTGATCGCCAAGATCGAACAGGCCGTGCTGGACGGCGGGCTGTTTGCGATGGCCATGCCTCGTGGCAGCGGCAAGACCAGCGATCTGCGAGTGCGCCTGCATCTGGGCCGTGCTCTACGGCCACCGCGACTTCGTCTGCCTGATCGGCAGCGACGAAGGGCACGCGATGGACATGCTCGAAAGCGTCAAGACCGAGTTGGACGGCAACGACCTGCTCTTGGAGGATTTTCCCGAGGTCGTCTATCCGATCCAGTGCCTCGACGGGATCGCCAACCGCTGTAGCGGCCAACTCTACAAGGAGGATCGCACTCACATCGGCTGGACCGCCCGCGAGGTCGTGCTGCCGACAATCCCAGGCAGCAAGGCCTCGGGGGCGATCATCAAGGTCGCCGGCATCACCGGACGCATCCGCGGCATGAAGTTCAAGCGGGCCGACGGCCATTCGGTTCGGCCGTCGCTGGTGGTGCTCGACGATCCGCAGACCGACGAGTCGGCGCGAAGCATTTCGCAGTGTGCCACGCGGGAAAGCATCCTGGCCGGCGCCGTACTGGGGCTGGCCGGCCCAGGCAAGAAGATCGCCGGCGTGATGCCTTGCACGGTCATTCGCCCCGACGACATGGCCGACAGAATCCTCGACCGCGACAAGCACCCGCAGTGGCAAGGGGAACGGACCAAGATGGTCTATTCCTTCCCGGCCGACGAAGCACTCTGGGCCAAGTATGCCGAGATCCGCGCGGAGGGCTTGCGGGCCGAGCGTGGGCTGGCCGACGCCACGGAGTTCTACGGGCAACATCGTGAAGAGATGGATGCCGGTGCGGCAATCGCTTGGCCGGAGCGGTACAACTACGACGAACTTTCGGCCGTGCAACATGCCATGAACCTGCGGCTCCAGGACGAGCGGGCGTTCTGGGCCGAGTACCAGAACGAGCCTCTGCCGGAGGAGACCGTCCAGGACAACGAGTTGACGGTCGATCAGGTGGCGGCAAAGATAAATCGCCTCCAGCGTGGAGACGTGCCGGTCGGCTGCAACCACCTGACCATGTTCGTGGACGTGCAGGCCGCGCTTCTGTTCTACGTCGTGGCCGCCTGGGAGGACGATTTCACTGGCTACGTGATCGACTACGGAGCCTATCCGGACCAGAAGCGGGGCTACTTCACGCTCCGCGATGCCCAGCCAACGTTGTCGCAGGTTGCCAAGGGGGCTGGGCTGGAGGGCTCGATCTATGCCGGGCTGGAGGAACTGACCAATCGCTGCCTGGGCAGGGAATGGCATCGAGATGACGGCGCCGGCATGCGGATCGAGCGTTGCCTGATCGACGCCAACTGGGGTTCTTCCACCGATGTGGTCTACCAGTTCTGTCGGCAAAGCGCCCATTCAGCCTTGCTCTTGCCCAGCCACGGGCGGTTCGTCGGGGCGTCCAGCATCCCATTCTCGGAATACAAGCGGAAACTGGGAGACCGCGTTGGGCTGAACTGGCGGATTCCCAACGTCCAGGGCAAACGGGCCGTGCGCCACGTGGTGTTCGACACGAATTACTGGAAGTCGTTTGTCCACACCCGTCTGGCCGTAGCGATGGGTGATCGCGGCTGTCTCTCCCTCTTCGGCGACAGCGCCGCGACACATCGACTCTTTGCCGAGCACATCACGGCCGAGTACCGCGTGAAGACCGAGGGTCGCGGCCGCACTGTCGACGAATGGAAGTTGCGGGCCGCCGCCGTGGACAACCATTGGCTGGATGGTCTGGTCGGCTGTTCTGTCGGCGCTTCCATCTTGGGAGCAATACTGCCCGGTACCGACCAACGATCTGCACCGACACGACCACGGATGAAGCTTTCTGACGTACAGCGGAGCCGACGATAAACATGGGTGATCTTCCCAAAAGAGAAAGCGACAGAAATCAGCGTGGATTAGAATGCCATTGGTGCGGTTGTCGGCACTTTCGGGTAGTATATACGCGACCTCACTTTGGTGAATGCCTCGTCAGACGAAGAGAATGTCGGCATTGCGGCAAACGCATGACAACCTATGAACGAGCAGCCGGCACGCCTAGGACGAAGTAGAGTCATTCACGTCCCGTTGATTTTTTGGTTGTCCAAGAAGGTAAAAAAATTTCCGAATTGCCTGTCAAATCTGAGCTACATGGATGTTCTGCTGCAAATCGTGCATCGCCCGAATGGACAACCTCGTCGATTGATGCCACCAAGGGCAATGTCGCACCACCTACAGGTGTGGCTATCGCGATGATCGTGCGAACCGTCTTTGGATGAGGAATTGAGGCGGCGAAACTAGTGCTCTGTCTTTCGCCAATCGACCGAAAATCGATGAATTTTATCTTGGACGACTTTGAATAATCAGTTTGCCGAAACGGATCCAGGAGCGGCGCAGATCCAGAGGCAGGGCGCAATACAGTTCGTAACCTGTTATTGAGTCAGTTGTTACGATATATCCAATATGTTGGCGGCCGCCTATTCCCCAGAGAATCCGACCGGCCGAATAACGACCATGCCACGAAGGGGAGGGTGTGCAAGTGGTGTTGCACTTTCATCGACGTTTGTATTAGGTTCTGCCTGGGCTACTTGCCCCGTCCCCAAGTCCTGATAGACTCTCATGTTATAATGGTCATGAGATGCAAGTTTGAGTCCAGTGCAGATGCACGGCATCGAGGAAGTTCATTTCTGCGGGCACCAAGTAAATTTAGTAAGCAGCCTGGTAATTACTGGGACCGCGTGTTCATCGGTGTTGTCGCGTAGCTACTGGCGGTCGATGTAACACCAAGCTGAATGGAGATTTGCGGCCAATGCCAAATCAATGCGTCGGGGCGAATGTCGTTATTGTGGCACGACAGTTCAATCCCTCTGTGTTCTCTCAGTTGTGGCTTGTGCGGAATGGAATTGTCGGTGAGGAGGAATTCTCCGCCGGCTGTCTGTTCAGCGATGACGTTGCCAAAATTGAGTCGCGGGATTTTGGCCTCTTAGTGATTCCTCCGCAATTGCAATTCCATCCCCGGGTAGCAGCCGAATGCGAAGCCGATTTGGTGCTGGGAAAGATGGGAGCCATTGTTCAGACGTTGCCTCACACTCCGTATCTGGCGGTCGGCTTGAATTTTGTCTGGCACGTTTGGCCCGAAGATGGAGACTTGCATGCTTCTTCGCGGTCACTGTTTCTTCGCCGTTCCGGGCCTTTCTTTGATGTCTTCGGCGACGCAGAAGACACGCTGTTTGGAGCGTATGTGAGCAAGGCGGTCTTAGGATGTCGGCTGAGGTTAGATGTCAAGCCAATTGATTTTCCATTGGAAGGCCAAAACTCGCATCGCCTATTGTTCGCCTTTAATTTTCAGCTGGATGTCCCACAAGACAATCCAATCCCTGCAATCGAAGGTCATCTCCGACTTTGGACTGAAGCCAGGGATGAGGCATGTCGTATCGTTAATCTTGTCGAGCGGTATCGCGGGGAGCCAACATGAACGAGGTTCTTACAAGACCTATTCCGGACTTCGCAATTGAGGCGCTGAAGGTTCACCGCCTTGCAGAGGCGAGAAGAAATGCGGAGTTTGGGGAGAAGGAACAGACCGGGCTGCAATCGAGTGTTTTTGACTTAAGCCGTGATGACTTCGTTGCAGTGCAGCGTAGCGATCAGAAGGCTTCCCCTTGGCGCGTCGCACGTGACACTGCCGCCGTCACTGCGTTAACGCTTCTTATGCAAACTTTACCTACACACACCCCTCCAACGACTGGTGATTTTCTGGTCGTTTTAGCGGATAGTGGAGTGAGCCGTCCCATGCTCGACATGAGTGAAGTGACATCCAAAAAAGCATCCGTTGTCTGCTCGCGGGCGGCCGCTTCCATGCAGCCGATGGAGCTCTCCAAAGCTGACGCAGAGGCGTTACGAGCATGCTTTCGACGCGGGTCTGGGTCGCCCGACAATCAAAATCGAGATACTGCCGCAGTATCAGGGCTGACTCTTGACGGTCGAAAGATGGCCCACGAACTGCGAACACAACCTTTCTGTGCCTCACTCCTTACTGAAGTCCAGGACTTCTCTTGTGGTGATGAACCTTGGCAAGACGAGGTTACCCAGTGGATTAAGAGCACAACGATTGACGAATGTGCCACTAAGTCCATCGCGCAGCGTAACACGCAAGTTTGGTTGTACCGAACGGCTGACGGTGAGTTGGTTGGATACGGGTCTTTGGGCCAGTCAAAGTGGAGATGGCCGCCACCGAAGGGTGCATGGGAAACCATAAGCATCATTCCTTCCTTTGGTGTGCAAAGCAAATATCAAGGTGAGCCCAAAGAAGATCCTCCTGAGGCAAGGTACGCTTCCAGAATCATGAGCGACCTTATCGGAAGGGCCCATGCGCAAGGCAATAGACTTCTGGGGCTTTTTGTGCATCCAAAGAATGCAAGAGCAATAGGCTTTTATAAACGTATTGGCTTCTTGGCGATGCCGGATACTGGCGGTGATTACCTGCGAATGTACCTTATTCTACGTTAAAGGCTCGTATCTACTGTTCTCTCTCCTATTCTTCTGCCGCCTCGGATGTCTCGCTTCGGGGGTTCTTGTTTGCCGTGTTCAAACCGCGATGATTGAGTCGCGCTGCAGAACTGATTGCTGCCGTCGCAAGCCCATTTAGCCCGGCTTTGTGTTTCGGACGAATGCAATCTGGTGAAATCGTGTCTATATGCGTAACGATTTCCACGCAATAGCCTTTTCGATATTTACAGCTTCATTCGCACATGTAGACTAGTGTATAGAAAACCAGATTCGGCGACGCTGACGACTGATCCCGTCAGCGCTGCCAATACAAAAGGCCATGCGGGGCCGCATCCTCGCGTGGCCTTTTCTATTTGGCTCGCCGGTCTGGTTTGACGCGGGTGGGCCAGTGTTCAGCGAGGCCCCATAAGCCTTGCTCGATGGGTGCGACTCCCATACCCGCCACTCCGGAGAGATGCTATGGCCGACGATTTGACGCAGACGATCAGCGATAACGCCCAGGGGCCCGCAAAAGCCTCGGGCGATTCGGGCAGCATGGAGCAGCACCCGCTGCCCGACCAGATCGCGGCCGACCGGTATCTGGAGAGCAAGAAGGCGGCTCGACGGAAAGGGCTGGGCATTGGCCTGAAGAAACTCGTGCCGCCGGGAACGGACTGAGAGGCAATAGGACGTGTTTGGTTGGTTAAAAAGCAGTCGTGGCGACCAGAAGCAACGGCGGACTCTCCGCATGGTCCATGTGCCGATGCGGGTTCGTGGTCGCTATGACGCGGCCGCCACTACCGACGAAAACCGCCGGCATTGGGCCAATGCCGATCTGCTTTCGGCCGATGCGGCCGCCAACCCACGGGTCCGCAGTATCCTGCGCAGCCGGGCCCGGTACGAAGTGGCCAACAACAGTTACGCCCGGGGAATCGTTTCGACGCTGGCCAACGACTGCATCGGCACCGGGCCGCGGTTGCAGATGCTCACCGACGACGATGGGACCAATCGGGTTGTCGAGCAGGAGTTCATGCGTTGGGCGGATAGCGTCAGCTTGGCCGAGAAACTTCGGACCATGCGGATGGCTCGGTCCGAGTCGGGCGAGGTCTTTGCGATGCTGGTGGCCAATCCGCGGGTGGATTCGCCGGTGAAGCTCGACCTGCGGCTCATCGAGGCCGACCAAGTCACCACGCCGCAATTGCTCCGGCAATTCGGCACGGCCTATGCCGTCGACGGGATCGTCTTCGACCCGTATGGCAACCCGGTCGAATACCACGTGCTGAAAAGTCATCCGGGCGACAGCTCGGCTAGCCGTTCTCGCTCGACTACGACCGCGTGCCGGCGTCGTCGATGATCCACTACTTCCGTGCCGACCGGCCGGGCCAGAGCCGGGGCATTCCCGAGATCACGCCGGCACTGCCGCTCTTCGCCCAGTTGCGGCGCTACACGTTGGCCGTGCTGGCGGCGGCCGAAACGGCGGCCGATTTCGCGGCGGTGCTGTACACCGACGCCCCGGCCAACGGCGAGGCGGATCCGAGTCGAGCCGATGGACCTGGTGGAACTTGAACGCCGCATGGCCACGGTGCTGCCGGGCGGATGGCGACTCGGCCAGATCCAGGCGGAACAACCTTCGACCGACATACGGGGAGTTTAAGAAGGAGATCCTCAACGAAATCGCCCGATGCCTGTCGGTCCCCTACAACGTCGCGCCGTGCAATTCGTCTGGGTACAACTACGCCTCCGGCCGGCTCGATCATCAGACCTATTACAAGTCGATCCGCGTCGATCAGGCCCAACTCGGACTGACCGTTCTCGACCGCGTGCTGCGGGCGTGGCTCGACGAGGCGATTCTCATCAGCGAACTGCTGCCGCTGTGGATGCGGACGGCCGCCTTCCGCGATCTCGGCCATCAGTGGTTTTGGGACGGCCAGGAGCACGTGGATCCCGCGAAGGAGGCCAATGCCCAGTCCACGCGGTTGCAGAACCATACGACCACGCTGGCCTACGAATACGCCCGGCAGGGCCGCGATTGGGAGAGCGAACTCCGCCAGCGGGCCAAGGAGGTCGCGCTGATGCGCGAATTGGGGCTCGACGAGACACCGGCCGCGCCGAGCAGTCCTGCCAACAACGACACATCCGACGAGAGAGGAGAAATGCCTATGCCGAACTTGAAGAAGGTCCAAGGCGAATCGACGCTCAACTTCCTGTGCGAGCCGGGTGCGATCCAGATCGAGGCCGGTTGCCCGAGGTCGAAGCCGGCGGCGACGGCAAGCCACGGTTGCCGCGGTTCTCGATGGTCGCCTACACGGGCGGGCCGATGCGGATCGCCGGTTGGCGCTATCCGGTCATCGTGGATCTGGCCGGCCTGGGGATTCCCTCGCAGAGCCGCCCGATCCGTTTCGGCCACGACATGGCAAGCGGCGTGGGCCATACGGACGCCATCCGAGTCGAAGACGGGCAACTCGTGGCCGCCGGCGTGGTGTCGCGCGACACGGCCGCCGCGAAGGAGGTCGTCGTTTCCGCCCGCAATGGATTCCCGTGGCAGGCGTCGATCGGCGCGGCCGTCGAGGAGTACGAGTTCGTCAAGGAGAACCAGAAGGCTATGGTCAACGGCCGGGAGTTTTCGGGCCGGTGAACGTCGTGCGGAAAGCGACGCTCGGTGAAATCAGTTTTGTGGACTTAGGGGCCGACGGCCAAACAAGTGCCCAAGTGGCAGCCGCGGCAACGCATCTCTCGCAGGAGAAAACCAAATGGAAGATACTGTCGAAACCACTTCAGGCAACCGTTACCGCCCAGGCCGCGGATACCCGCCGGCTGCCGACGACCGCATCGCAAGGCGCAGCCCCGCCGGTCCAAGCCGCCGACGCCGGCCCCACAGCGGCCGACATCCGCGCGGCAGCGCTGGCCGAGACCAACCGCGTGGCCGCCGATCCGCGACATCTGCGCCGGCCGCTTCCCCAAGATCGAGGCCCAGGCGATCCGCGATGGCTGGGACGCCACCCGCAGCGAGTTGGAGGTTCTGCGGGCTGGCCGCCCGAAGGCGCCTGCCGTCCAAGTCCGCGACAACAGTAATACTGTCAACGGCTCGCTGCTGGAGGCGGCCTGCATGGTGACCGCCAGGCTCGACGGGGTGGAAAACCTCTTCGACGAGCCGACCCTGGAGGCGGCCCAGCGGCGGTTCCGTGGCGGGATCGGTCTGCAAGAGCTTCTGCTGGAGGCGGCGTGGGCCAACGGCTACACGGGCCGCAACTTCCGCGACAGCCGGGCCGTGCTGCGGTTCGCCTTCCAGCCGGAATTGGAGGCCGGGTTCTCGACCATCGACATCGGCGGCATCCTCGAGCAACGTGGCCAACAAGTTCCTCTTGGACGGGTTCTTCTCCGTCGAGCGGACGTGGCGGAACATCTGCGCCGTGCGGAACGTCTCCGACTTCAAGACGGTCACCAGCTACCGCTGATCGGCAAGGACCAGTACGAGCAGGTGCAGCCCGGCGGGGAACTGAAGCACGGGACGCTCGGCAACGAGACGTACACCAACAAGGCCGACACCTACGGCTTGATGCTGTCGATCGACCGCCGCGATGTCATCAACGACGATCTGGGCGCCATCACCACGGTGCCCCGAAAGCTCGGCCGTGGCTCGGGCACGAAGATCAACGACGTGTTCTGGGCCACGTTCCTGGCCAACTCCGCGTTCTTCACGGCCGGCAACAAGAACTATCTGACCGGCGCGGACACGTCGCTCGGGATCGACGGGCTCACCAAGGCCGAGGTGGCCTTCATGGATCAGGTCGATGCGGACGGCAAGCCGATCGGCATCATGCCGGCGATCCTGCTGGTGCCCACGGCCCTGAGCGCGATGGGAACGCAACTGTTCAAGTCGCTGGAGATCCGCGACACCACGGCCAGCACCAAGTATCCGATCGGCAACCCGCACCAAGGGAAGTTCCGCACGGAGGTGAGCCGCTATCTTGGCAACAGCACTACACGGGCAACTCCAGCAAGGCGTGGTATCTGCTGGCCGATCCGGGCGATCTGCCGGTGATCGAGGTGGCGTTCCTCAACGGCCAGGAGTCGCCCACGATCGAGACGGCCGAGGCCGACTTCTCGGTCCTGGGCATCCAGATGCGCGGCTACCACGATTTCGGCGTCGCCCTGCAAGATCCCCGCGGCGGCGTGAAAGCCAAGGGCGAAGTGTGAGACTGAACATTCATCTCGACAGGAGAAAACCATTATGGCAACCGCAACATTCGTTCAAGACGGTCGAGCGATCGACTACACCCCGACTTCCGACGTCGCCGCCGGCGATGTCGTTGTCCAGGGGGATCTTGGTGGGCGTGGCCCGATCGCCGATCGCGGCCAATACGCCGGGCTCGCTGGCCGTGGTGGGCGTGTTCGACTTCCCCAAGGCCACCGGCGCCGGCTCGGGCATCGCCGCCGGCGCGGAGGTCTATTGGGATGCCGCTGACAAGCAGGCCAAGACCGACGACGAGACTGGGGCCAACAAACTGCTGGGCAAGACGACAAGGCCGCGGCCGACGCCGATGCAACGGTTCGCGTGCGGCTGAGTCAGTAACATCGAGGGCAAGAACGATGGCCGACCTGTTGCAACAGGCATCCGACTGGCTGGAGGAACAACGGACGCGGCACGCCTCGCGCGTGGTTGCCTATGTGCGGGGCGTGCAGTCCGTCGAGCTTCCGGCCACGATCGGCAAGACCACCTTCGAGGTCGATGATGGCTACGGCGTGCTCGTGCGGCATGAGTCCCGGGATTTCCTGGTGTTGGTCGCGGACTTGCTGTTGGGTGATGGTCTGACGGAGCCACAACGCGGCGATCGTGTTCATGAGACGCAGAATGGCACGGTTTATGTCTACGAAGTGACGGCTCCCGGCAAGGAGCCGTGCTGGCGTTACAGCGATGCCTACCGGAAGACGTTCAGAATCCACACGAAGACAGATCGATACGGAGAAGACACCATGACGCGACGCTGGCTCGGTTCGGCCGACGTGGAGATCGACGAGGCGACCGGTGCGCTCGCTGGTGCAAGGCGATGCCAGCACCACGACAGCACCGCCGAGTTCTTTGGTCGGCGGAACGAAGACCGGTGACGGCCGCAGCCACGCCGCAGGCGCTGGTGGCGCACGTCCACGCCCTGCCGTTGCGTTTGGATCGGCCCGTTGTGCAATGCCGACGGCGTGGGCACCAACACCAAACCGGTGTTTCTGGGCAACAGCGTCAATCAGAACATGCCGCTGCTGCCCAGTTCCATTTCGGGCGTGGTGCTATCGATCGACGATGCCAGCAAGGTGTTCGTGAAGGTGGGTGTCAACGGCGAGGGAGTGGCCTATCGCATCTTTGCGTAGCAGGAGAGCCTGACGATGGATGCCAACAACGCCGTGAAATATCAAAACCCCGCACACGTTCACGCCCAGTCGGATGTGACGAATCTGGCTTCGAGCCTTGCCGCCAAGGCGGACAAGGTCGCAACCGGAACGGCAGGTGTATTGGTCAGCGGTCCGATCAGTCCCGATGCCACAGGTTCCTACGTCCAGAACGGCACGTACAACGGTGCGCCAGCCTATCAACGCGCCGGCGGTAATTGGTGGCTTCGCTACGACATGTATATGCCCAGTATGTACTACTGGCGCATTTGCCAAGGGACCATTGTTTCAATGGCTATTCCGTACTGGAGTGGTCCGACCGTGACGACCTATCCTGGCGTCAGGCCCGACGCGGGCAACTATTCACCGTTGGCCGGAGCCATCGGCATGGCGATCGTATCGACCAGTCAGATTGCGACTGACTATCTCGCCTCCTACGATTCCAACGGCAATCTGACGGCGTCGGTCCTGAAGACGGACGTGCCGATCAAGAGCAACGGCGTTTTCACCCTCGCCGGCAAGGTGCAGGAGGGGACAGGCATCGCGACTGGCACCAATGCTCACGCCGAAGGAGAAAACACGACAGCCTCGGCCCAAGGCGCCCACGCCAGCGGTTCCTATTACTCGACGGCCAACAAGCACTACCAGCGGGCCTTGTCTGTCTGGCCGTTTCATACTGGTTCCCGGGGATTCGCAGTATACGGAGACCGTGCTGCGTCGGATGACGGCGGACGACTACCCCGACCGAACTGACGATCGACGGGGCAACGCCATCCGGAACGTCGAAACAGCAGCAACCGCTTCATCTGTGCGACGAGCAAGTCTTACGCCTGCCTCGTGATGATCGCCGGCCGCAAGTCAGACGGCACTTCGGCGTTCTTCCTGCGGCAAGTGATCATCAAGAAGCTACGTCAACACAGTCTCGTTGGAAGGGGTCTGTGCAGACGGTTGGCGTCGACATCAATCCGGCCGGTTGGCCGGTGCCCGACGATCACGGCGGACAACACCAACAAATCGCTCGCAATCGCCGTGACGGGGGTCGCCGCCACGAACATCCGCTGGTCGGCCACGATTCAGGCCCAAGAGATCGTCTACTAAGAGGAACCGCCATGCCTAGCACCACGATCCAGATTGCCGACGCCGTGGTCGCGGTCCTCGAACGCCGCCACGCTGAGCCAGCCGTTTACGGCCGTGCGGCACTATCTGCCGGAGTTCGACCTGAAGGAGATGGACACGCTGCACGTGTCCGTCGTGCCGGCGGAACTCGACGAAGAGATCGCCGACCGCACCCGAGACCGGGCCGAGTACAAGATCCACGTGGCCGTGCAGAAGCGAGTCGCCAAGCAGGATCCGCCGGGCCTGGACACAGCGGCCATCGACGCCTTGATGCAGTTGGTCGAGGAGATCGACGACCTGTTTCGCCACAAGCGCTTGGCCGGTTACGAGCAGGCCCATTGGGCCAAGACCGAGAACAAACCCATTTACGACCCAAAACACCTCAAGGAACACGGGCAGTTCACCAGCCTGTTGGTGTTCACCTTCCGAGTGACCAGATGAGTTTGCGATTCGACGCCAAAAAGATGTTCTTCGACCGCCGGGCGGTGATCGACGCGGTGGGCCGGGCCAACGTCAAGGTCCTGAGCCACGCCGGCGCCTTCATCCAGCGTCGCGCGAAATCGTCGATCCGCAAGCGGAAGCGGGCGTCGCGCCCGGGCGAGCCGCCAAGTTCCCACGTCGGCACGCTGCGGAACCTGATCTATTTCGGCTTCGATACCGGCAACTCGGTCGGTCGTCGTGGGTCCGACGCCGGTGGGCACGATCGGCCGCGTGCCGCCTACATTGGAATACGGCGGCCCGAGCGTCGTCAAGAAAGAACCCGCGCCGCCGACAGCGAAAAGTCGGCGACGGCGGTGAAATCCGACTCGACGGTCCTCGTGGCAAAACAACCAAACGAACCCCCGATGGCAAGTGGGTGACCTACACGAAGCTCACAACCCAGGCCCAGGCCGACCGGGCCAACCGACTCAACGAGGAACTCTACGGCCCCGAGTACATCGGCGGCAAACCGATCGAAGCCCGACCGTACATGGGCCCGGCGTTAAGGGCCGAAATGCCGAACTTGCCGACTCTGTGGGCCAACTCCATTCAAGACATAAGGAGCGTTCATCATGCCCGTTCGTGTATCCCTCGACGCCAAACTCTGCTACGGGCCGGCCGGATCGACGGCCAGCACCCTGCTGAACACCGTGGGCGACGTGACCGTGTCGCTCAAGAAGAGCGAAACCAAGATCTCGTCGCGGGCCAGTCGGTGGTCGATGGTCAAGGGCGCGCTCAAGGAGGCGGAAATCTCCTTCGAGGTCGTCGACGATTCGGGCGACAGCGCGATGCAGCAGATCCTGACCGCCTTCATGAGCGACACGCCGATGGCCTTCTTCGTCAAGGACGCGGAGGACGGCCACGGCCTGGACGCCGACTTCGAGATCATGGGGGCCGACCGCGACGAGAAACTCGAAGACGCGATCAAGTACAAGTTCACCATCAAGCCGACCTACGTCAGCCGGTATCCCACCTGGTCTGGCGGCGGCGGTGGCAGCTAACGACTTCCAAAGGAACCACATCCCATGAAGACCTTTCGAGATACGGCCGGGCGCGAGTGGGCCATCACGGTCGATGTCAACGCCATCAAGCGGGTGCTGAAGGCGCCGATCGAGCACCTGGGGGAGCCGGTGAAGGTGAACCTGCTGGAGTTGGTCGATCCCGACGGCGACCTGTTGAAGAAGGTCGTGGCGTATCCGCCGCTGGTCTGCGACATCGCCTACGCCCTGTGCAAGCCGCAGTGCGACGAGAAGAACGTCAGCGACGAGGAGTTCGGCCGGGCGATGGGCGGCGACGTGCTGGAGCGGGTCTTGGACCTGTTGATCGAGGAGACCGTCGATTTTTTCCCGCAGGGCCGGCGGGCGGTGCTCAAGAAGGTGCTGAGCGAAGAGCCAGGCGTTCGCCGAGAAGGCGAAGACGCTGATCGAGACCCGGCTGGCGGCGGGGGAACTGGATGCGGCGATCGACGCGATGCTGGAACCGGAACTCAAACGGCTCCAAGGGATCGACGACGGGACACTCCCGACCGAGTGGTACTGGCTCTGCTGGGAACTTGCCGGCATCATCGGCGTCGACGCCGGCCCAAGAACCCTCGCCGAGCTAGTCGCGATGGCCAAGGGCCGCCAACGGGCCGAGTGGGAACGGACCGCGCAGGTATCGGCCGCTACTGGCCAACCCCAACCGTGACCCAAAAAACACCAGAACCGTTCGAGCCGTGGGAGTTCAATCCATTCGCCGAAGAAGAGCCGCCCAAGGCGAAGAAGCCCGAGATCAAGATGAGCGTGGATTGCCTGAAGGGCCTGTGCGACAGATCGGCGGCATCAGAAGACTGCCGGACCACTAGCCACTAACCACTGACCACTGATCCACTATGTCTGTTGCAGGTGCAATTCGAGCGGGCGCGGCCTACGTCGAGGTCTTCCTCGAACAGAACCGCGTCACCAGGGACTTGGCGGCCCTGCAGGGAAAGCTCCGCGCGCTGGTCGGCCTCGTTGAGCCGGATTGGCTCCGGCGCCTACGGCGGCGAACTGCCGGGGCCGCTGGCGGCGATCGCCCGGTTCGCCTCTTCGCCGGCCGGCATGTTCGCCGGGCTGTTGACCGCGGCCAAGATGACGGCCACCGCCGGCGACGAGATGGTTCATCTGGCCGAAAAGGCCGGCACGAGCGTCGAGGCGATCTCCGCGCTGGCCTACGCCGCCCGGCGTGCCGAGGTCAGCGCCGACTCTTTGGCGATGGGCGTCAAGAAGATGCAGGTCAACATCACGGCCGCCGCCGGGGCGGCAAGGAGGCGACCGAAGTCTTCGATCACCTTGGGCTCTCCGCCGCCGAGCTTGCCCGCTTGCAGACGGAAGAACAGTTCCGGCGGATCGCCGACCGGATCGCCAAGATCCAAAACCCGGCCGAGCGGGCCGCCGCGGCGGTGAAGATCTTCGGGCGCAATGGGACCGAACTCTTGCCGCTTCTGTTGCAAGGAGCCGACGGGATCGCCAAGTGGGAAGCCCGGGCACGGGCGCTGGGGTTGGTCATGAACAGCGAAGCGGCCGAAGGGGCCCATCGATTCAGCCAACTCTTGGGCGATCTGCACGACGTCATGATGAGCAGCGTCCGCGTGATCGGCGGGGCACTGATCCCGTATCTCGACGGCATGGTCAATCGCATCGTGCAAGATCATCACGTCCGTCCGCCAGTGGATCAAGGAGCATCGCGGGCTGGCGATCGTTCTGCTGCAAGTTACCGGCGCGATCGTCGGCGCCGGCCTGGCGATGACGGTGCTCTCGGCCATTCTGCGAAACATCGCCGGCGGCATCGGCGTGGTGCTGGGGGCGGTGCGACTGCTGGGCACGACGGTGGCGATGGTCGGATCGCTGTTGGCCACCGCGTGGTCGGCGGCCGTCTCGGCCGTGACGGCCCTTGGGGCCGCGTTTGCCGCGCTGACGACCACGCAGATCGTCGCCTTTGCCGCCATCTGGGCCGGCATCGGCGCCTTGCTCTACTTCACCGGTGCCTTGGGTAACACGATCAGTGGCATCGCCGCCGCGTTCCGAGCGCTGGGCTCGGACATCATGGCCACCATCGGCGGCATCGGCGACGCCCTGTCGGCCGGCGACATCGCCCTGGCCGCCAAGGTTCTGTGGGCGATGCTCAAGATGGAGTGGCAGAAGGGGGTCAATTGGCTCACCGAGACGTGGATCGGCTTCAAAGAGATCTTCATGAGCATCTGGACCGATGCCGTCTACGGCTTGGCGGGCATCATGACCAGCGGCTGGGCCGTGATCCAGCAGGGCTGGAACCTGTTGGTGACCGGCATGAGCGCCGCCTGGACGATCTTCACCGATTCGGTCGTCGCCGGCTGGAACTCGGCCTCCAATTGGGTCAGCAAGCGTTGGATCGACCTGATGGAACTGATGGGCCAGTACGATCCGCAGACCGCCGAGGGGGCCAAGAAGATTCTGGACCAAGAGTACAACCAGGCGAGCCAACGGCGGCAGCAGGAGACCAGCGAGAAGCTGGCGGCCACCGGCCAGTCCTTCGAGGATCGCAAGAAGGAGATCGAGCAGGAGCGAGTCCGGCGCCCTTGGGGTGCTGGACGACGAACGGAAGGCCAAGCACGCGGCCCGGCAGGAACAGTATGCCGAGCGATTTGAAGCGATCGCAGGACGAGGTGGACGCGGCACGGAAGGAATGGGAGGACGCCCGGGCCGAGGCCGCCCGCGCCAAGGCCGCCATGAACGCCCCCGAGTTGCCCGGCGGCGCAGCCGAAGAACATCCCCGACATCGCCGGCAATCTGGCCGCGGCCAAGGCCAGTGTCGTCGGCACCTTTAGCGGCGAGGCCCTCAGCGGCCTGGGCACCGGCAACAGCATCGAGGAGAAGATGGAAGGGCACCTGGCCCGGATCGCCGAAAGCACCGATCGCCAGAACGCCGCGCTCGGAGCGAATGGAACGGAACGCGAATCAAGGACTCGTATTGGCATAGAGGGATTGGCGTGGCATTTGTCATCGAACAATTCGGCGTCCGCACGACCTCGGGCGATCCCACCAGCGCGGAGATCCCCTACGCCGTCTGGGGTGCTTCGACCTCCGAGATCGCCCGCGCGATGGCCGTCGGCGCCAGCCCGGCCACGTACACCGTCAACGACATCCCGCTGTTCCGCAAGCAGGCCACCGTCGAGGAGACCGGGCCCGAGGCGCACATCGTCCATGTCATGTACGGCCCGATCAAACCGCCGGAGCAGCACGACTTCAAGTTCGCCTTCGACACCACCGGCGGCCGCCAGAAAATCACCCAAAGCCTCCAGACGGTCCACCGCTACGCGCCCCCGGCAAGACCGCCGCCGACCACAAGGGCGCCATCGGCGTGACCGACCACGGCGTCGAGGGCTGCGAGATCGTCGTGCCCAAGTTCAGTTGGTCCGAGACGTGGCAGTTGCCCATCGACACCTACAATTGGGCCTACTCGCAGACCCTCAAGGCGATCACCGGCAAGGTCAACGCCGACCTGTTTCGCGGGTTCCCCGCCGGCCAGGTACTGTTTCGCGGCGGCAAGGGCTCCGGCTCGAGCAAGAACCCCACGCTCATCGAGATCACCTACCAGTTCGACCAGAACGACGACGTGACCGCGCAGACCATCGGCGACATCACCGGCGTGGCCAAGGCCGGCTGGCAATATCTCTGGGTGCATTATATCGAGGAGCACGACACCACGGCCGACTCACTGGCCCGGCGGCCAGACGCCGTGTACGTCGAACGTGTCTACAACGCGGCCGCGTTCGGGTCGCTGGGCATTGGGAGTTGAAAAATGGCCGACAACACCAGACCGCTGAGCGCCGGCGATCGCTGGCAACCAACCGCCTCGGGCCTGAACGCCCTGCAAGACGCCGCCGATTACGTGGAAGAGTTAAAGAACAGTGGCGGTTCCTTGGAGAACCGGCAACTGCGCCAGGGACTCGGCACCGTCGTCCTGGTCAAGAACCTCAGCGCGAACAACGAAAACTGGCCGATGTGGTCGCCGGTCATTGTCTGTGTCCCACCGGGCGAGCCGATCAAGCGCGCGGTCGCCTTCGCCAACCGGCCGTACTTTCCAGGCTACCGCCCCGATAGCAGCCATTTCAACGATCGCGGCGTGGCGATCCTCGGCATTACCCAGGAGCCGATCCCCAACGGCAAGACCGGGCGGGTGTGCATTCATGGCCTGACGCCCGCGCTGGTGCAGAAGTGCCCCTCCGATTGGACCGACAACGGGCATTGGGATTGGGTCCACATCCGCAAGAATGGCACCCGCTGGACGCTGCGCGGCGGGCCGGGCGGGGACGCGAAGTTCGTGCAATTCCTGGACTACGATCTCTATCAGGATGGACAGTATAACGACCAGTACTTCGGGCTCATCGAGCTATGCACGATTCCGAACCGGGTCGCCTTCTGGAACCTGACCGGCGCGACGGTGCCGATGCGTTCCATCATTAGTTGGGACGGCCGCGGGCACTCCTACAAACCGCCGACCACCAATGGAAACTATGGTTTGTGGAGCCACGGAGTGACGCTTTGCGGCACTTGCGGATGGGATGTGCCCGCCGGCCAAAACGGTTGGGCCTACAAGTTCGATCCGACGATCCCGGTGTGCGTTACGTGCTCGTCTTTCCCCACTCAGAACTCCACGATTCAATGGGGACCGGCCGGGGACAGTTACATCGCATGGGATGGTCTGCCCGGCTTGGATTCTCTGATCTACGACTGGATGAAGTACGGCAGCCTGCCGTATTGCGTCTGGGTCACCAAGAACATCCGCCCTTTCCAGGCGAAATCCATCTCCGGCGGAACCGGCTATGCCTACGCCCTTTCCGGCGGAAACCCATGCGATGGCGGCACCTACGGCGGAGTGGTCTACCCGATCGTGAAGGCCAGCGTTACGTTTCCGTCGCTCCCCTACCGCTACCCCAATGTTGCAACAAACCAGATCATTCAATGCACGGTGGACCCGAAGAACTCCTGCTTCCTCGGCGATGCCAGCTACATGGACGATCCCATCGGCACCGTCAAGCTCTGGGTCGGCTACACGTACAACACACAATTGAACATCCCTCAAGGCTGGCGCGAACTCAGTCGGCTTCAGGGGAAGTTTCCGGTTGGTTTCAAGCTGAACGATCCCACGTTCGGCGACGTCGGCTGGAACGGCGGCGCGACCACCCATGTGCATGGCGCCGGCAGCGGCTCCGTAGGCTCCGGCTATGCCGCCGCCGCGGCGAACCATCTTCCGCCTTATCAGGTCATGGTGTTCATCGAGCGCTATCAGTGATCGCAGCCCGTCGAGGCACAGATGTGTGGGACTTCGGTGATCACGACCGACTGAGACGCCTTTTCCGAGACGGCCGAACACGACCGCACCGGATGGCGATGTCGGATGTTGGATCACTTCATTTGGGTGGCCGGGAATCTCCGGCAATTCGATCCCGCCCACATCAGCCAACGGGCCGCAAGTCTGTACTCGATGGAAACCGTGAAGCCTCGATACCAGGAGTATTTCGAGATGCTCGGGAACCTTCGGGACGACGGGTGGCATGCCCGAAAAGTCGAACGACCGAGACTTCAATTGGTGTGACTCCCCTTTTCACCGAGCAGATTGTCCGTTGAGCTTCTGAAGCATGGCGACGTCGATTTCAGCGAAGTAGTCGAGAACGGCATCCAGATAGACCCGGTTGCTGTCCGTGGTAAGCGGCACACGATTGACAATCCGTTCCTGCACGTCACGGATGAAGGCGTGGGCGTTGGCCACATCGCGTCCCGAGCTTCCAAGGGATCATCAACGTCGTGTCAGCGTCCAAGGCCGCCCAAGTCCACATGCCGCCGACACCCCGCTGCCCGCATATTTCGTCGGACAGGTTTCTTCTAACTTGGGAACAGCACCATATTCATGTCGTCACTCTGAACCCGCTGCGACTTCATGCGACAGACGAAGTTATCGTGATACCGGGCGACCGCTTCGCCGAACTCGCGGGTGAGCTTTGAAATATTTACGTCAGCAGACTAGGCGAAACGTCCCCGGCGTATCGGACGCCAGGTAAGCATTAAAACGCGATTCAGTCGCATTGACCATCTTGCTCAGTTCTGCCGCGGTGAATCCATGCGACGAGAAATGTACCTGGAGTATGCTCTTGAACACAGTCGGCGACTCTCCGGGAATCTCGATTGGCTCCCTTGTTCTCCATCCCTGAGCGCTCAACTCCATAAACAATCGGCGATATTGACGTTCGCTGATCTTTTGGAGATCAAACGCACGTTTCACAATCGCCGCCATAGACACTTTCCACAGTGTTTTGAGCGCAGGAAGCTGGGGCAGTCGTATATTGCGGAGCGATGTTGCGATTTCATCGGCTGGCATCAGAAATTCGGCGGCAAATCTATCGGCTTGTGCCTCCATTTCGTCGGAAGGCATCTGATGCATGACAATATGGCCAATTTCATGCATTAAGGTAAAGCGAAGCCGATCCGCTGGTATGTCAGAGTTTATGAAGATCAGCGGCGGACATCCTGGAGCTACCTGGCTTATGGCGTCAAGATTGTGTGTCCCAAATGCCAACGCGTATGCGACAGCGCCAGCATGTTCCACGGTGTTGATGACGTTTTGCACTGGACCCATCGGCAACCCCCATTGTTGCCGCAGTAGTCGTGCGACTTCCTCAGGACCACCATGCTCGTCAACATCAAGGCGAACAAATCTGTTTTCTGTTTCGATCTCAACATTTCGAAGTAGGCGGGTAACGTGGAATCGAAAAATGTTGAGGCGTGCTTGAATCTGCCTCAATTCGGCCACCGGCATACGAGTGCGCTTGCGATGATAGAAACACGAGCTTCCAAATCCGTAGACTTTGTCTGTCTGATGGAAAAACTCTGTGGGGAAATCCAAGATATGGGCGATCGCAGAACAGTCCTCTGGAGACACATCCAACAGGCCAGACTCGTACTTGGAAATGCGTGCTTGAGAACACGCTAATTGCCTAGCTAGTTCCGATTGCGTGACGCCTCGCGCCTCGCGAGCCAATACGAGCATTTCGGGGTTAATGCGATTATCCATTGCGAATCACCTTTCCCACCAACTTGGAACGCACGACAGGAGCACCGATAGCCGGCACATTGCCCTTGTGATCGAAAAGATACGCTGTTACTGTTTCCGCGAGGGGGATTTCCCACACAATGTGCCTATTGCTCCGACAACTTAGAGAAACGGCCACAATCTCCGTGAAGAGGATGTTTGGTTCGTAGCCGAGATTCAAGACTGTCGGTCGCTCAATCCCGTCAAGCTCAAGTTGTTGATAGGATATTTTGACCTGCCTGCCGGTCCTAACATTGCGTGGGGCGAGTTTGGAGTCAACCTTCTTAAAGCGGATGGCAGCGCTTCCGAAGAACACAAACAGTTTCCCGTGGTGATCCTCATTCACAACCACATTCCCATCTTGTCCGCCCCCAAAGCTCCGCATAGCTTCATCGCACACCGCATCATTTAGTACGTTGGCGAGAGTTCGCTGCTGACTAAGCTTGCGCAGTTCGGCGGGATAGAACGAAATGAAAGTATTTAGGCCTGCCTGCACACACTGAACGAAGTCATCGTAGTAGCTCTGTAGTAGGTCATGAGCGTGATCCCTGGTTAGAATTTTATTTCGCTGTCGATGTAAGTTGTTCATAACAAACCCTTTGCGACTGGTGCGACATAACCGCAGGGCAACTATGACGTATTTTATTCCATCGGATGCATGAAGTCAATGAGTAGAAGCAAAATAGGTCATAACTACTGGCGAGTATTAAACTTTCAACGATCGTTCGTCGCCTTTTTTGACGATTTCCGCTCGTTTCTTTGCAGAAGGCTTTTCTGCCCGAGCGTTGCCGCCCCTCAACCCGCCCAGCCGTCCAAGAGCGACTGCTGCGGGGTTCTTCTCCTGGGGTGGTTCAGCTCGGGCACAACGGCATCATAAACGTGCTGGGCTATTTCGGATGGGTCTCTTTCGTTGCTTGATCGCTTAGGCATCTTGGGGTGTACGCCTAGCGGTCCGGACTGGCAACCCGGTTTTCAGAATGCCGCAATTCAAACGGACCCGCTGCCAGCCGATGGCGGTCCTGGCCCGCCACCAAAAGACATGCATTTCTTGTATGGCTCACTGGTTCGGCAAAGAGTGAGAGCTGGGCAAGAATGGAAATGCACTCGAATACCGCCATTGACCGTCCAGGTCATGACAAACCACTGGCGCGAAAAGGCGACTTTTTCAACACGCCCGTCGCTTTGTTGGGCGGCCTGCAGGGACTTGAGACGATAGCCGCGAAAGCATGTCGTCAGGCTCAGGCTTCTTCAGGGCCAAGCAGAATATCGATCATTCCATCCACCGAGACAACGATCCCCAGACAGTCGTTGCGGTTTCGCACATAGCGAACCACTGAGTTGTATCGCGCGCTGCGCACCGCGCTTTCGCGATCGCCAGCTTCGCCGTCCAAGATCAGGCCAATCCCGTGACATGTTCCCTCAAGGTCGATCATGACGGCGCCGTCAATTGAGGTCGCCGCGGCGATCGTGGCTTGGTCGGGAAGAAACGACTTTACCCCGGTATTTCCCGCTAGGCGCCCGCTTTCCGCTTCTGCAATCATCGAGATGATGATGGTTGTCCCATGTTGTGCCCAAACCGCGAACCCCACGATCTCGGTAAGCCAATCTGCTGCCGCATCTGCGAGGCCCGGAAACCTTTGCCTCAGGGCAAGCCTTACAGCGTCCAGATCAATCCGCGGCCGTGGTAGTCGCGGTTCGCCATTCCTGACGGTCATAAGGTGCTGGTCGAGGTGCCACATTTCCCAGTGGTGGTGGCCAACGAACCTAATCTCAAAGACGTCGTACTTGAATTCTTCATACTTCGCACGGTCGAACCTGCCGATTCCCCAGACGTACCGCGAGTCCGAGAGCAGGGACAATCCTTCTTTGCACATGTCCAGCAGCTTTCTGACCCACTTATATCTATACGAGTTCGCCAGAATTGGCCATTGCAGCCGAATTGCCGTGTCAACAGCTGAGTGCTGCATATCGGCGATGACCATTCCGCCGAGACCTTCTCGGCTCTCGTGTGGCAACGCGGAAATAATGTTGCAGGTGTCGAACAACTCAAACGTTCCGCGGAACTGGATGTCGAGGACGGAGAACTGTTTGCGAGCCCATGCATGGATTCTGGTGAAAAACGCCCCTGCCGTGCGGAGAATGTCCCTCGCGTTTGGCGGATCATTCTCGTATCTTCCCCCTGCATCTCGTTTTCTGAGTTCGTTGGCAAACTTGTCCAGCACCGCCTCGATCGCCCCAAACAGCAGCGAAGGCCATCGCCCGTCTTCGGTAAAAACCCTCATATCCAACGACGGATAGCGGCTGTAATCCGTCTTGCTGTACGTCGCCAACAGGGCGACGACATACCCGTTTACCTCGCAGCACGGCGACACAGCGAAAGTAAGGTCTGTATCGACAAGCAGGCTAGCGACCGCATCACGGATGCTGCTCCAGCACTCCCAGCAAGACCTGTCGTGCCCCTGAAACCGATCGCTCCATTCGGCGTCGGACAGGGTGTCGTCGTCGGGGTAGGAAACGTACCGTTCGCTGGTCGGATCCAGTTGCTCCTCCAGTTTGTAAGCGGCAACCATCGAGTTATCCGGGATTACCGTCACCTCGTTGGTCTGGACGTGGATGCCGACGAGGAACAGGTTGTGCTCTAGATCACAATGGAGCAACTTCAGCGTCTCGTCCAGTACGGCCGAGCACGACTGCACGAATTTTTCTTCAAACCGCCAGATTGTAGCCATCGGATCCTTTTTCCACGTTCTTGTTGGCACGGAGGTATCCCGTTTCCAAATTATCGATGATCCATACCACCGGGACTAGTCCAACACGTCGCCCTGGCCCAGCATCGCTATCTTACGTCGGGAGCAGTCTAGCATGTGGGTACCTGGATGCGAGGCCTTGGCCGGCTATCACCAACCCCCTGCGGCAAATCGTTCACACACTGGTTTGGCGGACGTGTTTCACGACCGGCACAGTCACCCCCTCTACGGGCAGTGGCCGGGGGGATTGCAGCGGTGTGGAACGCTTGGTAAGGTCTGAATTAGTTCGTTCGTCAGTCCATCAGTCCCTTGGATGAAGAGGGGAGTTATGAAGGGCGCAGACTACCTATTGGTCCGCGAAGCCGCAGTGTTTTTGGGCGTGGCGCCCAATACCGTCCGGGCGTGGTGCCAAACGGGCAAGCTCCGGGAGTACCGGCACCCCGTCAACAACTACCGTTTGTTCAAGAAATCCGAGGTCGAGGATCTGCGCAAGCAGATCGAGAACCCGGCCCCCCAGGCTGCGATCCCCAAAAGCCATAAGCCGAAGCCGAGATAGCCCCGAGACTATCCCCAGTCTTACCCTGACCCCGACCGCTCTCTCTTGCCATTATCGAGAATTGACCGAAAGGCGAAGCATGCAGTCCTTGAAGTTACGACCCGAGTTCCTGACCAAGTACATGCAGGCCACCGCAATCGAGTTGTGCAACCAGCAGAACTCGGGCTGGGCACAGCGCACCGATCCTACGGAACTGCTGGACATGACCTACCCAACGGCTGACGTGCAGCGGGCGTTGGAGCGCGGTGTCCACGGCGGCCGCCGGTTGCCCGGTTGTCTTCATCGGTCAGCGTGGCCGCGGCAAGTCGCATATCATGGCTCTGCTGCATCATGCTTTCTCTGAGTCCTGGCCCGGTGGAGCAGTGGGCGGCAGGATGGTATGGCCGTCTCCAGGCCGCTCGTCTGAACGGACTGACGTTGCAGCGGGGCTTCAAGCCCATCTCCGAGACGATGTCGAACTGGGAGTACGATAGCCTTTGGGACGTGATCTTCGAGCGGCATCCCAAAGGCCCGTACTACCGCGGCAAGTTCGAGCAAGCGGGAAAGCCGATCCCGCGAAGTCCCTCATGCAGGATCTTTTCAGCGAGCAGCATACAGCACTGATCTTCGATGAACTTCAAACCTGGTACGATGGCCTCCATGACGATCCCGGCGACCAGGGACTCAAACGCCGCCAGTGGGCCTTCACCTTCATCCAGAATCTCTCCGAGTTGGCCAAGGACCGGCCCGATCTATTGTGCTTGATCGTTCGGTGCGCGATAACACGACGGAAGCGTATCGCCAAATCCATCGTGTTGGCCCGACGCTCATCGACTTCAAGGGCGAGACGGCCCGGGAAGACCGCAAGCGGCTGCTCTTGCACCGCCTCTTCCAGAACCGCGATAACTTCGCCGAACCCGTGATGAAAGTTCGTGGATGTGTATGCCTCCGAAAGGAACCGGCTGTTGTTCTCGGACAAGACCGAGGCCGACCAGGCTCGCCTGCGGCAGGAAGTGGTAGCTTGCTGGCCGTTTGCCCCAGAGCTATTGAACCTGCTGGAAGACAATATATTGATGGCCGACGCCGCACAGGGCAACCGCGACTTGATTCGCACGTTGGCCGAGGTCTATCGACTCGCGGTGGCAACGCCCCGATTCTGACGCCGGCCGACTTCTCGATCGACGACGATTCGTGCGGCGTGCTTTCGCTCTTGGATGCGATGGCCGCCAGCGCCGACCAGGAGCAGCTACGCGAGAAGTGCTCAGCACGAATTTCCAGGGCCCTCCAAGATGCCGACATTCCCGCACCCCATGCGCTGGGCGTAGTCAGCTGCGTTGTGGATGCGGTCATTCTCGGCCTCCCACAATGCCGGCGGCACACGGCAAGAAGTCCAACTCGACGTGACGCGGGCGACGGCCGGTGGACGACAACAGCTTCACTGCCGAACTGGCGGAAATCGTCGACAGCAGTTTCAACATCCATCGAAGTCGGCACGGCGGAGAAGCGGTACTGCTTCAAGCTTCCAGAGAACCCTGTATCGAAAGTCAAGGCGTGGGCTCGCAACGATCGTTCGTTCGAGCCCGACACTGCCTCCTCCGCCGGCTCTATTGCCGGTTCGCAGGGACCAGGAGTACCTCCGCATCGTTCTCAATTACCTGTTGAAGACGCCGGACTCGACCCGCCAGCAACCGTGCTGCCCGATCGTGCTCGACCCGAACTGGGAGAAGTCGCCCTGGGCGAACATGCAACTCCAAACCGACCATCCGTCGAAATGGGAGCAACGAGGCGACGCCGGTGCTGATCGTTCTGCCCGTGGTATCGCCGAAGGACATTCAATCGGTTCTCGGGCCGTGGCTGGTCCAGCATGTCGAGGTCAGCCGCAACATGGTGCGGTTCCTGTTGCCCAAAGATGGCCTGCCGAACATCTACGACGACCGCGATCTGATTATTACTGCCCGTTGTGCCATGTTCTCCAAGGAGTGGGGCGAGTCGGAATCACAGTACGACACGCTGTACAAACGGCGTTTCCAGCCCGAATTGGTCGCTAAAAGTGAAGGAGCGGTTCGACCGCTACGCGATCTTGCACGTCTGGGATTTCCAGAATCCGGGGCAATGCACGTTTCCACATCGAACCACCACAAAGCATCTGGCGGCGGCATTCCGGCGGCCGTCGAGAAGCACATCCGGGAGAACTTCTTCGCCCCGGAGGACTTCGAGAACCTTCATCGTCGATGCCGCTACCCGTGGTGATTCGATGAAACAAGTGCTGGCCCTGCTGCGAGTGCGAACCTTGCCGGGCAAGGAAGCAATACCCTATCTGGGCGAAGCCAACGTCTTGGAGGAGGTGATCGACATCGCGGCCCGCGACAAGATCGCGTTGAACGTGGGCGGCACCTGGTACTATCGGGAAGGTGGAGAGACGGAAGAAGCCGCTCGACAACGCCTGCGTCAAAAGGCTTTGAAGACGGGGCAGGACTTGTACTTGATACGGCTTGGCCTTCCGAACCAAGTCGGCAGGCAGCGGCGTGTCGGTGACCCCTCCAGCGGTCATGCCGCCGGTCCAGCCGCCCGCGCCTGGCGGGGGCACGTCAGTCGTCGCGCCGCCCGGTGGAGACGGTCCACGATCGTGCCTGGTCCATCGCCGACCGTCCCGGTTCCTGGTCTGACGCCCCCGCCGCCCAGCCTGGGATTGAGCCCGCCGCCCTCTGCCATACCCGTGATTCGCAAATCACTGGGAGCCAAGACCGGAGATCAATCTGCTGGGCGATCTGGAAACCTGGGGATACCCAGATAAACAGCAGATCACGCAGGCATGCTTGACCATCGACGGCCTTTCGGTGAAGGAGCTGCGCGATCTTTGCACCCGCCTGCCGCCCAAGATCCGGGCGGAGTTGCAGATTACGCTACCGCCCGAGGGAGGACAGACCTGATGAGCACCGTCAGTTCGCAACCATGCGTCAGCCGCAAGCCTGGGTTGACTTGATCCTCGGCGCCATGGCGACCCGGCGGAGACATGGGAAGCCATTTTCTCCCGGCTCCGCGACTTCGCGATGGCCAACCCAGGCGCCACGGCCATTCACCGCGAGACGATCATCCCGGACAGGCTGCTCGCCGAGACCGCCTGGGACCTCTGGCAGGAGTATCCTCGCTGTGCCCCAGCGTAATCGGCGAACTTAAGAAGTTCTGGGTTTCGGCAGCCGCGGGGTGGGCACGGCGGTGCTCGATTCTCGACGCCCTTTCGCTACGTGAGTTGCCGCTGATCGTGGCCGCTGGCCAGGATCGCGGGATTGCTCCAGTCCGCGTTGAGGTCCGCGCAGCCGAGGTGCCCACCGAGACCGATCGCTTCGCCGAGGCCCTCGGCCTGGCCAGCCGCTCAAAACTGTACAACAACCAGGCCTCCAGTCAGCTTTGTCTTTGCTGGGCCGGACGTGTATACCGATCTGCTCGAATCCCCATTCGCCGATTGCGTGGGCTCCATCCCGGTCGCCCCGCGGCTATTCGTGTGGCACAAGTGGCCCGACGAGCCACTGATCCACTTGCACCAGGGACCAGAAGGATGGCCCCGCGAGTGGTCGCGGCCCAGACGAAGAAGGAATTGAGCGGAGACGGCTTCTGGGCGTTGGTCGATCGCCTGCGTCAGGGCCGGCGGCTGGTTATCACCGGCGATCACGGCTACGCCGACGCCAGCAACTTCTCCAACGAAGAGAAGAACGAGGACACGGTCAAGCTGCTGCGATCGTTCTTCGGCGCGAGCCGCTGTGCCAAGGAGGACCCCGCCGAAGCCCTGGCCGCGGCAGACACCTTCCCCCGCTGGTCTGTCGGCACAACGGCTGGTTGGCTGGTGATGGGGCAACGCAAGTGGACCGTCCAGGGCGGCTTCCCGCAACCTGTGCCACCGCGGCCTGTCGCTGCTGGAAGCAGCGGTTCCGTTCATCGAATACCCACCCAAGTAGACTGTCCCGGATAGAACATGGCCAAGAAACAGCCTGATCCCGACCAGATGGCCCTTCCCGGCGTCGAACTCGACGACCAGGACAAGTTCGGCTTTGCAAAGCCCGGTGGGCGGAAAGACGAAGACGCCTCGGAAGACCAACGGCCAGGCGAAGCTGGACGACGAGCACCTGCCGCCGAACTTGGCCAAGCCGGTGAAGGTCCGGGTGCCCGACTTCTCGAATCCCAAGCGACCCAAGACCTGCTTGGAAGTCGATTTCCCTCTCGTGCCGATCAATGCCCTCTCGGCCTTGGAGGGCAACGCCGGCAAGCCGATCTACCAGATGAGCAAGTGGTGGGCGCGGCGGCGGAGTTGCGTGTTTCGGGCGATGCTTATCGCCGCCGCAATGGAGGCCCCGATCCGCAAGAACCCGGACGGTTCGCCGGTGCTGGACGACCAGGGCCAGCCGATCCCCGACGAAACCGAAGCCGCCAAGGCCGTTTGGGACGTGTACTACGCCAACCATCAGGCTGCCGAGAACTTCAAGCACCTCAAGGTGCTCGATTGCTTCATGGGCGGCGGTACAACGCTCGTCGAAGGTTCGCGGTTGGGCTTCCAGGTCGTCGGGCGTGGACCTCAACCCCGTGGCGTGGTTCGTCGTCAAGAACGAATTGGCCTGCACCGATCCCGAGGAGGTCAAGAAGTTTCTTCGACCAGATCGAGGCCGAGGTCAAGCCGGTCATCCAGCCGTTCTACGTCACTGATTGCCCCCGCGGGCACAAGGGCAAGTGGTATGAACTGGCCGGCACGCACAATCCGGCTGACGATCGGCCGATGCCGGCCGACTTTGATCCGGTGAACCTGCTGCCCGACGAGCGGAAGAAGTACCGCTACGAAGGCCCGGAGATCATCTACACGTTCTGGGCCAAGCACGGGCCGTGCAGCAAGCCGGGCTGCGGGCACCGCACGCCCGTGTTCCGCTCGCCGGTGATTGCCGAAAAGACATTGGGCGTGAAGTACATTGAACTGACCTGCAAGTCCTGCAAGACGGTCTTTCACGCCGAGTTGGGCGATGCCCGCATGGCCCCCGCGGCCGAACACATCGTGCTGCCCAACGAGACGCCGTTCACCGCCCTGTCTCAGCCATTTGCCCAACGGCTGCTGGAGTACGCCGAGGGGAACAAGGGCGAGAAGATACTCCGGGCAGGCCGAGCTTATCCGAAATGGTCGAGAAGGAGCATGGACTGCATTGCCCGAAGTGTGGCGATTTCGCCGGACAGTTCCTTCGTGACGTGTTGACGGCACATCGGCGAGCGGCCCGGGCGGCCGACATCGACAAGAAGCACCTGAAGATTCAGCCGGCCCGAAACAGCATGAAGCCGGTCTATTGCTATCTCCTGATTCATCCAGAATGGCTCAAAGGCTCACCCGGTACGGTCGGTGGCCAGGATCTGGGCGGCTACAGCGATGCGCCCGTGGACGCAACGGCCCTCTGGTATGACGAACGACTGAAGAACCTCCGGCTCGTTGAGGTCCGCGGCCGGATCAAACTCTCCGAGGACACGTCGCACGTTGAAACGAGCGACGCCCAGCCAGTCGAGGCAAGGGCAGCCGAGCAACCGGCAGTCGCTGAGGCCGAATCCGACGAGGTGGGCGAGGATGCCGAGGATCGCAAGCTATACGGCGTGCCCCGCTTCCTCACACTGGCCGATGGGCGACGAATGGATACTCGGCGTGGGACGATTCCGAAGCAATCGCACTTTGCGTGCGCGGCGTGTGGAATGTCTCAGGACCTACGGGAGTCGGTGCAAGCCACGCAGCGAGGTGCGCCAGTTGCCGCCTATGTTGCGCAGGGTCACTGTCCGCAATGTGACGAGGAACGACGGGTTTATGGGGGCCGGTTCTTCACCTCGCTTCTCCGCAATGATACTGGCCGACTGGCCAGCGCGGAACGCGAGTGGCACCATCGCCGCGATAGCGACCTTCAGGACTATTGGCCGCGTGAAGAACTTCCGCACACTTACATGACCCACCATGCGAACTTCGCCTTGCCGAAGCAGGGCTACACGCACTGGTGGACGATGTTTAACTCGCGCCAGTTGTTGGTTCATGCCGAACTGTTTCGCTTCTTGACGTGCTGCGCTATCCGACCCTACCCGTCGTGACTTAGCTATGCAGGCATTGGGGGCTGAGCAGCAGTATCTCCGTAATCAGTGCATGTTCGCCTTCTGGCACATCGGCAGGGATCATTTTGCGCCCCACTTCGGGAACCCGAACTACGCACCAAAGAACAACGTCATCGAGGTCGGGCTGTGGACCAAAGGCTACGGAAGTTGGACTTCGACGATCTCCTCTGTGATCGAAGGGGCTGAGTGGACAGAAGATCCGTGGGAGCCAGTGTTGCCGAAGGACGGACACGGAAAGAGCGAGCGGTATTCTATCGGGGATCGCGTCTTGCCCGATTGCGATGTTCGCTGCATGTCGTCTTCCGATCTGTCATGTTACGAGAACACAGCTTTTGACCTGGTAATCACCGATCCACCCTTCGGCGACAATATCTTCTATTCCGACCTCGCCAACTTCTTCCATGCCTGGCTGCGGTTGCCGCTCCGAAAAGAATACCCCGAGCTATTCGACACGGTGAAGACGCCCAACGCCCAAGAGGCCCTCGCGCCGCGGCTTTTGCCCGAAGAAGAGGCCAACGAGTATTACCGCGTCCGTCTGACTGCCTGCTGGGCCGAGGCATATCGCGTGTTGAAGGACGGCGGGCTGTTGGCCTTTACCTTCCATCACAGCGAGGATTCTCAGTGGGCCATCGTGCTCCAAAGCCTTTTCGAGTCGGGATTTCTCTTGGAACAGGTTTACCCAATCGCCAGCGACGAGATGAAGGGCGAAGGTGGGCAGTTCGGGGCCAAGGGGACCGAATACGACATGATCCACGTTTGCCGGAAGCGGTTGGAGGCGCGCGCCCCCGTAAGCTGGCCGAAGATGCGGCAGTGGGTGAAGGCCGAACTGAAGCGATTGCGGCGGCTCTTGGAGTCCTACAAGGTCCGAGAGCTTTCCGACGCCGACATCCGCACAATCTTCCGCGGCAAGGCCCTGGAGTTCTACAGCCGGCATTACGGCCAAGTGTTCACGTCGGAGAACGAGCCGCTGTCGATACGAGACGCTTTGCTCGGGCATCAACCAGTTGCTCGACGAAGACGCCGGCCAGGCGGGCGAGCGACCGCCTAGTGTCGTTCAACCCCTTGCCTACCAGTTCCTCCGGCTCTTTGGCAGTCACGAATCACTCGCCCGCGACGAGGTGGGTAAGAGTCTTCGTGGCACGGGCATCGTCCAGCGCGAGCTGGAGCAGAAGGGCTGGATTAAGGAAGAGGACAAGAAGGTCTGCCGCGTGCCTATCCAGGAGCGGTTTGACAAGGCCCGGCAGCGACCGCGGAAGGAAATGAAGACCGAGATCGATCAGGCCCAGTTTCTCATTGGTGCTGCTATGCCCGGCAGCGGGGTCAATGTGGAAGAGGAGCTAACCCGCGACACCTGGATGATCCGCCGTAGCGTGGAAGCGGTGTTGGACTGGTACGCGAAGACCGCGTTGGAACCCGAGGTCCAGAAGGCGGCCGCCCTAGCCGGCGAGATCCTTCGCCGCACATTGCAGCAAAACCGAGCCAAGCTGGAAGAACAACAGGGCTTCCTGTTCGACGACTTGTACGAGGAGTAAGTCATGCGAGATATGGACGGAACAAGCTGGAAACGCCACGGTAGCAGCATCGTTTGGTCGCCGGACTTGCTGGCGCCGCTGATTACTGAGGGCGAAGCCGTCCCGCTCCGCACCGTGTTGGGATGGCTCAAGACGGGCTTTCCTGACACGCCGCCCGGTGACCGTTCGCTGGTGTTGGTCGGCGGCCTGCAAACCGTGCTCACCACCCTTCCCGATGTTGATTCCCGGTATCAATGGCTCCGGCAGCATATCCTGCCGCTGAATCGGGCGTTCGCCTCTCGATGGGGCGGGGTTGGCCTAATCTTTGGCATGGACGGGCCGACAGCCATGTTCGCGCTCAACGAAGCTGATGATCTGGTTTACTTCGGGCGCGGGACCGACCGGGCAAAGAAGATCCTTATCACACGCGGGATGTGGAACGGAGCCGCCACCGGCTCGGGGGCCTTTCAACTGATCGTGCCCGAAAAGAAGGAAGTCGGGGGCTATCATGTCCAACGTATTTCCTGAAACGGGAAACGCCCCCAGTATTGTCGCCGGGCTTGACTGGACAGCAGGCCAGCGGGTTTCCCACCCGGAAATGGGTTCCGGCGTGTTCATCGCCGCGGAACCGGGCGGATATGCACGAGTTTTCTTCCAGCAGGTGGGCGAACGGCGTGTGCCAATCACCGCTTTGCAGCCTGCTGCCTCCTGGGAAGAGGATGTCGTGGCTCACGTCCGGGCCGCCAGCCGGGAGGCGGTTGAACGGTTGTGGCTGGCTCTGGAAGCCGAACAACTTCCGTTAATGGAGAGCGCCGCGACCCTGACCGCCGCCAAGGTCGATCTGCTGCCGCACCAGATCGTGCTCACCTACCGTGTTGCCAATGCCTCGCCCCGACGGTTCTTGATCGCCGATGGCGTCGGGCTAGGCAAGACGATCGAAACCGCTTTGATCCTCCGTGAGTTAGCTTCTCGCGGCGAGTTGACCCGGGCGCTGATGATCGTGCCGGCGGGCCTCGTGAACAACTGGCGCCGGGAGTTGAACGATACGTTCCATCTCGATTTCGAGGTTTTCGGCAGCGAAGGCGACGTGACCGACAGGAAAAGCAACGCCTTCGCCAAGCATAACCGGCTGATCGCCAGCATCGACACGCTGAAACGGCCGAGTCGAGTAAAACGAATCCTGGAGGCCCCGCGATGGGACTTGATCGTCTTCGACGAGGCCCACCACCTGACGGCATACCAGTCCGGAAACAAGGTCACGAAGACCCAAAACTTCAAGTTGGCCGAGGCCCTGCGCGAGCACGCTCGGGATATGCTATTGCTTTCAGCCACGCCGCACCAGGGTGATCATTTCCGCTTTTGGATGCTCATTCGCCTGCTCCATCCGACTCTGTTCCTGGAGGTAGGCGACATGATCCACAACCGCTACCGGCTCAACGCGGTCGTATTCCGCCGCACCCAGGCCGACGCCTGTGATGCCGACGGAGAGCCGCTGTTCACCCGCCGGAAGGTCCACACCCAGGCGTTCCATCTCTCCGATCCGGAGAAGCGTTTCTACGAATCGCTGATGAGTTACCTGCGAGATGGCTACAACATGGCCCAAGCCGCAGGGAACCAGGGGCGAGCACTCGGGTTCGTGATGACGATTTTCCAGAAGATCGCCGCGTCCAGCTTTGCGGCGGTGGAGGCCACCCTGCGCCGGCGGCTGCTCAGCCTAACAATCCATGAGGCCATCGCTTGCGACGAGAACCTGGACCCGGACGGCCGCGATCGGGCGATCAACGAAGCCCGAGAGCAGATCCGTGATATGCACGGCTTGGGGAACGACGCGATCGGCCGGGCGGAGGCGGAGCGAATCTTGGCCGATGCCAAGGTCAAACTGCTGCGGAAGCTCGGAGACTCGGTGTCCGAAGACCGCATGGACAGCGAAATCGAAGCGGCCGGCGACGAAGAATCGGCCGCCACGCTCGTTTCGGTGGCCCTGCCCGCCGAACGGCGGCGGATCATGGAACTCCTGGAAATCATCCCGCGTGCGGCGGAGAGCAAGACATTAGAGTTGCTGCGGGCGCTCAGTGACCTCTGGGCAGTGCATCCCGGTGAGAAGATCGTCGCCTTCACGACGTACCTGGGCAGCGTTGACGCCCTCAAGGCTGCCATCGACGACCGATTTCCCGGCGCCGGCGTGGAGATCCTCAAGGGTGGCGACCACGGCGCCAAACTGGCGGCAGAACGACGGTTCAAGCGGCCTGATGGCCCCCGGGTACTGATCTGTACCGCCGCCGGCCGCGAAGGGATCAACCTCCAATTCGCCCGGGT
Organism: uncultured Planctomycetia bacterium; assembly: GCA_963815695.1. Lineage (GTDB taxonomy): Bacteria > Planctomycetota > Planctomycetia > Pirellulales > Thermoguttaceae. Next base: position 296,461 of record CAWFIG010000031.1, read on the forward strand.
TTTGTTCAACCACGACCTGCCCTGGAACCCAATGGATCTTGAGCAGCGGATCGGGCGGATTCACCGTTATGGTCAGGAGCATACGGCACAGGTCTACAACCTCGTGTCGGCCGACACCATCGAGGGCCGCATCTTCCTGATGTTGGAAGAGAAGCTGTTGGAAATCGGCAAGGCGCTGGGTAAAGTCGATGAACGAGGCCAGATCACGGAAGACCTTCGGGAACAGATCCTGGGCCAGCTTTCCGAGCGGCTTTCCTACGACAAGCTCTACCAGGACGCATTGAACGACCCGACCCTCAAGCGGACACGACAAGAATTGGAGGTTGCTCTGGAAAACGCTCGAACGGCCCGACAGGTCGTTTTCGAGTTGTTCCAGGACTTGGACGGCTTTCGCCTGGACGACTACAAACAATTCGACGACAGCGGCAAGGGCATGGAGCGGTTGCTACGCTACGTCCAGGCCGGCGTGCGGCAGTCCGGCGGCACGGTCCAGTCCCGCGGGCCGTCTCTGTACGAGGTCACCCTAAATGGCGAACCGCCGTATCGCATCTCTACCGACCGGGACAAGGCCAAGGAGGATGAGAATCTATCGCTTCTCGGCCTGGAGCATCCGCTGGTTCGGCGGCTAACCGAGGAGCACCGGCAGCTTGGTGCCTCTGATCGCGGTCTTGTCGGCCGACTTGCCGCTGGTGGCGATGTTCATGGCGCCGTGTCGGTTTGGCGGGTTGAAACGCACAGCGGCCAGGGGCAAGTCCAACAAAGGATCTTGACCATAGGCCTGAACCCGGAGGGCGAGCGGTCCCGTCTCCTCGAACGTCTGGTTGATCAACTCCGCGACCTCCAGCCGTGGGACCAGTCGGTGTTCGATCTTGCTCGCCGCGCCGAATTGGTCCGATCCACCGTACCGGAGATGATCCGCAGGGAGTTGGCACATGCGGGGGTATTGACCGAGGAAATGTCGTTTTCAGCAAGATTGTTGGCGTGGGTAGAGATAAGTTAGACTAAGACTAAGGGACCACAGCTTCTCAAACAAGAACAACCCTAAGCCAAATTCCGCCCACCCTGTTTCAATGGAAGCATGCCCGCCGCGATGATGGCAAACGTGGTCGATACGCCTTGGGGTTTTGAGGACTTGTTCGGCCACACAATGGGCGGCGGGCACGCGATGGCAGCGTAGAGCCTAACGCGCCCCCTCTTGTGGTGGTATCTTTCTGGCGTGCTTCTGCAATAATTGCCATTGCACGGAACGGCCAAAATCGTGTATTCCGCCCCCGCAATACACTAGAGCCAACCCGGACAGTGGGCCTGTCCGGGTCGGCGATGTTGGCTGACTAGGCGTACTGAATCAGTTGCCACGTAACAGCCTTGCCGCAGTAAGGCGGCATGACGTTTCCTTCAGCGATTGGCGCTGTCGTAGATGGATACCCCATCACTTTCCACACGCCGCTTTCGGGGCAGCGTTCACCGGTTTTTGCAGTCGTACCAATTGGCTTCTTCATTATTTTCTCCAAAGTTAAAGTGAAATACAAATGTCCAAGTTCGGCCTAGTGAAGTCCTTTCAGATCGACAATGGCGAACTGGATGGGCTTCGCGCACAAGAATGTTTTGTTCTCGGCTACGAACTAGCCCAAGTGGATCAGTTGCTTAAGGCAACACCGGAAATACGCCAACCAGTCCATGCTGACAATCGAAGTCGAATCCAGTCGTCGTGCGAAGACGCTGGACGACCGTATCAATTGACATGGCTACCGGGAGACGTTTCGGAATCGTGGTTGCTACTCGAAGTAGCACCAGCTACCTAAAAAGAATTGGAGTGGCTGTTCGCAATAGAATCCTCCTGTCAAACTTCGCCGCATCCGTGCGGCCGTTTTGTCCAAGGAGTGGCTTCAGTAAATGGCGTGAACAGCCTATTTGCGAGACAAGCCGAACAGTCATTCCGCTGGTGCTAGGCTCCTACCTTTATGGCGATAACTTATTCGACTTTTCGGATTGCGCCAAGCCCTCAAAACGAGGGGGGTCGGAAAGAATCTCTCCTCTCCGACCCCCGCAGCTTGTCTCGCGTGTTCCAATCTATTTCAAGCCGCGCACATTAGCAAGTCCTCCCGTGGGAATTGTTGCGATTACGGTTTTCCCTTCACGCTGTCTCTTTTTCGGCCAAACGGTACGGCCACCAGTGTTTGTGGCGGCTAGCAAACGCCGAGCAATGCGGCTAATCTATATGTCTTGACTCGGATCAGCGACTGTACGGTAGCCTCCAATGGACACCCATGCCACCGACCCCCTCCAAGGGACTGCGTGGCAATGCTGTCGAGTCCGCCGTTCATCACGGGAATTTAATCAATGGCGACTTCCCTTGGAAGTCGGCGCACGCCAGGACGGAGCGTTCCTTGGTACAACATGTCTGACCAGCAAGCACTCTACCTGCACTACTGGCCTCACCGCCCCATCTACGTTTGTCTCCGTGACCAAAAGAAGCGGCCGTTTGACTTCAAACAGGGAGTGTTCAGGCCAACTTCGGAGTTGCAGGATCTCTCGCACGCCTGCCTTCCGGCCAATGAAAAACCAGAGTGGCGGGCAGACTATGGTTGCAGTTACTCGGTGAGCGTCGATCTGATACCGATGAAGGCTCGGGACGAAAACCCTACGGGTCTTAAGGACGGCGATCAGTTTGAGGTGCTTTGGATTTTGCAGACCGGAGACAACCCGTCGCCGAACCAAGACAAGATTGTCGGCTCGGGCTGCCGGATGATTTTGGCGGACGGACGGTTCTCCCCCGCTGACCCTTCCTCGGCTGAGATGCTTGATGAGAGCCTGCTTTTTGCCAAGAGGGAGTCTCGGCGGAATGAGGCTGGAAAGTTCCGTGAGGCTGAGCAGCAATGGATGGACTCGGTGTGCGACCGACGAGATCTGGCCGTGCAAGCTGCGGACATTGGTGAGGTATTGCGAGTACTAGCAACGGATCTGTGTCACTGGGGCGACAACCTAAAACACCACCTGTTTCATTACTGTGATCAGCGTTGTGACGACGAGTTGTGCCGCTCTCTTCAGGCACACTTGGACAGCGCTCCGTCTCGATAGAGATCCAGGTTCCCTGGGTCATCCGGGACTTGGCAGGTTCGCAGGAAGCGTTCGACATGCTGGAATTCCACAAGAGCCGTGATTATGCCCAGGGATTTGCTCAGCGTTTTGAAGCGTTACACCAAGAGCGTCTGGTGTTCTCTCGCAAGATCGTTGATTACACAGCTCAGTTCGGGAGAGACTTGGTCTTCGAGCCCTTTTTGGTTCTTGATGAGCTTCGCAAGGATCTGCGTGCGCATGCTCGGCATATTGCACAACACCTAATGCTGGTCGCAGATCAATTCCCGAAGAATGTTGACTCCGGACGGCCAGTTCCGACTGCGATCCCGAGTGTCGAAGACGACGAATCAGCAACTTCGCTGTTGGACGCATCGGGCGCCCGAGCCCAACCCAGCCCATCAACTGTTGATGCTCCCCGGGCGGGATTAGTTGGCGGGCCGTGGTGGCAAGCACTTGACCTGCAATCTCGGGAACTGAAATGGGAGCCGGAGTGGTTATCGGTTTCCGACCTGACGCCAGACGCTATCCTGGATATCGCCAAAGAGTTTCGGATTACCGTCAATGAGATGCATGCCGCTCCTTACGTTGTCGCGCGTTGGGCAGAAATGGGAGTCCTAGAAGAATGCGAGAAGCTGGCTATTCTAGCCACAGGCTATGGGTTGGACCCCAAGCCCTTGCTGCAAATGGCCTGGAACATCGACAAAAATCGATTCAAGGCCGGCGACTGGCCGTTCCCCGAGGCCTTTCAGAGCTGCTCGTTTCTCATGACCGAGATTGAGACTCGAGCCAAGGCTGCCATTGTGCACCGGCTTACTCCGGGGGGCCGTGAGGTTAAACCGACCAACAATGGCGGAACATCAGCCATTGAACAAGACTTGCCCTACAGCCTCATTCCACCCAATCAGTTTCAATGGCGGGACGGTCCGCCAGTCGAACTCACACCCCAGCAATGGCGGTTGTTGTCATACTGCCTGGACAATCGTAGAGTGACGGTGCAGGAGGTTGCTGATCATCTTTGGAATGACGGAACGGCATCGGACAAGACGGAGGCGGCGATAGATTCTCTCAAAAGCAAGCTGAATACCCGATTGGCGGAAGCCGACATCCCGGTTTCCGTTGCAAGAAAGGCCGGATTCTTGGTTCTCGCCATCGACGGCTAGAACTCGCTCGGTCGGTGGTTGCCAAACCTTTCCAAGAACTTGCCGGGAACTTTCCAGGTGGCAAGCGTTTGGCAACCACATTCTTTCTATACTCGGCCCGAAAGTGAAGTGCATTCACGAGTCGGAGAACCGAGTATGTCTCAGCAAACGTGTCCAAGTCCATCCTGCCTGATTCCGCCCCCCGAGAAGATACGCGAGTTGCTGGGGCACAACTTGCGAGAAGCCAGACTGCTGCGTTCCCTGTTGCGGTTGTCTCGTAAGGTGGCCGAATCGCCCCATGCACGACAGGAACTTGCCACACAAACGGGTGCCTTTGCAACCGACTGTTTAGATTCGGAAAAACGGAAGGTATCTCGACCGTGACCTTTTGGGCTGGGGCGAGGTGCCGAGGAAGGCTTCCTATCTTTTCATCCGGGGTCCAACTCCCCGCCGGTCCACTGAAATAAAAACGCCCGACGGTGGACGTCGGGCGCCAAGCCAAGAGAGGCTTCCTATCACATGGAAGTATACCACAGCGGCTCTCTCTTGACAATCGCATTGCCGCTGGACGGAGCGAAAGGAAACGTATGGAAACTATGCAGATGCGGCTGCAAGATGAGGCGATCCAAGAGAATCAGCCATCATCGGGACAATTGCTGGTGCCAGCGAAAGAGGCTGCTGCTATGTGCAGCAAGTCGCTTAGGACGTGGCGCGCTTGGGATGCGGCGGGGCGGGTGCCTCGGCCGATTCGCATCGCAAGATCGACCCTCTGGCGAGTAGAAGAACTCCATGCATGGATCGCGGCCGGGTGCCCATCACGAACTGAATGGGAGGCCAGCCGGTGAGCTTGACCTCCGATTCGTCCAAAGGCACCGGCACGGCGTTGGCAAACCGCCTGGGCATGAAGATCGCCAAGCGAGAGGGGCATGATCTTGTCGGTCCGTGTATCGCATGCAATTCGAGCGACGCATTCCACCTGCACCACGACGAAGGCGTTGCGCACTGCTTCTCCTGCGGCGGCAAATGGTCGCCGTTCCAGGTGGCCGAGACGGTGCTTGGCAATCGGGAACACGCAAAATCGCTGCTCGTCGAACTGGGCGTTTTTCAGCCGCCAGCGATTGGTAACGGTCACACGGCAACACCTTCACCCCCGCAGGATCCGATCCAGGTGATTGCCCGGCAAAAGGGCGTCTCGCCGGAGTCGTTGCAGGCATTCGGCGCCAAGGCGATCACCCCGAATACGGTGCGCCTGCCGGCCTACGGCCCCGATGGCACGCAATGCACCAACTTTGATCTGTCGGCGCGGGGCGGCAAGGGCAAGTTCGCCTCCGGCAAACCAGCAGGGCTGTTCTTTCCCCACGAGGCGACGAATGCTCGCCTGCCTCGGGCTGGTGAAACCTGGCACTTGGTTGAGGGCCCAAAGGACGCAGCGGCCCTTCATGGACTGGGTCTGCTCGCGTGCGGGCTGAACACCTGCCGTCTGGCAGCGAAGTTCGCCCGACTCTTTCAGGGGGCGGTCGTGATCCTTATCCCGGATCGCGATAGGGCCGGCGAAGAGGGGGCTCAACATTCCGCCCGGGTTCTGCGAGGGGTGGCAGAGTCGATCAGCGTCGCCGCCTTGCCTGCGGAATTCAAGGAATCCGACGGCGAGGATGTGCGCGACATTCTTCGTCGCCCCGGTGGCAAAGACCTCGTCATACAGGCAATCGCCGACGCTCAAGCCGTGCAGAACCAGGGACAGGTGCCCGGTGACAGCGAGGACGGAGACGTATCCGGTGAGGTCCAGTTGCCTGAGGGCGACCCTCTGACGCTGACGGTTTCCCCGACCTTCGGGAAGCCACAGCGTCTTGTGGTGGCCAAGCGTGGTGAGATCGCCCATCGCGACCGAATCAATACTGACAGCGCCGTCTCCCGAAACCGGCTGATCAAGCAGCTCGCCACCAAGTTGGGCATCGATGTGGCCGTGCTTGGCCCGTTGGTCGATCCGCAGATCACAGCATTGGCGGACCAGGTGGACGAAAAGATCGGCGAAGGGGCCAACAGCGGCAACGACGAGGAGCAGAGTCAGGCGACCTTGGCCGCCAACATGGCGGTCGCCTGGGATCTCTGGCACACGCCGGCCGGCGACGCCTACGCTACCGTGCCCATGGGCGAACACAACGAGACCTGGCCAATCAAGTCGCAGACGTTCAAGCGATACGTGGCCAAGTGCTTCTTCGACGAGCAGCAGAAGGCCATGAACTCCGACGCTTTGTCGGCCGCCATCAATCTGATGGAGGCGAAGTCGCTGTTTGAGGGCGAGGAGCATACGATCCACGTGCGGGTGGCGTCGCACGAGGGCAAGGTCTATATCGACCTGTGCAATGCCGACTGGCAGGTCATCGAGATCACGGCCACCGGCTGGCAGATCATCGACGAGTCGCCGGTCAAGTTCCGGCGTTCTCGTGGCATGCTCACCCTGCCCACGCCCGAGCGAGGCGGCCGCATCGACGAGTTGCGGCAGTTTCTCAATGTGGAGGACGACACTTGGGCTTTGGTCGTCGCCTGGCTTGTTGCGGCTTTCTGCCCCCGCGGCCCGTACCCCATCCTGGCGCTGTTCGCCGAGCAGGGCAGCGGGAAGAGCACGATGGGACGCCTGCTTCGGGATTTGGTCGATCCGAACTGCCGCACCGCTGCGAGCCGAACCGGGCGACGAACGCGACCTGATGATCACGGCGAACAACTCCTGGTGCCTGGCTTACGATAACTTTCGCACGTGCCGCCTTGGCTTTCGGATGCGTTGTGCCGGCTGAGCACCGGTGGTGGATTTGCCACGCGCGAGCTGTATACCGACTCCGATGAGATCATTTTCGATTCGAAGCGGTCCGATGTTGCTGACCAGCATCGAGGATGTTGCCACGCGGTCCGATTTGCTGCGATCGTTGCCTGATCGTTTGGCTTCCGACGATTTCCGAAGGAACGGCGCCGTCCTGAGGACGAGATGCTCGCGACGTTCGAGAAGGCGCGGCCTCGCATCCTCGGGGCGATGCTCGACGCTGTTGTCGGCGCCCTCCGCGACCTGCCCTCGACGCGGCTGGACGGGTATCCGCGGATGGCCGACTTCGCCCGCTGGGTCACGGCTGCCGAGCCGGCGATGGGCTGGCCCAAGGGCACCTTCATGGCCGCCTACGGCGGGAACCAGCAATCGGCCAACGAGTTGGCCCTCGAAGCATCGGTCGTGGCGCGGCCTCTTTTGGAATTGCTCGAGGCGCAGGGGAACTGGTCGGGCTCCGCCGGCGAGTTGCTCGTAGCCCTTGCCGAGCGTGTCGACGACCAGGCCAAGCGACAGCATGGTTGGCCTAAGAATCCGCGATCGCTGTCAGGCCACCTCAAGCGGTTGTCACCCAACCTCCGTTCGGCCGGATGGGACGTCGACTATGACAGAACGTCGAAAAAACGAGTGTGGTCGATCCAGCCTGCGTCATCGGCATCGTCATCTGCGAACGAGCTTCCAGCGATGCAGCCCGATGCCAAGTCGTGCGAACTGCTACACAATGACGCAGATGACGGTCGTGACGCAAATGCCGGAACACAAGACGACGGCCCCATTCCAAACAGTGACGGATGGGAGGAGGGAGAATTGTGATACTCGACCGACTGCTGACAGATCTGACTCACAACCAGATCGTGCTTTTCATCGACGGTGGTCAGTTACGCTACCGGGCCCCCGAAGGCGCCTTGAATGCTGATCTGCGTGCAGCCATCGCCCAGCACCGCACGGCACTCATTGATCATCTTCAGGCCGTGGCGCCACTGAGTCCGCAATGGCCTACAAAATGCCTTGCTTGTGACCGGCAGTATTGGGTCGATGAGCCGCCGAAAAATGGTCGCATCCGCACAACATGCGGCAAATGTGGCCAGTTCATCGGATATCGCCCCGAAAATGCGACGGAAACTCAGAATCCCCTTGCAATTCCTCGGAACTTGAGACAACTGTGACACGGCTCGAAGGCCCTGCGGTGGGGCCGAAAGACGACGCGGAGAACAGATCAATGGCCAATCTATACAAGAAACCAATTCGGATCACCGACCCGAGAACCGGGAAGAAGGTGACGGTCAAGTCAAAGAAGTGGTGGGGCCGCTTTCGCGACGCCCTGGGAATCGAGCGGCGTGTGCCGCTGGCCCGAGACAAAGTGGCCGCCCAGGCAATGCTGAATGAGCTGGTCATCAAGGCGGAACGCCAAGCCGCCGGACGAGCAGATCCCTTCGAGGATCACGCGAAAACGCCGCTCACAAAACACATCGATGCCTTCGAGCAACACCTCCGACACAAGGGCAATACCGCCCAGCACGTCTACGAGGTCGCCACCAAGGTGCGGAGAATCGCCACGGGCTGCAAGTGGGCGTACATCCGCGATCTGTCGGCCAGCCGGGTGCAGAAGTTCTTGGCCGAGTTGCGGCAAGACAAGGACGACGAGGAAGGGCTGAGCATTCAGACCAGCAATCACTACCTGCGGGCGATCAAGCAGTTCTCGCGGTGGCTGGTGCGCGATCGGCGCACGAACGACGACCGCCTCGTCCATCTGGCGATGCTCAACGTGAAGGTTGATCGGCGACACGATCGGCGTGCTCTATCGGCCGACGAATTCGCCCGACTAGTGGAGGCCGCGAGGTCTGGTCCAGTGGTTGTCTGTATCCCAGGGCCTGATCGTGCTATGATGTACGTGTTATCGGCATGGACCGGCTATCGCAAAGCGGAAATCGGCAGCCTCACCAAGCGGTCGCTACGATTGGACGACGATCCGCCGACCGTAACCGTGGCCGCCTGCTACAGCAAGCGGAAACGGCAGGACACACAGGTGCTTGCATCCGGAGGTCGTCAACCGACTGCGGGAGTGGCTAAAGACGAAGAAGGATATTGGCGTCGATGACCTGCTGTTTCCCGTGTCGGCCAAGGTTTCTGGAGGGACGGAACGGCGAACGTCGAAGATGATGCGAGCACGATCTGAAGGTGGCCCGAAAGAAATGGATCGGCGAGGCAACCACTCCCGAGGACCGCAAGGTGCGGGAGGAGTCGGATGTTCTGGAGTACCAGGACGACGCGGGCCTGTTTGCCGACTTCCACTCCAACCGGCACACCTTCATCACCAACCTGGAGCGGGCCGGCGTTTCGCCCCGCACGGCCCAGACACTGGCCCGGCACTGCGATATCCGGCTGACGATGGGCGTTTACACGCACATCGGTTTACACGACCAAACGACGGCCATCGAGTCCTTGCCCGCCCCGCCGTCGCTCGATCCCCGTAAGGCCCCGGAAGCCGCTGAATTGCGGGCCACCGGCACCGACGACGCCCAGCTGGTCGCGAAAAAGGTGCCCACAGTGGTGCCGAGAGGTGCCGAAAATGGTGCCATTCGCCTTCGCGCCAAAAGAGTATGCAGGGTCGCACCAGATTGCACCGACGAGGGCCCAAGGATGCCGACGCGGGCGATGAAGAGACGATCGTCCCAAGTCTTTTGTGGATGGGACGTTACGCACCAATTTGCCTGGCGTTGCATCGCTTTGCATCGCCAAATCTGGCGAAGAATGTAAAGTACACCCCACAGGGCTCGAACCTGTAACCTTCGGTTCCGTAGACCGATGCTCTATCCAATTGAGCTAGGGGTGCAAATCGTTGGCGGTCGAATGACTTAGAAGGTGCCGTAGGTGGAAATGACTCGTGGGCGCCTCTGGTGCAATCAGGTGACCACTCCGTTAGACTGTATCATAACTGCAAGCGGCTGCAAGTCCAAACACTCTGGGCCACGAATCGACGGAAAATGGCAATGTCGAACGGCACACCTTCGCTGGCAAGCTGGTACGATTATCCGCGATATTGCGACATCGCTTTCCGCTCGGAGACGCCCTTGGAGGCCGATTTTATCGAGGCGGCGTGCCGAAAGTATTGCCGCTTTCCGGTGCAGCGGCTGTTGGAACCGGGCTGCGGGGCTGGCCGGCTGGTGGCCGAAATGGCTGGCCGCGGCTACGAAATGACGGGCTTCGACCTGAATCGGCCCTTCGCTGGACTATCTGCGGCGACGTTTGGCCCGGCGGGGGCTTGCGCGCGGAGGTATTGCAGGGCGACATGGCCGATTTTCGTCTGCCGAGCCGGTCGACGCGGCCTATTTGCACCGTCAACACGTTTCGCCATCTGCTGACCGAGCAGTCGGCACGGCGGCATCTCGAGTGCGTCGCCAAGAGCCTGCGGCCGGGCGGCATCTACATCCTCGGCTTCCACCTGCTGCCGCTGGACGCTTCGGAAGAAGACACCGAACGCTGGACCGAGCGGCAGGGGCGGACGCAAGTGACCGTGACGTTGCGGGTGCTTTCGACCGACCGTCGCCGGCGGATCGAGCGGCTTCGGCTGAGCCTGCTGGCGCGGTACGGGAGCGAAGGAAGTGCGATTGCGCGATGAGTTTGCGTTCCGCATGTACACCGCCGCCCAGTTTCGCCGGCTGCTGGCCAGCGTGCCGTCGCTGGAATTTGCGGGGTGCTACGACTTCTGGTACGAAATCGACAATCCCATGGACCTGAACGACGAGCGAACCGATACGGTTTTCGTGTTGCGGAAACGCCGTTGCCGAGCTGGGCGTGCGGCCGCGGGGAGCACCTCGCAAGAGGCCGGATTTTGACCGTTTGAACATATCCCCATTTGCTCGCACTCGTGCTAGAATGACTTTTCGCTGCTACGCGTCCGTTTGTTGGGGAAAAAGGGACAGGTCCAATTTGCCGGAACGGCCCGGAGGGTGCTTCGCACAAATTGGACCTGTCCCCTTTTCCTTTTGCGTTTCGGGGAAAGAGCGGCATTTTTGCGGGGGACGTTTTCGTCTTTGTGGCCCGGGGGGGAGACTCTTCTGCCTTCGTAGCGGCGGTTGCTCGCTCTCTTATCGAGCGGAGGTGAAAAATGTGTCGCGGCAATCACCGGCCGGCAATCCGTGTTCGGGGACGGATGGCTTTTACGTTGGTCGAGCTTCTGGTGGTCATCACGATCATCGGCATTCTGATTTCGCTGTTGTTGCCGGCGGTGCAAGCGGCGCGGGAGGCGGCCCGGCAGATTCAGTGCGGGAACAACCTGAAGCAGATTGCCCTGGCTTGGCTTCACCACGAGCAGGAGCAGAAGTTTCTGCCCGTGGGCGGCTGGGGGTACTGTTGGGCGGGCGAACCCACTCGCGGCTTCGACCTAAGGCAACCCGGGGGCTGGGATTACAACATTCTCCCGTACCTGGAATTGGGGGAAGTACGTGATTTGGGCATCGATCAGGGCATAAACGGCGCAACATCTCGACCGGCGTTTCTTCAGCGAGTGCAAACGCCGGTGGCGATGTTCATCTGCCCGACCCGCCGCCCGACGATGGCCTACCCATTTGTCGTTTCCGCTGGTCTCAACCAATTCGTCAATGTCTCTCCCCAGCCGAGCGTGGTCGGGCGCTGCGACTACGCTGCCAATGCCGGAGAGTGTACTTCATTGCCCTACTACGTCCTAGCCGAGAGTCCGTCGTCGCTCGCCGCCGGCGACGCCACGTCGCTTGCCGGTTGGGTCGCTTATCCGGGCAATCAAGTCAACGGGGTGGTTGGCCTGCACGTCAGGCTGACTTTGGTCAGTGTCAGTGACGGCAGCAGCAACACGTATATGGTAGGCGAAAAGAACTTGGACCCCGACCTGTATTCCACCGGGGGAAGCCTGGGGGATAATCAGGGGTGGGATGTGGGATGGACGGCCGACAATGTTCGGATCGTCGGGCTGATCGGTTCCGCGCCGCCGTCGGACTGCCAGCCGATGGCAGACACCCCCGGCTTCGACCCGTCCATCAATTTTGGCAGCGCCCACCCCACCGGATTCAACATGGCCTTTTGCGATGGGTCAGTCGCTTTCCTCAGATATACGATCGATCTTGGAACCAATCGTCGGTTGGGTGTTCGCAACGACGACACGCCGGTCGACGCGAAGAAGGTCCAGTGAGAAGGGGGGGAGTACGAGGTTCAGCCGGCGACTGCCGAAATCGCACGTGTGGCGATATCGGCTGTCGACGGGTTTGCAGAATCGTCAGCACCGCGACTTCATGAGGGCGATTCGCCAGTACGCCTCCGACTGGGCGGCCTTGATGGCGTTATTGCGGTGGATTCGATCGAGCGAGCTGGCGAGTTTGCCTTTGTTCGAGATGCCTGCAATGCAATTGGCCAGTTTCCGCTCGAGTTGTGTTTCGGCGAGGTTCATCTCGTGCTCCCGCTTGGCCAGTTCGCGCCGTGCCTTGTCCATTTTTTCAGCGTCGTCTCCGGACAGTTGGTCAGCCGACAGAGTCTGTAGGCCGGTTTGCGTCCATTTGACGAGGTATTCGTATCGCGGCTTGCCTTTGTCGCACACCTGAATCATCCAGGGGAGTCCGTCTTGAAAGAGGCAGACGACGCCGTGTTTTTCGTCGCGTTTTCGCACGCGTCGGTATTCGGCGTATAGAATTTGCCTGCCCTGTTCATCCCACAATTTGAGACAACCGTCGCGGAGTCCCTCCGAATAATCCGTCACCAGAGTGGCCAGTTTACCGTTTTTGTGAAGCGTTGCGGCGGCGCCATGAAGTTTTACCCCGTCGAGGGTGAATACGCCTTGGAGCTTGTTGTTCTTGTACCACAGCGGGAATACGTTGGCGGTTTTTGGAAAGAGCGTGTTTTGCCAATTCGTGGGGACGCTGAGCATTGCCTGCGTTACCTTGGGATGGGAAGGCCAAGGCAGCATGATTGGCAGCCATTGGAGAACGTCCGCAATCGAGCTCGGTGTTTGGGCGGCGGTTTTGGGTTGACCGCACCGTTGGGCGGCGGGTTCTCACGCGGCATCGGCGGCTTCCGTGGGGCAATAGGTTGGCGATTTCTCGTAGGTTTCACGCCCGTAGTAGGTTCCTGGCCGCTGGTAGGTTGCTGGCCGCTGGTAGGTTGCTTGGGGCGCACTGGCGTTGCGTCTTTGGGCGGTGTCCGTGGGGCCGTGGCGGGCAAGGCTGCATGGGGGCGTCGCCTGGCGGCCACCGGCTGGGCGGCGGCCGTGGTCGCCGGCTTTGCTTTTCGAGCTACCGGCGGAACCACAGGGTTGTTCGATGGGCTGGCGACGTTCTTCTGTTCGATGGATTGAGAGGTTTTCGCCTTCCGGGCGACCGGCCGACTGTCGCGATGCGAGCTCGACACCAGAGCCACAACGATACCGGCCGCCAACAGCGCAATCCCGCCGCCGACGGCCGTCGGCAGTAGCCACGGCGGCGATGAGCGTGGAGCCGGTCGCTTGGGCAACGATTCTCTTCGCGGAGGCGTTCGGGGGAGCGTCGGCCGAGGATCGGCGATGGTCTGCCGCGGCTGGGTCCTACTGGCCAGTGCCCGCAACTGGGTATCGTAGGCGGCCTTCTTCGGCGGATCGAGCAGGCACGCCTTGGCCGCGGCCAACTCGTTGAGAATCTTCTGGGAGAGATCGGAGTACTGCCCCAACTGGTAGGTCCGCACGTGGGCGATCCGTTGCTCGGCCGCATCGCGGATCACTTCCGGATCGGGCTCGAACAGCTCAATTCCCAGGAGGCGATAGTGATGCGGCGGCTGGTCCTTCGGCGGTATCCCCAGCCAGCGATGGTAAGGATCAAGTGTCGTGGGCATACGAGCACCCCGCTTGTAAGAGGAGGCAACGCCTGCTAATATACACCATTACTGGCTGTACTCAAGAGGCCCTTTCGGGCAGGCACGGTGTGGCGGGGGCTTATCTGCCTTCTCTATTCGCTGACGTGAAAGGAGCTGGATCGTGTCAACGCACTGTCAACGCCGGTTTTCTCCACGGTGGACGGGATTGGTGTGGGGGGCGTTCTTGAGCATGGTGGCGTGGCCGGCGGCGCCCGCCTGGGCCACCACGGCGCTTTCAGATCAGATCCACGCCGAGGCCCACTACGTTGCCGCTTTCGGCTACATGGCCCGTTCGGTCGCCGAGGCGCGGAAGATCAACGCCGAGGCCGTCGCCTTGGAGATCCAGAACTCGGTCGATTACGTGAAGGCGTACTACGAACGGCGTCGCATCCACGACGAAGAGTGGAAGAAGAAGCATCCCGACGAGTGGAAACGCGAAGACAAACGCCAGGCGATGGTACGAAAGCGGGTGAACGAGCAGTATCAGTATATAATGAGCCACGGCGACCGCAGCATGACGGAGGTGCTCAACTGGCTGTTGCAGGAGCTATCGAGCTCGACCGTGTCGCTCCAGTACAATCTCGACGCCAAGAGTCCGCTTCAGCCCGAGGCCGACCTGAAACTGACCGAGCAGGAGCTTCGCCGGATTCGGCTGACCGACGGGGGCCGCGAGGGGAGCCGCCTGGTCTTTGCCGCGAGCGACGGCAAGGTGTTGTTGCCGAAGTGGCCGGTGGCGCTGCGCGGTCAGCAATGTGATGCCGCCCGCGACGAGTACGACCATGCGCGAGACGCGGTGGCCAAAGACGCCCAATCGGCGGGCAAGATCGGCCACGACAGCGAAGTGCGGCTGATGCAGGCCGTCAACGGCCTGTTCGTCGCGCTGGACGCCGCTTATCCTGGCGAACTGCTCAAGGATCACAGGGCGTTCTCGGAGTATTGGACCGGCAAACGATTCCTCCGATCCTTGCTGGCGGCGGCCGACAGAGCGATCGCCGTCAACGATCCGTCGGTGTTCGGCGGCGGGCTTCGCTTCCAGGGCAACAGCCTGTTTGCGCTCATTCAGCACATGCACCGCAACGGCTTGCAGTTTGCCGAGCCCGAGCCCGGGGCAGAAGGAATCTACAAAACCGTGTTCACCAACCTCCGCGCCATGTACGTCGAACTCGGCAAGGAACAACCTGCCGGCGAAGGGCAACGACGCAACGGGGGCGAGAAGGATTAGACGCTGTAACAGAATAACTTGCGCATTTGGACGTAGGGCGGATTTCCAAATCCGTCCACGGGATTTGGTCAACTGTAAGCGTTCACAGGCCGGAAACAGAGGGGGACGGAGGAGGTTTTCGGCGACAGTATCCGCCGCAGGAGAAGATATTTCTCCGAAAACCTCCTCCGTCCCCTTGCCGCCCAGTGAACGGTTACGGTCAACTTGTTTTGTTACCGCGATTTGGCGCACAAACCGCAGCCGGGACATCGCAGACGTCGGATATCTTGGAGACCGTGGGCATGGGGGTGGAAATACTCATCGTCTCAGGCGCCAGGCGAAATGAGCGGATCGCGCTGGACTGCCGGGCGTTTCAAGCGGGTGGCGATCCCAACTGCGAAGTCTTCTTCGATCCCCGGCACGACCCCGCGGTCAAGGGTCGATCGGCGAAGTTTCGCCTCCAGGAGGGCGGCTGGTACGTTCGCTCGAGCGGCGGCGACATGTGGGTCGGAACGCAGCGCATCGCCGGGGCGACGCACGTTCGCTCGGGCGACGTGATCCGCATGTCGATGGCGGGCCCGGAGTTTTTCTTCTACATCGTCGCCGATGCGAAGGCGTCGCCGGGCAATGCGCCGGGCGACGAAATCGCCTCCCCGCTCACCTCGGCAGAAGAGGCGGGCGGCGTGGGGGCATCGCAGGGCGAGCCGGGAGCGAGCGGGCTGAGCCTCGCGGATGCCGCGGCTCTCCCGGCAGGCCGCCAGACAGCGACCGGAGAGTTGCCGACGTTGAAGGCAAGAGAACCGGCAATGGCTCGTTTGGGTCGGCGGCGGAGTGGCGGTCGTCATCCTGGCGTTGATCGCCGTTCGGGCGGCGTTCTTTCCGTCGCCGATCAACATCACGGTCAATCCGCCCGCCGTGCCGACGCCGCCGACTACGACGGCACGCGATGCCAGCTCCGGGCAAGCGTCTCAAGAGACTAAGCAGACGGGCAGCCCTTCACGGAATGAAGACACGACTCGTGCCGCGAGCGAAGACAAAGCAAAGCAGCCGGCGGGGCAAGCCAGCCCGACAATAGACGTTCGCGCCCGATTGGAGGGAGCCGTCTTCTTGGTCGTGGTGGAGAAGGCCGGTCACTACTGGCCGTTCGTCACGTGCGTGGCCGTCGGCAAGGACACCTTGCTGACCTCCGCCCGTTACGCTACGGACCTGGCGGAAATGCGCGACAAAGATTCGTTCAAGGTCTGGGTAACGCGGCCTGCCGACAATCGCAAATCGAACGGCGCCGAGGTCAAGTTCAACTTCAAGGCGAAGGTGAAGGAGATTCGAGTGTTGGCTCCCTATGCCGTGCTGTCCGAGAAATCGGAATCGGCCGATCCGCTTTTCGTCAACATCGGCTTGGTAACCGTCGACGGCGCATTGCCGAAAGTTGCATCGCTGGCATCGTCCGAGGAATTGGACGCCGTCGACGAGGGGTTTCCCGTCCACTGCTTCGGCTTCACGCACGAAGGTCGCAAGATGACCCGTTACGACAGGCTCGAGCCGCGCATGACCGACGGCAGCGTGTACGGCATCCAGTCGGCGCAACAGAGTTTGCCGGGCGAGCCGAAGCTGTTGCACGTGCAAGCTGAAATCCCGAAGAACTCCTACGGCAGTCCCGTGGTGAACGGCGAGGGGAAGATTCTGGGCTTGTACAGCGACGTGCTTCCCGAGGAAAAGAGCCAGGGGGTCAAAAACCTGCATTACGTAACGATGATAAATCCGAAACTGATCGATCGTTGGCTGCGGGACGGCGAAAAGGCCAGAATTTGGGTGCCCGCCTCGCCGCTCTCACCACCCCCGACCACAGAAGAGCAACCATGAGCGCCGGCCAGTTGCCAAGAGACACTGAGGGGCGCGTGCCGATTGGAATCGACCTGGGTACGACCTATTCCGTCGTGGCGTATCTCGATGCGACCGGCCGGCCGACTACCGTGCTCAACGGCACGGGCGACTTGTTGACGCCCAGCGCGTTGTTCTTCGACGACGACGGCGTGGTGGTTGGCAAGGAGGCCGTCAAGAACTGCGTGTTCGCTCCCGATTGCTACGTGGAGTGCTTCAAACGCGACATGGGGAGCGAGTATGGCCGCCGCAACATTCGCGGCGTGAAGGTTCCGCCGGAAATCCTCAGCGCACTGGTGCTCGATCGGCTCAAACAGGACGCCGAGCGAAGGCTTGGGCCGATCTCCCAGGCGGTCATCACTGTGCCCGCGTTCTTCGACGAGACTCGCCGCAAGGCCACCCAAGACGCGGGACGGCTGGTGAATCTGGAGGTGCTCGACATCATCAACGAGCCGACGGCGGCGGCCGTAGCCTACGGATATATGCACGGCCGATTCGGCGACGGCGTCGCGCAGGACAACTCGAAGCCGATGCGAATCCTGGTTTACGATCTGGGGGGCGGCACGTTCGACGTCACCATTCTGGAGCTGGCCGGCACTCAGTTCCGCACCTTGGCCACCGACGGGGACGTGCTGCTGGGCGGAAAGGACTTCGACCAGCGACTGGTCAATTACGTCGCCGAGCAGTTCATGGCCGCGCAGGGCGTCGATCCGCGCAGCGATCCGCAGGACGCCGCCCAGTTGTGGATCGACGCCCAGGAAGCGAAGCATACGCTCACGGAGCGGACGAAAGCAACGGTCGTCTGCATCCATGCCGGCGTCCGCATGAGAATCGAGGTGACCAGGGAGCGATTCGAGGATCTCACCCGCGACCTGGTCGAACGGACGGAGACGACCACCTCGCTGGTGGTCAAGCAGGCGGGCTTGACCTGGCCGCAGATCGACCGCGTTCTGTTGGTGGGCGGGTCGGGACGGATGCCGATGATCGGCCGGATGTTGCGGAAGGTGACGGGCAAGGAGTTGGATTGCTCGCTGTCGCCGGACGAGGTGGTGGCGCACGGCGCGGCTCTGTACGCCTCGATGCTGGTCGGCGACACGACGGTGCCGCCCGAGCGGCGGTGCAAGCTGGTGAACGTCAATTCCCACAGTCTGGGCGTGGTCGGAATCCATGCGCGAACGCAACAGAAGATCAACGCGATCTTGATTCCGAAGAACACACCGCTGCCGTGCCGCGCCGCTCGGACTTTCTGGACTGCCCAAGCCAACCAGCAAGCCGTCCAAGTGGTGATCGTCGAGGGGGAGAGCCCGCGGCCCGAGGCGTGCATCACGCTGGGCGAGTGCGTCGTCCGCGATCTGCCGCCGGGATTGCCGCAGAGCACGGCCATCGAAGTCGAATACGCCTACAGCGCCGACGGCCGAATCTCCGTCTCCGCGCGGGTGCCCAGCATTCGCTACTCGCGGCACGTCGAGATTCAACGAAACGCGGGCCGCGACCTGAGCAGTCTCGATGCGTGGCGGGCGAAGTTGTGTAAAGCGTCCAATGCCCAGTGATAGTGCCGCGGAAACACAAAGGACAGGTGGCACCGGCGGCCATTTGTGGTATTCTGTCAGCAGTTGCTGCCGCCGGAGAAACCGTCATGTCTACTGTCGAATACGCTCATATCACAATCGGTCCCGATAACGTGCCGATGGTCGCCGGCACGCGGATCAAGGTGGTGGAGATCGTGCTGGATCATCTTGCTCACGGCTCCGACGCCCAGGAAGTTCACCGCGAGTTTCCGCATCTGACCCTCGGGCAAATCCATAGCGCCTTGGCCTACTATTACGACCATCAGGACGAGATGGAAGCGGAAATCTCCCGACGAATCGAGCGATCCGAGGAGTTCCGACGCGAATTCGAGGCGACGTCGGGACCGTCGCTGTTGAAATCGAAGCTTAGGGCACAGGGCTTGCTGCCGTGAGAGTCGCGACTGTCAGCGCTAATCCGTATCTCCATCCAACCTGAAAGGTTGCGGCGGTTCGAAGAAGCGAACTCTGAGTTCGCGCAACATCTCAAAGGTGTTGATATACTCCACTTGGAATTGGCGGCACACGTTGGGGATCGGCACTCGCTTTTGGATGTTTTGGTTATGCACTTCCTCAGTTACGACGATCAGCCCTTCGGCTCTCGCGCAAGCGACCAACCATCCATCGGCAACAGTGGCAAACTCAGCCTTAGCTTCCGGCTTGTATTGCGGTTCGCCTTGCACCCACTCGATCATTTTTCCGAATTGTTCGATGATTGCCGAGTTATCCGTCTTCTTGAAAAACGCCTTGAGAACGCTCCGTTTCGTCCATTTTGTGAGTTTGTCCTTGCCAGCGGCGATTTCCCGTTTTACGCGGTCAATACTGAAAATGCGTTGGTCGTGATGCTGTCGAATTACCGCCTTCCAAAAGCCTGGACACAGATCAAATCCGTAGTATCGCTTGTGCGCTTCGACAAGGATGTTGGTGTCCAGCAAGTATGTTCTTGGTTTAGCCATCCCGCATTCTTTCGATGAGGCGGTTGGCGAAGTTGTCAAAAGTGGCACCGCTCAAGCCGGTCAATTGGTAGGCGTCTCGATAAGGCAATCGTCCTTCGCGGGCGGCGCAAATCACGGCAGAAGCAAAACGATACCCCAGGCGTACATTAACCGTCTTGTAGAAGTCGCCGCCAGATTGTCTCTTCTTCTCCTCCTTCAATTCTCCCCACTCTTCCCGCTGCTGTTGGTAAAACACAAAAAAGGCCGACTTGCTAATCAATTTCAGATCGAGTGCCCGCCGCGCGACAACCAGCGGACTGACCTTGAACCAACTCGCGGCGGCCTTATAGGGGTTTTCCAACTCGCTTGCTTCCGCCCAACGTGCAGCGAGTTTCTTGGCGGGAACCAGAAATTCCGCGGCAACGCGATTGCAATACTGCTCTCCTTGGTCACTGTGAGGCCGCATCTCAACAAGATTAAACAGTGCGCTGTATCCCAACCAGAGATGCGCCAGTTCGTGCGCTAGCGTAAACATCTGGGCAGACCTGGTATCCGCGCCGTTCACAAAAATAAGCGGTGCGAAAGCGTCACAAAGGACAAAGCCGCGAAACTCTTCCGGATCGAGCGGGCGTTGGTTGCTCAGCCCGACCACGCCATTGACCGCTACAAGAATTCCAATATCTTCCGCCGCGCGGCGCAACGCCAGTAGTGCATCGCTCCAAGTCAAGTATTGGGAAGCCCAACCTTCAGGCAGTCTTAGCGTCTTGCGGATTTGCTCCGCCGCCGTTTCTATGTGGACGTGGCGATTTAGTGAACCGACGAACGAGAGTCCCATGTGACCTTGCTCGATCAAATCGTCGCGCATCCATGCCTGACGCCGTTGCATCGTCTGGATGGTCTCAAGCAGATCCGGACTGGGACGGCGAATTGGCGAGTCGCCCACCGTGCGAAAATCCGGCATCGGCAACGGTTCTTCAGGCGGCGAGGACAAAAACAGATAGCCAAACGGAGTCTTGGTCCGCTTGGCAAACCGCTCCAACTCCTGAAGCGTGGGCTTCTTCTCACCGCTTTCCCATTCCACGACGGAAAATGGGCTTAAAGCCTCTTGCGTCAAACCGGAGCGTTCGACCGCCCATCGGATCA
>CAWFIG010000032.1:0-7718 GCA_963815695.1 uncultured Planctomycetia bacterium
TACGGCAGTTGCGCCGTGGCGTTTTCCGGCGGGTTGGACAGCACGGTGCTGGCCAAGGCGGCGCAGTTGGCCCTGGGCGATCGCGCCGTGGCCGTCACCGGCACAGCGCCAGCCTGGCCGCCGGCGAACTCGACCAGTCCCGAGCAGCTCGCCCGGCAGATCGGCATCCGGCACGAAGTCGGTCGCCACCGGCGAACTGTCCATCCCGGCCTATCGGGAGAACAGCGCCGATCGCTGCTACCACTGCAAGAGGGAATTGTTCGCGCAGGTCGGAAAAGGTCGCCCGGCGGCGGCGTGGCGGTCGTGGTCGACGGCAGCAACGCGACGACCGCGGCGAATATCGTCCCGGCCGCAGGCCGCCCAGGAGCGGAACGTCCGAAGCCCGTTGGCCGAGTGCGGCTTGACAAGGCCGAAATTCGCCGGCTGGCCAAATCCTGGGGGCTGCCGACGTGGGACAAGCCGGCCACGCCGTGTCTGAGCAGCCGCATCGCCTACGGCGAGCCGATCACGCCCGAGCGGCTGGCCATGATCGATCAGGCCGAGCAGTTTCTGCGCGAGCGCAGGGTTTCCGGCCGCTCGGGTGCGCTATCACAAGGGCGATATGGCGCGGATCGAAGTGGCCGTCGAGCAGTTGCCCGCGTTTGCCGACGCCGACATTTCGCCGCGAGGTGGTCGAGCATTTTAAGTCGCTCGGCTTCAGGTACGTCGCCATCGACCTCGAAGGCTTCCGCAGCGGCAGCATGAACGCGGTGATCGAAGGAGACGACCGACCATGACCAAGGGCAAGAAACACGGGCGAAAGACGCAGCGCATCGTCCGAATGCCGGCGACGAAATGCGGACATCTCCGCAAGCGGATGCAGCAGCGACTGAACCTCGGCCCGAAGCACCGCGAAAAGTAGAGGCGAAACGCTGTTGCCCGGGGTCGTCCAAGTTAGCCAGCCCAGGGGATTGACCTGAGGGGGATTGCCCAATCGAAGGCGTCGTCGGCCCAACGGGCTATCCTCGGCGAATGATTGGACCGTTTTCCCCGACAGACGAGATGATTCCATTCCCGGGGCGATGCCCCGGTTTGGGCGCAAAAGGGCCTCGGCCCATGAAGTCGACGCAAATCTTGTGGATCACTAGAGAGCAAGGGCCTTCGCTCGGGCTGCTCCGCTCGCTTGTTCAGCGTAAAACCCTTGAAGAACCAGCCGTCCGGTTCGCTGGTGACTTGCAGACCGGCGGGTCCGAGATAGCGGCGCACCACCTGATACTCGGGCAACTGGCTGCCGTCGATCTTCTGTGCCCGCGGCTTCGCCCTTTTTGCCCTCGCCGAACAGGGCGTTGAGCAATTTGGCCAGCAGGCCCTCGCTTTCCGGCATCTTGTTCTGCCGGACCAACTCATAGGTGGGGCGATATTCCTCGTCGGTCCGCGAGAAGCAGCCGCGCGCACTTTTCCTTCGGCTCGAACGTCCCGATCTCCTGGTCGATCAGCCGGTAATCGACGTCGTCGCGGCCAACGGTTCCGGCTTGTCGGCCGGCGCGACCACTTTCAACAGAAAGTCGATGTGCGAGGCGATCATCAGGTTCCCGTGCCATACGGTCAACGCCATGTGCGGCAGCAGCCGCTGCTGCATCTCTTCCTCGTCCTCTTCGAACTCCATCTGCTTTTTCCGCTTCTTCAGCGGCCGGGCGGGCGCCACGGCCGGCATGTCGCCGAAGGAAATCTCCGGGGCCTCGGGCGTGGGCGATTCGTCCTCGACAAACTCCCAGATCACATGCCCGTCGACTTCCCGTCGCTTGGCCGTGGGATCGTTTTTGATCATCTTCTCGATCGCCGCGGCCACCGCCTTCGGATCGGTCGTCTCGATGGCGAACAGCACCCGCTCGCTGGTCGTGGTGATGGGCAACTGATAGTCGGTCAACATGCTCACCCGCTGGCCGAGATGCTGGATGAACTCTTTTTCCAGATCGATCAGCGGTCCGTTCGGATCGTCGCGAAGCCCCTGCTTCACCTCTTCCCACAAGCCCGTCTCCCCTTGGCCGAACAATTCGTCGAACAGCGAGCCGAAGTGCTTGAAGGCATTGCGGATGTCAAAGTACAAGGTCGTGTACGTGGCGATGTCGCGGCACCCAAGGCTGCGGCGCGAAAGTCCGTCCCTGGTTGGGCAACACCAGCATTTTCATCGCTTTTTCATAGGGCCCCGGGGCGTAAACCGCCGTGCGATGGACCAGTTCATAGCCCTCGGCGTCGAAATCGAAGAATCCGCCCACGCCTTGAATCGCCCCGACCCCTTGGTTGCCGCATCACTTCCAAAATGCTTTTGCCTTTGCGGCGGCGCCACTCGGGCGTGGCGGCCCGGGCGGCCTCGGCATAGCCCAACGGATGAATGAACCAGCGGATCTGAGGCATCCCGTCGCCATAGTCCTTCCGGCACCGCTGGACGACGGTCTGGAACGGCTTATGGTCGGCCAGGCTGCCGTTCTGATGGCCCATAGCTCGGCCCAAAATGCCTTCGATCACCTCAAAATTGTCGGTCACAGCCAATAGGTTTCCCGTCAGACAATAGAATGCCTGCCGGGCGCAACTTTTTCGGGATTTTTTGCTCGGCCTCGGCTTTGCCTCGCCCTTGGCGGTTTCGCTCTTTCTCGCTGCCGCGGAGCGTGCTGCGGCTGGCCTCTTTTTCCTCTTCCAACTCGGGCAAGTCGAACTGAACGACCACGTCCGGGCAGCCTTCGACCTTACCTCGCTCCGTTTGGCGCCCCGTTGCAATTGGGTGGCCGTCACTTTTTGCAGCATCTCGTTGGCATTGGGCCGTTTGCCGGTCACGTCGATCACGATGGCCAACGCCGCTGTGCCGGGCTTCGGCGCAGACCAGACCGATGCCCACGTCTCCGCCGGGCACCCCCTTCATGTCGTCCAGCGTCAGACCAAGCCGCTCGTGAACGCTCGACCAGCGATCCTCGAACTGACGCCGCACGTCCTTGGTGAACGGCTCCATGACCGGATCGGCCATCAGGTGGCCGAGCTGGGTGTTGTTCCAGTGCTCCCGGAGCGTGTCGACGTTGGAGATGGCGAAGAAACCTTGCGTGGTATCAGGCAGGAGCGTCTCGCTGGGCCGGCTCGCGTGATCGGAGGCATTCCCGATGCCTGTCAACAACAAGAAACATCCAACACAGCACAGACATATGCATGTCAAAAACGAAGCACTGAACGACTCCTTGGACAGATTGGCGTCAGAATACTCTACTCTAATCGGAAAAGTCGAACGGGAACAGCAGAGTTTAGTCGGAGGAGCCAATTTACGCTAGATCGCCTCCCAATAATGACGCGAAACGAGGCCATCATCATCTCTCCACTCTACCTAAACCTCTCTGCTTTCCAAAACCGCGTGTGGTTTCGCACATGTTGAAGTGTGCCACTGCTTCGCAGAAGCAGTGCTGGGCGTAACCCACTGCACCTGCACTGCTTGTTCCAAGCAGTGGCACGGTTTCACACGCATTATCCCCGTTCCTCGCGGAGCGCGGCCAGCAAAGGGAGCGCTCGAACGACGGCCCGAACGGCCGCCCGCCGGCGGCCAGGCCCACGACGAACACGACGATTAACGTGGCGGCCAACAATGCCCAGGGAACCAAGACGCCGCGAGCGGAAGAGATGCGGCAGCACGGCCAGCATGCCGCCAGCGTACCGATGCCCAATCCGGTGGCCACAGCCCGCGTGTTCCAGCAGCACCAGCCAGCCGAGCGTGGCTCGGCGGAATCCGGTCGCCGGAGCAGTGCCAATTCGCCCCGCCGCTCGAACACGTTTCGCAACTGCACGGCTGCCAGCCCGAAAGTCCCCAGCAGAGCCCCAGGCCGCCAAGGCTCTGGAACGTCGAGAGGTAGGTGTTCTGCACGGCAAGAAATCCGGCCAGACGCCGGCCGGTCGTTTCGGCCGAAAAGCCGTACTCGCCGAGATCTTCTTGCAATGTCTTTTGCACCGCCGCGGTTTGCTGGCGGGGTTTTGACAAGAAAGAACCGGCAGCCACTCGGCGTCGGGAAAGAGCCGCAAGAGGTCCGACTCGCCCACCAGCAGATCGCCCTGGAAGATGCTGTCGGCCAGTAGGGCGACCACGCGGAGTCGGACGGGCTTGCCCCGGCCGTCGGTGATTTCGAAAGTCTCGCCCAGCCCGCCCCACAATTGCAGCGAGTAGTTGGCCGTGTTCTTTTCCAGAATGACCGGCACGGCGTCGCGCCTGCTGTTTGAGCAACTGCCACGGGTCGCAATTGCCGCGGCGTGTCGGCCCAGGCGAATCCGTCGCGGTCGATGAATCGCCGCGGAACGCCGATCACTCGCGGCTGCCGTGGCCGATACAGATTCAGGCAACTCGCATCCTCGCCGGCGTGAACTCGCAAGGAGACGATCGTGCTGCCGGCCAGCGTCTTCTGATCCTCCGCCGAAAAGCCCAGGGCGGCTTGGCCCTCCGGCGAATTGAGATTTTGCAGGATCGGCTGATCGCTTTCGGCCACCAGGGCGAAGCCGCCGTTGCCGGAGTGCAGCGTGGGCGTTTGCTGCGTCGGATCGAGACGGAATGCGTCCATCGATACGATGATGAAACGACGCCGCGGCGACCAGTCCGATGGTCAAGTGCTTCGGCCGGCATTTCGCGCGGCATTCCGCAGGGCCATCCGCACGAGATTTCCGCGGCCGACCGAAACGGCCGAGCCGGTCATGCCTGCCCGCAGGCGGAGCCAGACCAGGGTCAATGGCGTCAGCAAGCGACCGCGCCGGCAGCGAAGAACATGCCGGTCTGCAAGTCTCGCCGACGTGGGCCAGCAGCAACGCGGCGGTCGGCGCTACGGCGAGCAGGACGATACGATTTCGATCCAAGCGGCCCTGATAATCCCCTCTCCCTTTGGGAGAGGGTTAGGGTGAGGGCGGTTGATCCGACGCAGCGCCAGCACACCTCTCGCAACCGTGTGCGCGACTCGCTTCGGCAGGCAACCTCACGGCCCCGGCCGTCACGGCTCGGTCACGCCACAGGGAGAGGGGTGGGATTTCGGCTGGCCACACAGAGATTTGTCCGGTGGAATGAGAACTGTAGGGTCGAGCCCGGCCAGCAGGCCGCCGCGGCGGCAGGCGAGCGATCCTTCGAACTGAGAGCCAAATCGCGCCGGTCGCCACGACGACTCCGCTCGCGCAGCCGATCGCCAAACTCGTGGCCGTAACATGGAGCCGCAAGAATGGCGTCACGATGGCGGCCAGCCACCAGGTTTGCAGGCCCAGGAGCATCAGCGCGGCGTAGGCGATTCCGGCGGGCACGCCCAACAGGCTGCCGACGGCGGCCACGGCGAGCCCTTCGCCCAACGAGCATTCGCCGCACCTTGCGCCGCGACAGCCCGACGGCCAGCAGCGTGCCGATCTGGACGGCCCGGCGGTCGATCCCCAGTCGGAACAGCAAGGCCACCAGCATCACGGCGGCGGCGATGATGAAGAAGCTGAAGCAGAGAAAGAGGACGCCGAAGGGGGTTGCCCCTTTCGAGGCGGCCAGTTGCTGCGCTCGGATCGGCTGGAACACGAAACCCATCGCCGCGGGATCGAGATGCTGCTGTAGGAGGCGACTCCAGTGGGACGGAGGTCGGCGGCGAAGGCGTACATTCGGAGGCTGACCCGCCGCCACCTCCGTCCCCTTCAACAGCCACGCGGAGCGAGGTGGTTTGTCCGAAGCGGCTGCCCCACAAGCCGGCGGCCGGTCGCCAGCGACACGAACGCCTTGGGCGTTGGCCCGTAGCGATTCCAATACTGCCTCGTCGGCGGGCCGAATGCGCTTGGCGTCGAACGGAAAGGGCGGATCCCAATCGGCCATCGTCAGTTCGTCGGTCATGCCCTTGACCGAGGGCACCAGCGCGCGGTCGTCGGCCGCGCCGGCGAGTTCGACGATGCCGCCAACCGCAGTGCGACGGTCTTTTCGCGGACTTGCCCGTCGAGGCTCTCCGGCTCGAAGTACGCAAGCCGCACGGTATCGCCCACGCCGGGCGTGCAATTGATCGGCGGCCCAGCGAGTTCAATGCGATCTCGTTCGGGCCGAGCGGCGGCAGCGGCTTCCCGTTGGCCGAGTGGAACGGGCCAAGCGGCGGCCGGTCGGCGAAGTCGATGGCCGTAATCGTCGAATAGGGCACCTCGCGGCCGTTGCAGGCCAACGTGTTGGCCAGGTAGGTCATCGCCGGTTGAACGTCGAGCCGCATTTTCGACATCGCACGAAGGACCTTGAGCGATTTCCTGCTCCATCGCCGGATCGAGCATCATACGGTCGCAAGTGATGTTCCAGTAACCCAGCGCGGTGCGATCGACCCGCAGGCCGTAGTCGGCCAATTGAGGATGAACGACGGGCGAATCGCTCTCGGTAAATATCGCGTTGACTCGGCCCGGCTCATCGAGCCGCTGTTCGAGCCAATCGAGCGACACGTAGGCGTTTTGCGGCGGGCGTTGCGTGGGCCGAAGGCTGAACGCGCCGAGCCCTTCGGCCGGGATGATTCCGCTCAGCGTGACCCGTTGCGTGCGCACGGTGTTCCGCTTCTTGCCCAACGCACTGTCCGGCCGGAATCGCACCGAGCGCCGGCAAATGGAGCAGCACGGCGTCGCCCAGGTGCAGGCCGAGCCGATCGGCCACCGGCTGGTTCAACACGATCTCGTGGGGGCCCGGCAGCCGTCGCGGCCCTCCGTTGCCCAACTTCCAGAAGCGATCGTCGCAGCCGAACAGTTGCCACTCCGCCGGCCCGGCGCGGCGAGCGTGGATCGGCGTTTTCCAAGCTCACCGGCAACAGAATGGCGGGCACGGCCTGTTGATGAATGTCATCGGCCAACGCCGCCCGAAAGAAATGATTTGTTACCAATGCCTCGTCGATGCGCCCGAGCCGGTCGAGGGTCAAATGGCGGAGGCTGCCGCGCATCGAGTCGCCCACCAGCAGCGCACCGGTGAGCACGGCCGTACAAACCGCCACCCCGCACGCCACGGCGAGGTTCGATCCGCCAGTGGTAGAGCAGCGAGGCGACGGTTAGGCGGAAGGGAGACATGGGTAAGATGGGATAGTCGAGTGGTTAGCTTTGCTAATGACGAAATCCGAATGACGAATGAATCGGATAGAAAATTCAAGCTCGAAATCATCATCACGTCATTCGTCATTCGAAGATTTTCCCCCCCGCCACTGACCTTGTCACTTTCCGTCACTTTTAACTCTTTTCCCTAGCGGCCTTTCCTTCAGGGCTCCGTCGTCCAACTCCAGCCGCCGCTCCATCAATCCGGCGAGGCGTTCACTGTGGGTGACGACGATCAACATCGTTTGCTCTTGCCGTTGCAGCTCCAGCAGCAACTCGCCGACGCGGGCGGCGGTGGTGCGGTCGAGGTTGCCGGTCGGCTCGTCGGCCAAGACCAACAGCGGCGTGCAGATCATCGCCCGGGCCAGGGCCGCCCGCTGACGCTCGCCTCCGGAAAGCTCGGCCGGGCGATGGCCAGTTCGATCGCCCAGGCCCACGCGATCCAGCAGCATCCGGGCCCGCTCGATCTGCTCGGGCGACGTTCGGCCGCCGGCCACCGTCGGCGTCAACACGTTTTCCAGCACCGAACATTGCGGCAGCAGGTGATGATCTTGGAAGACGAAGCCGATTTTGCGATTGCGGAACGCCGCCAGCGCGGCTCGGCGAGCGTGGCCGGGTCTTGATCGTCGAGCACGACGCGGCCGCCGCTGGGCGGCTCCAAC
>CAWFIG010000033.1:0-55844 GCA_963815695.1 uncultured Planctomycetia bacterium
CCGACCAGTTCCTTCACCAATTCGGGATTCTGGCCGTTGAGGTCCAACTGGTCGAGGATTTCGCCCACGCGGCGCACGGCCCAGAGCTTCTCGATGAAGGCGAAACTATCGTCGTTGCTCTTTTCGACGAGCGTGGCGGGAAAGTCGAAATTCTGCTGGAGTTCGCCCAGCGAGCCTTGCACGATCACCTTTGCCGTGCCGGGCTTGCGGTATCGCCCGACCACGACGAGTTGCTCGCCGGCGAACAGGTCGAACGAGTCTTTCGGATAGACCCGGTTGATCGGATCGCCCTCCGTCGGTCTTGATCGCGTCGAAGACGAATTGGAGCCGCACGCCGGTCAGCACCGGCGACTCGATGCGGTTGTAGAGCTTGGCGATGCGGTCCTCGATGTTCTCGTTGGGCCGGACGTATTCGCTCTGGCCGTAGTTTTCGCGGACCAGCTTGTCCAGCAATCGGCTGTTCAGGTCGTAGCCGACGCCGAAGGCGAAGATCCTGGCGTGATGCTTGTTGAGCTTCTTGGCGTTGGCCACGATTCGCATCTCGTTGGTTTCGCCGGCGGTGGGCAGGCCGTCGGTCAGGAAGATCACATAGCTGGGGCGTTTGGGGTCTTGGATTTGGGCCAGCGCGATGCGCATGGCGGCGTCGATGTCGGTGCTGCCGCCGGCGTAGAGCCCTTCGACGAAGCCGAGCGCCTGCCTTGCGGCGTCTCCTCGTCGAACCGCTGCAACTCCGGCTTGAACGCCTCGACCTGGTCGTCGTAGGCCACGATGTTGAACAGATCGCCCTGGTGCAGGTTGTTCAGCACGTACTTCAGGCGCCGCGCGGACCTGCTCGATCTTCGTGCCGGCCATGCTGCCCGATCGATCAATCACGAAGACCACGGTTTTCGGCTGCGGTTTGTCGGGCTTCGGCTTGCGCTCGCTCGATGAAGCCACGAGGGGGACGCTGCCCGAGGCGGGCGGGACGCCCGCGCTGCCGTCGGCTTTGATCTCGGGACTTGCCAGCAGCAGGAAATAGCCGTCCTGCGCGGGATCGGGCCGGTAGCTTAATACCCGCGTGCTCAGCTTCCCCTTGCCGACGTCGTAGAGCAGGCGGAAGTCGCCGCTGGGCACTTCGTTCTTGGTCGTCAGCGCGACGATGGCGTGGTGCTCGTCGGGCCGCTTGATCTCGATCGCGTGCGTGGGGCTATAGACGTTCTTGATCTCCTCCTGGCTTTCGATCGTCGCGCGGATGCTCACCTTCTCGACCGCCTCGGACGTGTACTTGGCGGTGCTCAGCGGGAAGAGGAAATCGGTCAGCCCCTCCTGCTTGCGGCAGAGTTGCGAATAGCGGAGCGAAACGGTGCGGCTCGCGCCGGCCGGCACCGGAAAGACGCTGGTGCGGAACAAGCCCGTGCCCATCCATTCCAGCAGCGCCGGATCGCGGTTCTTCCGCACGATCTCCTCGTACATCCGCCGGGCGTCCTTGGCGTCGAGCAACTTGGCGGGATACTCGCGGCCGTCGATCATCAGCGTCATCCGCTCGACCGCGCCGTCGTAGGGCAGCGGAAAGACGAACGACACCTCCATCGGCTGGCTGCCCGTGTTGACGAACGTCTGCGACACCTGCACCTGCGCCACCTGATCGACCAGCCGCGCCTGCACGTCGAGTTCCTTGATCTTGTAGCTCACGGCGGCGGCTGCGTGGGATGCGGCAACGGGGGGATGCGGCCAGATGACGATCGGCCGCGGCAGGCGGACGTGCTCGTTCGGATCGACGACCACCAACAATCCCTGCGCCGAGCGACGGCGGGCGCGAAGAACAACAGAATCGCGGCGACGGAGACCAATGGAGCGGCGCATGGCAATTTCTCCTGACTAAGCGGAGTAGCGTGAAGCGAACGGCATTGTACACATAATTATGGGACGATTTGCCGCGGTGAGAAGTTCCCCAGACGGGTTGAAAGGGGGAAGAGGCAGTCACGGGGAGAAGGCGCGGGGCAGCCAATCGCCTGCGTGTGCACGCCGTGAAATGCGTCGATTGGTCCAGGCACGGCGACAAGTTTGCCGGCTGAACGGCTTGTAGGGTGTTGACGTCCCGTGCAGCAAACGCGGCATCCCCCGCCGCAGCGTTAGGTCGGCTGGTAAAATCGGGCAAAATAGGCAGAATGTCCAGCGCGATTTTCGTCGCCATTCCCGCAATTAGTTTGACCATTTTCGCCAGACTGCTATGATCTCAATGGGGCCTGATGTGATCGCAGGCTCCGGCGTCTTTTCCAGTTTTTCTGAACTCCACGAAAGGATTGCTCGCAATGCAAACGGCCAGGCAATTGTCGGTTTCGTTGGTCAACAAACCAGGGCGGCTTGCGGACGTGCTTGACGGCGTTGAACAAGGAGAAGGTCAATCTCAGGGCGTTGGCGGTCATGGATTCCGGCGAACGAGGGACGGTTCGCTTCGTGCCCGACGACGTTGCCGCCGCCGAGCAGGTTTTGGAGAGCCTGAGTATCCGTTGTGACGCCACCGACGTGTTATTGGTCGAAATGTCGAATCAGCCGGGCGGGTTCCGCAAAGTCTGCGAGCGGCTTGCCGCCGAGCATCTGAACATCGACTACGCCTATTGCGCATTCGACGGCGCCGGAAAGGCCAAGGGCGGAATGTTGGCCGTCATCCGAGTCAACGACCTGGCAAAGGCCCAACGAGTGCTCAGCGAAAACGCCACGGTCCGAAAGAAGATGCCCGTTCCGCCGGCCCGTTCTGACGCATTAGATCGCGTTGACCCCGACATCTGCCACTGCTTGGACAAGCAGTGCCGTTTCTGACGGTTCGCGTCGAACACTGCTTGTCCAGCAGTGGCACACCGCCAGGTTCTGGCTCACAGCAGCGACGTCAGCCGCCGCGAAAACCGTGTCGACCGTCAAGTCCTGCATGCAGCGATGGTGCCCCAGCGGGCAGACCCGCTTGTGGCAGCCGATGCAGTCGAGATCGAGCACGAGATTGACGGCCCGTTGCGTGGGGTTTTCGCTCCAGACCGGCAGCATCGGGCCGAACATCGTCACCAGCGGCAGCCCGAACGCGGCGGCGACGTGGCGCGGGCCGCTGTCGGTCGAAACCATCAGCCGGCAGCGGCGAATGCACGCCTTGGCCGTGCCCAGGTCCATCGGCTGATCGGCCATCGAAAACACCCGGTCGCTGGCCGACAGCTCGACGATCCGCCGGGCGATGTCGTCGCTCCTTCGGTCCGCAAAACGCCAGCACGTCGTGGTCGAGTTCGGCGACGATCCGCCGGGCCAACTCGGCGAAGTATTCGACCGGCCAGAGCTTCGAGCCGCCATAGGCCCCGCTCGAATTGAGCGCGATGACGCGGCCGTCGCCGCGCAGGCCGAGCCGCTCGAACACCGCGTCGGCCGATCGCTCGTCGGCCTCGACCGTGGCCAGCTCGAGCCGAGGCGACTCCTCGCCGCAGCCGACCGCCCGGGCGAGTTCCAGGTAGGTCTCGACCATCGGCATCGGCGCGATCCGTCGGCCGACGCGGCGCGGATAGAGCTTGCCGGTCAGCAGCGGGCCGCGGCCGTAGCGGACGTAGCCGATCCGTTGCTCGGCCCTGCCCAGCCACGCCACCAACGCCGTGCGAAGCGAATTGGTCATCAGCACGGCCACGTCAAACCTCTCGGCCCGCATCCGCCGGGCGACGGCCCAGGCGTGCCGCGAGCGATCTTTCGAGCGGGGATCGAAGAACCATTGCTCATCGAGCCACGGCGTGCCGGCCAGCACGTCGGCCAGATACGGGCGCAGGATTCCCACGATGCGGGCCTGCGGCCCGAAATGCCGCCGCAGCGCCCGCAGCGCCGGCGTGGCCATCGCCACGTCGCCAAGCCAATTCGGAAGAAAAACGGCAATCTTCATGGAAAGACAATTCCACTGTCGATGAAGCACGGATGCCACGGATCCCACGGATCTGTGTCATCTGCGTTCGATCGATGGACTTCGTTCGTTCCGGCTATCGTCTGCATTTCCATTCGATCAACGTCTTCAACCGCGACTCCAAGAACTCCTGGCCGTCTTGAAACTCCATCTCGATCCTGACGCCCCAAAGCGGTCGGCCGGCGATCTGCTCGGTTGCAGTTTGACCAGGTCCTTGCAGGTGCAAACGATGGCCGAAACGCCGAGCCCGCGCGACCATTCGGCCAGCAGATCGACGTCGTTCGGCGTGAAGCGGTGATGGTCGGGAAACTCGCGGAAATCCGGCGATGCGGCAGCCGCACGTTTCCAGCGTATGCCGAAAGCCGGCCGGATTGCCGATTCCGCAGAACGCCGCCACCGACTGGCCGCGAATCGTCTCGAGCGGCGTCTGTTGGCCGTCGGCCGAGATCAGCGTCCGCGGGGCGTGGATCGCTTCCGCACGCAGATCGCCGTCGGAGCATGGCTGGCGACGCTCTCGCCAAATATCGGCCCGCTGGCCGGGATCGAGCAGATCGGCGCGGGAGAGAATCACGACGTCGGCCCGCCGCAGCCCTGCGACCGGCTCGCGCAGCGTGCCGCGCGGAAAGACGTGGCCAAACCCGAACGGTTCGAGGGCGTCCAACAGCACGATGTCCAGATCGCGGGCGATGCGGCGATGCTGGAAACCGTCGTCCAAGCACGATCAATTCCGCCTGGAACGTCCGGATCGCCTCCTGCGCCGCCGCCACGCGGTCGGCGTTCTGCACGTGCGGCACGTCGGGCAACAGCCATCGCAGCTCGCGGGCTTCGTCGTTTTCCTCGCCGCTGCTTCGCGCCATATCCGCGGCTGACGACCGCCACGCGAACGCCGCGCGCGTGGAACCACGCGGCGAGCCACTCGACCAGCGGCGTCTTGCCGGTGCCGCCGAGGGTGAGATTGCCCACGCTCACCACCGGCACGCCGACGCGATGGACCGCGGCCGCGCCGCGGTCGTAGCGGCGGTTTCGCCAGCCGGACGGCGGCCGCATAGAAGCACTCGCCGAGCCGCAACACGCCGCGCAGGCGGACGCCCCGGCGCCGCGCCGCCGTCCGCTCACAAGTTCTCGAAACCCCGATGCATCCAACAAGGCCGGCTCCGCAGTTAAAGCAAAATGTTAGCAGTATGATATGCGACCGCGGATGGGCAGTGCAATCTCGGTTTCCTGGCGGAGTAGGTCCCGCTTGCCGAGCGGGACTTCTGCGGGAAAGCCGCAGAGTCCCGCTCGGCAAGCGGGACCTACTAACGGGACCTACTGGGTGAAACCCGCTTTGCGGGATTGCCGACATTTGCGGCGTGAAGGATAATTCCGCTATGGGATTCTCGCTGCCGGCCATTTGCTGGGTAGTTCTGATCGCGGCCGCGGCCTGGGCCGGTGCGCCGCTGCGGGCGGCCGAGAAGGTCGATCGCTTCCAGCAGGCGAAACACCTGCTGGCCAAGGGGGACTTCGACGCGGCCATCGCCCGGCTCGACGAGGCGATCCGGCTCGAACCGAAGCAGGCCAAGTATCACGGACTTCGCGGCGTGGCCTGGCTCCGCAAGGGGGACTATGCGAAAGGCGCCGCCGATCTGAAAGCCGCCGTCGCGTCTGAATCCCGGCGACGAGGGCCAGCACTACCGCCCCTCGAACGGCAGCCGGCTGTCGGCCGAAGCCCTTGCCCACGGCGAAAAGCAGGTGGCCCGGATGCTGCACGACCGGCCGGCGATGGCCCAAGTTCGGCGACGAGGCGAAGTTCCTCCGCGATTGGGCCGCGCAAGTTCGCCGGCGAAGATTTCGTCGAGCTCGATCGATTGGGATCCCTCGCCGCCGCTGCATTCCGACGCCGAGCACCTCGCGCCCGGCAACGGCGAGAACGCCGCCATCCTGGTCGAGGCCCACTACACCTGCGGGCCGAACGAGGGCAAGCCGCGGCGGTTCGAGGAGCTTTGGGCCGGTGCGGTCTACGAGTTGCACAACGTCAACTACGCCCGCGAGTTCGTCCGGCTGAACGACGAAGCCGATCGCGGCCGGGTGTCGAAAGAGGCGTTCGTCGCCGGCATCTCTGAAATACGAGTTGCGAGCCGCCCAGCGCACCCGGGCGTTCTACATCGAACGTCTTCCTGCCCTGGGCCGCGAAGAAGAAGCTGCCGACCGACCCGACGCTCTGGTTCTGCGATTGGTGGGACACGCCGGAGAGCGTGATGAAGAGTTTTCCGACAAATCGGCGTATCCCTGGCGGCCGTACGCCCGCGTGCACGACTGGGCCACGGTCCACCGCTTCTGGCGGCGCGGCCGGTTCGCCAAGGCCCGCGAAGCTGTTGGAGCAGATGCACGACGAAGACGGCTACGACGAGGAGCTGGCCGACGTCTCCTACTGGCTCGGCCGCAGCCTCGTTCGACTGAACAAGCCGACCGAAGCCCTCGACGCGTTCAACGAAGCCATTCGCTTCGATCCCGAAGCGCCCCCGCCTATCGCGCCCGCGGCGAACTCTACAAGAAACTCGGCGAAAAGGCGAAGGCCGACGCCGATTTGGCGACGGCAAAGAAGCTAGAGAGCGAGGAATGATCGCGAAGGGCTGGAAATGCGATGCGCCGTATGCAATAATTGCATGGGCGGCGTTTTGCGGAGATATTGTATGAGAGCAATCGAAACGGAAATGTCGGTGACGGTGGACGGAAGAGCCGTGATCGAGTTGCAGTTGTCATCGACGGTACCGGCCGGAAGACATCGGGCCGTGGTGCTGCTGGACGAACGGCAAGCGGATGAGGATCGTGCGGCATCGGCAACTCGATGCCCTGTCGACGTTCCCGTCCACGATTTCGGCCCATGGCCAGTTGGCCTCTCCCTGCAACGAGAGCATTTGTATGGCGACCAAGGAAGATAATCGCCTTTTCGTCGACACAAATATTTTGGTGTACGCGGTCGTGTCGCGTGCGCCGTTTCATGCCGAAGCCCGTCACGCGATTCACGTGCAACAAGAGACCGGCGTTGAACTCTGGATTAGTCGCCAAGTCTTGCGAGAGTACCTGGCGACGCTCAGCCGTCCGCAGACGTTCGCCATTCCGCAGCCGAGCGAGATATTGATTGAGGATGTTCGGAAACTCCAGGACCGTTTTTCGATTGCCGAAGACGGTCCTGCGGTGACGTCGCAACTCTTGGAACTTCTGCAAGCAGTGCCCGTTGGCGGTAAACAGATTCACGACGCCAACATCGTCGCAACCATGCTGGCCTACGGCATCGGCATCCTTCTCACGCACAATACCGATGACTATGCCCGCTTTGCCGACGTCATCAGGGTGTTGCCGCTTGTGCCAAGCGTACCGTAACCAGCAATCAAAGTCTGTGAGATTGCTTGCTGCGCCGCCTTGTTTGTCCCTTTGCAGCCGCTTTTCCGTTTCATTCCGAATTGAGCGTCACCGTCTCCCGATATTCCGGCACGGTGACGTTCCAGCCGAACTTGCTGCGGACCTCTTCGGCAAACGACAGCGATGCCTCCGCTTCGCCGTGGGTGACGAACACCTGCCGCGGCGGCTTCTGGAAATAGCCTAGCCAGCTGCAACAGGCTGTTGCGGTCGGCGTGGCCGGAGATGCCTTGGATCTGCCGGACTTGTGCCCGCACCAGCCGGTTGATGCCGTGGATGCGGACCTCGCGGTTGCCGTCGAGGATTTGACGCCCCAGCGTGCCCTGGGCCTGGTAGCCGACGAAGAGGATCGTGCAGGCGGGATTGCCGATGTTGTGGGCGAGGTGATGCTTGATGCGGCCGGCGGTGCACATGCCCGAGGTCGACAGAATCACCGCCGGACCCTTCATGCCGTTGATGGCCATCGACTCGGCCACCGTGCGGACGACGTGAAGCGACGGGAACTTCAGCAACCCGCCGCCGTTGGCGGTCATTTCGCGGGCCTCGGCGTCAAAACACTCGCGGTGCCGGCGGAAGACCTCATTCACGTCGGCCGCCATCGGGCTGTCGAGAAACACCGGCACTTGCGGGATTCGCCCGGCCCCCAGCAGGCGCTCGAGGTAGTAGATCAAGTCCTGCGCCCGCTCGATGGCAAAAATGGGGATGACGATTTTGCCGCCCTGGGCGACGGTGTCGGTGATTACTTTTTCCAACTGCGACTCGATCGACCCGTGATCTTCGTGAACGCGGTTGCCGTAGGTCGATTCCATCACGACATAATCGGCCTCGGTGAAGGTCGTGGGGTTGCGGACGATCGGGCGATCCCACTGGCCCAGGTCGCCGGTAAAGATGATTCGCCGCGGGCTGCCGTGATCGCTCACCCGCAGCTCGATCATCGCCGAGCCGAGGATGTGGCCGGCGTCGTGGAAAACGGCGTGGACGCGGTCGTTGATCCTGACCGGCCGCTCGTAGGAAACGGCCTCGATCAGCGGCACGGTGCGATCCACGTCGCGGATCGTGTAGAGCGGCTTGATCGGTCGTTGGCCGCGGCGGCCCTCCTTGCGGTGCCGCTTCTCCTTGAACGCGGCATCTTCCATCTGAATCTCGGCCGCGTCGCGGAGCACCAGCTCGACCAGATCGGCGGAGGCCGACGTGCAGATGATCGGGCTGCGAAAACCGTCGTGGACCAGTTTCGGCGCCAACCCGCAATGATCGACGTGGGCGTGCGTCAACAGCAGCGCGTCGAGATCGCGGAGTTGCAATGGGCTCGGATCCCAGTTGCGCGCCAGAAACGCCCGTTCCTGGTGCATTCCGCAATCGACCAGCAGATGCGCGCCGTCGGCCTCGACGTAGTATTGTGAACCGGTGACTTGACGAGCGGCCCCCAGGAATTGCAGCTTCACGATGCGGTTCTCACGGGACGGGAGGGGAAAAAGGGGACAGGTCCAATTTGTGCGAAGCACCCTCCGGGCCGTCCCGGCAAATTGGACCTGTCCCCTTTTTCCCAGGATCGCACGGCTCTATCCAGTCTAATCCGCGCTCAGCCGAAATACAACCGGGCACAGCGATGGGTGAAGCACAGAGAATCGTTTAGCCGGCGGACTTGTCCGCCGCGGAACTGCGAGAGTTCTCCCCCGTTTCTCGCGGCGTGCAGGCACGTCGGCTAAACGTCATCTCGTCCATACGAACCGCAAACACGCGCAAACGCATTGGTAATGCGTCTTTGCCTCATCGTCGATGTGTCGGCGGAGTCGCGGGCTGGAGGTCACGCGGCGTTTCGTCTTCCGTCGCAACTCCGTGGACCGTTGGTTCCCGGCTACTGCGATATTCTCTTTCTGGTTGCCGCGTCCGGCGAAGGGCGCGACGGCGGCTCAAAATGGATCATTATCCGATCCCGGTCTCTTTTCTGTCTTCCTTGGTGGCTTTGCCGAAGGGCTGGATGACTTCTCCGCGAATGGATCATTCGGAGGCCCGATCGTTTTCAGACCGTGTTCACGACGCGCTGGTCCTTGCGGCTGCGATTGCGATTCCCGAGCCGCGTTAGGAGCGGCCGCGGCTGCTCCACCGCCGGCCGCCAGCCGAACAAAGTCGACCGCGGGGAAGTACCCCTGTTGGCGGGAGCGCTCCGGCGTGGTCACCAAGATGCCGTAGTGGCGAACGACAAACTTCAATCGGGGCTCTGTGTCCTCCCACCACTGAAACAGATCACCCAAAGTGATGCGTTTAAGATCCACGGTCACCGGCATGTCGGTTCCAATGCCGACCTTCTCAAGGGCTTTCAAGTCGAACTGGATTTCGATCTTGTGTCGGTCCTTGAGATAGTCAATCACATCTTGCAGCGGCGCCTCAACAAACACGAGCTCTGTCTGAGTGAAAAGCGCATCGCGAATCTCTGGACGATCACGCCGCGCGGCAACTGTAACGGCTTCACCGGCCGCTCAAATGGCGCCGCCGAATTGCCCCAAGCAGCGCTGCTCGACGCCTGGCCGATCAGGCAACGCAACTCCATTTCCGCCTGTGTCACCGAAGCACCGGACGCAATGAGTTCGGGGGCGGACACGGATCCTGGAAGCTGTTTGTTCTGTGCGAGCGCATTCTCATAAGTGAGTTGCCGCGTCTGCCGCTCCGTCCACAACTCGACGATCTTCCGCGCCACTTCCATTTGCGCCTGCTTAGCTCGGCCTCGGCCAGCGTGACTCTGGCCCTGGCCGCCATCACCTTCGGACTGGTTTGCAGCGCCATGGTCAACGCATGGTCGAGCGTGGTGGGGAACGGCCCCATTCCGCCGCCGGCGAGCACCAGCGAGCCTTCGGCGATGTTGGTTGTGCCGGAATACGTTCCCCCAGTTTTCCTCCCTCCGCGACTTTCTGCCTGCCCGGAACGATCATCGTATGGCCCGAGTGTTTGGAGGCGGCTTTCTTCGCGGGCTGTGATTTGCCGCTGCTGGGTTCCGCAGAGAACGGATTGGGGAAAGGCGGATTGGATTGGGATACGGCTTTTTTCGCGGGCGGTTGTTTGGAGGCGGCTTCGGCAGACATCGCGTCACTCCATGCAAAGACCGGAGCGATCACCGCAAGCCACGTAATCGCTCGCCCAACGACGGACTTAATTCTGTTCGGAAACATGTCTTTTCTCCCTGGATTGTGCGTCCTGTTTTAGCGCCATCAAAAGCCAATTGTCTTGTCCGGGCGAAATCCTTCGTTCTTCCGCGGAGGCGAGGTTGATCGCTTCGGAATATCCGGCCACGGCCAGCGAAACGTCGCCGGAGTCGCGGAGGAAGTGGTCGCCGATCCGCCGCCAACTCTCAAAACCACTCGGTTTCTTCACGGCAACCTGTTGTTCTTTTCTATTCGTCGAAACGTGCCGCGGACGTGGTGCGGCGTGCCGCGATTCGCCCGCCACCGTCGGCCCGGGCGCCGCGGGACGTTCGCTCTCTCGGCCTGCGCAAAAAAGCCCCATTGTCGTGATGCCGGCCAGATAGCAGCCCAGCAGGCCGGCGGCCACGGCACACCGCTTCAGCCGGCGGCGACCCCGCAGCACGCCGACGGTTTCTGTGAACACCGCCGCGCGTAGCCGCTCGTCGGCCACGCTTTGTCCGTCGCCGAGACGAAATGCCGCAATCAGCGGATCATCGAAGGAATCATCGAGTTCTCTCATTTTGTTCACCCCTTATCCCCGACTACGGAAGGGGACGGAGGAGGTTGTCGAAAGAAGTTTCGCCAACTGGATCACGTCTTCCCGACAACCTCCTCCGTCCCCCTCCCCCGATAAACTTCACGAAACGCCTGCCGGGCACGGCTCAACAGCGATTCGACGGCCTTCGGCGTCTCGCCGCGCGCCGCGGCGATCTCGGCCACCGAGAGGCCGTCGAGATATTTCGCCCGCAACACGGCCTCCTCGCGGTCCGACAGGCGCATCGAGCGCCGCGGCAACTTCCTCTTCGCGGCGACGATCCTCCCCGTGCGATTTGTGCTGGCCGGTCTTGCTGATTTGTGCCCCGGTCGATTGCTGGAACTTCGGCGATCGCCGCCGCCTGCGCAGCTCGTTCCGCAGCAGGTTGGCGGCGATGCCCCGCAGCCAAGCCAGGAAGCTCCCCTTTCGCGGGTCGAAGCGGCGCATCCGCCGCACGGCCGTCAGCCAGGTCTCCTGCACGATCTCGTCGGCCCAGTCCCTCCGCCCGCCGCAACGCCAGCGGACGTAGCGATACAACTCGTCGAAGGTTTCGTCGTACCATGTTCGCCAGGCGTTTTCGTTGCCGGCCAGGACCGCGCCGCGGAGCAATTCCTCGCGTTGCACGCGATCGAGAGGGTCCATGCTGCAACCTCGGCCCCGGCTTGGAAATGCTCGTACAGGATTATTGTCCGCCCACGGGCAAATCCTTCGCTTCTCGATTCTAATTCCCGCCCCAGGGCTGGTCGATACGCCCTTCGGCGGATCGGCCGTGGGGCTCATCGTGACGTTGTTGGGTGACGGCGATCTCTCCGAGGGGGAAGCCGAGCCGACCGGAACGGTTGCGCTGGGGCCTGCATACGGACGGGTTCAGGTAAAGGGCATGACGCTTGAAGAGGCCCAGAAGGCAATTCGGAAGAAGCTGGCGGAAATCCTCACGAACCCCAACGTTCAAGTCACCTTCGCAGGCTGGAAAAGCGATTCCGGCTCGCCGTTGGCGTGGCAGACCGGCGAAAACCCGAAGTAGCCGGGGCAGAGGAAGCGTTCACGGGCCGGGAAGCGTAGAAGCGGCGTCTCGCCGCTTTTCCTTGACGGATAGGCTCGCGGCGCACCAAGACAACGCGGCGAGACGCCGCGTCTACGGACTCTGAACGATTCGCCGGGTACGCAGTAAGAGCGCCGCGCATCGGACTTTGGCGGAATCAGGGATTCCCTGAGTCCGCTCTGTTATCGCTGCGACAAGCCGGGCTTCTGCGCCGCCGCGTGG
Source organism: uncultured Planctomycetia bacterium (assembly GCA_963815695.1). GTDB lineage: Bacteria > Planctomycetota > Planctomycetia > Pirellulales > Thermoguttaceae. The sequence goes on from CAWFIG010000033.1 coordinate 12,276, forward strand.
ACGGCGGGATTTGCCTCCGTATAATTCTCCATGTGATGAGTAACGTCGTTGTGCGATCGTAGGATGGACTTCAGTGTGTCCCGAGACGTGGACGGATTTGGAAATCCGTCCTACGACCTGCCAAATTGGTTAATCAAGGGGATGATCATGATCTACCGAGAATTAGGATCTTCGGGAATCGAGGTTTCGGCGGTTGCCTTCGGCGCCTGGGCGATCGGCGGATGGATGTGGGGCGGCGTCGATGAAGACGAAGCGATTGACGCCATCCAGGCCGCGCTGGACGCCGGCGTCAATGTAATCGACACCGCGCCGATCTACGGATTCGGCCGCTCCGAGGAGATCGTCGGCCGGGCGATCCGCGATCGCCGCGACAAGGTCGTGCTCGCCACGAAGTGCGGCATGGTCTGGGACCGCGAGGAGGGGCAGTTTTTCTTCCACACTAGCCGGCTCGGCATTGCCGCACAGCCTTCGGAAATGGAGGTTTTCAAATGCCTGCGGCCCGCGTCCATCCGGCAGGAATTGGAACGCAGCCTGAAACGGTTGGGCACCGACCACGTCGATCTCTACCAGACGCATTGGCAGGAATCGACCACGCCGATCGCCGACACGATGGGCGAACTGCTGCGGCTGAAGAAGGAGGGCAAAATCCGCGCCATCGGCGTCTGCAATGCCAACGTCGAGCACATGAGGGCTTATGGCCCGATCGACTCGGATCAAGAGAAGTTCAGCCTGCTGGACCGCGAGATCGAGCAAGAGAACCTGCCGTATTGCCGGAGGGAGAGCATCGCGGTGCTGGCCTACTCGCCGCTGGCCAATGGCCTGCTTACGGAGCGAATGCGGCCCGATCGTCAGGTTCGCCGCCGGCGACTTGCGTCGCGACAATCGCCGTTTCACGCCGGAACACATCGAAGCGATCAACGCCTCGCTCGCGCAGCTTCACCCGATCGCCGACCGCCACAACGCGACGGTCGCGCAGTTGGTGATCGCCTGGACGTTCTCGCAGCCGGGGCTGGCCTGTGCGCTGTGCGGCGCCCGCAACCGGCAGCAGGCCATCGACAACGCCGCCGCCGGCGACCTCGCCTTGCTGCCAGATGAACTCGAAACGATCGGCGATAGCGTGCAATCGGAGGCGTTGGCGCTTTCTTGACGTCGGGGCCGACATGCTGTAGATTCTGATGCCATGACACAGTCAACCTCCTGCGAGAAGATTCCGCTGACCGTCTACCTGTCGCCCGAGCTGGCCAAGCGGCTGAAGGCGGCGTCGGAGACCCAGCGGCGGCCCGCCGCCGATCTGGCCGCCGACCTGTTGGACCGCTATCTGCCCCGCCTGCCGCCCGCCGGGCAGCAAAAAGGCAGCATCCCGTATTCGTAGCCTGTCGCCGCGAAGCATGACGGAACCGTTGCCGCCCGTTCCCGATCCAACACGTTGTCTGCGGCGTCGATGTGGCGTATCCGAACGCCGACGAGGGCGTGGCGGCCTACGCCCTGGTCGAAACCGCCAGCCAATCTTCGTTTCGCCCGGCCATCGCGTCGATCTGACGTTTTGCGAACAGGTGGTGCGCCGCCTTCTCACCGGTCGCCGCCTCCCCGAGCCGCTCTATTGGGCCGATCGGCTGGGCAAGAAGAAAGAGACAGAAGGGGACGGAGGAGGTCGGCGAGGGAATCGCTAGACATAGAAAGCGTATTCCCGCCGACCTCCTCCGTCCCCCTAGCGTCTCGTCCCGCGCAACGTCAGCGTTTTGCCTCGACGTTTCCGGCGGAACGCAAGACCGCCGGCTCGACTCCTTCGCCGAAGTCGGCGATCTTGCCGACGCGGCTGAGGTCGTTTCCGATCAGGGCGATCCGGGCGGTGTCGCCCCCTTCCAGTCGCAGAAACACGCCGTCGGGGATTACAGGTTGGCATCCCCGCACGAGGATATTTCGCACCTGCGTCATTCGGATGACCGACGGGGCGGCCGCGGCGTGCGAGCACGAAAGACCGCTCAGGTTCGCATCCTGTACGTCGTCGAGCACCAGGGCGTGCCGCCCGTCGGGCTTGTCGGTCAGCAGCCGCACGTCGCTAAGCGTTAGGCCGCGCACGTGGCGGCAATACAGCCCGTGGGCCGGCAGTTTTCCGAACATGGTCGCCTCGGGGTATCCGTTGGCGTGCTCCTTGATCGCGGCCGATGCCCATTGGCGTTTTCCGCCCCCTTCGCTGCGGATCGTTACGTTGTTAAACGAGACGTTTTCGATGCAATGCCCCGGCAGCCCCACCACCGGGCAGCCGGTCTTGCCGGCGCGGGTGGCGATGACGTTCGCAAACGAGACATTGCGAAGCGTGCCGACCGGGGCCGACTTTTCCGGCTTCATACGATCCACAACGAAGCCGATTCCGCGATTGCCCAGGCGGACGAAGATCGGCGCCTCCACGCCGTCGATGGTGACGTTCGAGACGGTGATGCGGTCCATGCGGCCGCCGTCGACCAGTTCCAGCGAAATGCCGCTGATGCCGCGCTGCAACCCGTAGATGACCTTCGAGTAACGGGGTGAGACGATCGAGCAGTTCGTGATGGCGACGTTCACGAATCCGCCCGACGAATCGGTGCCCATCTTGATGGCGTTGCAGTGGCTGCTGACGACGCAGTTGCTGATCAGCACGTTTTCGCAGGGGCGGTCGAACGTGCTCTTCAGGCAGATGGCGTCGTCGTCCGTGTCGAAGAAGCAATTCGAGACGACGAAGTCGCGGCAGCCGTCGATGTCCACGCCGTCGACGTTGTAGGTGGCGTGGTTAAAGACGCGGATGCCCTGCAATCGCACCCGCTGGCAGGCCAGATAGTGCTGGTTCCAGAAGCCCGAGTTCTGCATCTGGATGTTCTCGACCAGCACGTCGCGGCAGTTGATCACCCGCAGGATCAGCGGGCGGCGGCCGTTGTGGGCGGAATACTTGTAAGGCGGCGCCGCTGCCGTCGAGCGTGCCCCGACCGACGATCGAGATGGCGTCGAGGTCCTCGGCGAAGATCAGGCTGCGGAGATTGTAGGAATTGGTGCGCGATCCCGGCCACCTTCGCCTTCACCACCGGGTAGTCGGCCAGCCGCGGGCTTCCTTGCAGCGTCGCGCCGGCTTCCAGGTGCAGCGTCACGTGGCTCTTCAGGAAGACGGTGCCGGAGAGGTACGTGCCCGGCGGGAAATAGACCGTTCCCCCGCCGCCGCTGCCGCAGCGGTCGATCGCCTTCTGGATCGCCGCGGTGCAAAGCGTCTTGCCGTCGGGCGTCGCCCCCAGCTCGCGCACATCGAACACCCGCTCCGCCGCCCAAAGCGGCACGGCCGCCAGCAGCCAACCTGTCAAGAGAACTGCCGTCAGTTTCGCGCAAGAACACGCATCGATCGCAGCGCCATTGTCAGATCTCCTTTACGTGTCTTCTCGGTTGAGGCGAGAGACCACCATTATAGCATCCGTCGCTTCAATGTCACGTCGCCGAGATGTGCAAAAAAATAGCCGGAGGCCGTTGGCTCCCGGCTATTGGGACGTCTCTGCGTGATGGTGCAGCGAAGCCGCTATTGTCCGCGGTCGGGCAGGGGCGTGGTGACGTTCTCATGCAGCCGGGCGCGGCCCCCTGGTTCCGCCTTGACCCAGCGGATCTGTTTCGCCTCCAGCCGCTGACGCCAATACCGGATCGCCTGCTGCCGGTGCGCCGCGGTATATTCGGGCCGATAGATCTCGCCCTTGCCGGTAATCTCCTTGAGGTTGGCATTGGCCAACACCCGTATGGCCAGCAGGTCGTCGTCCAGGGCGCAGGACGAGCTTGGCGTCGTCGCCCCCCTTTCCATCGTCGCCGAACTCCAGTTGCTTGTCGGTGTAGCCCCAGAGCATCCGGTACAGTTCGGCGGCAGCCTGCTGCGGATAGCGCTTTTCCAGCGCCATGCGGACCGCCGCGGCCGTCTCCGCATCGCGATCGACCGCGTTGCGAAGCGCGTCGATGTGATCCTGCCAGTGAGGCTTCTGCGCAATGTCGTTCAGCGCCATGACCATGTCTTGGAACTGCCCGACATAACCCAGGCATCGCAGCGACAACCATTTCACCTCCCACTGCGGACGCGACGTGAACAACTCGAGCAGTTTGATGCGGGCCGGCTCGTTGGTGGGCAGCGATTGGGCGATCACCGGCGACGCGCGGCGGTCCAACTGCTCCCGCGGACTCAGCGGCCCCTTCGGCAGCCCCTCGCCCGTGATCCACTTGGGCACTTCCTTGGCGGCCACCGGCGTTCCGGTCGTCTCCGCCGCGAAACTCAGCCGCTGGGAAGGCGCCAGCCGCTGCGGCTTTTCGGCCTTGCCCTCGACCGTCTCCTCCCACGAGATCGCTCCGCCGCTGGCCAGCAGATCGCCCGTCGCTCGGGCCGACTCGCTCTCGGGATTCGTTCCCGGCGGATGAAGGTGATGCACTTCGAGCGCGGCGATCGACTCGGCATCGACAAAGGTGATTGTGCCGTGGTGCTCGCCGAATTCGACTCGCAGCCGCGTGCCCGCCTTTCCCAGCGGCACCAGCACCACCCGCCCGAACAGCACGCGAATGCCCGGCAGTTCCTTCGCACTGCTGCTCAGCAAGTCGATGCGCGTGCCGCCGAGCATCTCGACCGTCACGCCCGAGGTCAGCACGATCTTGGGCCGATACGTCGGCAGCGCCAGCACCCGTTGTGGAACCAGCATCTGATTTGCCCCGACGCGCGTCCAACCGTTCGGCGGATTATCGCTCAGCAGCACCTGTTCGCTCGATAAGAGCCGCCCGAGCGGTTCGGGCTCGGCCAGCGGCGGCAGGGGGGCGGGCTCCTGTGCCGTGTTGTTTACGGCTTTCGGCGGCGGAGCGACCGGCCGCTCTGCTTTTGGCTTCGTCGTCGGTTTCGGCTCAATGGGCAGGGGCGGCGCCTTCGACTCCGTCGAAGTCCCGTTGTCCGGCTTCGGTGTCGCCTTGGATGCTTCCGGCGGTTTCGCTTCATTCACCACGGCCGCGGGCGGCCCAGCGGCTGTTGTCGTCGTCGGTTTCTCGGCGGGCTGTGCGGCAGATGGTCTTTCCGCCGGCCCAGTGCCCGTATTCACGGTCGGCTCTTGTCCGACGTCCGTCGCATTCCCATCGGCCGGCGTGCCCTCCTTGTCTGTCTTTCCCGCTTCTTTTCCCGCTTCTTTGTTTGGGACGCTTGCTTCAGGTTTCTTTCCGTTATCTGCCACTTCCTTGGGCGTTGCCGGCGCAACGATGCCCCACGAGACGAGAACGTTGCCGATCGGAGTTCCCGGCTGATACAGACCAAACAGTCCCAATACCAGCAGGATTGCACAGGCCGTCGCTGCCGTTCCCACCGCAGTCTTCACCCAGCGTCGCCGGCGGCGCGGCTCGCGGAGGTACTCGGGCACGGTTGGCCGGGGACGCGATTTTCGCCCGTCCGCCTCATCGCCCACATTCGAGGTCGAGGCTCAGCGGCAAAGCGGCAGTCTGTGCGGCCATCTCCGCAGATTGCGGCGGAGGCGTCGGAGGCGGTTTCGCCCCGCTGGGAACGTCCTTCACGCTCATACATCCGCTGCCGCGTCGTCTCGTCCACCTCGGCCGGCTCGCCCAACACCAGCGTCAGAATCTGATGCGACGCGGCGACCTCGGCCAGGTGAGCGTCGGAGTCGAGGCAGACCTTCTCGAAATCGGTCACGCGATCGGTGGCCAGGGTGTTGTCGAGGTACTCGGCCACGGTGTTCGGATCGAGCCCTGGCCCGCGGTCCGAGACGCTCGGCGCCCCCAGCCGCAGCCGCCGCATCACGTCCCGCACCCGATGCACCAACCCGGTGGCGTATTCGCTCTCCTCGATCTTCTTGCCGAGATCCTCGGCGTCCTTCGGTTCCAGAATCCCGTCCAAGTAGGCCAACAACGTTCGCAAAGTCAGTCGCATAATGGAGTCCTCCTACCGGTATTAGTGGGCCGCCAGCTTCGATTTCGTGCAAAAATGACGAAAATCGCATCCGCGTAACGGCTTACGACCACCGGTTTTGACCCAAGTCTATACGTGACCTACGTTTTCAGTGAGTAGCCCCCCCGTGACTGGCCCCAGCGGCCGTTGGCTGCGCCGCTACAGCCACGTGGCCGCCGGGCTAGCCTTAATTTCCGTGAAGTTCGCAGCTATGAGCAACACTCCCGAATCCCCCCTCGAATCCCAATCGATCACGTCCACGGCGATTCCGACCGCTCCGGAGTCGGCCGAGCGTTGGATGACCGAACTCCATACCCTGCTTAGGGAACTGGAGGCGATGACGGTTGCCAGCGAGGTGCTGCCGCCGGTGTTCGGCGAGGCGATCGACGAGCGGCTGATACAGGCTCGTTTGGGGGTGGCGGCCGGCCTGTTTACCGCGTTGGAGTGCAAGAATGCGGCGGTGGCCGGTCATGGGTTGCGGGTGGCGTTGACGTGCTCGAGCTGGGCGGTGCAGATGGGGCTCGAGGACGACGAGCGCGACGACATCGAGATTGCCGCGTTGCTGCACGACGTCGGCATGATCGGCGCGCCCGACGGCATCCTCTTGAAGCCGGAGACGCTCGACGAGAACGAGGCGGCGATCATGGCCCGTTCCCGCAAGATGAGCCTGAGCATTCTCCGCCGCAGTTGCGCGTCGCGGCGGGTTTTGGAGATCGTGGAGAACATGCTGGCCTGGTACGACGGCAGCCGCAGCGGCTTTGCCGCCGATGGTCCGCGGCTGCCGCTGGGGGCGCGGATGATCGCCGTGGCCGAGGCATTCGACGCGATGACGACCGACCACGTCTATCGGCCCGCCTTCTCGCACGACCGCGCAATGGCCGAGTTGTACGATTGTGCGGGCAGGCAATTCGATCCGCAGTTGGTGGCGCAGTTCGACGAGTTTTGTCGCCGCGACCAGACGACGCTGCGGGGCGAGGCGGCCAGTCGATGGTTGCGATTGCTGGCCTCGACGTCGGTCAACTCTCACTGGGAGTTCAACGGCGACGCCGCGCCGGCGGTCGAGCCGGGCGTCGATGCGATGTTCCAGGGGCGACTTCTGGAGAGCATGTACGACGCGGTAGTGTTCATCGACGCGGCCAGCCGGCTCGTGTTGTGGAACCGCGGAGCGGAGCGGCTGACCGGCATTTCCGGCGCGAGTATTCGCGGACAGTTGTGGCACCCGGTCTTGCTGGGGCTTTGCGACGAAAAAGGGAGCTGCTGCTGGCCGAGAGCGACTGCCCGGTGCGGACGGCAATCCGCTGCGGCGTGCAATCGCTGCGGCGATTGAGGATGCTCGGGCGGCGGCAACAGCCGGTCGCCGTCGATGCCCACGCGATTCCGGTCATCGACCAGAAGGGCGTGACGCACGGGGTCGTTCTGCTGTTCCATGACGCCTCTTCCGAGACGTCGCTCGAACAGCGCTGCCAGAATCTGCACGAGAAGGCGACGAAAGACCCGCTGACCCAGGTGGCCAATCGAGCGGAATTCGACCGCGTTCACGCGATGTTCGTTGCCACCCACCAGCAACAGCAGGTGCCGTGCAGCCTGTTGATGTGCGACCTCGACCGCTTCAAGCTGGTCAACGACAACTACGGGCATCAGGCGGGCGACGACGTGATCAAGAGTCTGGCCTCGTTGTTGAAGAGCTCGTGCCGACCGGGCGACCTGGTGGCCCGCTACGGCGGCGAGGAGTTCGTCGTCCTCTGCGCCGATTGCGACAACGCCTCGGCGGTCCGCCGCGCCAAGCAGGTCTGCAAGTCGCTCAGTCAGATTTCGCAGCCGAAGATGGGCGGCCGCTCGGTGACGGTCAGCATCGGCGTGACCGAGGTTCAGCCCGGCGACACGCCGGAGACGATGCTCCGCCGCGCCGACCGTGCTCTGTTGATGGCCAAGGCCGGCCGGACGGAACACCGCCATCCAACTCGGCATGGGCATCGGCGGCGAGATGGAATTGATCCGGGCGAGTCAGCGGTTGTTCAAGTCGGCCCGGCCCAACGATTTGTTCGAGCAGCACCTGGTCACGCCGGTGCCGGTGAAGATGGCGGTCGAGAAGCTGCGCGGCTTCGTGGCCGACCACCAGGCGCGGATCATTGCGGTCAACGGCAACCAGGTGCGGATGGAGATCAGCGACCGGCCGGCCGGGCGAATTCGCCGTCTGACCGATCGTCCGGCCGTGCTCTGCCTCGACGTGCAGATGGAGGAGGAGCGCGGCGACCGCCAGCGAGGCGGGCCTGACGCGGACGAAGATCAAGATCACGGTCAGCACGCGCGAGACCCGCAATCGCCGCCAGAGCGAGGTGATGGCCCGCGGCCCGCGAAATTCTCATCAGTTTCCGTTCATACCTGATGGCGGCCGAGTGCGAGCTTTCGCCGTCGTCGGCGGTGATGAACCGCGTCAAGCGGATGTTCACCCCCTGGCTGGCCCACAAGTAGGCCGCTGCAACGGAATGGGCTGACGAAACGTCGTAGACGGATCTCCAAATCCGTCCAGCAATTCGCGACGAATTCGGAAATGCGTCCTACGCAGCAAAGCGGTGTTCGCCGTGTGCTTGCCGGACACTTGCCGACGCCTAGAATACCAACAGAGACGGCTGTCAGAAATAAGGCTTTTCAAGTGCTGGCATGAGCGAGTGACGGCTGAAAGAGCCGTCGGGGGTTTGTCGAGGGTCAGATGGTCGATAGACCTCCGCGGGTGCGGCGCTGTGCTGCCGTACCCGAAAGGGGTGGCAGCAACACTGTCACCCCGGTTTTCTTGTTCTCGCGCGGCGGAAGCGGAGGGGAGGGCGCGTGCACGCACGCACGCGATTTATTGAGGAAGCAGCGAGCGCACGTCGAGACGCTGCGCGTTTTGAACGGCATCTCGCGTGCGTGCTTGCGCCCGTCCTTTGTGCAATGCGCGTGGCAGGAGGCGGCCCCTGTCGCCGATCAACGGCGGATCTAACGAGGGGCAGCGAGTAATCGGCATTTCCCGCCTTCGCTGGCGCTTTCAGGCTGGTGTCGACACCCCCCAATATCCGGCCAAAAGCTTCCGTCGTCTCTATTGTGAACGTATAATCACAATAGAGGTCGACCATGGCTGAGGAAAAACTGGATACCCAGATCCGCCGCGAGCAGATCGCCGAGGCGGCCCTGAGCCTGGTGGCCAGCCAGGGGCTGCGGCGGCTGAGCGTGGCGGCCGTCGCGCGTCGCGTGGGTCTGGTGCCCTCGGGCATCTATCGCCACTTCAAGAACAAGGACGAAATTCTCGACGCCGTGCTCGATCGCGTCGAGCAGCGGCTGCTGGCCAACGTCAAGGCGTCGCGCGACGAGCACGCCGACGCCTTGGAGTGCCTGAAGGACGTGCTGATGCGGCATATCCGCTTTTTACGCGAAGGAAAGGTCATTTCCGTCCCGCGAATGATCTTCTCGGAAGACGCCCACGGCGACAATCCCGACCGCAAGCGGCGCGTTCTGTGCGTCTTCGAGTCAATACACCGGCCAGATGGCCGAAATCGTGCGGCTCGGCCAATCGCAAGGAAGCATCCGGCCCGAGTCTGGACGCGCAGACGGTCGCCATGATGCTCTTCGGGATCATCGTGCCCGCCGGAATCCTCTGGCACCTGACCGAGGGCGGTTTCGACGTGACGCGGCACGCCCAGCGGGCGTGGCAGTTGTTTTCCTCAGCCATCACACAGACCCCAGAACGCCCAGATCCCAGCGGCAATGTGAATCGATGATTCACACGGGAGCGAGCAACATGAAATCGAAGACTGGCCGTCTTTGGCCTTCTCCTCGCAATCCTCGCCGCCGGCGGTCGCCTGATCGCCTACTGGCATTTCTACATTCAATTGCCGCGCAGAAATCTCCGACGGACAAATCCGCGTCTCGGGCAATATCGAGACGACCGAAGCCCAAGTGGCGTTCAAGATTCCCGGCCGAGTCGTCGAGCGATTGGTCGACGAAGGCGACGATGGTCAAGAAGGGGGAGACGTCGTGGCCCTGCTCGACACGGCCGATCTGGAATGCACCGTCGCCGTGCGCAAGGCGGACTTCGGCGTGGCCAAGGCCGCGTTGGCGGCGCTGCTGGCCGGCTCGCGTCCGCAGGAAATCGAGGCGGCCAAAGCGGCTTGGGAGAAGGCCGGTCCACGCGCTAGCCGATCTCGAAGCCGGTTCGCGGCCGCAGGAGATCGTCGCCGCGGAGGCGGCCGTCGCCGCGGCCGCCGCCGAAGAGGACCGGCTGCAGGCCGACTACCGCCGCAAGAGGCCGCTGTATCAGCGAAAGGACCATTTCCGCCGAAGAATACGACGCCGCCAAGGCCGCCTATCAAGTCGCCGTCGAGAAGCATCGCCAGGCAATCGAGCAACTGGAAACTCGCCCAGGAAGGCTTTCGCAAGCAGCAGATCGAGGAGGCCCGCTGGGCGGCAGCGCAGGCCAAGGCCCAATACGATCTGGTCAAGGCCGGGCCGCGCCAGGAAGACATCGACCAGGGCAAGGCCCGCGTCAAACAGGCGAAGGCTGCCCTCGACCTGGCCGAAACCGCAACTCGGCTACGCAACGGTCGTCTCGCCGTTGACCGGCGTGGTGCTCTCGAAGAACATCGAGCCGGGCGAGTACGTCGCCCCCGGCACCGCGGTGGTTACCGTCGGCGATCTGGTCAACGTCTGGCTCCGGGCGTACATCGAAGAAACCGACCTCGGCCGGGTCACGGTCGGCCAGCGGGCGTGGATCACCACCGACAGCTTCCCCGGCAAGAAGTACGAAGGCGTCATTTCGTTCATCGCCCAAAACGCCGAGTTCACGCCGAAAAACGTGCAAACTCAGAAGGAACGGGTCAAGCTGGTCTATCGCATCAAGATCGACATCAAGAATCCGAAGCATGGAACTCAAGCCCGGAATGCCGGCCGACGCGGTGATTGAGACGGCATCGAAATAGGGATGAGAGACGAGGGATGAGGGATGCAGTGGTCAGGAACGATACACTACTGAAACGAATGGCTCGTTGCGAAGCCGCAAGCGGCTTTCTTATCATGCGTCATCCTTCACCCCTCATCCCGCATCCCTTAGCCTCTCATCCCTCATCCCCCATCCCTTCCATGAACGCCATCGAAACCGACCATCTGACGAAGCGATTCGGCGACCTGGCCGCGGTCGACGGGCTGACGCTCTCGGTGGCCGAGGGGGAGATCTTCGGGCTGGTTGGGCCCGACGGCGCGGGAAAGACCACCACCATGCGGCTGCTGACGCTCGATCATGGAACCCAGCGGCGGCAATGCCTGGGTCGCGGGCCACCACGTCGTCCGCGACGCCGAGCGGATCAAGGAAAACATCGGCTACATGAGCCAGCGGTTCGGACTATACGCCGACCTGACGGTGATGGAGAACCTCAATTTCTACGCCGACATCTACAGCGAGCCGCGCCGCGGCCGAGGCGAGAAAATCGACCGCCTGCTGAGCTTCAGCAACCTGACGCCGTTCAAAAGACGCTTGGCCGGCAATCTTTCGGGCGGAATGAAGCAGAAACTCGGCCTGGCCTGCGCGTTGATCCACACGCCGAAAGTCCTCTTTCTCGACGAGCCGACCAACGGCGTCGATCCGGTGTCGCGCCGCGACTTCTGGCGAATCCTGCACCAACTGCACTCGGAGAAAGGTGACGATTTTCGTCTCGACGGCCTACCTCGACGAGGCCGACCGCTGCGACCGCGTCGGCCTGATCCATCGCGGGCGGCTGCTGGCGTGCGGCACGCCGCGGAAGTGAAGAAACTGATGCGCGGCACGATTCTCGAAATCCGCATGGACGACCCGCGGCCCGCCGTGCCGGTGCTGCGGCAACGGCTGACCGGCGTGACAGTCGGGCTTTTCGGCGACCGGCTGCACGTGGTGAGTCTCGAACCCGGAGCGGACCGCCGCCGAGGCACAAGCCGCGCTGGCCGACGCCGGCCTGAGCGTTCTCGGCGTCCGCACCATCGAGCCGTCGCTGGAAGACGTGTTCATTTCGGTGTTGGCGAGAGGAGGAGAACCATGCACGCAAGGGCGGACAAGTGCAAAGGACGGATGCAAGATGAAGAGGCAAAGTGAAAGGTAGGCAACCACGGAGACACAGAGGACACGGAGAGAACGGCATGGAAGACAGCCGTCTTATTCTTCTTCAACGATTTCATTTTGCACTTTGCCTATGCGTGAGTCTTCATTTCGTATTCTTGCCTGATCCTCCGTCGAAACGAGGTTGATTCCACTCATGGAGGTTCTCCATGAGCAACGGCACTTCCAACAATTTCGCCGTCGTGGTCGAAAACCTCGAAAAGCGGTTCGGCAGTTTCGTGGCCGTCAATCGCATCAGCTTTCAGGTGAGCGCGGGGCGAGATCTTCGGCTTTCTGGGGCCGAACGGGGCGGGCAAATCGACCACCATCCGAATGCTCTGCGGCATTCTCGCGCCCACGGCCGGCCGCGGCACCGTCGCCGGCTTCGACATCCGCACGCAGCCCGAACAGATCAAGGCCAACATCGGCTACATGAGCCAGAAGTTCTCGCTCTACCAAGACCTGACCGTCGAGGAGAACATCGACTTCTACAGCGGCATCTACTGCATCCCGCGCGGAGAAGAAGCGGCAGCGAAAAGAGTGGGTGATCGAGATGTCGGGCCTGGCCGAGCATCGCCACAGCCTGACGTCGATTCTGTCGGGCGGCTGGCGGCAGCGGCTCGCCCTGGGCTGCGCCATTCTGCACGAGCCGCCGATCGTGTTTCTCGACGAGCCCACCTCCGGCGTCGATCCGATCAGCCGCCGCCAGTTCTGGGATCTGATTTACGAACTGTCGGGCAAGGGCGTCACGATCTTCGTCACGACCCATTACATGGACGAGGCGGAATACTGCAACCGGCTCGGGCTGATCTATCGCGGCGAACTGATTGCGCTGGGCACGCCGCACGAACTGAAGGTGGAAATGGCCAAGGGGACGGAGGTGGTTCCGGCGAGCGGACTGGATATCGCAAGACGCCTCCGCAACCGCCTCCGTCCCCATCCGTTCTCCCGTCGCTGGAAGACGTGTTTGTCGCCCGGATCGAGGCCCGCGATCGCGCCGAGCAGCCGCAACAGGAGGTGCAGCGATGAAGATCCGCCGCGTGGCGGCCGTCGCCCACAAGGAGTATCTGCACGTCGTCCGCGATTTCCGCAGCCTGGCCATGGCGCATCGCTCATCCCGATGATGATGCTGATCCTGTTCGGCTTCGCGCTGACGCTCGACGTGGACAACGTGCCGATGGCCGTGTGGGATCAAAGCGGAACGCAGCGGAGCCGCGAGTTCATCAGCCCGTTTCGGCGGCTCGCGCTATTTCGCCGTCCGCAGCAACGTCGACAACTACGCCGACCTGGTCCGCGAGATCGACGCGGGCCAGGTGATGCTCGGGCTGGTCGTGCCGCGCGATTTCGCCCAGCGGGTCGACGCCGGCCGCGATGCCCCCGTCCAGTTGATCGTCGACGGCACCGACTCGAACACCGCCACCATCGCCATCGGCTACGCCACCATCGTGTCGCAGATCTACGCGATGGACTTGACGGTCGAACAGAACCAAGCGCCGCGGCATGCCGCCGCTGCACAATCCCCTTGGACGTGCGGCCGCGCGTCTGGTTCAACGAAGACCTGGAATCGCAGCAACTACATCATTCCCGGCCTGATCGCCGTGTTGATGATGGTCATCTCGGCGATGCTGACCTCGCTGACCATCGCCCGCGAGTGGGAACGCGGCACGATGGAACAACTGATCTCGACGCCGATCCAGGTCGTCGGAGCTGATCGTCGGCAAGCTGCTGCCCTATTTCGCCATCGGCATGTTCGACGTGCTGCTGGCCGTGCTGATGGGCGAGTTCGTCTTCCACGTCCCGCTGCGCGGCAACGTCGCCCTGCTGTTCGGCACGGCGTCGATCTTTCTGGTCGGGGCGTTGTCGATGGGCATGGTCGTCAGCATCGTCACCAAGAGCCAACTGCTGTCGAGCCAGGTGGCCATGTTCGCCACGTTCCTGCCGTCGTTCCTGCTGTCGGGCTTCATCTTCACCATCGCCAACATGCCGCAGGCGATCCAGATCGTCACCTACGTCGTGCCCGCCCGGTACTTCATCGCCATCCTCAAGGGCATCTACCTCAAAGGCGTCGGCCTGGAGATCCTCGGCGGTCAAGTCGTCCTGCTGATCGTCTACGGCGCTCGTGATGCTGCCGCTGGCCCGAGATGAAACTCAAGAAGCAACTGACGTAAACTACTGGCCCTGACCCCTGATCCCTGACCCCTGAACCATGTTCGAGCGCGTCAGCCACATGCTGAGAAAGGAGTTCATCCAGGTCTTTCGCGACCCGCGGATGAGGATCGTGATTTTCTTGATTCCCTGTTTCCAGGTGCTGGTGATCGGCTACGCCGTTTCGACCGACGTGAAACACGTGCGAACGGCCGTCTACGACCTCGACAACAGCCAGGCCAGCCGCGACCTGGCGGCGCGGTTCGTCCGCTCGGGCTACTTCGACGTGGTGGCGCGGATCGGCGACGAGACCGGCCGCCCGCGAGCTGTTGGATCGCAACGACGTGACGGTCGTGCTGCGGATCAACCACGGCTTCGCCGAGGATCTGAACGCGGGCCGCACCGCCCGGCTGCAAATCCTCATCGACGGCACCGACTCGAACACGGCCGCCATCGTGCTGAGCTACGCGGTGAAGATCGCCACGGCCTACTCGCGAACAAGATGACTCGCGGAGCGGGTGAATCGGATGTTCGGCCCGGCCGGAAAGACGGGCACGGTCGATCTGCGCACCCGGGCATGGTTCAACGAGAACCTGGAGAGCCGCAATTTCTTCGTGCCCGGCGTGCTGGTGGTCGTCGTCACGCTGGCCACGCTGCTGTTGACCAGCATGGCCGTGGTCCGCGAAAAGGAGATCGGCACGATGGAGCAGATCATGGTCACGCCGATCACGCCGGCCGAGTTCATTCTCGGCAAGACGATCCCTTTCGCGATGATCGGGTTCGTCGATGTGCTTCTCGTGGTGCTGATCGGCGTGTTCTGGTTCGAGGTGCCGATCCGCGGCAGCCTGCCGCTGCTTGTTGTTGGCCACCGGCCTGTACTTGATGACGACCCTCGGCGTCGGGCCTGCTGATTTCGACGATCAGCGAGACCCAACAGCAAGCGATGATGACCACGTTCTTCTTCTTCTTTCCGGCGATGCTGCTTTCGGGCTTTGCCTTTCCGATCGCCAACATGCCGCAGGTGGTGCAATGGATGACGCTGGTGAATCCGATCCGCTACTTCCTGGTGATCGTCCGCGGCATCTTCCTCAAGGGCGTGGGCATCGACATGCTCTGGCCGCAGATGCTCCCGCTGTTGCTGCATGGGAATCGCCACGCTCTGGCTGGCCGTGCGGCGATTCCACAAGACGCTGTAGCGTCGCACTGGGATCGCCGACCGGCGGACAAACAACACAATAGCGGGCGGGGTAGCCGTTTGCGCGGTGGCGACGCGGCGAAAGGGGACGGAGAAGGAGGTTGTCGGGAGAGAGTTTTGCCGATGGACGACGTCTTCCCGACAGCCTCCTTCGTCCCCTTTGCCAAACAACCCCCCCGACAAGGGCAATCATATAGAGTTATGACTATGCAGCTTGCCTGACCGGCAATCGTGGTCCGGGTCGGCGGAAACGGCGGTTGTGTGGCCGGCCTGTTTGGCCGGGGGGCTTTCTTCACGACACTCGTAATATATTGTCGCGGCCGACGACTAACCCTTCGGTCCGACGGATCGGAAGCTCCCCGGGCTCGGCCGTTGGTCGAGCCGTGCGGGTTTCGCCAGAAGCTATTGGCAAAACCCGGCACTTCCTGCTAGGGTGGAAGTAGCCGGCGGAGATGGACAGCAGCCCGTTTCTCGCGGGGCAGCGGGGAGTGAAGATCCTGGCAAACGGCCTTTTGCCCGAGGGCTGGAATTAGGACTGCCGCGAATCGTCCTTGTATCACCCTCTTCAACGCGCGTTTCTGCAATTGGAGTTTCCCGATGTGCAATTTCATGCCTTTTGTCCGTCGAGCCATTCTGCTGTCGGCACTTGCGGCGGTCGGTGTGCTGGCGTCGGATCGGCCGCTGTCGGCTGACAGTTTCGACTGGCGAAACGTCAACGGTCAGAACTGGGTAACCAGCGTAAAAGACCAAGGGGGCGCGGGAACTTGCTGGGATTTCGCAGGCTGCGGCATCCTGGAAGCGAAGTACATGCTGACGCGAAATGACACCACTTATCAGCCCGATGTCTCCGAACAGCAGCTTTGCTGCGCTGGGGTGGGGAGCATTTCGGGCGGAAATGCATATAACGTCGACAACTATGCCATTTCGACGGGCATCGTGTTGGAATCGGAATTGCCCTACACGCAGCAAAATTCCTCGCCGCAGTGGCCTTTGTCTACCGGCTGGGGGAACCGCGTTTTCAAGGCCACTGCCGATAACACTACGATCGCTCAGGGAACGAATATCGATACGATCAAGAACTGCCTGAAAGGGTATGGCCCGCTCACGCTCCACTGCGTCGTGCCGGGGGACTGGTACAATCTTCAGGATGGCAGCGGCTCAGGCAACCACGAAGTGGTTATCGTCGGATATCACGACAATCTCCCCGGCGAGAACGCCCCCGGCGGCGGATACTGGATCATCAAGAACAGTTGGGGTTCCTGGTGGAACGGCGACGGAAACCACAACGGGTACGGCGAGATCGCCTACGCCTCGGCGCCAGATTTCTACGATCCAGCCTGGTACGAATTCTGGCTGCCTGACAACCATTACGTCACCGGGCTTACCGGCCAGGTCTATTTCACCGGCGCGATGGCCACCGTTACTTGGAAGGGCGGCTCGGCCGATTGGACGGCCGGCGGAAACAACTGGGGCGGCAGCGACATGTATGGGAATTCGCTCCCCACCTATTCCTGGCAAAACAGGGAAACCACCGCGATCTTCAACACGGCCGGTGGAAACGTGAACCTTAGCGGAACGGTCATCGCCCACGGCGTGACGGTCAATGCCGGGGCGACGGGCTACTGGTTTAACGGCATCAACGGCGGCGCGCTGACCGTCACCGGCGGCGGCATCACCGCCAACGAAGACACCGTGTTCAACGTGCCCATCAGCATCGGCGCTCCGCAGACCTGGACCGTGGCCAGCGGACATTGGCTGACTGTCTGCAGCGACGTCCACACCATTATCAGCGGCTTGACCGTCTACGGCCCCGGCCGAACGGTCATCGACGGCTCGATCGACGGCGGCGGAGCGGCCAACGCGGTCGGCATGGCGGCGGGAGGCATCACCATCAATGGCGGAGCCTATTTGTACCTGCGGGGGTCCGGCTGGACGAATTACTACGTCAACACCAATATCGCCAACGGTGGGCTGGCGTTCCAACCGCCTACCGGCACTTCGTCCAACTACTGGGGCACGATCAGCGGCGGCGGCTACGTCGACAAGTGGGGCGGAGGCACCGCCATCCTCTCCGGCGGCAACAACTATAGCAACTGGACCTCGATCTACGACGGCGCCATCCAGGCCGACAGCGGCGCGGGATTGCCCTCCGGCAGCTTCTTGAATCTCAACGGCGGCGTGTTGCAGAGCAACGGCGCCGTCACCTTTACCCGCAGCCTCGGCACCGGCGGCGGCGACTTTCCAGTGGAACACCGGCGGCGGCGGCTTCTCGGCCGGCGACAACCCCATGACCGTCAGCATCGGCAACGGCACCGGCACGATTGTCTGGGGCGCCGCCGTCGGCAGCCAAATCGTGGGGACGCTCAAGTTCGGTTCCTCGACCGCCAATAACGTGACGACCTTCCAGAACGGCATCGATCTTAACGGCGCCGAGCGGACAATCTACGTCGAAGACAATCCGAACTCCGGCAGCGATCTCGCCGTCATTTCCGGCGTGATCACCGACTCCGTCGGTTTTGCGACCGAATCGTGGAACGGCGGGATCATCAAGACCGGGCCCGGCACGCTGGTCCTCACCGGCGACAGCGACTACGGCGACGGAGCAGGGCACACGGGCAATACGACGATTAACCAGGGTGTGCTCCAGGCGGATCGCAACGTCGGCTTGACCGACTGGACCGGACTGATTCTCAATGGCGGCGTCCTGCAAAGCAACAGCACGATCACTTATACCGATCAGCTTTGGCAGTGGGCCGGCGATGCCCATTGCGTCACGTGGAGCAGCGGCGGCTTTGCCGGCGGCCCCGGTAAAATGACCGTCTGCATCGGCAACAACGCCGCCCAAACCATCGCTTGGACAGGCGACGGCCATACCGGCATCGCGGGAACCATGATCCTCAGTTCCAATTCCGCGCAGTCCGAGGTCGAGCTTCAAAATGGGCTCGATCTCAGCGGCGGCGTCCGCACGATTCAGGTCGACGATAACCCGTTTGCCGGCGGCGATTTCGCCACGATCTCGGGCGCCATCTCCAACGGCGGCGTCAACAAGACCGGCGCCGGCACGTTGGTCCTCACCGGCGCGAACTCCTACACCAGCGGAACGACGATCAGCGGCGGGACGTTGGTGCTGCGCGATCAAACCAACGTCTCCTTCTTGGCCGCCCCGATCGCCAACAGCGCCACCTTGGAGTTCAACACCAATGCCATCGACATGACCTACAGCGGCGCCATCAGCGGCGGCGGAGCGGTGAACAAGACCGGGCCAGGCCGCCTGATCCTGACCGGCGCCAGCAGCTACGGCGATCCGACGGGGTATTCGGCGTATACGACCGTCAGCCAGGGCGTGTTGCAGGCGGATCGCGGCGTCGGCCTGCCCACCAACAGCGGGCTGATCCTCAACGGCGGCGTCTTCCAAAGCAACAGCACCGTCACCTTCAACGACCCCTTCTGGATGTGGGCTCCCAGCGGAAAGGAGATCATTTGGACCAGCGGCGGTTTCTCGGCCGGCGGCGGCAAAATGACCGTCAACATCTTCGGTGACGGACGGACGATCAACTGGGGCAGCGACGGCGCTCAGGGGATCGCCGGGACCATGATCTTAAGCTCCAATTCGGCCCAATATGAGACCGAGATCCAAAATGCCATCAACTTGAGTGGCGAGGCTCGCACGATCCGGGTGGACGACAATCCGAACTCGGCTGGCGATTTTGCCTCCATTTCCGGCGCGATCAGCGGCTCGGCCGGCGGCGCCAGCCTGACCAAGACGGGGCCGGGCACGCTATATCTCAAGGGCGGCAGGTCGAATACGTTTGCCGGCGTGACGACCGTCGCCGGCGGCACCGTGATCCTGGCGAAGACCGGCGGCGCCGTCGCCATTTCGGGCAACATCGTGATGAGCGAGCCCGGCGACGGCAGCAGCACGTTTTTGCGGCTCAACGGCGACAATCAGATCGCCTCCAGCAGCACCATCACCTTCTCCACTCCGGTCGCCTTCTCGCATTTGGACCTCAACGGCCATTCACAGACGCTGGCGGGCATCAGCAGCGATCCCTGGGCCGCCATCGAAGGGCTCTGGGACAACACCGGCCTGAACACCGACAGCACCCTGACGATCGCCAATTCCGCGGACTGCACCTATCAGGGAGTCATTCGTGATGCCTGCCAGGGCAGCGGCGCCGGCAAGGTGAACTTGATCAAAAGCGGCACGGCCACCTTGACTCTCACCAACGCGAATTCCTATTCCGGCACGACCACTGTCAGCGACGGCACGCTGCAAGTCCGCAACCTTAACGCCTTCGGCACGACCTCCGGAAAGACCGTCGTGATCGCCCACGCGATTCTGCAATTCGCCGGCGGAATTACAGGCACCGTTAACGAGCCGATCGATCTGAACGGTTGGGTCAGCGGCGGTCCCTGCGCCTTGGAGGTCGTCGACCCCGGCACAAGCATTACCTTTGCCGGACCGATCAATCTGGTCACCACCAGCGGGATTGGCGGCGGGTCGCAGCCGCAGGACTTTACCATCAGCAACCCGATCTCCGGCGCCGGCGGACTGTACAAGTACGGGACGAACCGCGTGAATCTCAATTTTGAGTACGGCGCGTTTACCGGCGACACTCGGCTGATCGACGGCATTCTCGGCATTTGGGGCCACTCGCTCCAGTACAGCACGCTGAATCTGTCGAGTTCCACCGACACCGGCGTTCTCGGTTTTGGCGGCCCGTTTACGCTCGGCGGAATCAGAGGCAGCAGGGACTTCAGCGGCGGCGGCTACAACGTCAGCATCGGCAGCAATGACCAGAGCACGACCTATTCCGGCGTGCTGAGCAATCTCGCCCTGACGAAGGTCGGCGCCGGCACGCTCACGCTGGCCGGCGCCAACACGTACTCGGGAGGCACGACGATTTCCGCCGGCGCGCTCGTCTTGAAGGATCAATCGGACAGTTCCTTCCTTGCCAGGAACATTATCGACAACGCCACGCTGGCGCTAGACGCCACCGACGCGCCGATGACGTACTCCGGCGCCATCAGCGGCAGCGGCTCGCTGGCGATCACCGGCTCGAACACGCTCACGCTCAGCGGCACGACCCGCAACACCTATTTGGGCGGCACCACGATTTTCAACGGCACAACAGTGTTGGCCAAGACGGCCGGCATTGCGATCCCCGGCAACTTCACCATCGCCAACGCCAACACGTACGTTATCGTGCAGAATGCCAACCAGTTCCCCGCCAGCGCTATCGTTACGTTCGCCGGCGATGCGGGCGGCAACAACAATCCGCATTTTGAGGTCTACGGCCACGTCGTGACCGTTGCCGGCATTCCCAGCAATGGCGGCGGGGGCGCGATCGAGAATACCGAGGGACAGACCGGGGTCTCCAACGGGACGCTAGTCGTCAGCAACTCGACGAACTGTGCCTATAGCGGCATTATCCGCAACACCGCCTGCGGCAGCGGCACGCTCGCCCTGATTAAGAATGGAACGGGCGTCTTGACGCTCACCGGCCCCTACTGCGGCCAGTATACCGGCGGGTTGATCGTCAACAACGGCACGCTCGATTATAGCGGCGGCGCCCTGCCGAACTGCAACTATACGATCAACGGCGGAACGCTGAATATCGGCGGCCTTTCACGCTCGATCGGTCCGTTCCAGATCACCGGCGGCTCGGTAATTGGCACCGGCACGCTCACCAGCAACGCCGCGTACGACGTCCGCGGCGGAACGGTCTCGGTCAAGCTTGCCGGCAACTCCATCGGTTTGACCAAATCGGGGCCGGCGGCCGCCGGCCTCACCGGCGCAAACTCCTACACCGGCCGAACGACCGTCACGGGCGGAGCACTCGAACTCGGTCCCAGCGCCCAAAACTGCGTTTTGAACCTCGGCGGCGCCGACCTCCAGTCGGGACAACTCGTCTTCGATTACGCCGGCGCCTCCGATCCGGCGGCGACGATCGAAAGCTTGATCAAGGCTAGCTACCATGGCGGCCTCTGGGATATCGGGCAATTCCGCGATTCGACCGCGATCGCCACCGGCCTGACGCTCGGCTCCTTCGACGATACGTCGTCTAGCCAGGTGACTGTCATGGCCACGTATCCCGGCGATTTCAACCTGGACGGCGTGGTTAACGGCCTCGATCAGTCCATCTGGTTTGCGAACGCCTTCACCGGAACCACGTGGCAGCAGGGTGATGCAAACTACGACGGCGTGGTAAACGGGCTCGATCGCGACCTCTTGTTTGCACACTTCGGTTTGCCTTCACTGGCAATCGGAGGATTGCCCGCCGCCGGCCTCACGCCCGTGCCCGAGCCGGGCACGCTGGCCCTGCTGGCCGCCGGCCTGATCGGCCTGCTGGTTTGCGGCTGGCGCAAACGGAAGTGAAGCGAGCTTGAAACGCGGCTATATCCCGTGAATCATCCTGATCGCCAGCCAGTGGCCGCCGATTGCCAGCAGCACCAGCCCGAGGGCGAAGAAATGGCGAGGGATCGACGTCCATTTTTCGAACCGGCCGGCCAGATCGATGCCCAAGCCGAATAGCAGGCCGCCGAGGAACGCGCAGATGGGGTCGTAGATCAGGTCCCATCGTATGCCGAAGCAGGAAAGGTCGTAGACCAACACCAGGACGAGCCAGACGATCGCTGGCGCCGCCATCCGCCGTCGCAGATTCCCCTCGCCGCAGGCTGCCGCTACGGCGCCGGCAATTCCGCTCATCAGCGGCCAGGCGTATTGCTGGCTCCAGTGGTAAAGCGAAGGATGCACGACGGCCAGATAGCCGCCGACGGTCCCGATTCCCGCCCAGAACACTGCGGCCGAGAACCGGCCTGCCCGCAGTCCGATCGCGCCGCCAACCAACACGGCCAAGGTGGCGACGGCGACAAACCTGCCGACGTCCTCGGAATCGAACGTGCGAATATACCCCAAGAACACCGCAACCACGACGAACATCCAGAGAAACGCATCGAGGCCGAACTGAAACTCCGCGCGAGACGGCGGGGGCTCGGTTTCCGTTTTTTTCGGATCGGTCATCGTCGTTCTTTGGGCGTAGGACGGATTTCCAAATCCGTCCAGGTTCGGGAGACGGATTTGGAAATCCGTCCCACGCAGCTATTTCGTTGCGGCATCTGCGGCGTCCGGCGGCTCGTTGGCGATCGTCTGCAAGCGGCGGCCGGCCTGGTTGTCGGTGCGAAAGCCGCCTTCCGCCTGATTGCTCGTCAGGATCGCCGATTTTACCGCGCTGCGGACCTGAACGTGAGTCCCCTTCTTCTCGAAGGTGCAGCCCTGCACGATGGCCTTGCCGGCGTCCAGTTGGATCGCGGGCGAGCCGCGTCCGCAATTGTCCCAATCGACGAAGTTGCAGGCACTGGCCGTAAACTGGCTCAATCGGCTCCGCATCCAAACGCAGCGGTCGATCGGTCCCCAGAACGAGCAGTTGACCAGGCTCACCTTGGCCTTCACGCTCTGACCGACCTCGACGCAGACCGAATCGTCGCTCCCCCAACGGCCGACGAACTCGCCGTTGGTGATCATCAGGCCGGGTGGCTGGGCCTGCTCGACCAGCACCGCGCGGCGACACGAATCGGCCCCGAGGCCGAGGAAATTGCCGTTGGCGCCGCCCGCCTTCGACTCGGAGAACTTGTAGCCGACCCCGTATCCGAAGCAGAAGGTGTTCGACACGTACTGCCAGTCGGTCCGGGCAAACTCGAAGGCCACGCCGTGGGTGTTCACCCATTTGCAGTAAGGATCGTCGGGCTTGTAGCTGACGCCGAACGGCCAGAAGTGGACGTTTTCGATATGCCCGACGTCGTAGCACTCGTCGACGTAGATGCCGCGCTTGCTGGGGTAGCCGGTGACGTTTCGCACCAGGTGCCGGTCGGCTCGGCGAAGGTGGATCGCCTCATAGGGATTCAGGAAACAGCATTCCGTCACGCCCACGTTGTTGGTGCCGTGCGACGCCACGCAGGGTGGATAGGGGACCGGCGGCACGTCCGTCCGCTTCCACTCGGGATAGACGATCACCAGGCCGGCAATCATCGAGTTGTTGCCTGCCAGTCGGATGAACGGGGGGCCTTTGTCGGAACCTCGGCCCGCGTATGCCTGAAGGACGGTGCCGTCGGGCTTGCCGCCCATTTTGCCGACGGTGGGCGGAACGCGGTAGGTGCCCTGGAGAGTGACTCCGCGGGGAACCACCAGCGTTCCGTTGATGCGGTAGCGGCCTGCCGGCGCCTCGACGATCCCACCTCCCGCCCGTCCCGCCGCATCGAGGGCCTTCTGAAAGGCCGCCGTGTCGTCGGTCGTGCCGTCGGGGACGGCCCCCGTTTCGATCACGTTCCAGCGAACGGTTGCTGCGACTTCCTTCCCTTTCTCTGCCGCCGTGGCCGTGGCGCCGGCGGTAAGCACGAAGATCACAGCAAGCCACAACAGTTGCATTCGCATGATTGCTCTCCTACAGGAAGGATGGCGAGAGGGGCGGGGAATGGGGTGGGCGGAATCAAGCAGGCATTCCTTTATACCCGATTGATCACCCCCAACCAAGCAGGTTGCCCTCTGCACCTGGTTCAAATCAGGGTGACTCCGGTGACGAGACTGTAGGAAACGGGCTCCGTCCCGTTCCTTGCTTCCGGAACGCCACAAAGGGCGTTCCTTACCGAGCTTCACGGCCAAGATGGCCGTGCCCCGCAGCTCCCCTGTCCCTTGTTCCGGCGTGAGCGTCCCGGGGCGAAGTGGGGTCGCCACTTCGCTGGCAGCCCGGTATAATCCGATGTCTTGGTCCGAGACAAACCCTCTCTCAGCAGTGGAAGGTCTGACATGAGTCTCGCTGACACCTCCGTCGCTCGTTTGCCGCAACCGCGTGTCGCATTCGGACTTACGGCAGAAACCCAGTACGACAAGTGCGTGGCCTTGGCTCGAAATCTGTGGTGGAGTTGGCACGCCGACGTGATCAACCTCTTCCGCGATCTCGACCCCATCCGCTGGCGTCAGCTCGACCACAATCCCATCGCCCTGCTGTCCGAGTTCACCCCCGAGCGGCTGGAGATGCGGGCGGCCGAACTGGTGCTCTACAGCCGGATCAACCAGGCCTATCGCCGGCTGAAGGAGTACTTGAGCGAAACGCCGCCCTGGGGCCGAACGCACGCCGGCGTGCTCGGCTCGAAGCCGGTGGCCTATTTCTCGCTCGAGTTCGGCGTTCACGAGTCGGTGCCGATCTACTCCGGCGGCCTGGGCGTGCTTTCGGGCGACCACATCAAGAGCGCCAGCGGGCTGGGCGTGCCGCTGGTGGCCATCGGGACTGTTCTACGACCAGGGCTATTTCAAGCAGCACCTCGACATCAACGGCTGGCAGAACGAGGAGTATCTCGACACGAAGGTCGAGAACCTGCCGATGGAGCCCGCCCTGGGGGCCGACGGCAAGCCGATCACCGTCCGCATCGACACCCGCAACGGCCGGCTGCTGGCCAAGGTGTGGCTGATGCACGTCGGCCGCGTGCGGCTCTACCTGCTGGATTGCGACGTGCCGAGCAACAGTCCCGAAGATCGGCGAGTTGACCTCGCGGCTCTACGGCGGCGACAATCGCACCCGCATCCGCCAGGAAATGGTGGCCGGCGTCGGCGGCATCCGGGCGCTGAGGGCCTTGGGCATCATGCCGGGCGTGTATCACCTGAACGAAGGGCCACAGCGCCTTCGCCACGCTGGAGGCCATCCGCACGCTGATGAAAGACGACGGCATGACCTTCGACGCCGCCCTGCGCGAGGTGGCCCAGCACACCGTCTTCACCACCCACACGCCCGTGCCCGCCGGCCACGACCGCTTCGACCGCGGGCTGATCGAAGAGCACCTCGGCCCGCTGCGCGACGAGCTGGGCATCTCGACCGAGCAGTTGATGGGCCTGGGCCGCGTCGAGCCGCAAAACGAGCACGAAACATTCTGCATGACCGTGCTGGGCCTGAAGCTCTCCCGCCGGGCCAACGCCGTGAGCAACCTGCACGGCCACGTCACCCGCCGGATGTGGGCGCATCTCTGGCCGTGGCGGGTCGAGGAGGAGATCCCCATCGGCCACATCACCAACGGCGTCCACATTCAAAGCTGGCTGGCCTGGCAGATGCAGCAACTCTTACGACCGCTACTTTCCCGCCAACTGGATGCGGCGGATGGGCGAGCCGGACGTCTGGCAAGGCATCCACGACATCGACCCCGGCGAGCTGTGGGAAACGCACTACGCCCTGAAGAACCTGCTGCTGGCGTTCGTTCGCCGCCGCGTCAGCCGCCAGTGCCGCCGCCGCGGCGAGAGCGACGACGCGGTCGAGGCCGCGCGGAACATCCTCGATCCGAACATCCTCACCATCGGCTTCGCCCGGCGTTTCGCCACGTACAAGCGGGCGGCGATGATCCTCAGCGACCTCGACCGCCTGGCGGCGATGGTCAACGACGCCGAGCGGCCGATGCAGATGATCTTCGCCGGCAAGGCCCATCCGGCCGACGAGCCGGGCAAGCAGTTGATCCAGCGGATCGCCAACCTGCGCCACGATCCCCGCTTCGCCGGCCGGGTCGCCTTCGTCGAGGACTACGACATCAACGTCTGCCGCCACCTGATCCAGGGCGTCGACGTCTGGCTGAACAATCCCCGCCGCCCGCTGGAGGCCTCCGGCACCAGCGGCCAGAAGGCGGTGCTCAACGGGGCGCTGAACCTCTCGATTCTCGACGGCTGGTGGGCCGAGGCCTACGACGGCGCCAACGGTTTCGCCATCGGCCACGGCTCGTCGCACGTCGACGACCGCGTGACCGACGCCCGCGACGCCGCCGACCTGTACCGCGTGCTCGGCGAGGAGGTGATCCCGCTGTATTACGACCGCGACATCGACGGCCTGCCGCGGCACTGGATCAAGCGGATGATGAACTCGATCAGCTCGCTGGCCTGGCGGTTCAGCGCCGACCGCATGGTGGCCGACTACGTCCGCCACTGCTATCTGCCGGCCTCCGGCGGCTTGAGCTGCGACATGGGCGTGAGATAGTGGTTAGTGGATAGTGGTCAGTGGAAAACATTGGTTAGAAAGAGCCGCTTGCGGCTTCGCAAGAAGTGTTACACGCTTGCAGCGATGCCTACTTGTCCACAGGGCTATTCCGCGAAAATGCACTGGAATATCGTCGACTCCCAGGCCGATCTTGATGCACTCGACTCATTCACCGATTCTTGGACAAGAAGAATGTTTGCTTCCTGCATGACGGAGGGAAGTGCAGGGTGCCGCTTTGTAGTGAAGAGTCTGTAGAGGAATAGTCAATTTTACCACGTGGACGTAGCAGCTAAACTCCCACTATCCACTACCCACCGCCCACCCATGAACGTTTTCGTCGTCATCGGTCATCAACACCAGGGAAGCTTCTGCCACGCGATCGCCGCGGCGGCCGTCGAGGAACTCAAGGCGGCGGGGCACACGGTCGTCTATCACGATCTGTACGCCGAGAAGTTCGATCCGATCCTGCCGCACGACGAAATCCCCCAGGACGCCGAGCTCGATCCGGTGGTGGCCCGGCATTGCCGCGAAGTGGCGGCGGCCGACGGCTATCTTGTCGTGCATCCGAACTGGTGGGCGATGCCGCCGGCGATGCTCAAGGGCTGGCTCGACCGCGTCTGGCGGCAGGGCGTCGCCTACCGCTTCGGCGCCGCCGGCGTCGAGCAACTGTTGGCCGGCCGCCGGGCGGTCGTCTTCACCACCTCGAACACTCCCCGCGACGACGAATTGCGGCTCTACGGCGACCCGCTGGAGAACCTGTGGAAAGCGTGTGTGTTCGGAATGTGCGGCGTCGACGATTTCACCCGCCGCAACTTCGAGTCGATCGTGATGAGCACCCCCGAGCAGCGCGCCGAGTGGCTCGCCGAGGTCCGCCGCATCGTTCGCGAGCGCTTTCCCAGAAAATAAGCCGCTTGCGGCTTCGCAAGGGGACGGAGGAGGTTGTCGGCAGAGCGTTTTTCATTGCCAAAAGGGTCTTCCCGACAACCTCCTCCGTCCCCGTCCGTATCGCTGCTTCCCCCAAGGAAATTCATCATGCGCCGCCACCTCGAAGACTCCGACGACTGGGACGCCGGCTGCGATTCTCACGACTGCGGCGGCGACTCGAACGATTGGGGCGACGATGGGGCCGACGACGATTCGACGGTTCCATGCCCCTACTGCGGGCAGGAAATGTATGAAGACTCGCCGCGCTGCCCGCACTGCGGCCAGTACATCTCCGCAGAAGATGCCCCTCCGCGCCGTGCGCCGTGGTGGATACTCCTCGGCGTCGTGCTCTGCCTGTGCGCAGTCGTGGTGTGGATCGTTATTTTCTGACGGCGGCGGCGACGCGAGCAGCATTAGCATGATACGCTTGCTTGCCGCACGCAATTGCAGCAATAATTGGAAAAAGCCTGGTTTCACGGGACTTGGAGCATTAGCCATGACCACGGCACTTCAAGAGGCATTTGAGAAGGCCACCGCATTGCCGCCGGAGCGACAGGAGGCGATTGCGGCGATCTTGCTGGAGGAAATCGCCGTCGATGAATGTTGGCAGCGGTCGTTCGTCGGCTCGCAGGATGCCCTCTCCAAGCTTGCGGCGGAAGCACTGAACGAGGACGCACAAGGCCGCACATTGGACATGGATCAGTCCCTATGAAATCCCGGACAACGCAGCGGTTTCGGGCGCTGGCCCGGCTGCCCGGCAACGTGCAGGATCATGCTCGCCAGGCCTTTGTCACTTGGCAAGAGAACCCGAGTCATCCGTCGCTTTAGTTCAAGCGAATTCACACGCGCGATCCGATTTATGCGGTTCGGATCGATATTCATTGGCGCGCCCTGGCTGTGTTGCGGGATGATGCGGCCGTCTGGTTTTGGATCGGCCCGCATAGCGAGTACGATGCGCTCGTTTCACAGTTGTGAAGGGCATCATGGCTCGATCTTATGGCGGCAGTGCCAGTCGCAGGAAGTTCAACGCTTGCTTTGCGCGGAAAACGGGCGATAGCGCGGGATGAATGAAATCGAGGAGGCTCTTTGCCGCTATGCCATCAGCGCCGGCCAGCGCGAGCAGGACGTTCCGAGATTCGACGTGGATTGCCAGACCGTAGTCGGCGTGAAATTGCTCTCGGCAGCGTGTTGCCAACGCGTCGGCCGATTCGGTCGATTCGGCGAGGACCAATCCGCCGCGAAATACGTTTGCCGCGTCATCGACCGCGCTGAGCCACGCGGCCACCAGCCCCGCCGTGCCGCATTCGGCGGTGGCCAGCGTCTTGCCGCGCTCGCCGAGCAGCCGCACGGCTACGTGCTGCAACTCGTCGTCGCCTTCGCCGAAAACCAACTTGCCGAGCGACTGGCGAATCGTGGCCTCGACCGCCGCGATGGCGGCGAGGCACTCTTCCTCGCTGGCGCCGTCGGCAGTGATGCGTAACGTGATCGTGGCCCTGCTGGCGGTGATGCCGACGGTCGGCCGGCGGCCGCGGCGGATCAGGTCGGGCAGCATCGCCTCGATCTGGCTCTCGCCGGCGCCGAAGCAGTGGATCAACCGGCGGCGAATTACGCGGCGGCTGCCGCCGATGAACTCCGCAATCGCCGCGGCGACCGAATCGTGCCACATCTCGATCATTTCGGCCGGCACGCCCGGCAGGCAGAACACGCGGCAGGGCGATCGCCCTTCGCGGACAGCCTCCAAATCGATCCCCGGCGCGGTGCCGTGCGGGTTGCGCACCACGCGGCTGCCGCTGGGAAACATCGCCTGACGTTCGTTCGACGCCGGCATCGGGCGATTTCGGCCGGCGAACATGCGGCGAATGTGCTCCAGCGCGTCGGCGTCGAGTTGCAGCGGGCGGCCCGCGGCTTCGGCCAACGCCTCGCGCGTCAGGTCGTCGGCCGTCGGCCCCAGTCCGCCGGTGGCCACCACCACGTCGGCCCGGGCGATCGCGTGGCGAAACACTTCGACGCCGGGCGCCAGCTCGTCGCCGACCGTCGAATGATAGAGCACCCGCACGCCCAGCTCTTCCAGCCGTTGGCTGAGCCATCGGCTGTTCGTGTCGAGATTCTGCCCGCTGGTGATTTCGTCGCCGATGGCGATGACTTCGGCGTTCATGGGCAGCGGTTCCGCATGGGTGAATAGAGAACTACTGTGCGAATCTGTGAATCAGAAGAAGATCCGCACCTCCATCTTCTCCGTAGTCGTGCGGCGATCAGCGTTATCGGTCGGCAACCACGATTTCCGACGCCGTCTCATCAGGCGGCAGCGGAGCGTCGGGCATGGCCGATGGGGCGAGCAACGGTGCGACGTGTCGGGCGACGAAGGTGCGATTGGTCCAGCCGAAATGGCTGCCGCCGTGCCCGTCCATCAGCATGGCCAGGTTGTAGGATTGCTGCGATACCTGCAACTGGTAGTCGCGGCGTCCCTCCTGCCCCGATTTCTCTGGCGGCTGGAATCCAATTGCACCCGCGGCCACCGTATGTTGCCCTTCGGTGGTGCCGAATACGGTGCAAAGCACCATCAAGATCGGCACGTCCAGCGGCGAATAGAAATTGCGGATGCCGCCGGTCGTGTGGCTGATGGCGGGCCGCAGATCGTAGTCGGAGGCGAGCGTCGGGGCCAACAAAATGGCGTCGGTCACGCGTCGGTCGGAGGGCAGCGCTTCGAGCGTCAGCACGGCCACTCCGCCGCCGCCCGAATAGCCCACCAGATGCACCGGGCGCCCGGATAGCGATCCTGATACGCAACGATCTTGGCCGCGATCTTCCGCGCCTCGCGCCTGTTGTGGTCGATGGCGCGGAGGTTGTAGACCAGCCGAGCGGCCCCGGCGGTCCAATCGTAGATCTCGATGGCCGACTGCACGTCGGCGTCTTGCAGGCCCGTGACGATGCCGTAATCGACGGGCTGCGCCCCCCAAATGCCCGGCAAGACAATCGTGTAGCCCCGGTCGAGCCGTTCGGGAAACACCAGCCGCGAGCCGTCCCCAATACCCGTGACCGCTTCTGAATCGCCGAGACAACGCACCTGCTTCCCGGTCGGCGTCGCACAGCCACCGCTCAACAAAAGAATCGCGACGATGACCATACTGCTGGCCAGACGGGCTCTCTGACAGTCTTGCGATCTCGGCATATATTGTCCTCTTCCACCCCGGCGGATTACTCTTAGTTTCGAACGGAACGAGCGGAATACTAAGCGTTTTGAGAACAACCGCTAGAGTTTGTCCAATCGGAAAAGTCTTCCGAGATGTGCAGGGCCACATTCGGAGCGACTACGCGCCGAAGGCGCCAAGAATTCCCCTGATTTGACCCTTCACGGCATCCATAGAGGGGGGGCACGGAAGGCCAGAGCGGAGCGCCAAGAGGGGACACGCCCCGGTTATCGCGCGATTTCAACCGTCAGCGGGTCGCACCACTGCTTGTTTTCGGGCGTGTAGTAGAGATACGCCCGGGACGCGGGGCCGGTGTAACGGCCGGGCACGGCGGCGGTCAGGTCGAGCTTCAACGAGACGTTCCGCTTCGGGGCCAGACCGCGCCAGTAGAGAATGACCTCGCGCGGCCGGGTTTCGTAGTAGTCCATCGTGCCGGCCTTCTTCAGTTCTTCAAGCTGATCGGGCCGCGGCTCCAGCCCGGCGGGCAGGCCGAGAATCGCCATGGTCATCGGCTGCGCGTCGGCGGTGTTCGTCAACTCGGCCGTCAGCGCGACCGTCTCGCCGGCCTTGACTTTCGCGCGGGCCAGCTTGGTCGACCAGCCGCACGGGGCACGCCGCGCTGCTCTCCGGCCGAAGCGTGCGGTAGCTGACGTTCAACACGTAGGGCATCTTGTTGTCGCCGGTCAGATTGATCGTCAGCCGGTTGTCGCCGGCAGTCAGGGCGGCTTCCAGGCCGTCGATAGCGATGGTTTTGCGCATGCCGGCGCTGAAGCTGTGCTGGCCGAGCGTCCGTCCGTCGCGTGCGACGGTCAGCGTGCCGGCGTTGGCGGTTCGGCGATTGGCCTTGGCATGCTCGACCAGGGCCTTCAACGCAAGGATGGTCGCCTGGGTCGATCCGAACCCGCCGCCGCCCTGGCGATGGGCGATGATCCACTTGACGGCCTTCTCGGCCTGCACGGCGAACTCGGGCGATTTCAGCCAGGCCAGCGCGGCCAGCGCCGTGGTCTCCATCCGCAGCGACTGCGCCGCCGCTGCGGGTGATCGAGCCCGTGCGGCTGTCCAGGTGCCCGTCGTCGGCCTGCAACTTGGCCAGCTTTTCGAGCAGCTTGCGCGCCCTCGTCTTGCTGCTTCGCGTTCAGGGCGGTCGAGGCCGCCAGGGCCACGATGTAAGCATCGTCCGACTTGCGGCCGAGTTCCAACGTGTGCTTCACCTCGGCGTCGATGCCCGATTGGCCCGATTCGGTCAGCGCCCAGGTGATGTAGGCGTCGGTCACGTCGGCGGGGCGCGGCCGAAGCTATCCAGCGCCCGCGGATTGCGTTGGAAGCCGCCGTGGCCGTCGCGGCGTGCCAGCAGCCACGCCGGCGGTGCGGCCGAGCATGACCGGATCGACGTCGAAGACCTTCTCCATGTCGCGGAACTGCATCAGCCCGTAGGCGGTCAGGGCCTCGTGGCCGGGATCGCCGCCGAACCACTCGTAGCCGCGCTGCTTGCACTCGTAGCCGGTCAGCCGTGCGTAGCCCTTTTTGAGCAGGTCCTTCGTCCGCGCGGGCGACCGCCGGATCGGCCGCGTCGTGCTGCTGCATGTACTGCATCGTCATCACGTTCGGGTAGTTCGACGTGGATGCCTGCTCGAAGCAGCCGTTGGGCTCTTGCAGAATGCCGTCTGAGCCCCTTTTGCAGGTCGGCCAGCGACGAGGGGAAGACGTTCAGCGAAACCTCCAGCGAGCCGGGCACCCAATGCTCGGGCAGTTTGACGTCAAGCTCCTGCGGGCCGCTCAGTTGGCCGCTGTACGAGGAGACCTTGGGGAAGCCCGGCGGAACGACGTGCAGCGGGCGGGTCACCGCGTCGCGCAGCGAATTCTGTAGAGCAGCCGTCCCGGCTGCTTGAGCAGGCGGGACGCCTGCTCTACAGGTGCCGTGGAACGTCAAGTCGCAATTGCCCTTCTGCCCGGTCACGTCGAGGACGAAATACTCGCGGCCGCGCTGCCCGGCGGCCAGCGTCAACTTTCGCTGCGGCGAGCCTTCGAGCGTGACGAGCTTGCCGCAATCGAGCGTCAACTCGACCGGCAGCGGGGCCTTCGTGTCGTTCACCACGGCCAGCGGCAGGTCGATGCGGTCGCCGGCGTTGACTTCCAGCGGCAGCTTGGGCTCGAGGTTGAAGGGGATGCGGGAGACGATTTCCGCCCGGCCCGAGCCGATGCCGGCCGTCGCCGTGGGCGTCGGCCGTCAGGCGGAACGCGGTCACCGCGTCGGAAGATCGAAGTGGATCGACGCCCGGCCGTCGGCGTCGGCGATCAACAGCGGGTTCCAGTAGAGCGTTTCGGCGAAGTCGCTCCGCACGCCCGGTTTGCTGGCCGCGTGTAGCAGTGGGCGTACTCGCGGGCGACGTCAGGAAGCGATGGCGGCTTGTCTTCTTTGCGGTCGTTGAGCAACTGAGCCATATCCTTGAAATTGTTGTCACGGTTCGCCTGAGCTTCAAAGAGCTTCGCTGCCTTGTCCCTGGCTTCGAATCTGCGGGGCGCCAAGTCCATCAAACCCGGCGAATTGCGTCGCGCCGTTCATGTTGAAAAGCACGTGCCGCCCTGGCGCTCCGCCGTAATCTGTGGCGAGATCGGCCCACCGAGCGTTGAGATTTCAGACATCCGTTCATCTCTGACCAACGCCATACGTCGTCGGCACGTACAACCCATTTATGCTGATGCATACTTCGGGTCGCGTCGACTTCCGGCGTCGGTGCGTGATAGCCGAGAAACGCCACCGATCGCGTTTTGGCCGGGCGTCAGACGGCCGGGGTCCATCAGGATCCCGCCGACAATCAGGCAGCAGGTGGTCGCGCCGATGGCGGAAACCCACAGGTGCATGCCCGAGACGATTCGCATCACTCCCAGCATGGCCACCAGCAGCACCAGCCCCAGTCCGCCGAAGAAGCTGGCGGTCGTCAGCGTGTTCAGCGCCCGGGTGCGGTCGGCCTGGTAGTCGGCCAGGCATTTCTTGTAGTTGGCGCGAATCTGGTCGATGTTGTCGTACATCAGCGGCGGCTGGCCGGCGCCGACCAGGGCCAACGTTGGGCGAGTTTCTCGGCGTCGCGCCCTGCCGCTCCATTCGCGGCCAGCAGCGATTTGTCGACGAACCGCCGCCAGCCCTGCGTGCCCAGCAGCAGGTCCAACGCCTCGGCCGCCGTCGTCTTGCCCTTCGTCTGGTCGGAAAGATAGAAATCGGCGTGTTCCAGGTCCTCGGGCTTCTCGATTTCGCTGGTCAGCAGGAAATGGGTGGGCATCGACGCCGTGCGGTCGTCGGCCAGGTTCAGCAGGGCGTCGTCGGCCACCGCCACGCCCAGCACCGCCGGCACGGGCTTGCCCTTCTCGTCGGTCACCAGCAGCGACATAGCGACCTTTTGGCCCGGCGAGTATCGTTCGGCGTGGCCCGAGGCTCGAACCTGCAACTTGCCGGCGCGGCGGCGATAGACCAGCCGTTCGGCCACCGGCTTCGGCGGCGTCGCGCTATAGTCGTACACCGTCAGGCGAATCACGCCACCGACCGTCTTTGTCCAAAGCGATGCTGACAGGATTGGCCTCTCCGCCCGCGCCTTTGGTGACGATCGGCTGCTGGCCGACCTGCACGCCGCGGCAATAGGCTGCCACGACCAGCGGCAACCCGGCCTTCGTGCTGCGGATGTCGAACTCCAGCGGCTTCCCGGCCGCAAAGACGCCCGCGCCCGTAGTGAGCACGACTTCGCTCGCGGTGGAGACCGCGGGCAGCTTCGGCTCGTTGGTTACGCCGGTGGGCTGGGTGATCTTCAGCCGGTACGTCGTGCCGGCCATCGGCGTGAAACGGAAAACGCCCATGCCCTCATAGGCGGTTTGCACGGGAATGGGTTGATCGATGGGGCCGCGATCGCCGGGCCGCTCGGCCAGCAACGTTCCCGAGAGAGCGGCCGGCTTGCCCTGCGGGCTTCGCGCGACGAAATAGACGCGGTTTTCGAGCCCGGCCACCAGATCGCCCCCTTCGGGATAGAAGCTCACGTCGATCTTGCCCAAGTTGATGGGGATCGTTTTCGCCTCGGTCTCCCGCGTGCCGCCGTCGTCGATGATGACGGCCAATTGGCCGTCGCCGTGCTCGATCTTCTTCGGCAGCGGGAACTCGACGTGCAGCGTGCCGGCGTCGGTGGCCTCGGTGTTCTTGTCGTAGACGGTTTGTCCGTCGACGGTGGCCAGCGACCCGCAGCTTGGCGCCGCCGGCGGCGCCCCCTTCCGCCCGCTGGGCCTTGAAATCGGCCGCCACGGTCTGGCCGGGGCCATAACTTTCGCGAGTGAACTCCAATTCCTTCTTCAGCCTCGGCAGGCGGTAACGCCGAACGAAGAACTTCCGTTTCTGCGTGGGAAAGGAGCCGTCGGCGGCGCGAGCCACCAGCGTGTATTGCCCGCCGGGGGCCGAGCCGGGGATGGCGAACGCCCCGGCGGCCACGCCCCGCTTGGTCGTCGCGTTCAGCGGCGAGCCGGCCACCACGGCGCCGGCCGGATCGAGGATCTCGAAGTGAACCGGCACGTCGCGGTCGGCCGTCAGACCGAAACGCGAGAGCACCAGCGAACGATAGCGAACCGTATCGCCCGGCTGGTACAGCGGCCGATCCAATGCGAGTTGCGCATCGTATTCGTCCGGCTCGACCGCCAGCGTGGCCTGGGTCTCGTCGTGGCTCTCGCCATGCCATGCCACCACGCGAAACTGCGTCTGCGCCGGCAGCTTCAGATCGGTGGGAATGGCGACTCGCAAGCGGCCGTGCTCATCGACGCTCTCCTTGTAGGCCTTGAGCCGTTGGCCGTCGCACGTCGATAGCTCGACTTCCACCTTGGCCGGCAGCGGTTGGTCGTTGACGTCGGTTGTGGTCACGAGGTATTCCGCGGGGACGCCAGCCTGGATCGTCGAGGGGCCGGTCACGACCAGGCGAAGATGCTCGGCGGCAATCGCGGCGAGTTTTTCGCGGTGGTAGAAGTATCCGCCGACGGAGATCAACACCAGCACCGCCGCCGCCAGTCCCACCGTCCAATTGGCGGCCCGCGCAAACGAGTTTCCCGCAGTCGCCCCCTTGGGCAATGGTTGCGGCAGCGCAGCCGCGGGCGGCAGACTCGCCGGCTTCGCCTGCTCGGTCAGCTTTGCCACCTGAAAAACCGCAGCGCCGCCCGAGGGGAGCCGAGCGGCCTCGGCCAACAGGCGGGCGGTCTCTTGGGCCTCGCGATAGGCGGCCGCCATTTCGGCCTCCGAGTCGATCCGGCTGCGCAATTCGGCGGCTTCGTCGTCGGGCAGCAGGTCGTATACAAGTTCCAACAGTCGTTGGCGTGTTTCGGCATCCATCTTCTATTTCCCCTCCATCGCCTCGCGCAGCTTCCTCAGCGACAATCGCATTCGCGTCTTCACGGTCCCAAGCGGAATGCTGATCGTCTCCGCAATCTGCTGGTAGGTCATCTGGCCGTCCTGCCGCAGCAAGAATACCTCCTGCTCTTCGGGCCGAAGTTGGCCAATGGCCTGGCGAACGATCAGCAGCCGTTCGTTTTGGGCGGCCTCGGCGTCGGGTCTCGCAGTGGCGGCGGCCAACATACGTTCTCCTTCTTCCAGCGGTTGACGGCGACGGCGCCAAGCCGTCCCGCGCATGTCGCGGCCGGTGTTCAGGGCAATGCGGAAGAGCCAGGCCCGCAGGTTCTCGACCTCCGCGATCCCGTCGCGGCGTTTCCAGCACTTGATGAAGGCGTCTTGCAGGGCATCGCGGGCGTCCTCGGCGTTGCCGACCACGTAATACAGCATCCCCAGCAGTTCGTCCTGATAGCGGGAAAACGCCTCTTCGAGCCGTCGAGCGAGCTGCCGCGACTCATCTTCGGCATCGGGCCGGGCTGTGGAGGGGCGATTCATTGTACTCTGCCAGATTAGACGACGCCGAACCGCCGGCGGATTCTTGGCCGAGGGGACTCGACGCCCATTGTTGTACCGCAACCCGCCGAAGTCGCACACCCCCCGATCAAAACGGGCAGCGGGGCAGATATCTTCGCCTGTCGTGGAGACGCGGTGCATTCGGCAGACAAGGCTGCCCCACCGAAATGACCACCATGATACCAACCCGAAGCGCGAGCGAGGGCCGTTCTTTC
This sequence comes from uncultured Planctomycetia bacterium, assembly GCA_963815695.1. GTDB lineage: Bacteria > Planctomycetota > Planctomycetia > Pirellulales > Thermoguttaceae. Next base: position 48,892 of record CAWFIG010000033.1, read on the forward strand.
CATCGCCCTCGCTTGCGCTTCGGGTTGGTATGACGGTGCCAATGACCTTGGTTAGTGGTCCGAGCAGGTTCGCGCAGGGCGCAAAAAAAGGCTTCCGCAGGTGGGGCAGGAACCTGCAGAAGCCGGTCCGCAAGGGCTTTCGCCCGCGGAATGCGTGTAGTATGCCTCATGCTTCGACAAATACAAGTCCGCTTCCTTAAGGATTCGTCAGGTTGTTACCATTGAATACGGCCATTTCTGCGCAAAACCACATCACCATGCCATCCGTAGTGTGGACAACCGCGCGATTGCTTGCATCTCGCCACATCCGCCATACTTCCCGTTCTCAGGAAAGGGTCGACAAACTATACTTGTGCGAAGGTTCGTTGCGTTCTCGAAACGTTCGGAGGAGATCGGATGCCAAGCCTCAGGCGGAAGCTGGCGGCACTGTTTGTACTATTATTGTTGTCACAATTGGCAATGGCCGCGCCGCCGCCGGTGGCGCGTCGCGCCGGCCAAGCAGAAGCCCCAGTATCTGCGGCTGACTCGCGACAAAGACCACGCTCCGCTGGCGCTGGAAACGGCGATCGTGCGGTTTGCCCCGGCAAGCGGCGGCGCGGACGCCGACGGTCGATCTGGTGGCCGCCGTTCATATCGCCGATGCGGCTTACTACCGGCAACTGAACCGCGAGTTCCAAGCGTACGACGCGGTGCTCTACGAGTTGGTTGCTCCCGAGGAGAGAAAGACGCCGAAGCCGGGCGATCACCCCAGCGACAACCCGATCTCGGCGCTGCAAAACGGCATGAAGAATCTGCTCGACCTCGAGTTCCAACTCAACGGGATCGACTACACGCGGAAGAACATGGTTCACGCCGACATGTCGCCCGACCAGTTCGCCAAGTCGATGAAGGAACGCGGCGAGAGCGCATGGACCATGCTAGGGCGAATGCTGGCCTACGCGATGGCCAAGGAGAATCAATCCAGCGACCTAAGCGGCGGAGACCTGTTGGCTGCACTATTTGCGAAGAACCGCGCGTTGTCGCTGAAGCGGTTGTTGGCCGAGCAGTTTCAGCAGAGCGACGACGCGCTGGCGGCTTTGGAGGGGCCCAAGGGCTCCACGCTCATCAGCGGCCGCAATAAGGTGGCGACCGACGTGCTGCGGAAGGAGATCGCCGCCGGCAAGAAGAAGATCGCCATCTTCTACGGCGCCGGCCACATGCCGGATTTTCAGAAACGGCTGCGCGACGATTTCGCGATGAAGCCGGTCAAGACTCGCTGGCTGACGGCGTGGAACTTGAAAGCGGAGGCGAAACCGGTCGCCAAAGCGGTGAAGCCGTAACGGACCCTTGGTTGGCTATCCGTAGGACGGATTTCCAAATCCGTCCCCGAAACCCGGACGGATTTGGAAATCCGTCCTGCGACGTGGCACACTTTATTCTCAGGCACTTTTTGCGGCGACTTGCGACGGAAAGGGCACGGATGGCTGAACTGTCGATCAGCGAGACGACCACCTTTCGTTGGTCCTTCGAAGAGGACGTGGCGCGGTACGTGGCCGCGGGCATTCCCGCCATCGGCATCTGGCGGCACAAACTCTCCGATTGCGGGCAGGCGAAGGCGCTCGATCTGCTCGGCGACGGCTTGAAGGTCTCCCATCTGTTCTGGGCCGGCGGCTTCACCGGCAGCGACGGCCGCAGCCACCGCGAGAGCATCGACGACGCCGCCGAGGCCGTGCGGACCGCCGCCGCATTGGACTGCCGCACGTTGGTGCTCTATAGCGGTCCCCGCGCAGGCCATACCTACAACCATGCCCGGCGGCTCGTGCAGACGGCATTGAAGGAGCTTGTCCCTCTGGCCGCGGAACTGGAAGTGACGTTGGCTTTCGAGCCGATGCACCCCGGCTGCGCCGCCGAGTGGACGTTCCTCACGTCGCTCGACGCTACGCTCGACCTGCTGCAAACCGCGGCCAGCCCGCAAGTCAAAATGGCGCTCGACACCTACCACCTCGGTCTGCACAGCGACTTGCCGGGCCGAATCGCGGAGATCGTGCCGCAGGTGGCGATTGTTCAGCTCGGCGACGCGCGGCGGCCGCCCAACGGCGAGCAAAACCGCTGCCGCCTGGGCGAGGGCGTCGTGCCGCTGGCCGAGATCATCGCCGCATTGAAGGCCGGCGGTTACGACGGCTATTACGACGTCGAGTTGCTCGGCGAAGAGGTCGAGACCGACGACTACCGCTCGTTGTTGCAGCACGCGAAGGAGGCATTTCGAGAGCTAGTGGATAGTGAGTAGTGGGCAATGGCACTAAGTTTGTCTTGACACAAAAAGAGTCCTCCGTGACATAAGCCTTTTACCACAAAGGACTTTGTCAGGAGGACTTGAACGATGTTCACGGATGAACGAAGGTGTAATATATGGGATCGAATTCGTCAACACGATTTGCGGGTTTTTGGCAAAATACTGACGCCTGCGCTGTTGAAAGAAGCGGCGCAAGCTGCGGGTGTGAAGCTGGGAAGCAACCCGTTGAACTATGCCAACATGGTTTGGCTGGGGATTGCGGCTGGCCTGCACACCGCCAAGAATTTCGCCGACATCCTCGTCTTGACCTTCAAGTTGTTGGAGGATGCCGACCTGTGGAAGCCCGATCGTGTGCCTTCCAAACGGAAGCGGCGTGCCTCGAAGCACAATCCCCACGGCAAGAAGGGCGCGCTCACGAGCGAGGAAGCTTTCGTGCAGGCGCGGCAACGGATGCCGATGGATTTTTGGTCGTGGCTGATTCTGCTGCTGGTGCAACGCTTTCAGGTCCAGCATCCCGACGCCGTGCGGTGGAAGGGCTTTCGTTTGCTGGCGGCTCGACGGCACGGAAATCGCCTTGCCCTACTGGAAAACGTTGGCCCAAACTTTCGGCACCAGCCGCAACGGCCGACGGCGACGACGCCCTCAGGCGCGAATGCTCATGTTGGCGTTTCCGCAATGCCGGCTGCCGTGGCGTTACGAACTGACGCCGCGATCGTGCCACGAGCAGACCTCGGCGGCCCGGCTGGTCGAATACCTGGAGCCGCGAGACCTGCTGTTGATGGACCGAGGCTTTTGGAGCTACGGGCTGTTTTGGCAAATCCAACGCCGACGGGCATTTTTCGGCATCCGGCTGCGTCGCGGCGTATTGCTGAAAACGTTGAAAAACCTCGGACCGGACGATCGGCTGGTGGAATGGAAAATGCCCAAAACGTCGCGGAAAAAGTGCGCGTGGAAAAGCCTGCCCGAGTTGCCGCAATCGCAGACGTTGCGGGTGGTCCGCTATCACATGGCCGGCTTTCGTCCCAGTGCCGTGGTCACCAACGTGCTCGATCCCAAAATCGTTTCCCGCGAGGATTGGGTGCGCATGGCGACCGCCGACGAGGCGGGCCACGTTCTGGAGGCAGGCTTGTACCATCGCCGCTGGGAAATCGAGACGATGTTTTGCGAATTGAAAGTTCGGCAGGGAATGCAGCGTTCGTTGCGCAGCCGCACGGCGGAAGGCGTGGCCTTCGAGGTGGCGGGCCACGTGCTGTTGTATTTCCTCACCCGCTGGCTGATTTTCGAGGCGGCAGAAGAGCATGGAGTTTCGCCGTTGCGAATCAGTTTCACGCAAGCGCTGCGCGAAATCAACGATATACGTCATGCGTTGCTGCTGGCCGATCCCCAGCGAGTGCGTCGGATTCTTCTGCCACGATTGTTGTTGCGAATAGCTCAACATTTAGTCCCGCTCCGTCCCGGTCGTCATTATCCGCGTCCCGCCGACCGCTACCGGAAAGGCAAGTATCGTCAAACAGCTAAACGAGTTACAAAACAAACTTAGTGCCATTGAGTAGTGGGTAGTGGATAGTGGATAGTGGACAGCGCCGCAGTCTCCATTTTCATATCTGTTATTGCTAGTCTTTCATCCCTCATCCTTCATCCCCATCCCTTGTGCCCCATGCTTATCGTCACCCCACAATTGCAGATTCCTTTGCGGGAATTTCAGTTCACTTTTGCCCGCAGCAGCGGGCCGGGCGGACAAAACGTCAACAAGGTGAACACGAAGGCCCTGCTCCGCTGGCCGGTGATGAGCAGTCCCAGCCTGCCCGAGCCGGTGCGGCGGCGGCTGCTGGCGAAATGCCGCCGCCAGGTAACGGCCGAGGGCGATTTGCTGATCGTCAGCCAGCGCTTTCGCGACGCCGGCCGCAACGTGGCCGACTGCCTGGAAAAACTGCGGCAGTTGCTCGTCGAAGCGGCGTCACCTCCACGTGCTCGCAAGCCCACGCGGCCCACGAGGTCGTCGGTGCGGCGTCGCCTGGAAAACAAGCGGCGGCTCGCGCAGAAGAAGCGGCATCGCCGTTCCGCCGGCGCGGACGACTCGTGAAGCAAGCCCCAGGTGCGAATCGCAGTCGTGGGGCGTTTGCAGACGCTACGTCGCTCTCGTGAAGCACAATGACAAGTCCCGGAACCGCCACGTCGCAAAGCAGTTCTTTGCCGCGTCGTTCCAGGCCCTGTTTCTGTTTCCGCCGGCGCAGTATGATTAAGATATGCCCAACGAACACGAAGACATCGATTTTGTCCTGCGGCAGTGGCCTTTCAAGCCGGGGGTGATCGCCGCCCGGCTCGTCCGCGCCGGCGACGGGCGCGAGTTGATCCAAATGCGGATCGAAATGGGCCTGCTGCAAATGGAGACCGGCGGCCGGCCCGACGGCGAGCATCCCGGCGGCGTCGATACGTGTCTCGACTGGCTGCGGGAGTTGGCGCGAGTTCAGGGCGATGCGTTCGCGCTGAATGAAGAGCAGTGCATGGAGATCGACCGCGAGTTCGCGCAGTTCTACCACCGGCGCATCTGCTATTTGGCGCTGCGGCAGTTTGCCCGCGCGATCGCCGACGCCGACTACACGCTGCGACTGATGGACTTCGTCGCGGCCCACTCCCCCAATCAACAATGGACGCTTTCGCACGAGCAGTATCGGCCCTTCGTCCTCTTCCATCGCATTCAGGCGGCGGCGATGCTCGCCCTGGAACAGCACGGCGCCGAGCCGGCCATCGAGACGATCAACCGCGGCCTGGACGAAATGCGCGAGATGTTCGTCAGGTTCGGGGCCGAGGAGCAGTTCGACGGCGACGAACTGGTCAGTCAATTGGCCGTAATGAAGGAATCGCTGCGCGAGGAGTATCGGGTCGGCAAGACGCTGGCCGAGCAGCTTGCCGACGCGGTGGCGGCCGAGGAGTACGAGCGTGCCGCCCGGCTCCGCGACGAAATTGCCCAGCAGCAGCGACGAAGGCCGTAGCGGTCTCCCGCCTGGTTGCGACGCTCCGCGTCCTAAGGCATGGCTCGACCGCGGCTGCATTTCCACGCGGAGCGTGGAAACGACGGGCTATCCCGTCTTGCCCAGCGATTCGGCCTGGTTGAGCTTGTTGTAGAGCGTCTTGACGCTGATGCCGAGTTCTTCGGCCGCCTTGGGCTTGTTGCCGTGGTGACGGTCGAGCGCCTGGTGGATCGCCTGCATCTCGCAGCTCGCGGAGGTTGAGCGTCTCGGCGGGGCGGAGCGGGACCGTCGATGCCGGCGGGGCGGCAAAAACGCCGCGGCAGATGTTCCGGGCGGATCGGCAGCGAATCGCAGAGGATCAGCGCGTGCTCGACGACGTTCGCCAACTCGCGGACGTTGCCCGGCCATGTGTGCGCCATCGAGCATCTCCAGCGCCTCGGGCGAAAACAGCTCGTCGTCGCTGCCGCGCGGCCGCGCCGAATCGGGCGGCCAGAGCCGGCGCCAGCAGCGGAACGTCTTCGATCCGCTCGCGCAGCGGCGGCAGCGGAATCTCGAACGTGTTGATGCGGAACCAGAGATCCTCGCGGAAATCGCCCTCGGCGACCATCTGGGCCAGATCGCGGTTGGTCGCGCAAATCACCCGCACGTCGCACGTGAACGGCTCGTTGTCGCCGACCCGGCGGACTTCGCCGCTTTCGAGAAACCGCAACAGCTTCGCCTGCATGGCCTTGGGCAACTCGCCGATCTCGTCGAGGAAGAGGGTGCCGCCGTTGGCCACTTGCAACAAGCCCGATGCGATGCTCGTCGGCGCCGGTAAACGCGCCCTTGCGATGGCCGAACAGCTCGCTTTCGATCAGGTTCTCGGGCAGTGCGCCGCAGTTGATCGGCACCAGGGGCATTTCGGCCCGAAGGCTCTGCTGGTGCACCGCCCGGGCGACAAGTTCCTTGCCCGTGCCCGTCTCGCCGAGAATCAGCACGGTCGAATCGGTCGTGGCCACCTTGGCGATCAGGCGGCGGACCTGCTCCATCGGCGGCGACTGGCCGATCAGGTCGGGCGAGCCCTCGATACGCTCGAGCCGCTGTTTCATCGCCCGATACTTGTTGGTCAATTCGCGTTTTTCGGCCACGCGGCCCAACAGCGATTCGAGATCGGCCAGCTTGCACGGCTTGGTGAGGTAATCGAACGCGCCGTGGCGAGCGCCGCGACGGCCGTCTCCAGCGACGACTTGCCCGTCAGCACGATCGCCTCGGTGTCGGGCGAAAGCTGCTTGGCCCGGGCGATCACCTCGATGCCGTTGCAGCCGGGCATGTCGAGATCGACGAGGATGCAGTCGTAGGTGTTGCGATCGAGAGCGGCCAGGGCGGTCGTCCCGTCGGGGCAGACGGTCAGCTTCGTGGCCCATCCGCGGCAACTCGATGCGCATCAGCTCCTGCAACGATTTCTCGTCGTCGGCGAACAACAGCTTCAGGCGATTATGCGGCTTGGCGGCGATCGTCAGGCTCCTTCGCTACTATGGCACAACGGCAGCCGAACGCGGAACGTCGAGCCGCGCCCGGGCTGTCGCTGCCGGCTTCGATGTCGCCCCCGAGGTCGGCGATGATACGGTAGGTGATCGACAACCCCAGCCCGGTCCCTTGCCCCCGCCGCGGCGCGTGAAGAACGGCTCGAAGAGGTGCTCCAGCGTGCGGGCGTCCATGCCGCAACCGTC
>CAWFIG010000034.1:0-388968 GCA_963815695.1 uncultured Planctomycetia bacterium
GGCGATTTTCGCCCAAACGTCAACTCCGCAAGCTGCGGCGGCTCTATTCGGAATTGGAGCATCTGCTCGATCTCCTGCCGCAGGGGATCGCCGACATCCTCGAGCAGATGCAGACCGGGAGATTCGATATCCACCTCGACCATCGCGGGCTGGAACCCTCGGTGAACCGGCTGGTGCTGGGGATGTTGGCCAGCGCCTTCCTTCTCGCCGCTTCGCTGCTGCTTAGCCGCAACGTCCGGCCAACCGTCTTCGGCCTTTCCGACTTTGGCCTCTTGGCCGGCACGATCGGCGTCGCCCTGGCTGTCCGTCTCTGGCGGGCCATCAGCAAGTCCGGCCACCTCGATCAGAAGAAAAAAGATTAGGCGGCTCCAACGAAGCGACTGATGAAGCGCCATAGGACAGGATTTCCAAATCCGTCTTACGTGGATGCTTGGAGCATTTTCGCCGTCACGGCCCGAACGGCGTGATTCCGCCTGGGGGGAAGCAGAGGATCGGGATCAGCAGCGACGCCCAGCCCAATAGCACGCGGAGCCAGCCGAGCCGGCAGCGGTCGTCGGCCGTCGGCGGATGGTCGGTGCCCAGCAGGATCACCAGCACGAGCATGACGACCCAGAAATAGTGCTCTCGGCGGCGATGATGAAGACGATCGCCCCGACGACCAGCGTGCGGGCGAGCAGATGGGCACGGCGGCCCAGCAGGGCGTAGGCCACGTGCCCGCCGTCGAGCTGGCTGACCGGCAGCATGTTCAGCCCGGTCACGAGCAATCCGACCCAGCCGGCCATCAAGTACGGATTGAACTGGTTCAGGTACAGCACGTCCGGCGTCGGATAGTCGGGCCGCAGCCAGGCGATCATGTACTGGAGAATCAGCGGGTTGTGAAAGCAGAAGCTGTCGCCGGCCAGCGGCGGTTCTGGGAAGCTGCAGGATGCCGAGCCAAAGGATCGGCAGCGTCACGGCCAAGCCCGCCAGCGGCCCGGCGATGCCCAGATCGAACATTTCGCGGCGGTTGGCCCGCGAGCCCTCCATGCCGATCACCGCGCCGAGCGTGCCGAAGGGGATGATGGGCATCGGGATGAAATAGGGCAAGCTGGCGGGGATCCGATGTCGCAGGGCCATGAGAAAATGGCCCATCTCGTGCGCCAGCAACAGCCCCAGCACCACGCCCATGTAGACGAAGCCCTGCCGCCAGTGCATGCCGTTTGCGCGGCGTCGACCCAGGCCTCGCTCAGAGCGGCCAGCGGCGAGGCTGCGGCCAATTGGCCGACCGCACTGCGAGAAGACATCCCATGCGGCCCGTCGGATTCCAATCGGCCGCCCCCAGCCAAAACGTCGAAAGGCACGTAGCCACGAAGAGGATCGCCGGCAAGGCGAAATGCCGGCCTTCGTGCGGCTGGGCGAATTTTCAGCGGTCGGGACGTCGGTCGACATCGAGGATTAGGGCACGCAAACGAACAAGTTGGTGGATTACACGTAGGACGGATTTCCAAATCCGTCTAGTTCTCCGGGGCGGATTTGGAAATCCGTCCTACAAAGGGGCACATGCAGTTTCTTCACCGTCTTTCATCCCGATGGTTTGCCCCCTCCGCCGTTTCCGCCGCCTTCGCTGATATTCTCGGCTGGCCTTCTCCAGCGTCTGCCGCTCCTTGGGCGTGAGACCGGCTTCCCCCTCGCGGTAGATCTTCTCCAGAATCCGATCGACCTCGGCAGCGAAATCGGGGTGCGGCGACTCGTCGGGACGAGTGAATTCGCAACCGCGGCTTGCGGCTGAAAGAGCGATCGACCCCGCCGCAACAGCGACCCCGGCCAGGTGAATAAGCCGCCGCTCCAGCGAGTCAGGTTCCATCCTTGCAGATAATAGACCAGGGCGAAGGCCGCGCCGGCGACGTGAGCGACATACGCGACGTTCGATCCACGGATACCGACCGTCGCCCCGTACATGTCGTACAGGACGAATCCCACCCCCAATAACCAAGCGGGCATGGGAAAGACAAAGAACAACAAGAAGGTGGTGCGTGGAAAGTTGAATGCGTACAGAACCACCACTCCGGCAATCGCGCCCGAGGCGCCGTCAGCACGTCGCCCAATCCGTCTTGCCGGCGAACTCCGTGACGCCGCACCAGGCGACGTTGGCGAATATCAACGTCGCCAAGTACACGCGGAGGAACTCGCGAGCGCCATAACGAGCTTCGATGTCGCGGCCGAAGATAAACAGCGCGAACATGTTGAAGAGGATGTGGCTAATCCCGTTGGGGTCATGGGTAAACCCGGCAGTGAGAAATTGCCACCAGAGCCAGGGGTGCTTGAGCGTGTCGGCCGCGAGCGGTACCCACCAAAGCTCAAGCGGTGGAGGTGTGCCGACGTGAACGCCAAACACGTTGCTCAGCCAATGGATAACGATGGGGCCTTGACCGGTGTTGATCGTCGTCGCCGTAAGCAGATCGACCACCCAGACGGCGACGTTGATCGCAATCAACGTGCCGACGATGGTGCTGGGCATACGTGCAGAAAACCCGGACCGCTGCGGTTGGCGATAATAGTCGCGATCGTAGATGCCCACCGGCGTGATAGCCTCCCTGTGCCAGATACCGCCATGATACCGCCGGGTGGCACGTTCTGAAAGGGCACTGCGGGCCGCAAAGACCATTCCGGCGACGGATTACGCCCTTTCAGGGCGTGCCACCCCACTTCCTATTTTGGGTGTGCGGGCGCTGGACAAACGCCCGGCCTTACAGTCTCCCCGTGCCGGACTGCGCCATCTCGCGGGTGCGTCGGTCGATCCGCTCGGCGGCCTCCAACTGATGCTTGGCGATCCGTCCGGCCATCGCCTGATTGAGCTTGGTCAAGCGGGCGATGAATGCCTCCATGTCACCCAGAGCCTGCTCGAGTTTCTTCTGATAGGCGATCACCACGTCACGCTGCCGCTCCATCTTTTCCTTCTCGGCGTTGGTGGCCGCGATCTCCTTGGTGCAGACATCGGCCAGCGCTCGCGCCTGCTGCAATGCATCGAGAACAAGTTGCTTGTCCTCTCCCAAGGCCGCGATCGTGTCGCCCAACAACATGCGCTTCTCGTGCCCGTCGTTGAACACGACGCTGTAGTCGACTAGCGGCCGCACGTACTTGCCCTTGACCACGTCCTCGGGCGGGTCGTCCCTCTCGGCGGGCTTGCCGTCCTTCAGATAGGCCTTCACGCTGTCGGGCGGCAGCAACGCCTTCAACTGCGCGTCGCTAAGCCCGGCGAACGCCTCATGGCTGTCGCGCGGCAACAGTTCGTACAACACCCACGGCCGCTTGGCCTTCACCAACCGATCGATCTCGGCTTTGGTCATGGTGTAGGTGGGCTTGAAGGTGACTTGCTTGCCATTGACGCCGCTGACGTGAAATTCGCCCAGGTATTGCCCAACGTCGAAATCGCCCAGAGCGTCCCCCCTATTCTTGACGTCGAGTTCCTCGAAGGCATAGAGGACCGTACCGTTGGCGATGCCGTGGGGGATGGGCTGGCCCTTGTCGTCGGTCAGGTTGACGTTCACGGTGATCTCGGCCGTGCCCGCCTTGTCGTCGGGCTTTCTCGACGTCGGATCGCAGCCCGCCCACACTCGGCGGCGGTCCAGCAGCAGGTTGTTCAGGTCCACCTGGAGTTGCTCGACGACCGGGCGGTCCTTATGGTTGAGCTTCTCGTACCTATCGATCGCCACCTGATGCTGCTGTGCCGCATTTGCTCCAGCTTGTCTGGGTGTGCAGCACGCGCACCGCCATGTAAAAGAGAAACACGGAGGCCAGAGCGATCAAGCCGACCAGGACCTTATTCCAGATGCTCATGCACTTCTCCAGGTTCGCCCGCGAATCTTCATGATAATCAGGCCCCGATCGGGCGTCAAGTTTCCGCCGTTGGACGTTGCGGGCGGACGGTTCCATAGTCTCTGGCGACGTACCCCCCATAGGAGCCGGCATGGGATCCGCTTATGTCGAGCCATCCCCATTTAGCCGCCGCGTCAACGCGGTGTAGGTGACGCCGCCGTCTACGACTCCGACACGCTTAAGTTGTCACGCAGGACGGATTTCCAAATCCGTCCCACAGCATTTCATTGGCGTCGGAGTACTACCGCTGCGCGAGCGCAGCAAGATCTTCTGGCGATGACGCCGCCGCTCCGAAGGAGCATCGTTCGTCCAGCCTAGAGCATCGCCCTGGGCTGGGCGAATGGTAGGGCCTTCGGCCCACAGGTCCGCTGCCGGAGAGTCTTGTCACACCCCGTTGCGCCCGCGCTCGACAAGCGGAAGCAGCGGGCTATAATTTGGCTGATGCCAGATCTGACTCAGTTTTTCGGGCTGCCCTCGCTCGGCCGTGAACGGGCCGACGTCCTGGTGTTGCCGCTGCCTATCGAGAAGACCGTCTGTTACGGTACGGGCGCCGCCAGCGGTCCCCGCGCGATCGTCGAGGCGACCGTCCAGGTCGAAACGTTCGACGAAGAGACGCTGGTCGAGTTCGCCGAGTCGCCGCGCGTACACGTCCTGCCGCCGGTGCCGAGCGACGGCGATCTCGAAGCCTGCCTATCGAGAATCAGCAACGAAGTTCGCGCGTTGCGCGGGCTGCGTGATAAATTCCTCCTATGTCTTGGCGGCGAGCACAGCGTAACCTACGGGGTGCTCGACGGGATGGTCGACGATCCGGCGGAAGTGACGATAGTGCAGCTCGACGCCCACGGCGATCTGGCCGACAAGCTCGGCGGCCGGCACTGGTCGCACGGCACGGTGATGCGGCGACTGTGGGAGCGCGGCTGCCGGCTGATGCAGATCGGCATCCGCAGCATGACCCGCGACGAGTACGACGTGGCCACCGACAGCCCGCGTATCGCCACCTATTTCGCGCATTGCATCGAGGAGCAGTGGCCTGAAATCCTCGACGCCCTTCGCCGGCCTGGAGGGCAAGGTCTATCTGACGGTCGACGTGGACGGCCTCGATCCGTCGATCATCCCCAGCACCGGCACGCCGCAGCCGGGCGGATTGTCGTGGCGGCAAACGATGGAAATCTTCCGCGTGCTGCTGACCGAGTCGCGCTGCCAACTGATCGGCGCCGACGTCGTCGAGTTCGTCGCTTCGCCGGTTCCCCCCGGCTGCGATCCCGCCGCCGCCCGACTGACAACGAAGCTGCTGGCGTGGTGGTGGAAGGGCCGAACCGAATCATAGCGGTGTCTTCAGGCGGAATCCAGTAATGAAGAACAGCTTGAATATCTGGTTGGTGGCGATTGCGTTCGTGTGGCTGATCGAGTATGCACCCTGCGCCGCCGGCACAACCGCGCCGCGGCGCATCGGCAACGCCAATCTGCAAGTCACGATCGACAAGGCCACGGGCCTGCCGAGCGGAGATCCAGGCGCATCAGCGGCCGCTGGCTTGCTGCTGCCGCCACGATGACCGTGCGAAGGGAGAGCGACGGCGCTGACGGCATCGCCGGCCGGAGGCTCGGCCGTGGATGACGCCTCGGTGCGTGCATCGCTTTCGCCGCTGGGCTTGACGGTGGCTCCCGCTGGTCGGAGGATCGCGATTGGCTGGTATGGGATTTGGATTTCAGCGGCAAGGCCCGACGCAGCGGGCATGAGGTGATCCTCGACCTGCCCGTGCTGAAGCCCTCTTTTCGCATCTTCACCCCCAGCGATCGCGGCGTGCTGGACCTGGCCGTACATCCGACCTTCAAGCCGGTTTGCTACGCCCATTATCAATTCCAGACTGCCAACGGTGAGGCCTACGTGTTGCCGTTGGTGAGTGTTTTCGACCCGGCCAGCGACAAGGCCCTGACGATCGCCCTGCCGGCCGACGCCAACATTCCGCACCTGCAAGTCGAGTGGAAGGATGCCCGCACGCTGCGGCTTACGTTCGGGCACCGCGGCATGGGCGGCGGCAAACCGTCCCGCTTGCGGATCCTCTTCGCCACGCACCCGGCCGACTACCGCAGTGCGCTGGCCAGCTACGCCGCCCGCTATCCGGCCTATTTCGAGATCGCCCATGCCGCGCAGCAAATCACGAAGGCGCCTTCTGGTATCACCACATCCAGGCGCATCCCGATTTCAAGGAGATGGAACGTCAGAACGTGCGTTTCATCTGGTCGTCGTTCTGGTTCACGCATCTTGGCGAGTATTTGCCCGACGCGACACGAGTGGTTCCCTTGGACCTACGCCAAATGGTGGAGCCTGGGCAAGATGATGAGCGATCGCCAGATCAACGACTTCATCGACGAGATGCACCGGCACGCGAATCGCCACGTTCTGCCTATTTCAACGTCACCGAGTACGGCGGAACCGGCGGCAAGAGCGGCGACACGGCGGAAGCCCAGCGCATCGCTTAAGCAACGTTTTGCGAATGCCCTGGTGAAAGACGTCCACGGGCAAGCCCATTCCCACCTGGGAGGGCGCGATGGCCATGAACGCCCGCCGCCAGTACGCCCTGCGGCCTTTCCTGCAAGAGCAGATTCGACGCCACATCGATCGCCTGCCGAAATTTCGATGGTTTCATTATCGACCGTCTCGATTGGGGCAGCACCCTCGATTACGGCCACGACGACGGGTTGACGATGGTCGGCGATCGCCACGCCGACAATATGGCCGGCGCAGTCGCCGAGGCCGTGCAGGACGTCTGCCGCCTCAGCCACGCCGCGAAGAAGCGGGTGTTCGTCAACCAGTTCTGGAGAGTGGAGGTGCTGCGCGACGTGGACGGCTCGTGCCACGAATCGGATTACCTGGCCCAACGCTACTTGATACCCTTCCGTCTGGCCGCGGCCTGGGAGCAGCAGCGGCCTTACGTGGGCCGGCACGACCTGGCCCCTTTCGAGGCGCATCTCAAGCAGCGATTGCAGATCGCCCTGCTGCCGCAGATGATCGCCCACCACTTTGCGATTTCCCAACAGCCCCCCGACCCGGCCGCGGCCGATCTGCTGGAGTTGTTTGCGCCGTTGTTCAAGGTCTTCGCCGGCAAGCGGCAGGTGCTGCAGCCGCATTGCGTCGGCGTCAGCGGGGTAAACGACGTCAACCTGTTCGTTGACGGCCAAGGCCATTACCTGGCGCCGGTGACCTCGCGGACTCGCTTCCTGACCCGCGGCGACCGAAGCACCGAGGCTGTCGAAGTGACGATCTCCATGCCGGACGCGGGGCAATTGACCTGGGCTCAGGCAATCCCGATCGGCGGCCGGCCGTACGAAGCCGCCGTCCGCCACCACGACGGAAAGGCGGTCGTCGAACTGCCGGCCCACGGGGCCGCGACGATGCTCGTGCTGGGCAAGGGCAAGGCGCCGCTGTTGGACGACGCCGACGCCGCCCGACTGGCGGCGGTTCTTGACGCCCGCTTTCCTCGCCGCGACCATGCGCCGGCCGAAGCGGCCCCCATCCCCAGCGGAACGGTCGCCAAGGCCACCTTGGAGATCGACGGCACGTCCTTCTACCATCCGGGACCGTTTATCGTCCGATTGAACGATGCGGTCGTGGGAACTCTCGCCGGAAACAACGGCCGCTTCCACTGCAAGATCGGCAACGTCGCGAAGCCGGTCGTGCGAATCATCGCCGGCGACGACGGCGTCTGGTATCTGCCCGAACGTGTCCGCCTTACGGTGCAGACTGCCGACAAAGCCACCTGCTGCGCCACTTGGGCCACGGGCGAGCCGATCCGGGCGGGACGTTCCCACAGGGAGATTGTTCTGCCGCTGCGCTGGACGCGGCAAGTTCCCGCGACGGCCAGGTAGCAGGGACTGGACACGGAACGAGGCGGCAATTGGCGGGGCGCCTGCGGTGCAACCGCGGCTTGGCTGGCAGCTTCCCCTCTGGACATCCTCGCACTCATGTCGCATCATGGTGGGCGGAAACTCGGCACCCCGAGCCCTCTTCCACCATGAAAGACTTCCAAAGCGAAAGCCTCAGCCACGATCCGATCCACGGATACATCCCCTTCACCTCGCCGACGGGTCTGCCGGCGGGGGAAGTCGCCGAACGGGAACTGATCGACCACCCCTGGATCCAGCGGCTGCGGCAGATTCACCAACTGCAAACCGCCTGGTGGGTCTTTCCCTCGGCCGAGCATACGCGGTTTCAACACGTGCTGGGGGCGATGCACCTGGCGAGCCGGGCGGTCGCCACGCTCTACGACAGCCTCCGCGAGGTCTGCCCCGACGTGCCCAGCCGCGGCTACGTCGAGTCGCTGATGCGGCTGGCCGCCCTGCTGCACGACGTCGGCCACGGGCCGTTCGGCCACTTCTTCGACGAGCATTTCCTGGCCGACTACGGCCTGAACCACGAGATCCTCGGCGGCGAGATCATCCGCCGCGAGTTCGCCGAACTGCTCCGCCGCATCCGCCGCAACCCGAACGGCGCGGCTGGCCGACGACGAAACGCTCGATCCCGAGCAGATCGTCTTCCTCATCACCCGCCCCAGCAGCGGCTCGGCCGACGGTCCGCAATGGCTGCGCTTCCTGCGCAGCCTGTTTCAGCGGGCTTTACACGGTCGACAACATGGATTTCGTGCTCCGCGACGCCTACATGTCGGGCTACAGCACCCGGGCGTTCGACCTGGCCCGGCTGCTCCACTACAGCCAGTTCACCGAGCGCGGGCTGACGATCCACGAGCGAGGGCTGTCGGCCCTGGTGCGGTTCATCTCCGTCCGCGCCGAACTGTTCCGCGCCATCTATTTCCACCGCACGGTCCGCGCGATCGACCTCGAACTTCAGGAAGTCTTTCTCGCCAGCAAGCCGCATCTGTTTCCCGGCGACCCGCGCGAACATCTCGACGAGTACCAGCAGCTGACCGAGTGGTCGCTGCTGATGCGGGTGGCGCGCTGGTGCGGCGAAGAAAAGGGGACTGGCTCCGAGCGGAGCGAGGTGCCTGTCCCTCTTGCTTCGCAATCCGAACTGCGCGACCTGGGCGAGCGTTGGCGGGCGCTCTGCGGCCGGCAACTCCGCTGGAAAATGGCCTGCGAGCGAACCGTTTTCTTCTCCCCCGGCGAAGCGGAGCGGGCGAGCGTGCTGAGCAACACCGCGTCGTTCGAGACGGCCTTGCGCGGCGAATTGCCGACGGAGTTGAAGCAGTTGCCGTTGAAAGTCGATACGGCCCGCCACGTCCACCGTCCCGGCGCCCACACGCCCTCGGCCGGCCAGAACTTCTTGTACGACCCGGCCAGCGGCAAGATTCGCAGCCTCGACGACCGCGAGCTATTCCGCCGCATCGCCATCAGTTTCCGCATCTGCCGCATCTACGCCCTCGATCACAGCCACGAAGCCGAGCTTTCCGCCGCGTTAGACCGGCTGACCGGCGACACGGCGGCGGATGAGGCGACGAATATGTGAGGCCGGGACTTACTCATTGCGAACTCGCTGATTCCTGCCATTGGCAGCGCTTGTCTTGCCCCTCTGTAGCAGGCCGTTTCTTCGCTGAAAGGGCCAGATTCTCGGGTTTGCGCAGGCTGGGGCGAGAATTTCTTGACGTCGTCGTTGGCTCTATTTAGAATGGAACTCACCTAGTCCACTGGCGGGGACAGCCGGAATTTGCAGCTTTTTGCCCGGTTCGCCGGCGTGGCACTCGGCAACTCACACCCTCTCTCAGGCGAGGACTGCTCCCAATGTCGTCAATTTTTCGCACGTTGTACTCATCCAGGAAGAGCGGCCGCTCGGCCGGTTGGAACAGGAAGAACCGGGGAGAAACGGGGACGCCATGCCGCCATTCGCTTCGCGGCCGCTCACTGCGGATCGAGCCGCTGGAAGATCGGCATCTGCTGAGCGTGGCCGCCGGCCCGCCGACCGTGACGATCAATCTGGCGCAAGGCCAAGCCGATGTGACCAACGTGGACGAGGCCGATTTCACGGTGGTTTTCAGCGAAGCGGTCACCGGTTTTGAGGCGAAGGACGTCAACGTTCAGAGCACGGCCGGGAGCGTCAACACGACGGTCTTTCCCGTCGGCACGGACGGCACGACCTACACCGTGGTCGTCGTCGGCATGACGCAAACCGGCACCGTGACCGCTACGGTGCCGGCCGGCGTTGCACAGGATACCGACGGCTATCCGAACCGGGCCTCGACCAGCACCGACAACACCGTGGTCTACGACGTGACTCCGCCGACGCCGACGGTCGATCTGGCGAAAGACCAGGCCGATCCGACGAATGCCGGCACCGTCAACTTCGCAGTGGTGTTTAGCGAGCCGGTCGACGGCTTTGACGACCACGACGTGACGATCAGCGGCACGGCCGGGGCGACGACGACGCATGTCACCGGCAGCGGCGCGACCTACAACGTCGCCGTCAGCGGCATGACCAACGACGGCACGGTAGTCATCACGGTGGCAACCGGAGCCGCCGACGATCAAGCCGGCAATCCCAGCCTTGCCCCGATCTACACCGACAACATCGTAACCTACGACGTCACCCCGCCGACGCCGACGGTCGATCTGCGCAGGGCCAAGCGGATCCGACCAATGCCGGCGCCGTCAATTTCAAGGTGGAGTTTAGCGAGCCGGTCACCGGCTTTGCGTCGGATGACGTGACGATCGGCGGCACGGCGGGGGCTATCACGAAGACCGTCACCGGCAGCGGCACGACCTACAACGTCGCCGTCAGCGGCATGACCAAAGACGGCACGGTAGACATAACAGTGCGCACCGCAGCCGCCGACGATCAAGCCGGCAATTCCAGCCTTGCCCCGATCTACACCGACAACAGCATAACCTACGACACGACCCCGCCGCCGGTAACGGTCGAGCTGGCGCAAGACCAAACCGATGTGACCAGCGCGGACACTGTCAACTTCAAGGTGACGTTCAGCGAGCCGGTCACCGATTTCACCAAGGACGACGTAGCGGTTGGCGGCACGGCGGGCGCCATGACGGCGACCGTCAGCGGCAGCGGCACGACGTACAACGTCGCCGTGACCGGCATGAACCAAGGCGGCACCGTAGTCATCACGGTGGGCGCCGGAGTGGCGCACGATCAAGCCGGCAATCCCAACCTCCCGGCGGCCAACATCGACAACAGCGTGACCTACGTTCCGCCACAGGGCGGCAGCGCCTACACTCCGCAACAGATCCTTACGGCTTACGGCATCGAGTCGACCCTCCCGGATTCGCTGATCGGCGACGGCACGGGCCAGACCATTGCGATTATCGTCGCCTACGACAATCCGAACTTGGTCAGCAGCACGGATCCCGGCTTCGCCAGCAGCGATCTGGCGCTGTTCAACGCCTACTTCGGATTGTCCGGCTTCGGATCGCCCGATCCGTCGGGCTCCCTGCCGACCTTCCTCAAGCTCAATCAGAACGGCATCGCCACGCCGCTGCCGGGTGTTGATCCGGACGCCGCGACGAATCCCACGAGCAACTGGGAGATCGAGGCGGCCATGGACGTCGAGTGGCGCACGCCATCGCGCCGATGGCCAACATCGTGCTGGTCGAAGCCAATTCCGCCACGTACGCCGACGCAATGATTGCGATCGACACCGCGCGAAACCTCCCTGGCGTGTCGGTCGTGTCGATGAGTTTCGGCTGGACCGAAGGGGACGGCACGGATCAAATCAACCATGCCGGCGAGAATTCGATGGACGCGCTTTTCACCACGCCGGCAGGACATCAAGGGATCACGTTCGTGGCCGCCAGCGGCGACAAGGGTTCGCCCGGCGTCTATCCGGCCCTTTCGCCCAACGTCCTGGCCGTCGGCGGCACCAGCCTCGTTCTCGCGGCGGACGGCACGTACTCGAGCGAAACCGGCTGGAGCGGCAGCGGCGGCGGATCGAGCATCTATGAACCGGAACCGGACTATCAGCAGGGGGTGCAGCAGTCGGGCTTCCGCCAGGGCCCGGACGTGGCCTTCGGCGCCGATCCCACCAGTTGGCGTGGCCGTCTACAGTTCGTACGGGTACGATCCCAGTGACCCAAATTCCACGCCGTGGCTGACGGGCGGCGGCACCAGTCTTGCGGCGCCCTGCTGGGCGGGCCTGATCGTCATCGCCAACCAAATTCGCGCCGACGACGGCCTCGACTCGTTGGACGGCGCGTCGCAGACGCTGCCCGGCCTCTACTCGCTGCCGGCGAGCGATTTTCACGACATCACCAGCGGTAGCAACGGCGACGCCTCCTCGGCCGCTGTTGGCTACGACCTCGTGACCGGCCTCGGCAGCCCCAGGGCCGAACTGCTCGTTCCCGCCCTGGCGGCCTGCACACCAACCGTAACCATCGAAAAAGCCGTGAATCAGGATCCGACCAACGCCTCGACGATCAATTTCACGGTGGTCTTCAGCGAAGCCGTTGCCGACTTTGAGACGGGTGACGTGACGCTCGGCGGCACCGCCGGCGCCACCACCGCGATTGTGACCCCGGTCGGCAGCGACGTCGCCACCTACAACGTGGCCGTAACCGGCATGACCGGCGACGGGACCGTGATTGTCGGTATCGCGGGCGGCAAGGCTCACAATGCGAACGGCATCGCCAACGACGCCTCCGCCGACGCGAGCGTGGCCTTCGATGTGACGCCGCCGACGGTGACGGTCAATCAGGCGGCGGATCATCCCGACCCGACCAAAGCCGCGACGATCAATTTCACGGTGGTGTTCAGCGAGGCGGTTACGGGCTTCGAAACGGGTGACGTGACGCTCGACGGCAGCACGGCCTTCGTCGAAGGCCAGACGATTCCCAGCCCGATCGTGACCGCCGTCGGCAGCGATGGCACGACGTACAACGTGGCCGTAACCGGCATGAGCCAAAGCGGCGACGTGATCGTCACGCTGCTTGCCGGTGTCGCTCAGGACGATGCCGGCAATCTCAGCCTCGCCTCGACCAGCACCGACAACACGGTGACTTACGACATCACGGCGCCGACGGTGAAGATCGATCGGGCGGAGACGCAGGCCGACCGGACGGGCGCACCGGAGATCGAGTTCACCGTGGTGTTCAGCGAGAAGGTCACCGACTTCACTTCGGGCGACGTTGCGCTCGGCGGCACCGCCGGGGCCACCACCGCGATCGTGACCCCCGTCGGCAGCGACGGCATGACCTACGACGTACTCGTAAGCGGCATGGCGCAAAGCGGCACGGTGATCGCCACTGTGCCCGCCGGGGTCGCCAGAGACCAAGCCGGCAATCTCAATGTCGTCTCGACCAGCACCGATAATGACAATATCGTCGCCTACGACAATACCTCGCCGACGGTGACGATCGACCAGGCGGCCGGTCAAACCGATCCGGCCGGCGGTCCCATCGTCAATTTCACCGTCGTCTTCAGCAAGCCGGTCAGCGACTTCAGCGGCGGCGACGTCACGATCAGCGGCACTGCCGGCGGTAAATCGGCGACCGTGACTCCCGACCCCAACGTCACCGATGGCACGAAGTACAATGTTGCCATCAGCGGCATGACGAAGGAGGGCACGGTGATTGCCACTGTGGCGGCCGGAGTCGCCCACGACGACGTCGGCAATCCCAACGTCGCCTCGACCAGCACCGACAACGAAGTCACCGTCTACCCGATTCGCGCCGACCGTGACGATCAACGAGACGAACTACAAACGCCCGACGACCACCGCGCCGATCAACTTCACGGTCGTGTTCGGAGAGGCGGTCAAAGACTTCACGTTGGACGACGTCACCGTCACCTTCACGGGCGCGGGAACTCCGGCGGTGGAAGTGACCGGCTCCGGCACAACCTACGACGTGTCCGTCAGCGGCATGACGGGCGATACGACGGTGACCGCCAGCATCGCCGCCGGCGTAGCTCACGACAAATACGGCAATGCCAATACGGCATCGACCAGCGACATCGACAGCGTTACCGGTCATCCCGAGAACGTGGTCGAGTATCTTGTCGCGCCCGTCGTCGATAGGGTTGTGGTGGCCGAGGCCGGCACGGTGAAGAATTACGTCCTCGAATCGAACGAGCCGATCAAGATCACCTGGGCCGCGTCGAGCCACTACAACATCGTTTCGCAGACGATGACCATCGACGGACGACCGATGGCGGCGATCAACGGCCCGTACAGCGGATTGTATTATCTCCTGCCCGTCGGGACATGGTCGGCCAGGGCGACCACACCTACGAGATCCAATCGACCGACATGCGGGCGTAGTTCCACCGCGGCCAGCGGCAAGTTCACGGTGAGTCAGGTCGGCTCGCCGATCGATCGACAGCGTCGTGGTGGCCGAGACCGGCACGCAGGGACGGAATCCTCGAATCGAACGAATCGCTCAAGATCACCTGGGCCGCCTCCAGCTTCCTCCGGCATCGCCTCGCAAACCATGACGATTGACGGCGCTGCGATCACGCCGATCAACGGTCCCTACAGCGGAATGATACTATTCCTGCCCGATCGGAACCTGGTCGGCCGGCAGATCACTCGTACACCATCCACGCGACCGACTCGAGAGGCAACAGCGTCGACAGCTCGGGCACGTTCACCGTGGTGGCGGCACGGTCACGCCGTCGGGCATTGCCAGTCGTGGTCGTGCCGAGGCCGGCACGGTAAAGAACGGCATCCTCGAAGCCAACGAACCGCTCAAGATCACCTGGGCCGCGTCGAGCCGCTACGGCATCGCTCTCGCAAACCATGACGGTCGATGGCACGTGCGATCACGCCGATCAACGGCCCCTACGGCGGACTGTACTATTCCTGCCCGATCGGAACGTGGGCGGCCGGCAGCCACACCTACACATCCGTACGACCGACTCGAAGGGCGTCGGCTTCCAGAAGTCGGGCACGTTCACGGTGGCCACCGCATTGACAGTTGACGCCGTCGGCGGCGCCGCAGGGCTCGGCCGACCTGCTCAGCCAATGCTCAACTCGCCCCCATCGCCGCCGAAGCGATCCGGCGGTTGGAATCGCAGTTGGGCAGCCAGGTTGAAACGGCGATGGCCGGCGTGGAAATCAAGGTCGCGAATCTGTCGCCGGGGTGTTGGGGGAAACGTTGGGCAAGACGATTTGGATCGACGACGATGCGGCCGGCTACGGCTGGTTCGTCGATCCAACGCCCGGCGACGACGCCGAGTTCTCGCAACGTCGGCCTCAAACACGCTCGCCGCCCCCCGGCAGCCGCCGCCGACCAACGCGCCGACCTGTTGACAACCGTGATGCACGAGATGGGCCACGTGTTGGGCTACCAGCACGCCGCCGACGACCTGATGCAGGCCCTCTTGCCGCTGGGCGTTCGGCGAGACTTTGTCGGTTAGCGTGATTGTAGCGGCAGAGTGAAAGGGGGAGTGTCGCTGCGTAACGGTTCTTCGTCGACTCTCCGCCCAAAAAATCGTCGGCCAAACGGTGGCCGGCTCTTGGAATTATTGTGCTCTCCGATTAAACTCGATTGCAGAAGGGGCATCGGGGGTAACGAATCAGTGTACGATTCTCATCATCCACAATCCGACGAAGTCGATCAGTTGCTCCGCAACGCCGAACTGCGCGACGAGCTCGAACGCTACTTCGACGAATCGATCAGCCGCGTCAACGTCCAGCACTTCTCGCTGGCGGCGGAGAACGAATTCCTGGCGGCCATGCTCGCCTGGGAACAGGCGCCGGTGCTGCCGATCTATCGCTGGTTCGAGCCGGAAATGCGGCCGCCGCGGCCCGAGTCGCTCGGCGACGACCGAACTGCACAAAATCCTCTGGGACGTCGTTCGCAAGCTCTACCAGAAGCGAATCGTGCTGGACTTCACCGATCATCTGACCGACCGCGAGTTGTACTGCCTGATCTTCCGCGACATCCTGCCGGCGCGGGAGAAGAAGATCGACTGGCCGAACAACTACCTGCACTGGGATTGCACCGGCGCCAATTGCGACCCTGAGGTTTGGCTGCAGCTACTACGCCACGGAAGAAGAGCGCGAGGACTGGGCCGACACGTACAACCAGCCGCTGCCGCCATCGCTGCCGCTGCCGTATCCGCGCCATCTGCCGTGCGAGCCGGGGTAGGATCCGCTTCGCGCGATGACGTTCCGATTGCCCGTGTCTAGCCGGCGAACTTGCGCCGTAGTATCCCCGCGCTACCCGGGCATCGAAAACATGCCTTGTTTCGGCGGTTGTTTCTCTTGCGCTGGCTTGCCAGCGATTGCCGATGTCTTCGGCGCGGCATGTTGCCGGATACCGTCATGCACGCCCTCACCGGCGGGCCGGTTTGGCTCGGCTGGAGTAGCTATCTGTTTCGGCTTGCTGCGCCGCGGCGGGCCGGCGTTCGGCGTCTTCTTGGCGATTTCACGTACCTTCGCGAGCAAATCGGCAATCCGTTCCTGAATCTCGCGCGTTTCACTTACCACCAGCACCTTGGCCGTGCCGAGAGTCGCGCCGTCGATGGAACCCGGTCCACCCATCATATTCCATGTGGTCGGCTTGATGGTCGAGGTGATGAGATCTATCAGCGTGTCATAGTCGTCACAAGGCACGTCGTGCGCATCGCGGCAAGTGACCAGATCGGACACGTCGTATACCTTGGTGTCCAACCGATTCTCCGCTTCTTCCGGCGTCGTGATGATGAGCACTTCATCGCCGATGAGCCAAGTGAGGTTGAGTCTCCGCAGCATGAGATTCAGCGCCGAGCGAAGCGTGATTCCCTTCAGGTTGACGGTCACCGGCGAGTCGGTTCCGATCCCCACGTCCTCCAGCCCTTTGGTGTCGATCTGGATTTCGATACGGTGTCGCTGCTTCAGCGAATCGATCACCTCGGTCAGCGGCGCTTCGACGAAACAAAGCTCCGTGGGGCCGGCCAACTCCGCTTCGATCCGCGCCACGTTCTCGCCCGGCCGCAGGTGCTTGACCGTCGGTCTGGAAGGCTTCCTCGCGGACGGCCGCGGGTGTTTCTCGGCCGGAGCAAAAGGATCGTCGAAGCGATGTGACGCCGGCCTGACAGCGGGCGCTTTCGCGTGCTTCGATTTCAGTTCCTTCGCTTCCGCGGCGTAGAGACTGGCCGTTGCGAACGGCGCAAAGACGACACTCCACAACATCAGAGAATGCGGGCGAGCCATAGAACCTCTCCTCGTGAAATGGGGGTGGATGCGAGGGTCGGCGACGTTCCAAACCGCCGACACGAGAGACTGCCCACACTCTACCAACCGGTGGTAGAAATGGCAAGCAACGAAGGCATGGCGGACCGTAGAGGCGAGCAAACGACCGATAAGCGGGCAGGAGCGCTCGCTTAGCGGCCGACTATTATGGACTTGGCGATTGCAGCGAACCGATCTTAGAGATACCGGATTTTACAGCTATCCGGCCGGAGCAAGATCGAAGGAACGAACAATGCCCCAACCCCGACGTGCATCTTTGTGGCGTTTTCTAGGCGTTTTGGCGTGCGTTAGCGTGCTGATTGCAGCCTCCCTGCTGCTCTGGCGGGGGAGAACGTGCCAGGAAACTCAGCAACAAGCCTCCTATTCGTCCCATTTTTCCTCGACGCTAGTAGGATCCTCGGTTCCCACCCCTATTCTCAATCCACCTCAGGAGTTGCGCGAGGAATTGTCCGAGGAGAGTGTGGCCGTTGAGCCGGAGCAGGCGGCCACGCCGTCGGCCAGCGCCACGGGAAAGGCGGCAGAAGAGGAAGCCCCGGCGACGCCGACCGCAGTGGAACCGTCGGGCAAGGTCGATACGCCGGTGATCCAGGCAATCGTGTTGGAGGAGCCCTTGCCGGGCGAACCGGGGCCGAGCCTGGTTGCGGCGTCCGAGCCTCTCGGGCAAGCGACTGCGGAGCAGCCGGTTTCGCCCGCAATTGCCCAGCAGCCCGCCGCCCAAGCCGAGGCGGTTCCGCCGGCACAGGCAACGGGCGGCCCCGCTCACAAATCCACCCTGGTGCCCCAGTGGCTTCGTCAGTTGCCTGAAATGGTGGCGAGCATCCCCAAGTCGCTTTTCGATCCGCGCCGGCCACGGAGCCGGCAGCGAAGCCCGCGCCGACTCCGCAGCCGAAGTCAGCGCCACGGCCGAAGCCGACGTCAACGCCGCAGCCTGCGACAAAGCCGCAGCCGAGCGTCGAGCAGAAGGTCGACGACTCGTGGCAGGAGCCGGAGACGCTGATCGCCAGTCTGAACGGATTGGCCGGAGGTCCGGCGGGCAATTGGGCGGCCGCGGTGTTGCGGCAGCTTGCGACGCTGAAGCCCGCAATCGCCTCCGGCTCGGACGAGGCGATGGTGATTCTCGATCGACTCGACCAGTTGAGCCGCCAGACGCGTCCCTTGAGCGCCAAGCTTTCCGACAGGGCGTTCGCCCGCAGGTGGCGTGAGATCGGCTACGCCCTGACCCGCCGGGTCGAGATTTGGCGTCAGGTGGTGCGGATAGAAAAGGGGGAGGCGTCGGATTTCGTCTCGCCCGCGCTCGATTCGCAAGACCTTGCCGATTGCCTCGCCGGCGCCAAGGCGGCAACCAGCGACCTGGTTGAGGCAAAAGGATGGCAAGCGTTCTTGCTCCTCGACGATCTGAGCAAGCATTGCCTGAAGCAGTCGCCGCGGGATGAGCGGATGTCTCGCAAGGTGGCGGGGGAGGCTCGCCCGGATGACGCAGATTCCCCTGACGCCCGAACAGCAGCGCGTCCTCTCGCGGCCGGCGATGACGGCGTTGCGGCTGGAGCTCTGGCATTGGGCGGCCCGCCCGATCGGAGTCGCCCAGTTGCTCCGCGACGTCGAGCGTTTCGAGCAGACGCGCTTGCCGAGCGACGCCCGGCGGCTGGCCATCGATTGCCAGGACATTTCGGTTTCGTCTTCGCCGACAAGGCGTCGGCTGGCCGCGGTGGTCGACGCGCACTATCGCAACGCCAACTTGCGGTTTTCGGTGGCGGAGGAGTTCCTCAACGACCTGATTCCGGACCAGAAGCCGGAGTATTCGCAGATCAACGACTGGGTGCAAGGGCGTCCGGTGCAAGGCAAGAGCCTGATGGAGACGAAGATTGCGATGCGGATGTTGCCCGACCCGCGGCACGCGCGGCTGGCGTTGGAGGTGACCGGTGACATCGCGAACCTGACGGTCACGGACGCCGGCGCCGCGACGTTCCACAACGAGAGCGAAGCCCGCTACGTCGCCACCAAGCCGATGCAAATCGACATGGAAGGCATCGGCCTCTGGCCGGTCGAGATCGCCGTGCAGAACGAGACTCGGCTTAACGGCGTGGAGACCTCCGTCGATGCCGTGCCGTTGATTAGCTGGTTGGCCCGGCGGCTGGCGGAGGGGCAGTACGAGATGAACCTGCCGGCGGCCACTCGCGAGGTGAAGCAAAAGATCGTGGCGCAGGCGACCGAGCGGATCGACACCGAGGTTCACAATCGCTTCAGCGCGGTCGTCGATCGGCTGAACCAGCGGGTGTTCGATCCGCTGAACTCGTCTGGCGCTCGATCCGCAGTTGATCGACGCTCAGACGACCAAGAGGTGTCTGACGATGCGGCTGCGGTTGGGGGGCGAAGATCAGTTGGGCAGCCACACGCCGCGGCCCCCGGCGCCCGCCGACAGCCTGGCGAACTTGCAGATTCACGAATCGGTCATCAACAACGGCATTGGGCGTTTGCGGCTCGACGGGCGGACGTTCACGCTGCCCGAGCTGTCGCGGCACGTGGCGGCGAGCCTGAATTGCCCCGCCCCCTGGCCAACCAACTCCGAGAACGACGACGTCGAGATCACCTTCGCCAAGCAGAACTCGGTGGTGGTTCGCTGCCAGGACGGCCAGGTGGTGCTGACGCTCTCGATCGCGCGGCTGTGCAAGGGCACGCGGTATCGCTGGCACAACTTCCAGGTTCGCGCGAGTTACCAGCCGGTGGTGCACGGCCGCTCGGCCGAACTGGCGCGGGAGAGCGTGATCCAACTGCTCGGCAAGCGAAACATCGGATCGCAGATGATTCTCCGCGGCGTCTTCGCCCACGCGCTGTCGCGAAAGGCTGCATGGGAACTGATGCCGGAGAAGATCGTCAACCAGCCGAAGCTGCGGGATGCGGCGATCACGCAGTTCGTGATCGAGGACGGCTGGATCGGCATTTCGCTCGGCCCAAAGCGGACGATAACCGCCGCCCGGCGGCCGCGATTTGGATCGCGGTGAGAGCGTGCCGGCTGCACGCTAAATACCAGGCAGAGTTGCACCGTCGGAATCAGGAATTGGACGATGAGAGTCCAGATAGCCTATACGGACACGTCCGTCTTTGGCGGTGTGTTCGACGACGAATACATGACTGCGAGCCGCGAGTTCTTCGACCTCGTTCGGCAAGGGCGATTTGAGTTGCTGGTGTCCGATATTACCCGAAAGGAGATTGCGTCTGCGCCGCCCAAGGTTCAGAACCACTTTGACGAGATGCTGCCAATGATGCGAATGGTGGCGATCGATGAGGGGGTCTTGCGCCTCCGCAACGCCTACGTTCTAGCGGGAATCGTCGGCGAAAAATGGGCCGACGACGCGGGCCACGTCGCGGCGGCCACGATCGGCGGGGCAGACCTGATTGTGAGCTGGAACTTCAGGCACATCGTTCACTTCGACAAGATTCGGCAGTATAATGCCATTAGCGTCCTGAACGGGTATCGCGAACTCGACATTCGATCGCCCGCAGAGGTGATCGACTATGAAGAACAAGAAGACTAAGACGTTCGACTGCGTTGCCATGAAGCGCAAGGCACAGGAAGCGATCCGCGCTGAGGTCGCGGAATGACGCTAAAGGAGGAAGTCGCGTTTTTCCGCAAAGGGGGCGACGACTTCCAGCGGCAAATCGATGCCGCAAAACGGCGCCGCGCCGCGGCACCCTCTTCTCCCGCGGGCTAACGTGCGGGCCGCTGTTTCAGACCACTTCGATCCGGTCTTCTTCGGCGGCTTTGCGGAGCTTGGTCAGGGCGCGGGCTTCGATCTGCCGGACCCGCTCCTTGGTCACGCCCATTTCGGCGCCGACCTGCTTGAGCGTCAGCGGCTCCTGGCCGCGGCGCAGCCCGAAGCGGCGGATGATGATCCGCTGCTCGCGCTCGTCGAGCCGTTCGAGGATCTTCTCGACCTGCGCCTCGCGCTGGTTCTGCACCGCCTCCTCCTCGAACGGGTCGGCGCGGTCGTCCTTGGTGGCCGTGAACATCTCGTCGTGGCTGGTGCGGAAACGATCCTGGTGGCGGTGCTCGTCGGGGATGGTGCGGGCGAAGTTCTTCATCAGCGCCCAACTGGCGTAGGTGCTGAACTTGTTGCCCCGCGCGTAATCGAACTTCTCCACCGCCCGCATCAGCGACATGTTGCCGTCGCTGACCAGTTCGAAGAAGTTCTGCGACGGGCCGACGTGCCGCTTGGCGATCGAGACGACCAGCCGCAGGTTGGCGCGGATGATCTGGTTCTTCGTCGAGACGGCCTCGTCGTACAGCCGCTCGATCTGGTCCATCAGGCCGTCGCTTCGGACGGCTCGGATCGAGCTTGCCGCGGAGCCTGGTCGGCCTTGTACTTCAGATAGTTCATCTTGCGGAACAGGAACGCCTCCTGCTTCCGGGTCAACAGCGGCACTTCGTAGAGGCTCGCCAGGTACGGCGGCAAATCGCTGGGCATCCGCGCTTTCTTCGTCGGCACCTCCGACTCGGGCACCGCAGCCGATGATCCGCTCCTCGCGGCGGTGCGAACGCACCCGCGCGAACAGTTTCGTTGGGAATGTGCTCCAAGCGGCAGGTCCATGATCCGCTGCGCCCGCATCTCGGCGATGATCCGGTAAATGCTCGTCCGCGTGCGGCAGAAACGCTTGGCCAGCGTCTCGACCGGCTCGCCGTGCTGGTACTGCTGGTAGATCTTCCGCTTCGAGTCCAATTGCAGCGGCCCGCTGGCTGTCGGGGAAGATCGCGGCCTCGGGATGATCGCGGTCGAATTGCTTCAGCGTATAGCGGATGGTCTCGACGCTGCGGCCGGTCTTCTTCGCCAATCGCTTGGCGACGTCGGCCGGGCATCCGCCGGCGCGGGCAAGCCGCCGGGCGTGCTCGATGATCATCGCCCGCTCTTCGCCGCGTCAATTGGCTGAACTGCGAGCCGCGCTGCACCCGCTCCTCGGTTCCGCTCGACAAACCGATCGACGGAGCTTTGCAGGAAGCCCGACGCGCTTGCGGCCGTCCATGACAAACCGCCGGCTGATCAGCCCCTGCCGCCGCCAGCGGGAAATCGTCTTGGTCGAGACGGAGAACCGCTTGGCCAGTTCCTCGACCGTCAGCACGCGTTTCGCCCGCCGCGTCGACCGGCACGCCCGCCGCATCCGACACGTCCTCGACGAACAAGCCGCAGGTCGTGGCTGGCCTCCTGGCCCGAGAGCCTCAGATCGGGATACGACTCGGGCCGGAAATTCGTGATTCGGATAGCAGATATATTCGTAAGGGTAAATCCGGGCCGGATCCAGCTCGCCCAGCAGCCTTTCGGCCTGCGTGACTTGTTCGATCTTCTTCTCGCGCGGCGCGAATCGCACCTGCTGATCGCGAAGCTGCCGGATCACCGGATTGAGGTAGTCGCTGTGCATGGTTCATTCCCTCCCGACGCCGCGGCCAACGCCGTAATTGAGTATAATTGGGCCGCTGATTTTTGCCAGCCATGCCTTCATCACAAATCCACCCCTTGTTCCGAACATGGCCCGGATTATAGCAGGCCCTTGCACTACCATCCAGAGAACCTGACCATCCAGAGAACACTGATCTTGGGCGTTACGGCATGACGCCTTCCCTAGTCGGTCGGAAGCGGCTGTACGCAACGGGCGGCTTCGTCGCAGAAGTCTTCCGATTTCCGTCTGCGATCTCCCCTTAACATTCCTCTCAAGGGAACAAACTGCTATACGCATTGGAAACACATTGTTGCTCGGACGACAAGCGGCCCGCCGTGCGACGCAAAGTCGACGTAAGTGAGTTGCCGCCGACCAGCCCCATAGCGTACAACGCGATTTTCTGGTAAACTTTGCCGCCTTCAGCGGTCGATTTAGCGACTACCGATCTTTTCCACTTCCCGTTTGTCGCCAGTTTCTCTCAGACGGCCATGAGAACAGCCATAGCCCTGTTGTTTTGCCTCTTCTCGTCGTTTACCCAGTTTCTGCGCCAGCCGGCCTCGCCGACAAGACCAAGCCGTACTACACGCTGCACAGCCAGCGGAAGCCCGGCCAGATCGACAAAGTCGCCACGTTGCTGGAGGTCGGCGGCGAGTTCCAGGAACGCGTCGGCGGAGAGGAAAAACGCACCGCGATGAGCGGCAGCGACAATCTGGTTTACCACGAAATGACGATCTCGACGCGAAGCCGATCGGCCGCGGTCGGTGCGATACTACGAGAAGGCCGACTCGGCAGTGAAGTTTCGCGACGGCACTCATGCCCCGAAATTGGCCGACGCGCCGGCGTCTGGTGGGCGTGGCCGTCGATCCGCCCGCGGATCACGCTGTTCGGCCTGCGCGAGCCGCTGACGCGGGACGAACTTGGAAGTGATCGACATCCTCGGCAACAGCCTCGTTCTTGGATCGTCTGCTGCCCGAGCGGCCCGTGGCCGTCGGCGACTCGTGGAAACCGGCCGACAAGGTCGTGGCGGCCCTGCTGGGACTCGACGGCGCGACGCGCTGCGACGTGCAGTGCACGCTCAAGGAAGTGACCGAAGATCG
The DNA here is from genome assembly GCA_963815695.1 of uncultured Planctomycetia bacterium. Lineage (GTDB taxonomy): Bacteria > Planctomycetota > Planctomycetia > Pirellulales > Thermoguttaceae. The sequence goes on from CAWFIG010000034.1 coordinate 23,513, forward strand.
TCGCCCGCGTCGAATTCTCGGGCAGCATCGAAGGGACCCGTCAACGACACGACAACCACGATCAAACTGAAGGGCAAGTACCGCTTCGATCTGCGACACCGGGCGAATCGACTGGTTCGCGCTGGTCACCAAGGAAAATCGCGGCATCAGCCAGGTGGCCGACGGCTTCGACGTCACCGTTCGCTTCCAGATGACGATCACGCCCAAGAAGCCGCGCCGCCGCAGTTGGCCAAGGAGAAGACTCGCCGGGCTGCGACGTCGAGCCGACCGCCGAAGCCAGCCGACTCCGCTACGAATCGCCGCGCGACCACTGGCAGATCACCTACGACCGCGGCTGGTATCTCAACAGCGACGACCGCCAAAAGGCCGTCTTGAAATTGATTCGCGAAGGGACGCTGGTCGGCCAGTGCAACATCGCGTCGCTGCCGAAGCGCGATCGCGAACCAGTTGGTCTCGCTGGAAGATTTCCAGAACGACGTCCGCCAGGCGCTGGACAAGAACTTCGGCGAGTTCGTCGACGCCAAGCAGTCGGACAACGCCGCCGGATACCGCGTCTTGCGGGTGGAGGCCAGCGGCGCCGCCCACGACAAATCGACCGAAGTGCCGATCCGCTGGGTCTACTACCACGTCGCCGACCAACAAGGCCGGCAGGTGGCACTGACCTTCACCGTCGAGCAGGAGCATCTCGACCGCTTCGCCGAGGCCGATCGGGCGATCGTCGATTCGCTCCGCTTTGCCCAGTCCGGCGGGCAAGGCCCTCTTGCAAAGCCTGCGGCAAAGGCTCAGACTGGAGATTTGCGATAGTCGTTCAAGAAAGGGGACGGAGAAGCTTGTCGGGAGGGAACTCCACAAAGGAACAGCGCTTTCTCGACAACCTCCTCCGTCCCCCTCGCGAAGGAACCATGAGCCAGCCACCGAAGCCGAATTACGTGACCGCCGCCGATTGGGACACTGTCTACCGCGCAGGGCACGCCCCCGTGGGATGCCGGGCGGCCTCACGCCGAACTGGCCCGCGTGCTCGACGAGTATCACCTCAACCCGCAAACAGTCTTGGAGGTCGGCTGCGGCACGGGGGCCGATGCCATCCTGCTGGCCCGCCGCCGCTTCGAGGTCACGGCCGTCGATTGCTCGCCCATCGCCATCGAACGGGCGCGGCTGCGGGCCGAGCAGAACGACGCGCTGCTCCGCTTCGTCCTCGAAGACGTCTTCGCCTTCGCCCGCACCGCCGGCCAATTCGATCTCGTCTACGACGCCGGGCTCTACCACGCAATCCGCCGCACAAATCTGGAGCGATACCTCGACATGCTCTGGCGCGTCACCCGGCCGGGCTCCCACTATCTCTGTCTGGCCGGAGCGCCGTCGCAGACGGCCGACGAGGGTCCGCCGCAAGTGACCGACGACGAAATCCACAACGAGCTGGGCCGGCTGTTCGAGTTCGTCCATCTCCGCCCGACGCAATTGGAAGGCGCCGATCCCAACCGCTCCTGCGCCGGCTGGTCCTGCCTGATGCTCCGCCCGCTCGTCGGCGGGAAGTAGCAGTGAACCGGCGCCCGAGGCGGTGATGCTGCTCGGGCTTAACGGCAAAATGTTTCGCGGCGGTGCGAAGGAGTATCCACATGATTTCCTGCCAAAGTCGAGGAATGTGCGTGTCGGCGATTGTCGTTTCGTGTGCGATGCTTTATCTCGTCTTCTTGCGACCGATCGACGTTGCGGCACAGACGTCGAAGAGCAAGGCCGCGGCAAATGCGACGCCGCCGAAGACCGCACAACGCACCATCCGCGTCTGTGCCGTGGGGCCGGACGGGAAACCGCTGCCGGGGACGAAGATTCATGCGTCGATCTGGACCGAAGAGCCATTCAAGCCTAACCGGGACTACGTTTGCGACTCGAAAGGGCAAACGGTGGTGGAACTGCCGCGAACCCTCGCTATTCTCCGCCTCTGGGCGTACACGCCGGGCTACGTGCCGCTTTTCGCCCACTGGGAACAGGAGGAACTGCGGGCCGACAAAGACGCAATTCCCAAACAGTTCACCTTCTCGCTCACGAAGGGCACCACGATCGGCGGCGTCGTACAGGACAAGGACGGGCGACCGATTGCGGGCGCGAGGGTCGGAGTGATGTGTCGAGGCGGGCGGAATGAAAACCAGCGCGTGGTTCGTGCCGGTGGCCTCGCCGATGGCGACGACGCGCGAATCACCGACGCCCAGGGCCGCTGGACGCTCGATAACGTGCCCGCTGGCGACGACGTCGGTGTGTTGCTGAGCGTCGTCCATCCCGACTATATCAGCGATATGAAGTGGGGCGGTTTGCAGAAGCTCCAGGAAGTGACTCTTCAGGCGCTCCGGCAGCAGAAGGCCGTGCTCACGATGTACCGCGGCATCGCGGTGACCGGCTCGGTAACCGATGCGGCGGGCAAACCGCTGGCGCGAGCGGTCGTCGTTTGGGGCGACGATCCATATTCCCAAACCGGGTCGCATCAAGAGCATCGGCAGGAGGTCCGCACGGATGCCCGGGGGGTCTATCGGCTTCCGCCGTTGCCGCCTCTGACGCTCACGCTAACGGTGATCGCTGAAGGCTGGGCGCCCGACCTGAGAAAGATCGACCTTACGGCGAACGACCACAAGGTCGATTTCCGGCTCAAGCCCGGCAAGAAACTGCGTATCCGCTTCGTCGACGACGCCGGCAAGCCGATTCCGGGAGTGTTCGTGCAAATCAGGCGTTGGCGCGACTGCAAGTCGCTGTACAACATCAAACACCCAATCGTTCTAGAGACGAAAATCCCCGATTCGGCAGACCAGAACGGCGTCTACCAGTGGACCTGGGCGCCTGCGGACGAGGTGGAATACTATTTCGGCAAGCAGGGCTATCACGACAGGGATAACCAACCGATCACCGCCGACGGCCGCGAGCACAAGATCGTACTCTATCGGGCGGCGGACGAGTAATCGCCCTGCTGAAACGCTTTCGCTGATGAATCTCGCTTCCGTTGTTCTCGCCTCCGCCTCCGCGTTGTTGGTCGGCCTCTCGAAAACCGGGTTGCCGGGCGTTTCGATCCTGGGCATCGTGCTGATGACCGAAGCCTACCCGAACGACGCCCGGATGTCGGTCGGGGCAATCCTGCCGGTGCTGCTGGTCGGCGACCTATTTGCGGTGGCGTGGTTCCGCCGACACGCCGATTGGGGCCGGCTCGTGCGGCTGCTGCCCTGGGTGCTGGTGGGCATGATCCCTGGCGTGTGCGTGCTGCTGTGGTACAGGGGCAACCAACTCCGGCCGATTATCGGTGGACTGGTGCTGGGGATGCTGGCCATCGAGCTTTGCCGGCAGCGGTTCGGCTGGCAACGGATGGCGCACCGCCACTGGTTCGCCGCAGCCACCGGATTGCTGGCCGGATTGACCACCGTTGTGGCCAACGCCGCCATGCCGGTGATGAGCATCTATCTGGTGAGCCAGGATTTCGACAAGCGGCAGTTCATCGGCACGGCCGCGTGGTTCTTTCTGATTTTGAACGTGTGCAAGGTTCCGGCGTATGCGACACTGGGCATGCTCACGTGGAAGATGCTGCCGACGGCCGCCGCGCTGGCGCCGCTTGTGATCCTCGGCGCCCTGCTGGGCGTCTACGTGCTGGCCCGCATCCCGCAACGCTTCTTCGACGCGCTGGCCCTGCTCCTGGCCGGGATTGCCGCGATACGGCTTGTTGTGGCGTAGGAAAGAGGGCCGGAGACTCTCCCGGAACCCCACCCTATTGGGAGAACAGAACCCGGCCGGCGTGTCATAATTCGGTGGTGCGATATATGTCCTATTATTTAGCAGAGCATTATCGAGCAGGCCACTCAGCACTTTCGGGGCAACGACCATGGATCTTTTGGCATACATCGCGCCTTGGGTGCTGGGCAGCGTCACCATCGGAATTGTGGTGGGTGTTCTGCTCGGTCGCGGTCGCAGCAAGAGCAAGGAGCCGGAAGCAGCGCCGACGGAGCAGCGACTGCTGCTGAAGATGCTTGCCGACGTTCTCGGCGCCGCCGACAAGATCGCCAGCAACGTCGAGTATCATAACACGGAACTCCAGGAGAACGTCCAGGAGGTCGACCGTCTCGCCGTCAGCGACGAGATGAAAACCATCAAATGCGCCATCCTCGAACGCATGTCGGCGCTGCTGACTTCCAACATGCGTTTGCAGGAGGATCTGATCTGCACGCGCTACCGGCTGGAAGAACAGGCGCAGGAGATCGACACGGCGCGGCAGGAGGCCCGCAGCGACGAGTTGACGAGCGTGGCCAACCGCAGGGCGTTCAACGAGAAGCTGCACCTGCTGCTGGACGACTGGCGGCGGCAGCACGAGCCGTTCGTGCTCATCCTGGCCGACCTCGATCAGTTCAAATGGGTCAACGACTCGCACGGGCATCAGGCGGGCGACCGCGTATTGAAGGCGGCCGGTGAAGCGCTGAAACAACTCACCCGCGACGGCGATTTCGTCGGCCGCTACGGCGGCGACGAGTTCGCCATCCTCTTGCCCAAGACCGACCGCGACACCGGAACGAAGATCGCTCGCACTCTTTGCAGCGGAATCGCCGACAACTCCTTCGCCGTTGCCGTGCGCGGCGGCGAAGTCGCGATCTCATTCAGCATGGGCGTGGCCGTTCCCCGCAAAGGCGACAGCGACGAATCGATTCTGCAACGCGCCGATCAGCGACTCTACCGCTCGAAGCGGGCCGGACGGAACAACGTCGCCGCCGAAGAGGCGGAAGAGGAATTGGCGACGGTGTAGCCGGCTTGACCGGCCGCTTTCTGCCCTTGGCGGGCCGGAAAGTGCCGGTGCAGCTCGGCGAGACGCCGCGCCCACCGACCCGTGAACGGTTACCGCCGGAACTTGCCGCGGAACTCACCTGCGGCGGCCCCGCTGCCTTCTCCGGCAATTGTTGCCTTGTCCGAACGGTTGCGCCACCGATTCGGCGGCGCATTGGTCATCTTCTTGAAGAGTTTTGAGAAATGGTAGACGTTGTGAAATCCCAGTTGCCGGGCGATATGCTTGATTGGCATATCCGACTCGCGCAACATCAGCTTCGCACGGCTGATTTTCAATTGCAGGTGATATTGGTAGGGTGAGAGCCCCGTGTGCTGCTTGAAGATGCGGCGGAGATGGCCGGCGCTGACCCCAAGCGCGTCTGCCACATTCTCGATGACCGGCAACGTCTCGGTCTGTTCTTCGATCGCCACCTTTGCCCGCCGCACCAGGTCGCAGGCGCGGCTGTCGGCCCAGCGATTGCGTTCCGCCGCCAAGACGGCTGCAATGATCCCAAGCGTGTCGGCGGCAATCAGTTGCTGGAAGCCCGCCGTCTCGGAGCGGAGCCGATCGAGAATCGCCTTGAACGAGCGGATAATCCCGTCGTCCAGGCCGGTAGCCAGCACGGCAGTTTCCGGTTTGATAAATCCATAGCGTTGCATCCGCTCGGCGACGTCGCCGTGAAACGTCACCCAGTACTCGCGCCAGCCGATTTCTCGGACGGGTCGATAGCGATGCCACACATCGGGAAACAACAAGAGGGTGGTGCCGGGGCCAAAGGCCATTCGGCCGGATTGCCAGGACTCGAACTCGCCTCGGCCGTCGGACAGATAGACGATCGCGTATTCATGGAATCTGCGGCCTCGCTGCCAACTATATTCGTGCGACGGCGGGTGGACGTGTTCTCTACGAGGATACGGGCTGTTCGGCGGAACGTTCCGGTATCCGGCTCCGGTTACGAATAGCCCCCACTCCCTGTCCCTCGGGCTGATCGGCAGGTAGCGATAGTACTCATTCGTTTTTGACATGCAGATACTGCTTGCGAGTGGCAACGTCTGGGTATGCTATGGTCCGCAGCACGGATCCTAACACCTTAGCTTAACGGCGTCTTGCTGCTACTGTCAAGGATGTTCCTCGTGATGCCAGAGAACGTCTTACACCCGACGGCGGGAATTACGTCACCGAAACCACTACACGCAGAATGCGTGGAATGGATAAAAACGGTTTGTTTTCGCCATTTCGTTTCCGGCGCATTGGACTAAAGTGAACTAAGTTGCCGCATGCACGTCCTGCACCCACGGAGCGGATCGACACGACATGGGACTGACCGCTTCCACCACCCCGACGAAGAGCCAGGCTAGCGCACAACGACTGGCCTCTGCGTTGAACGGTTTCGACTGCCCGACGCGACGGCCGGCCACCCCCGTCCGTCGTTTGCACCCGTGGCGAACGCCGCTGCGATGCCAGCCACGACGGGCCGTTTTGACGACGCCTGCAATGGCGGCGATTACTGCGCCAACCCCGGCTACGCGATCGACCCGACCGTGCATAGGTACTTGGGCAATTGCGGGGATGACGTGCCCATCGATTCAAAGAAGCTCTGATTCACGGCCGACGCTGGGGATGCCCGTGCCACGCAAACCGGAAAACTGACCAACCCCGTCCCGCATTCGCCCATCGACTATTTCTTCGTAGTGGGGGTTGCGGGTGGTACAATAACAAATAGTGAATAGCGATCGCGCGTGAAGAGAAGCAGGCCAGAATGCCTTCGCATGGCGGAAAGGTTAATCAGATGAAGCGGACATCGCATCCTCACGGTTTTACGCTGGTGGAACTCTTGGTGGTCATCACGATCATCGGCATCTTGATTGCGCTGTTGCTGCCGGCGGTGCAGGCCGCGCGCGAAGCGGCGCGACGACTGCAATGCACGAATCACCTCAAGCAGTTGGCACTGGCGATGCACGGTTTCCACGAGGCCCAAGGCTGTTTTCCGTCGGCCGGTTGGGGCTACACGTGGGCGCCGCACCCGGACCGCGGCCCCGGCATCGAGCAACCGGGCGGTTGGTTGTACTCCTTGCTTCCGTATTATGAGCACCAGGCATTGTATGACCTGGGCGCCGGCGTGGGGGCCAACAACGCGCCGACAAGCCTCCTGGCGGCCAATAAGCAGCGACTCCAGACGCCGCTGGGCATCCTCTACTGCCCCTCCCGTCGCCAGCCCTTGGCCTATGCTCCCGGCGCCGGTTGGATCGCGACGCCAACCCTCTGCAACACGCTCACCGTCTGCGGGCGGACCGACTATGCCGTCAATAACGGGGATAATTGGCCTATCTGGGGTGGAGGACCGGCCAGTCTCTCCACCGTCGGCTCCTATGCCTGGCCATCCGCCGAATTCTGCAACGGCATCCTTTTTAGCCATATCCGGCTGAAGATGACGGATGTAACCGACGGTCTTTCCAACACCTACATGATCGGCGAGAAATACATCAGTCCCGACGTCTACACGACGGGCACGTGGTATGGCGACGACCAGGGGCCGTTTATCGGCGACGACTGGGACACCGCCCGCGCCGCCGGTGACATCACCTACGATGGCTCGCCGGGCCCCTATATACCTCCGTTGCAGGACACTGCCGGATACACCACGACTTTTGGTTTCGGCAGCGCGCACGCCGAGGGGTTCAACATGGCGCTTTGCGATGGTTCCGTGCGGTGCATCAGTTACACGATCAGCGAGACCGTTCACCGCCACTTGGCCAACCGCAAAGACGGGGTGCCGATCGATCCGAAGCAGTTCTAGTTCCGTGACGCTCCGCCGAAGCAACAACGCGGTTGCTCTGGCAAGCGTTTGCGGGCCGCAAACAATGGGGACGGAGTAGGTCTTCGGCGACAGTCTTCGCGTAAGGAAAAACTGTCGCCGAATACCTCCTCCGTCCCCTTTTCCCCCTGTGAACGGTTACTCAGGGACGCTTTGGATCTCCTTGGTAGGTGATGATGACCGCGCTGGGCTTATCCTTGATTTCCACTGCGAGGCCCTTTTCGAGCAGATCCTTGCCGGAGATGCGTGTCGATGTGCCCGTATCCAGGTTCGTTGCCTCGTAAGACTGGCCGGGATTGACGCCTTTCAGTCGGATCGTCTTGCTTGCGTCGCGGCATTTTTCCCGCCTGAACAGGATGGCACACCCGGCCTTGAGATCGGGGTTGTCGAACTGGTAGCCGTACCATTGCGATGCGCTCTCGTCGTGCGGAAACAGCGGATAGAAGTCTCCGATCATGTAGGGCCGCAGTTTCTTATAGACGGCGACCGTCTTCTTGACCGCCTCGACGGTGTTGTGGTCCGTGTCGCTCGCTTTCCCCGTCAGACAGCTCTTTACCAGGACATTTCCAGCCGTCATGGCGCTGCGGAAGACGTAGGAAGGCTCTAATCCGAAATCGCCGCATCCGTGCAGGGGAACCCAGCGTGAGAGGCCGCCGTTCTGCAGTTGGTCGGCGGCCGGATGTGCCCCCGCGCACTGCATGTCGCTATGCCAGAGCGGAAGGCCGCGCGAGCAGGTTCTCGATGTCGATGCGGCGTCCCCCGCTCGCGCAGTTGTCGATCATCAAGCCGGGGTGTCGCGCGCGGAGATCGTCCCACATCGCATACAGCCCCTCGATGTAGCGAATCTCCGTCATCCCCTGCCGGTCCGGCTCATCGTTGCGCCGCCAGAATCCGAGCGGATCGATGTTGAAGTCCCAACGAACCCAGGTGACCTGGCCCGCGGTGATCTGAACATCGATATAGTCGGTCAACCACTTCCGCGCCTTTTTGTCTTGCAGGCGGAAAAGCTGGCTCCACTCTCCTCGAGGCTTCATCACGTAATCGGGATGCTCTCGGTCGATCCTGCTGCCGGGATGCACCCGCTCGGGCTCAAACCAGAGGAGATAGCCGATTCCCGCGGCTTTCGCCGCATCGCCGACCGGCTTCAAGCCGTTTGGGTACTTCACGGGGTCAGGCTCCCAGGTGCCGGTTCCTTCGGGAAAACCCTTGGGATACCATTGCTGCGGATCCATATCCGACCAGAGCACTTCGATTCCGCGCTCGGCCAGAGGTTTCGCGGCCCGGACGTGCGGCTTCTCGTAGTTGCCGCCTTCGTCTACCCATGCCGCGCTTGCACAGATCGGCGGCAGCACCAACTCGCCTCCGCGCCGCGGCATGTAGTGAGCCATCATCAGGCGGCGAAAGAGATTGTTGCCGCGGATTGAATCGTTTCCGCCCCAGAAAACAAACAGCATCCTGGGCGTGCGAATGGTCTCGCCGGGGTGGAGTTTGAGATGCGTTAGCTGCTGGCCCGCGCGAACGCACAGAGCGCCGTCCGCGCCCAGCTCGAATCGGGCCTCCCACTGCCCCGACCAACCGATGCCCGCCGCAATGCCGCCGGTCCGCCAGTCCACGTTGAAGTAGGGCAAATGGGCGTCCGACGAACGGCCGCCGACAGGCGCGAGAACCAGCGGCCCCGGCTTTGCCGATCTCAGCACGTCGTCCACCGGCGCGAAGCTCCGGCCGGAATTGCTGTCGCCCAGGCAGTGGTGAATCACGAAACCTCGATCGCCTCGACTCTTGATCTGCAAATCGAGCGGGCAAATCTGCTCGATGATCGCTGTGTCTTTGTCGCCCGTGTTGGAAAAATGAAGCACCCAATCGACGGCGGGAAGGTCGGCGTACGCGATGGCCACGCAACGCACCGCCAGACCGCTCTTGGGATCGGTCCACGTCAACGTATGCTGCGTACGAACGTCGTCGAGCTTCTTCGACTCCGTCGTCTTCGGCCACGTCGCCAGCAATTCCGCGGATGGCTTGTTGCCATACGTGAAGCAGAACGGGTATTGCGACTTGCCATCGAGAAGCCGCTGTCTGACCCAAACGTCCTTCCGCTGCATTTCCTCCGGCATGACGGCAACCGCCGCGCTGCCTGGCGCGGGCTCGAATGTGGCGGCAACCAGAATGACGGCGATGCAAAACGGTCGGCAAAGCTTGATCCATCGGAGAATCATCGGCAGTCTCCTTTCCAGAAGTCGCATTCGATGCTGGAGCAGGCGGGAGGGAAAAGGACAGGCGTTGGCGGGAAAACGCCTCCATGTCCGGCGGGGAACTCCACTATACACTGGCCGGGGCAGCCATACAACCGCCATCGCGGACTGGGTGTGGCCGAATTCTCTGCCGGCCGTGCCATTCGGTCATTACGCCCTGCTGATGTCAAATTGACCCGCTCAGGGCCGATCAGTTTTCGATTGTAGGAGGCGGCTCCTGTCGCCGATAGCCCGGATTGCGGCCGCATTTCGGCGCAGGAGTCGCCTCCTGCAACCCCATTGTGAGAAACAGATTGGCCCTGGTGCCCCGTTGCCCGCTGTTGCAATTTCGTCGTCGCCGAAGCACAATAGAGGTTCGAGGCGGAGCCTGCCGCTGTTCGCATGGCTGCTATCCTACCTATCATGCGAATCGAGTTCTACGAGAACGGCTTCATGACAATCGGAGAAAGGAACACCATGAGATTCCGCGCTTTGACCGGCCTGACGTTGCTAGTGTTGTTCTTCTGCGCGAGCGTGCCGTCGCCGGCGGCCGATGACGACGGCGCGTTGAGCCCCGAGTTCACCCAGAGCTTGCGCCATTCGCTGAAAATCGAGGGGGTCACGCGGGCGATGCAGAATGCGCTGACCGGCAACGACGCCAAGAAGTTGGCGGTGAACCACGCCGCTTTGCAGGGGCTCGACGACCTGTTCAACCACAAGATCAAAATCAACGGCATCACCGATCAGCAAGCGAGCGGGCGTTGCTGGATGTTCGCCGCCACGAACGTCATGCGGCCCGCGGTGATCAAAAAATACAAACTCGACGATTTCCAGTTCTCGCTCAGCTACATGGCTTTCTGGGACAAACTGGAGAAGGCCAATTTCTTCCTGGAGACCATGATCGACCTGCGCGATCGCCCCGCCACCGATCGCGAGTACGACTACTTCGTCAAGGACCCGATCAACGACGGCGGATGGTGGTCTTTCGCCGTTGCCCTGATCGAAAAATACGGCGTCGTGCCGAACGAAGTCATGCCCGAGACTTTTCCCTCGGGACATACGCACGGGATGAACGGAGTCCTGGAGACGAAGCTGCGCGTCGACGCCGCGCAACTGCGGCGGATGGCGGCCGAAAAGAAATCGGTGCAGCAGTTGCGCGAGGCAAAGAAGAAGATGCTGGCGGACATCTATCGAATCCTGGTGATGAACTACGGCCAGCCGCCGACCGAGTTCACCTACCGTTACGCCGACAAGGACAAGAAGATCAGCAAGGCGAAGAAGTACACGCCGCAGAGCTTCTACAAGGAATGGGTGGGCGTCGATCTGTCGCAATACGTCCACCTCGTCAACGACCCGACGCAGCCCTATGGAAAGCATTACCGCATGAGGCGGGTGCGAGACGTGGTCGGCTCGCCCGACGTGCAATACGCCAACGTGCCGATCGACGTGCTCAAGAGCGTGGTCGCCAAGGCCGTCATCGACGGCCAACCGACGGTGTTCTCTTGCGACGCCAGACAAGACATGGACCCCGGCAGCGGCATCATGCAGGCGGGATTATACGATTACGGCTCGATCTACGGCGTCGATCTGACCTTGAGCAAAGCGGATCAGCCTCAGCACCCGCGAAGGCGCGCCCAACCACGCCATGGTCTTCATCGGCGTCGACGTCCAAGGCGGCAAACCGGTCAAGTGGCTGGTGGAAAACTCCTGGGGCAAGCAACGGGGCAAGAACGGACTGATGACGATGTACGACAAGTGGTTCGACCAGACACGTCTACGACGCCATCGTCAGAAAAGCCTACATTCCCAACGACGTGCTCAAGGTCTTTCAGGAAGAGCCCGTCGATCTGCCGCCCTGGAATCCGTTGAACGCGTATTGGGGCGGGTGAAGATACTCTCGGAAAACCGCAGGCGAGACGCAGCGAGTCGGCCGATGCGCGCCAGACGGGCGGAGTTCGCAGGTCTCCCGACACGGAGACGTGGCGTCGCCCTCACGTGGCCCGCGGCCGGCCTTTCGGCGGCTTATACGTACACACCATCCAGATGAGCAAACCGCCGATGAGCAGACCGAACAGGACCGTCATAAGTTTGTTGATTGTATCCATTTGTACACTCTGCCAATGCCGCGGCGAAACCGATGGGGACAAGCCCTCTTCTGGAAGTATAGCTTGCCGTCGATGACACGGGGCGGCTGCCGGAAATCACCGTTCGGCTCCATCGGATCGATCGCGGCTTCCCTGCGGAACCTCCGCTCCATTTCCGACTTGGTCTTCTCGACAACGCCGTCCTTAGCGAAGCCTGCTGTCGCCAAGTAGGAGTCCGGCGGCAGGTCGGCTTCTCCAAACTGTGCGCGATTGAGGCGCGATACGACGGTTTCGGCGGCTTGGATGCGGGGCGCTTGCTGTAGCACGTCTTTTCCGAGGCGATTCCAGGCAAGCTGAATGGCAGCGCACCAGACGACGTTCCTGTGCGGGGGCATGACGACTGGAGATATGCCGACGACTGGAGCTATGGCTGGGATGAAACCGTAACGGATTCCAACGGCCGATACCGTTTCAATACGTTGGGCGCGGGCGAATACAACATTTTCGCCCAAAAGAAGGGCTACACGGTTCAGGCCGTGGACTCGTTCGAGTTGACTGCCGGAAAGACTAAGACGGCGCCGAACCTTCGGCTGGTTCGCGGCGGGTTCGTCGTGGGCAAGGTGATCGACGCCGACAGCGGCAAGCCCGTTTATCCCGATTTTCCGTCGTCCCTCAAACCGAACGTCCAATTGTCGTATGGACCTTCCTATCCTCGAAGTGGTCTGCGCAACGGCGAATCGGGCGAGGGGACGCTGATCCAAAACGACGGCTCGTTCAAAATTCGCCTTGCTCCCGGAAAGAACTGCTTGTATCTGACGCGGTTGTCAGGTCTCAATCCGTGGGAGATCTTGTCTCCGACAAAATTGGACGTTGAAGTGCGGGAAGGGCAAACCACGTCCGTCCAGTTCATGGTGCGGAGAAAATCAATGGACAAGGACCGCTGACGAAAACATGGTCGCGACTTTGTCGATTGCCCCCGGTGCTCTGTGGATGGTTCTCCACATACACAAGTTATGTCGCTTATTGCCGCTTGCTTGCTAGCGAGTTTAATCAGGCTCTGCCCGGACAAACCACTCGATGTCTGACAAGCGCTGACGCGTCAGTGGCCGAGGCGGGACTTGAAAGAACCGCGAATTCCTCGGGGAATACGGGCCATTCTGAAAAAGGCGGTGCGGAATCCGGTGCATCGTCCGGCGATTCTCGCCCAATCGACCCCGACTTGACGGCCGTCATTGCGGCATGGCCCGACCTGCCCGAGACGGTGCGACAGAGCATCATGGCGGCGGTCCGGGCGGCAGGCGTCGGGGGGCTGACATGATGGCGACGCGCTCCCGATATTCTCAAAAGGTACTCCCCGACCGGCTTCCTTGGCAAAGGGCCGTGGGAACGATCGCGGGGGTAGAGACAGTTTCTTTCAAGGATCATGCACAAGGGGGAAGACAATGCGAAGGATGGCAGACGAATCGACGGCGGACCAATTGCTCGACTATCTGGCCAGCGACGAACGCGGGGGCGAGTGGACCCGCTATGCCGACTTGGCCGAGTGGGAATCGCTCTACAACATACGCGGCGAATCAAACCTTGTCGGCCGACTGGCCCAAACACTGGCAGGCCGGGGACTGGCCGACGTGCGGCGGGCATCCTCGGGGATGCAACTGCGGTTGACCCCGGCGGGAAAAGTCTATGCCGGCGCGCGTAGCGACCGCTTGGACCGCGCCTTGGCTGGCCTGTCGTTGTGCGGCTTTGATGCCGACGCGGCGGGGTGATCGCTCCGTGAATTGTTGCAGCGCAAAGACTTCCTGTGGTCGAACCCCCACCCCGGTATTGACCCAACGGGTTGCCAATTGTCGCTACGTTCAGCCCTGGGGGTTTTTTAAGAAAAACCATCGCGGTCGCCGTGAAGCCGCTGAAGTTCCTGGTCAAGCTCCGCGTCGGTCAACCCAGAGTAGTCGGCGGGCGGCTGTTGGGCGTCTGCTGCCTCCATCAACCTGAAAAAGGCACGGAACGAGTTGAGGGCGATTCGACTTCCAACGGGGGCGGCGTTAAGGTGAGCCATCCAAACTCGGCAAAAGCCATCGGGGCCGCCAAACCGACGAAACATTCCGGCACAGAGCCGGGAGACTGCCTGTTCGCCGTTCGCTCGCAAGACCTGTTGCGTGAACCCGCGGATAGCCCCTGAGCGATGGGCGAAGCGGTAGGCCCGCATACGGTCGTTGTAGCAGTCTCGACAGCAGCCTTGCCGACCGGGTTCCCCTTGCTTGCGGAAGCGGAAACTGTCGATTGGCAGAGTCCGGCCACAACAAGAGCAGACTTTCGATTGAGTGTCAACAACGCGAATCATGCGGTTTCACCTTCCCGTTTGTGGGTTGACTCCTCGGGAGGAGCCGTCAGTATAGCAAAAGCACCTTCGGACTGGCAAAGCACAAACCGTTAGCTGGCATCAGATTGTGGCAATTCGCGGGCGATACGGGTTACAGGGCGCGTTACACAAACGCTTTCCGCCCGGGGGTGTATTGTGGCTCTGGTATTCGCAAGGCTAGAATGGAGCATGTAGCTTGTCGGTGTGGGCAATCTTGCCTCGCGGTGGGGAGATCGAACAATGGCTCTGCAATTGCGATGTCCGAAGTGCGGGAGGACGTTGCGCGTCGGTGAGAAGCTCTTTGGACGGACAGCGCCGTGTCCAAACTGCAAGTCGCCAATTGCCGTTCCGGTTCCTTCTGAACGTCCGCACGCTGCTGGGGCGGTAGCTCCCAAGACAACGCCGCGCTCCGATCAAGCCCGCGCAACAGACTCGTCTCTGCCACCACAACTCCCTGAAGGCGCGATGCCGGTGCTGGCGTTGCACAATACTCCGCGCGATTCAATCTCACGGAATGTTTGGCAAAACCTGTTCGGTAGGAAGCCGGCCTTACTAGTTGTAACATCCATCGTCTCGGCCCTGGTGTTGCTCGTGGTCGTACTCATTGTCATGCTGGCCTTCCCCGCGCCATCCAGTGACGAACGAGGAAGCCGGCAAAGTGCCGATGCGACACCAGTGCGTTCTGACAAGAAGGAACCGCTCTCTGCCGGACGCACGAAGGCTGACGCCAAAGGGCCGGAAGAACCAGAGCAAGCAAAACCCCGAGTTGTGAAGTCGGCAAGAAGTACTCCTGAATTGCGTAGTGATTCTCTTGATCTGCCAACGCTCATTAAGCATGTGGAACGCGCCGTTGTCCGAATAGATACCGACAAGGGAGTGGGAACGGGCTTCCTCACTGAAAACAACAGTTCCGTCATAACGAACTTCCATGTGATTCGCGGTTCCAGCAAGGCGACCGCTACTTTTCAGGATGGAAGCCGCGTGGCAGTGCTAGGCGCTCTGGCGATCGCGCCAGAAAATGACTTGGCGGCGTTGCTGCTTACCGGTCCCAAGAAGTCGCGCGAGCCGCTTCGCCTAGCCGCTGAGCCACCGCAGAAGGGCGAGCGAGTGGTTGCGTTCGGAATGCCCGAGGGGCTGTCGTTTTCTGCTAGCGAGGGCATCGTGAGTTCCCTGCGCACTGGGCGTGAGTTGGGCAATTCACTTCAGGCCAGTATAGGAATCGACGTGTGGAAGGCGTGGGGGCTGAACCCCGAGTCTTCTTGGATACAGAGTTCCGCGCCTATCTCGCACGGCAACAGTGGCGGCCCGCTGGTAAACATGCGCGGAGAGGTTGTTGGCGTGAACGCGATGATGCAGACCGAAGGACAGAACCTTAACTTTGCTGTCTCCGCAAAAGAGGTTAGGCGACTTCTCAGAAGGGCGGCTATCCCTCTTAGCCTTCTGTCCAGACCCGAGGCAACGCCGGAGCCGCGAATACTAGGCGCTCAGAAGGATGCACTTAAAGGTTTGGTTGGCGTTAAACTGGCTTGTGGGGCCATTTCTGATGAAGCGGCGCGGTCGGGCATGGGGGAAGCGGAGGTCCGAGCGCTTGTGGAGCGGAAGTTGCGAACCGCTCACATTACGGTCTTCACTGCAAATGAATCGGAAGGCCCAATCGGCATCCTTGAGATTCGCGTGAATGTCTTGCCATCTGATACGGGAATCCTTGTCAATGTTTTTGATTGCAGTGTGAGCCGTTTCGTTGCGCTGAATCCCTACGCTAAGGATCACTTAGACGTTGCGCTCGCCACGGTCTGGAGCGCCCGCACCAAGTTTGGGTACGCTGGGCGTCAAGTGTTTGGTCGGCAAATGCGCGAGGCGTTGGAAGGGCTCCTTGAGGAATTCACCGATGCTTTCCTCGCAGTGAACGGTAAGTAAGCAACTATCGGGACGGCCGGGTAGCTCCCGGTTGGAATGGACCATTGGCGGCGTTGTGCTTCAGCCTTTCGCACGCGCTGCCGATGGTTCAGCCCGCACAACGAAAGGCATTCTCATGGGAAGCGATGCTCCCAAGGCCCGTGCGCCACAAGACCTCCTCAAGGCCCTTGGCCTTTGCCCTTCCATCCTGCGCACCAACGAAGAGGTCGCGGAGCAACAAGTCAAAGAATGGCAACAAGGGGCCGTCAAGGCGATTCGTGACGTGTTTGCCCGGATGCGGCGGCACTTGGACGGCAAGAGCGCAGCGACGGCAGCCGCAACAGAAGACCCTCGACAGGCCCACGCGATTTCCAAACGATTGGCTTTGTGGGCAGACCAAGAACGCATGATGGTTGCAGAGGCCCAATCTTGTGGGCTTGCCGATGAGGCTCGACACTGGGTTCTACGACAGCTTGAACGTGGGGAAGATGATGCTACCGACCCGCTTCCCAAGTTGGCTGTTTGGCAAGACGCGATTTCCGAAATAGCCGAGGGCGTTTTCTCTGATGCCGACGACGACGCCATATTCCGCGAATGTCTTCGTCAGGCCATAATCGAGGATGCCAAGGCAATAAAGACACCTCCGTTACTGCCTCCCCAACGATTAAACGCCAGCGAAGGGAATGGCGGGAACCTTATCGAGCGGCTGCTTGCCGGGCCAGACTATGCGGAACTACTGCGAGCCTGCGGCCTGCCTGCCGAGCCGGCGGCCGACGTGCGCGATGCTTTCGATATGGCCGTGCGGTTGATTCAGCGGGGCCGGGATGACAGCGACGCCGCGGCGGCCGTGGCGCTCGCGGCTGCTGTTGGCCGGGCTGGCGGTCAGAATGTCCGTAGCCTTCCCTTTGGTTATGATGGTCCGCGCGTGGAACATGAAGGTTGGTTGCGACGCGAAGACCTGACGCGATTCTTGACACAACTCGGCGGGCTGGTTGTGGGCAGTCAATTCAACGCCGACGCGGCCCGGAAGGCGGTTGAATTCGCGCTGCATGAGTTTTGGCTACAAGTCAAACAATTTGACGAATGGCAGCCGGGGATGAAGAGTGGATCGGGTTGGATTGAGGTTATCCAACCCCAAGCGGCCGGCATCGCCCGGGCGGCCCAAATGGCGGCCGAGCCGGCGGCGGCCTTCTCCCACACCCGACCGGCCCCAGCAATCGCGCCAACCACAACGCCACCTTGGAAGCCCGTAGCACAAGCCCCGACCCCGGAGCCGACGGCCGAAGCCGACAGCGACGCCGCGGACGAAACGACCAACGCCACCACCGGAACGAAGAAAACCAAACGGAGTACGGAGCGGGGCGAAGGCCGGGTGAAGCTGATTGCGGCCCTGACGAAGCATCACAAGTATGCCGATGGCGGTTGCCTGAACCTGGCACCCATCGGAAACAACGAACTGGCCCGGCTGGCGGTAGTTTCCGATTCGACCGCATCGGCATTCTTCACCAAAGAGTTTGAGGGGCATACCAAGTATCGGGCGCTATGTGGGGATGCGACGCGGTTGGTTGCTTCCCTCAAATTGCTGAATCAAGAATTCTCGCCCTACCATCTTTTCGGTGGGAAACCGCCCGACGAAGACGACCGGGACGCCGAACACTAGCCCGGGGTGTTCGATCATTCGGCACGGTTTGCCGAACACCTGCCAAAATTTCTTGTGGGCACGAAACGCGGCATTTTCCGGCCCTTTCGTGCGATAGCCCCACTGTTCGGTATCTTTTTGCCGAATGCTGCGCCAACGGTTATGCGAGCCGCACTTCGCGGCTGGAGAATTGTTGGAGCAAGTGATTATGGCAACGCAAAGTGTTCAATCGCCCCTGGCACTTCGGCCCCGTGAGGCGGCGAAGGCCCTGGGTATCAGCCCCCGCACGCTTTGGGGACTGACCGCCCCACGCGGCCCGATTCCTTGTGTCCGTATTGGGACCGGCAAACGGCAATCCGTTCTCTATCCCACGGCGGACCTGCAAGCCTGGCTGACCCGGCAAGCCGAAGCCGTGAAAGGGGGTGAAGTTCAATGACCCCTACGGAAAGGATTCTGTCGAAACTGCCTGATGCCAAGAAGACCGCCAAGGGCTGGTCGGCCCGGTGCCCGGCGCATGAAGACCGGCGGGCGAGCCTGAGCATAACGCAAGGGGACAACGGCGGTGCAGTGCTGCATTGCCACGCTGGTTGTGAACCGGCGGCCGTGGTTGCGGCCCTGGGGCTGACGCTGGCCGACATCATGCCCACGCGGGCCGAGGTGGCGGGCAAGGTGAAGGGCAACGGCAAGCCCCGCATCGTTGCCACGTATGACTACCACGATGAAGCCGGCAACGCGTTGTTCCAAGTAGTGCGATATGACCCGAAGGATTTTCGGCAACGAAAGCCGAAGCCCGGCGGCGGTTGGGATTGGTCCGTCAAGGGTGTGCGCAGTCGTACCCTATCACTTGCCACAACTGCTGGCCGAGCCGGCGCGGGCCGTTGCTGTGGTCGAGGGCGAAAAGGATGTAGACAATCTGGCCGGTATCGACGTGTTGGCCACCTGCAACGCCGGCGGCGCGGGAAAGTGGATTGCCGAACATGCGAGGTATCTTGCTGGCCGGCCTGTAATCGTCTTGCCCGACAACGACGAACCGGGCCGAAACCATGCCCAGCAAGTTGCGTTGTCGCTCCAAAGCATCGCCAAGGCGGTGCGGATCGTCGATTTGCCCGGCCTGTCTCCCAAGGGCGATGTAAGCGATTGGATTAAGGCCGGCGGAACCAAAGACGAATTGATACGGCTGATCGAAGCGACGCCCAATTGGACGCCGGCGACGGCGCAACTGTGGCCAGAAATCGTATCATTCGATGCGGTGGACTTGCCCGAGTTTCCAACGCACGTTTTGCCGGGTGTGTTGCAACAGTGGGTCGAATCCGAATCGCACGCTACCCAAACGCCGGCGGACTTGGCCGGTTTGTTGGCCTTGGCGGTTTGCTCGGCCACGATTGCCCGGCGGGTAGTGGTGGAAGCGCGGCCCGGCTGGCACGAACCCACAAACCTGTTTGTGGCGGCGCTCTTGGAACCGGGCAACCGCAAGTCGGCCGTCTTCTCCGATGCGATGCGGCCGTTGCGAGAGTTGGAAACTGAAATGGTTGAAGCCGCACGGCCAACAGTGGCGCGGGATCAATCGGACCGGCGGCAATCGGAAGCCCGGTTGCGGACGTTGGAAAAGCGGGCGGCCGAGAAAGGCGACGCCGAAGCGCGGCATGATGCCGGCACCCTGGCCGCGGAACTGGCCGAACTGCCCGAGCCGGTCTTGCCCCGGCTGATCGTGGATGATGCCACTAGCGAAAAAATCGGCATCATGTTGGCCGAGCATGACGGACGTATCGCCAGTATGTCGCCCGAGGGCGGCGTGTTCGACCTGATGGCCGGTCTGTACTCCAAGAGCGGCATTCCACAATTCGGTGTGTACCTGATGGGGCATTGCGGTGACGACTTGATAACGGACCGGGTATCGCGCAAGAGCGTTCGCGTAGAACGGCCGGCCCTGACTTGCGCCTATGCGATGCAGCCGGCGGTTATCGAGGGGCTGGCCGAGAATGCCGCCTTTCGCGGCCGGGGCTTGTTGGCTCGATTCCTCTATGCGGCCCCGCAAAGCTGGATTGGTCGGCGGGCAATCGCTCCCAAGGCCGTTTCCGATTCGATACGGGAAACGTATCGCCAAACCGTGCGGGCACTTGCCGGCACGGAAGGCGAACACGTCTTGCAGCTTGCGGCCGACGCTCTGGCGGCATTTCAGGAGTGGGAATCCGAAGTCGAATCCATGTTGGCCGACGGCGGGCAAATGGAAATCATGCGTGATTGGGGCGCAAAGCTGGCCGGGGCAACGCTACGGCTGGCGGCCGTGCTGCATTGTGTGGAGCAGGGCGCAGCGGGGAACATCGGCGCGGAAGCGATCGGCGCGGCCGTCGAAATCGCCCGGTATCTCGTTCCCCACGCCGAAGCGGTGTTGAACATGATGCAGGCAAAAGAGGAATCCGCAGACGATGATGCCCGTTACGTGTTGCGGTGGATCGAACGTCACGGGCGGCGGGAGTTCACTAAACGCGACGCCCAACAGCACGGCAAGCGGCGATTCCCCAAGGCCGACGCCATTGACCCGGCCTTGGCCGAACTGACGCGGCGGGGGTACATCCGGTTGCGGCCGTCGGAGGCAGCCGGCCCCGGCCGTCCCTGTTCGCCAAGTTATGAAGTGAACCCGGCGGCCTTCGCTAACGCCAACGCGGAAAAGCGCTCCCACAATTCCCATAATTCACCTTCGCGGCCCGAAGTCGGGGATTCTGAGAATATCGAGAACACTTTGGAAGCGGCCGAAAATGTAAGCCGGGTGAAGGTGACGATATGAGCGCCTTGACCGAATTGCTGGCGGATTGTGACGCCGGGGACATACGGTTGCACCCCGCGGGCGACGGCGGCTTGACCATCGACGCCCCACAAGCGGCCCTGACACCCGATATTGTGGCGCGGCTGAAAACTCACAAGGCCGAGCTATTGGCCCTGTTGCGGCCGGCCCCTGCGGTCAAAGCCCAGCCCATGCCCACGGTGAAGCCGACGGCCAAGCCGATATGCCGGTGCGGTTCGGCGGTATGGCGGGACGTGCCAATTCACAACGGGCAATCGGTGCGGCGGGACTGCGCCGGCTGCGGGCGGTTCCTCGATTTTCCTATTTGGTATGGGAAGGGTACTGGACACATTGGCCAGCATCCGATAGAATAACGGGCATGGCAAAGAAACGAACCAACCTACTGACCGACCAATTGCGACAGGCAATCGACGATTGCGGCCTGACGCGGTACGAAATCGCCAAGCAAACCAGTATCGACGAAAGCGCCTTGGCGAAGTTTTACAACGGGCATCGCGGCCTTTCGATGGAAGCCCTGAATGCCTTGGGCGAGTTCCTGCAATTGAAAATCACACTTGGGCGGAAGCCCGAAACGAAAGGGAAATAGGCTATGGCGAGCATCAACAAGGAACCCAACGGCCGGCGGACGATTCAATTTGTCGGCAGCGATGGCAAGCGGCGGTCGATTCGGCTGGGCAAGGTGTCGCAGAAGGTAGCCGAAGAGGTGCGCGTCAAGGTGGAACGACTGGCGACGGCGGCCAATCATAGCTCAACCTTGGACGAAGAAACCAGCCGATGGGTGGCAGACCGTGACGACCAGCTATACAACCGGCTGGCGGCGGTTGAACTTGTCCCCGCCCGCGATAGAACCACGCTCAAGGCGTTTGTCGAGTCCTACATCGACGGCCGGGTTGACGTGAAGCCGTTGACCAAGACCAAGTACCGCAGCACGCTCCGAACGCTGACGGCCTTCTTTGGGGCGGATAAACGGTTGCGGGACATCAACGCCGGCACCGCTGAGGACTGGCGGCGAAACTTCGTCAAGAAAGACATCGCCGAGAACACGATCCGCAAGTACACGGCCGTGGCCAAGCTGTTCTTCGGGGCGGCGGTCAAGAAGCACCTGATCCGCGATAATCCGTTCTCACACCTGAAAGCCACGATCTTGCCCAACCGCGAGCGGTTCTACTTCGTCACGCGGGAGGAAACCGAAAAGGTCATTGCGGCCTGCCCTGATAGCGAATGGCGGCTAATCGTCGCCCTGGCACGCTACGGGGGCTTCCGGTGCCCGTCTGAGCATCTAAGCCTACGCTGGCGGGATATTGACTGGGAACACGGCCGCATGAAAGTGAACAGCCCCAAGACGGCCCATCATGCCGGCGGCGAATCCCGCGTTGTCCCGATCTTCCCCGAGTTGCGCCCGCACCTGGAAGCGATGTTCGACGAAGCGCCGGATGGGGCCGAATACGTGCTGACCGACCGCTACCGCAGCATGAAGACGTTCGACCTCATCAATTTCCGCTCCCGGCTGCTCGACATCATCGCCGCGGCCGGATTGAAGCCGTGGCCCAAGCTGTTCCAAAACATGCGTAGCACTCGACAGACGGAATTGTCAGAGAGTTTCCCGTCGCACGTCGTTTGCGGCTGGTTGGGGAATAGCCGAGTGGTTGCCGAAAAGCACTATCTGCAAACGACTGAGGAACACTTCGCCAAAGCTATCGAAGAGGCGGTGCAGAATCCGGTGCAGCAACCGGCGGCGAGTGTTCGCAACACCCCGCAATTTCCCGAGAAATACGAGGGTTTGCGAGGTGTTGCGATACCTCTAGTGGCCGAGGCGGGACTTGAACCCGCACGAGCTGTTATGCCCACGGGATTTTAAATCCCGAGCGTCTGCCGATTCCGCCACTCGGCCAATATCGCCCGTAGTTCAATCGGAAACACCGCGGGCGTTGTGTTGCAAAGCCGCAAGCGGCTATTCCTTGGCTTTCCCTCCGGTCCCTCCGTTGCCAACGGCCACGATGCGGTTGATCGCGTTGAGGAACGCCTTGGCGCTGGCCTCGACGCTGTCGGTCGAGACGCCGCGGCCGCGATACACGCGGCCCTCGTGCTCGACTTGCACCATCGCCTCGCCCTGGGCGTCCTTGCCGAGGGTGACGCTGTGGACGGTGAAGTCACGGCACATCACCGAATAGCCGGTCACCTGCTCGATCGCCAGGAAGACCGCGTCGATCGGGCCGTCGCCGCAGGCGACCTCGACCGTGCGCTTCTCGTCGCCGCGGCGCAGACGCAGCGTGACCGCCGGCACCTGGCCGGTTCCGCAAACCACCTTGTAGGAATCGAGCGTCCATTTGTCGCCGACGGCATGAATCTGCTGCTCGACCAGCGCGGCAATGTCGGCGTCGTAAATCTCTTTCTTCTTATCGGCCAACATCTTGAACTGCTCGAAGACGATGTCGAGTTGTTCGTGCGAGAGCGTGTAGCCCATCGCTTTGGCGCGGTCGGCCAGCGCGGCCCGGCCGCTGTGCTTGCCCATCACCAGGTCGCTGGTCGAGAAGCCGACGTCCTCGGGACGCATGATCTCGTAGGTGGTCCGCTCCTTGAGCATTCCGTCCTGGTGGATGCCGGCCTCGTGGGCGAAGGCGTTCTGGCCCACGATCGCCTTGTTGCGTTGCACGTGGATGCCGGTGATGTTGGCCGCCAGCCGGCTGGTGGGCACCAGCCGCGGCGTGCGAATGCGTGTGGCGGCGCCGTAGTGATCGCCGCGGGTGCGCAGGGCCATGACGATCTCTTCCAACGAACAGTTGCCGGCCCGTTCGCCCAGCCCGTTGATCGTGCATTCGACCTGGCCGGCGCCGGCTTCAATGGCCGCCAGGCTGTTGGCCACCGCCAGTCCGAGATCGTTGTGGCAGTGAATGCTGATGACCGCCTTGTCGATGTTCGGCACGCGATTGCGAAGGGTCTGGATGACTTCGCCCATTTGGCTCGGCGTCGAGTAGCCGACCGTATCGGGAATGTTGACCGTGGTGGCGCCGGCGGCGATAGTGGCCTCGACCACCTGGCAAAGGAAATCGGGCTCGGTGCGGGTGGCGTCCTCGGGCGAGTATTCCACGTCGCCACAGAAGCCGCGGGCTCGCTTCACTCCGGCCACCGCCTGGCGGATGATCTCCTCCTTGCTCATTTTCAGCTTGTACTGGCGGTGGATCGGGCTGGTGGCGAGGAAGACGTGCAGCCGCGCCTGCTCGGCGTGTCGCAGGGCGTCGCCGGCTCGATCGATGTCGGCGTCACGGCAGCGGGCCAGCCCGCAGATCACCGCGCCGGGCACGCTGCGGGCGATTTCACGCACCGCCTCGAAATCGCCGGGCGACGCGATCGGGAAGCCCGCCTCGATCACGTCCACGCCCAGCTCGACCAGCGCGTGGGCAAGTTCCAGCTTCTCGGCCAGATTCATGCTCGCCCCGGGCGATTGTTCGCCGTCGCGGAGCGTGGTGTCGAAAATGACAATGTGCCGGGGTGTCGCAGAAGTCGTATCGGACATGAGATCAATTTCCTTGGAACGATTGTTTTGGTGAGGGATTTAGAGTGGATTCGCACGCGTTGCCGAACTGCCGACCCCTGGTCGGCCCGGGCAACACCAACCATGCCCTCGATGGACCTCGGCGATGGCCAATGTCTCTGTAGTGCTTCGCGATGAACATGAAGGACACCTCGCTGCGCCCGGGGTGGCAGTTTAACTGCCACCCCAACCGAATCACGCGCGAAATCACGTAACAAAGAAACCCCAAGACCGGCATCGGCCTTGGGGTTCGTTTTCTTCTTTTCGCGTTGACGCTAGATGCGAACCCTATGGCCGGCGCTTGGCAAGCGCCCGTAATAATAAGGCCAAGAGGTTCTTTAGCAGCGTCATCATACCCCTACTGTACATGGTGAAAGCGGCGCGGTCAAGCACGGACTTGAGGAACCCTCGGGAGACAATGCGTCCAATGGGGGGTAATGCGCGAAGGCGTCGTATATCAAATTCCAGGATTCGCTGTTCTGCTGCCAGATCGGCTGCCCCGGTTGCCAAGCCGCTCTCGCGGATGTGAAATAATCTGCTCTCCCGCAACGTCAATACTAATGACGCGACTTGGCGCCGGAGCGGCCCTGGATGAATGACCTGGAAGAAATCCGCTCCTGTTACGGTCGTCTGGTGTGGAACACTATCTACCGGGTTTTGCGGGATCACGCGGAAGCGTTGGACTGCTACCAGGACGTATTTTGCGAAGTCCTTCAACGGACGGAAAAGGGGACAGGTCCAATTTGTGCGAAGCACCCGGACGTCCGTTCCGACAAATCGGACCTGTCCCCTTTTCCGCCCCAGCAGGAAGTGGAGAACTGGCCCGCCTACTTGCGATGGCTGGCCACGCGCAGGGCCATCGACCGGCTGCGGACGCGCAGGCGCCGGCAAGCCCGATTTGACCCGGGCGATACCGCACTTGTGCCATCGCCCGCTCCCGGGCCGTCGGAAACCGCACAACTCAACGAACTGGCGGAGTTGGTGCGCCGCGAATTGACCAAACTCCCCCAGCGGCAGGCAGAGGCGTTCTGGCTCGCCTGCATCGAGGAGATGACTTACGAGGAGGTCGGCCGCCAGTTGGGCATCGACACGAGCACCGTCGGCGTCTTGATCCATCGAGCCAGACGGCGGCTGCGCGAGGCGTTGCCGGTCCTCAAGGCGGGCGACGCGAAGGATGGAGGCCATCGTCATGGTTAATCGAATCGACGCCGACGGCGAAGCGCTGCTGCAACAGGTCATCGAGCACCTGCGGCGGCAGGACGTTCCCGAGTTTCCCGATCCCGAAATCGCGGTTCTGAAGCGCACCAACAGCCACGCCTCTTCAGTACGCCCGATTTCCACGTTAAGGAGGATTGCAATGAATCGTCGCTTTCAACTGTCCGCCGGTGCGATTGCCGGCTCGGCCGCCGTGCTGGGATTCGTGGTGCTATGGGGCGGCAGCACCGCGCAACAGGCTTCGGCAATGGAGAAAATGGCAGAAAGCGTTCGCGAAGCGAAATCGTATCGAGCGACTTACGTCGAAGAAGCCAAGATGGTTCAACCTGACAAGTCAATTCTAAGGGCAAAGAGGTCCGGGAAGATGTATTGGCAGGCTCCTCGTTCCTATCGAGTTGATATGGAAGAAGGGCACAATTCAACGGGCGGAACCGTCGGCGAAAACGCCACGCAGATTTCTTTTGTTGATAAGCCAGGGATCAATATCGATCACAGCAAGAAGACATACATCCGCCAACCTGCAAGGCAAGGGCACGTTCCGCCTCTGTTGAGGCTCGAGGAGTTGGGGAACTTTGCCGGCGAGGCGAATCGGACTCTGGGCGACAAGGAAATTGGGGGCGAGAAGGCGCAGGGGTTCCAAGTCGACGCCCACAAGATCGATCCGGACGTGCCGCAAGGGACGATGATGGACATTTGGATCAACCAAGATTCTCATCTTCCCGTTGAAATCTCGATCGACATGAAGAAAATGATGGCTCTGCCTGAGAGGGCAAGTGGCACCTTGCGGATCGAGGGCATTGAATGGAATATCCAGTTGGACTCGGCGTTGTTTGACACGACTCCGCCAAGAGGTTACACGGAAGCTCCCATTCCGGACATGCGGCTGTCGGATTCCGACCGCCTCAAGCAAGTGGTCGACGCACTCGCAATCTACTCCGAACTGACCGGCGGGCATTATCCCCAGGTGAGCACAGTCTACGGCGATACGACCCGCAACGAGGTCGTCAAGAAACTCGGCATCGCATGGCCTCCGAAGAGCGTGGACCAAATGAAGGAAGCGAAGTGCATCAAGGCTTTTCGGGCTGCGCGGGGATTTGCCGAGATCAACATCCTCCAACGCGATAACCCTGACGCCGCCTACTACGGCAAAACAGTTGGCCCAACGGACCGGAAAAAAGTGCTCTTGCGCTGGAAACTCGACGACGGCCGGTACCAGGTCATCTTCGGAAACCTGCACGGGGAAATCGTGACGGCCGAACGGCTCCGGGCGTTGGAAGCGACGCAGCTTCCAGGAAAGACAGCCAAGGAACGCTGATCGCCATTGATCTCCGCTGATCCTCTCATTAGTGTCGATGAGCGGAGATTAGCGTTCGCCGTACTCTCGGTACTCTTCACGCTCCGCGTGAAGTGATCGAGCCCTCCAATCCCTCTCGCGGAGCGAGAGGAGTACATTGCACCGCCCTACCGTCTTCGCCTATTCTTCGCGGCTTCGCGCCTTTGCGTGAGTTCTCCAGCCGCCTACGATATTACGATATTTCCAGTCGAACACCGTTCTTGTGCCGGACGGGGGTTTCGGCTACGATTCGCCACCCCCTAAACTCGGTGGCCGCATGGACTACGAGGTTCAGCACAGTTCCCGGCGATGCTCGATCAGCGGCCGGGAGTTTGCGCCGGGCGAGACGTATTATTCGGCGATCGTGGCCGAGGGCGCCGAGGTGATTCGGCACGACTACGCGGCCGATGCCTGGCAGGGACCGCCGGCGGATGCCATTGGCTGGTGGAAGTCGCAAGTTCCCGATCGCACCGCGACCAGGAAACACTGGGCCCCCAACGACGTGATGCTCCAGTTTTGGGACGAGTTGGCCGCCCAACCCGATAAGCAGGATATGCGTTACGTGTTGACGCTGCTGTTGGTGCGTCGCCGCGTGTTTCGGCTGGAGGAGGAGAAGTTCGACGAACAGCGGCGGGAAGTGCTGGTCGTCGAGTGTCCCCGCCGCGAGGCGACTTATGAGGTTCCGGCCGTGATGCCCGAACCGGCAAGGATCGATCAAATCCAAGAGGAACTGGCGGCGCTGCTGCAATGATCCAGAGATGAGGGATGAGGGATGATAGATAGATGAGCAAGCACCAACTCCGCTGGCTGTTGCTGATTGTGACGGGGCTGTTCGGTCTGAGCGGCGCGAGCTGTCCGCATTTTTTGCGGCAGTACACCAATCCGCTGCCGCGGCTGTTGCCCGCCTCGCCGCCGCCGACGTTGGAACAGGTCATCGACGTGGTGAACCGGAACAGCTCGCAGATTCGATCGTTTTCGACGGACCGCGCCTCGATCAGCGGTTCCGGCTTTCCGTCGCTGTCGACGAGCATCGCCTTCGAGCGGCCGCTGGAATTTCGCATGAGGGCCACCAGTCTGGTCGGCGCCGAGTTCGACTTGGGGAGCAACGACGAACTGTTCTGGTTTTGGGTGAAGCGCAGTCAGCCGCCGGCGGTCTATTACTGTCGCCACGATCAGTTCGCCGCCAGCCGGGCGCGGCAGATGATGCCGTTCGATCCGCAGTGGTTGATCGAGGCGCTGGGCATCGTCGAGTTCGACCGCGGTCTGCCGAACAAGTTGACCGTGCTGCCGAACGACCGCCTCAGGATCGACACGATCCGCAACACGCCGGAAGGGCCAACGAAGAAGATTACGATCCTCGACGGCTCGCAGGGCTGGGTTCTCGAACAATACCTCTACGACGCCCACCGCCTGGTGGCCCGCTCGATCGCCAGCGGGCATCGCCAGGATCCGTTAAGCGGCCTGGTCATGCCCACGGTGGTGCAAATCGACTTCCCCGCGGCGCAACTGTCGCTGCGGATCGACCTGGGCAACGTCGAGATCAACCGCCTCTCGGGCGATCGGACGGCGCTCTGGACGATGCCGAGCATCCTCGGCGCGCGGCGGTAGACATTTGCGATCCGAACTTCCGTTTCCCCCCGCCCGCAACCGCCGCGACCAGCCGCCGCCCGGCGATGCCCATCAGCCGACGGCGCCCCGTGCGGTGACGGCGTCACAAATCGCTGTCTACGACCTGTCGGCAGCACCGATTCGCCGGACTCTCTCGATTCTTGTAGGCGGTGCGCAGTCCGTCGGTGAGTCACTTTTCGAGATAGGTACCGCCAAGATGCAGGAAGACTCTCGTTCCAGCACCTGTTATACTGGTTAATTGGACCTGCCCCGCGTTTCCCGCCTGTGCCCGCCGCTGACACTTCCCGCCACAAGGAGCGCAAAATGAGCCGCTTGCCTTTCCGACATATCGTCGCTTACGGGTTGTCCATGTCGCTGACCTTCACGATCCTTCTGATCGCCGGTCCGGCATCCGCAACCGAACCGGCGGAACTGGCGAAACTGGTGGGCCAACCGGCGGATATTGCATCGAGCGCCTATCAGTATCGCGCGAATCGCAAGGCGGACGAGAATCCGCCGGAGAGCTGGTTTGCACTGATGTGGTACGCGGGGCAACCGCTGAACAAGCCCGTCGACGTGCAGGCGGCAGCGATCCGGCGGGCGTTGTGTGGATTGCTCTGGGAAGAGATTCGCCCGGTCAATACGTTGGAGCTGACATGGCCGGCCGATGCCAAGCGACGGCCCGCTCCCGAGGAATTGGCGATCACTACCTTGGATGCTAAATGCAGCGCCAGCTCGTGGTGGAACAATCTGGTTCCCGTGAAGCAGGCCGTGAAACCGACAGTGTCGGCCGACGGCAATACCTATGTCTACGACCTGCGGAAGGACACCTGCGGCATCGTGGTCAGCATTGCGGGCGGCAAGAGCGCCGCGGATTTCGACGTGCCCACGGTGCGGGTGTTGACGGGTGAAATGTGGAAGAAGATGGACGTCGAGATCGAATGGGGCTTCGCTCCGGCGACCGCCGAGAAGGACTACAGCGGGCGAATCGAAACCTATGACGGCCGCGTGGCCGGACTTTGCCCGCTCGACGGCGACGGCAGCACGGCGGCGACGGACGCGAGTTCGTGGCGATCGGTCGGCAAGGGCCCTCAATCGCTCTCCCCTCGCCCTTTGGGAGAGGGGCAGGGGGTGAGGGCCGCGTCCGCAACGTCTGCCCTCACCCTAACCCTCTCCCAAAGGGAGAGGGGACGATCTCACGCCCGTCGCGGCGTGAAATTCACGCTGCTCTACATGGGCACGTCGAAGTGGCGGCGGGTGCAACCCTTCACCAGCCAGCGCGACGACGTGGCGCGGACTATCGTGACGCTCTGGACCAAGGCCGGCAACTTCTCCTTCCTCGCCGCCGACCTGGAGAATGGGCCCATCCTCGCGCCCGAGTACGGATTCTTCGTCCGACGGACCTCCGCGCTTACGTCCCCACCCAAGACTCCTTCGCAAGCTCCCATTGCGTTGGCTTCGTCGGCCACGAGTGCGGCAGAGTTCATCGAGGAACTCAAGGCCAAGCACTTGAGCACGATCCGGCAGCGCATCCGGCCGCATCAGGAGCAGACGTGGCAGGGCGCGGTCACCGCGATGTGCGGCGGCAACCTGCCGCCCATTCCAAAACCGCCCGCCGGATCGCAGCCGCCCATGCAGGTGCAGGTTCCCTCTGAACGCCTGACCGCGCAATGGAATCTAGGCGTCTGGCACCTCATCCGGCATTGCGAAAGGAATCCGAAGAACGGCCGGCTCTGGTTCAACGATTATCCCTACGGCATTCTGGGGGCCGAGACCTACATGGTTCTCGCCGCGCTCGATCTGATGGGCTCGCACCAGGCCGCCGAAGACGGGTTCGATCAATGGGTCTCGCTGCCG
Organism: uncultured Planctomycetia bacterium; assembly: GCA_963815695.1. Classification (GTDB taxonomy): domain Bacteria; phylum Planctomycetota; class Planctomycetia; order Pirellulales; family Thermoguttaceae. Next base: position 53,665 of record CAWFIG010000034.1, read on the forward strand.
ATGGATCCGAAGTCCGGGCCCGGCCATCACGAATGGGCGCTGCCCGATCGTCCCAACGGGCTCTTCTCGGACGGGCATGGATGTCTGACGCACGCCGTCGGGCCGAAAGGCGTCGGCGGACAAATGGACGGCATTCATGCCTTCGGGCCCGGCTCGATCGGCTGGGCGCTGACCGAGCACTACTGGCTGACCGGCGACAAGAAATGGCTCGCTAGCCGCCGCGCCGCGGATTACGGCCAACGCCGAGTGGATGCTCCGCCAGCGGCAGATCATCGCCAACGCGGTGCCCGGCGGCGAACGTCTCTGGTGCAAGGGGCTGCAACCGGCACTCCAGGTGACTCCCGGACAGCGGCGGGTTGTGGATGCAGTTCTACGAGGCCGAGGCCTATTACTGGGCTTCCGTCTCACGCCTGGCGGCCACGTTGAGCGTGATCGATCCCGAGGGGGGCGCCAAACTCGCGGCCGAGGCCGAGGCGTATCGCAAAGATCTGCTGGCGGCCGTCGATCGGTCGATCGCCCTCTCGCCGGTCGTGCCGGTCCGCGACGGCACCTATCCATTCGGTCATTCCGTTCGCCTGCTACGTCCGCGGGCTGAGCACGGGGGCATGGGGATGGCAACGCGACGGCTCCGGCTGGCCACGTCGGCCCGCTGTATTGGGAAACGGTCCAGTCGGCGGCCGCGCTGGTTAGTCCGGCCGGACTGCTGTCGCCCAAGGACGTGCGGGTGCAGGGATACCTCGACGTGTTGGAAGATCGGCTGCTCTTGGAGAATCGCCAACGTCGGAAATGCGGCCAATTGGTTCGACGCCGGTTGGCAGTATCAGGGCGGGACTGGAACGCACCTCGAACATGCATCTGGCCGGCCGACGACGTCCCGGTCTTTCTCCGCTCGTTCTTGAATTGCTACGCCATCGACATCCTGCCGAACGACGGATACGTCGTTCAACGAGCACGCCGTCCGCGGTCCGCCGGACAAGATTTTTGAAGAGGCCGCTTTCCTCGAACGTTTTCGCAACCTGCTGGTGATGGAGGACGGCGATTCGCTGTGGCTTGCCCGGGCCACGCCCAGAGCGTGGCTGGAGCAGGGCAAGAGGATTTCGGTGAAGAACGCGCCCACGCATTTCGGCACGGTGGGCTATGAGATCGTTTCCGACGCCGACAACGGAAAGATCGCGGCAACGGTGCGAGATGCCGTCACGGCATCCGCCGAAGTCGGTGCTGTTGCGATTGCGGCATCCGAAGGCCCTGCCGATGAAAAGCGTCACGGTCAACGGCGAACCGTGGCAGGACTTCGACGCGGCGGGCGAAGTGGTCCGTCTGCACGGCCTGAAGGGGAGCGTGAAACTGGAAGTTGCTTACTGATGCGGCCCATTCCGCTTTGCCCATGCTTGACGTACGCGCCGTCGGGTGATAAATGGGAGGTAACCTGCTGATCGTCACGAAATCTCGGCGCCCGGTACATACCATCCCTCGGTTACGAGAGCAAGGAGTCCGCAATGATCCGACAGCGAATCCAAACCCGTTCGTTGGCAAGCCTTGCGCCGATCGTCGCTGCAATCGTCGCCGTTATTCTCGCCGTGGGCCTGGAGGCCAACGCCACGTCAGCCGCCGAACCGTCGCTAAGCTCGATCGTCAAACCCGGCGTGCAGCGCCGCGGCTTCTACCTCCATGCCTGCTGGATGTACAACTACCCCTTTTCCGTTCGCACCTGGCAGCGGGAAGACTACGACAACATGTTTCGCCTGCTCAAGCATCTCGGCTACAACACCGTGATGCTGTGGCCATGCACCGAGGCGGTGCCGGCGCCGATCTCGGACGCCGATCGCAAGGATCTCCGCGGCTTTCGCCCGATCATCGACGACGCCCGCCGGCAGGGCCTGGAGACCTGGCTCGCGTTGTGCGTGGTCGCCTCAAAGCCGGAGATCGCCGCCAAGCCCTGGATGCAGCGGAGCCTCTACGCTCACATGAAGACGGTGCGGCTCGACGATCCGCGGGAAGCAAAGGCCTTCCTTCAGCATCGGGCGGCCTTGCTCAAAATCCTCAACAACGCCGACGGCTACGTCACCATCGACGGCGATCCGGGCGGCTATCCCGGCGACAAGCCGGCCGAGTTCCTCAAGGTCCTTCTGGCCGACCGCCAAACGCTCGACCGCGTCGGCACGCATCCGAAAACCCAGAAGATCATCCCCTGGCTCTGGGGCGGCTGGGGACGCGACAATACCAAGGGCCAATTCTGGGATCAGCCGGTCGAGCCGTTCTCGGCGGCAACGATCGCGGCAATCAAACCCCACATGCCGGAGCCCTGGGAACTGCTGCCCGGCCGCAGCAGCCGGGAAGGATTGGCCAACGGCCGCGTCAACATCGAGCTGGCGAAAAAAGCCGGACTGCTCGGCCGCTCCACCCTCTTCTGCTACGAGGCGATCGAGTTCGAACCGACCCCGCCCGCCTCATGGCTGCAGTTCGCCGACATTCGCCGGATTATGAAGCGGGAGATGGCGCAATCGCCGGGTGCCCGCGGTTGGTTCGGCAATTCGCAAACGCCGCTCCTGGTGATACCGAACCTGTACCTGTTCGCCCGCGGCGCGGCCGACCCGAAGTATCTCGATCGGCCCGACGAAAAGGTCCTTGCCGACCTTGCCAAGCTGCTGGGCGGCCCCGCCGGAATTGCTCATACCGGCCTGGACGTGTCTGCAACGCGGCCTCGACCGGCTGCCTGCCGACCTGCCCGCAAAGCTCCGGGCGGCGAAACTAACGGGAACGGCCGCCGCGTGTCTTCCCGGCGGACCGGACCGCTATTTGAAGATCCTAGCCACGCTTGTCGAATGTCGCATCCGGGTCTTGCAGGCGTGCGCTCATCGCGCCGCGACGCCTGAGGAGGCCGCCGCGGCCATCGCCGATGCAACTGCCGCAATCGTCGCCTGGTGGAAGCTCACCGGCTACTGCGGCGCCGGCGAGGGAACCGAACCGTTCGCCTGGAGTTTCGTCCACGGATCGCTCTATGGTCCATTAAAGGAATGGTGCAGCAACAATGTCCGCGATCCGGCGAAAGTCGCCGACTTGGCCGTCAAGAAGATCGTTGCCCGCGGCACGCTCAGCGAGCCGGCGGCACGAAACCGCATACGAGAGTTATTGGCGCGATAGACAACACCTCGCACCCGTCCTCCATTATCAACCAGGCTTCAGCCGATCGACGCTGCCACGCCGCTGGCCAATCGGCTTCCGTCGCTTGACGTGGGAGACGGATATCTGGGTGTGGCAGCAGCGTATGGGCAATCCCTTGGGCTTGTGGCGGTGGACTGTTTTGCCAAAGCGGCGAAACGCTGGCTGAAGCCGGCGATTGCCGAGGAACACCGCCCCTACGTTACTTGCCGGTGTCAGCCATGCCTATGCTGACTTCCCCTTGCCAAAAAACTCGTCGAAGTCCTCACGTACATCGCGTAGAGCACGATCCACAATTCGGCGAATCTGCCGCTCCAATTCATTAACGTTGCGTTTCTCCTTGGAAAGACCCATCCAGCAGAACTGGATTGCTTGTCGGACCAGATGGTCGATTTGCACCGGTCCGAAGAACTCGCGCATTTTGTTCGATGCGTCTTCGTCATTAGGATCAAGCGGAAACTCTTCGTACATGTCTCACCTAGCCTCGGTCTTCCTGCCAGGTCTGCAACCGTAGGAAGCGTTAAAGCCATCGGTTCAATCAAGTAGTACAAGCACCCTGAGCAATGGCGCCCAGCAACGTAAAGTCATCGTATTTGGTTCGGGGCTATCAGTCAATCGTGGTCGAGATCGCGAGCGTGGCAAGATTTGCTGGCGAGGTCACAATTGCTCCGAAGGAGCACCGTTCACCCAGCCCAGGGCGCCGCCCTGGGAGGCCTGGTGCAAGACAACGATGTTGTCGGCCCAACGGGCCAAGCGTTCATCAAATTGTTGGCCCGTTGGGCCGATACCTGGACCTGCCGTTTCCGTTCCCCAGGGCGTCGCCCTGGGCTGGGCGAACGGCAGGGCCTTCGGCCCCAAACCCGCTGCCAAAATTCTTGCCGCACCCGAAATCGCTACGCAGAGGCGCGGCATGAACCAGAAACTAGCCGAATGCGCGGATAGTGGCCGCCCGCAAGATGCCCTACCTGACGCATCAGGTGATGACGCTCATCCCCGTGCATTGATGCGGTTCTGTTGAACCCCGAGCGCGCTTCCGTTTCCGGATGCAAACACCACGTCTCTTGAGCCGGCACAAACCTGCCAACGGCGCATGGAAAACCCACGCCGGCGATGGCGTGGGCTCTTGTTGTTTGACAATTTGGAACCGGACTAAGCGGCCTTCCGACGTCGCCACCTGCCCACCGTGATGGCAAGGGCGCCGAGCAACGACCAGATGACGATGGTGGTGGGCTCGGGGACGGAGGTGCTGACAAGCGGTGGCGAACCAAAGTTCGCCATCAACAGGTCTCGATCGAGACCGTTGAATGGCGCCGTCATAGTTGACGTCACCCTGTTGCCATGTCGTGCCGGCGAAGGCGTGCGCAACCAGATGCTCCGGTCCAAGCTGTCGACCACGCCGTCCAGGTTGAAGTCACCTGCATACGTGGCCATGACGGTCACCGCACTCGACCCGTCGTCCAACCACCCCAGCGTCAATCCGGTCGCTATCGCCGTCGAACTCCTGAACTCCCCAACATCCCAGAGTCCGCCATGGTAGCTGTCGATCAGCAGACTCTGGATCGTCGCCGCCGGACTGGAGCCGCCCACGTAGTTGAAGACTATCTTTCCGGCGTCAATGTTGGCGCCGCCAAGGAACACGTCGTTGTACGCTGCCGGTCCCAATTCGACCATTCCGCCCGTTACGGTGACAGCACCGTTGGCTCGCCCACCCATGAGCAACACCACGCCGGCGACTACTCCAATCCAGGGTTTCATCTTTTCGCTCTTCTAAGTGCATACCCCCAGCCTTGCGCAAGGCACACGCCTTCAGATAGTTATAACCCGCCGAACCCCCATTCCTGACGGACAAACCGGGAGGATTCCGAGTTCAACTCTCCAGAGGCATGAATATGGCTTGTCTCAGCCAACTGGGGCGAGCTGGGCATACCACGTTTGGCGGCAGGCCAGAGTTCGCCGCGAAAGCGACAGCCGTCTTCTTTTCGTCCCGCACCCGCAACGAGAAGGTCTATCTTCACCACCAGTGTGGGTGAATCATGCGCCCTGAAGGAGTTGTCTGCCCCGCAGGATCTGTACCCAGGCTGAGACCACAGTCTGCGACTGAAAACCCTCAGACGGGCCGTATCGCCAGAGGAGTGAACCAATGCCCGGCAACTTGTGGAGTGACGCAGACGTCATCGATATCTACACCCGTCGGCAAGCCATTGTGGACGGAGTGCTGGTGCAACTGAGCCGCCCCGGCCAACGGGCGTGGATTTGCCAGTCGCGGCAACTCGATCCTTTCGAGACGGACGGGCAGGCCGCGGAAGCTGCCCGTGTCAGATGACTTGTTGGCTGGTTGTGTCGTGCCTACGCCCTACGACGCCCGTCCCCGCCGCCACGCGTCGCCCCGCCATGCCCGCCGGCCGACAGCGTTCGGCGTCGGTAGCGGAAAGTCTGGACGCGATCTTTGCGGTCTGATAGGCTTGGGGTTGGCCCGTTTGGCCATGTTGGAGGTGACTGGTTCCTGGTGGTGCCCCTGGTCTTCAAAACCAGTGTGGGGTTCGTAAGAGTCCCAGGTGGGTTCGATTCCCATTCACCTCCGCCAATTTCTCTGCTCGTTTCTCTGCTCGAGAAGAGGAGCCGACGGTGGGCGTTGTGGCCGGGATCATTCGACGAGCCATCGTGCCGGTGGCGCTGGTGATTGCCGGCTTGGCTGCGCTGGTCGAAGGCATCTGGTATCACCCGATCCCCGTGCTGGTCGAGAAGGAGACGACGAAGACGATCGATGTCCCCTTGCCGCTTCCGCCCGGCCCGGCTCTCGGCGGGTCGCTTCTGCCCGGCATGCCGCTGGGCGGGCCGAGCGTCATCAAGAGAACCGTCACCGAGATCGATCTGGTCTCGCTGATCATCTCGGAGCCGGAGGCGACTCGCGACGTCACCGTGGGCGGGCTGGAGCGGCTTGCCTCGGGCGAAAACGCCGGCCAATTGAAGCGCACGTATAGCGGCAGCAAGGGGCCCGCGCTCTGCCCCACCTGAGTGAAATGAAAGGAGGTCATGGCGTCCATGGCCAAGAACAACAAGCGTAAGCCGGCAAATTCGTTCGCTGGCGGTGGTTGGTGCAGACCGGCTTCCTGGTGGCCTGGCTCGACCCGTTGGCGCTGCAAATGCACAACATCTGCGGGCCGGTGTTCCACTGCTACTCGTGCCCCTTGGCGATGTTCGCCTGTCCGATCGGCGTGATTGCCAACTTCAGCGCGCTGCACGTGTTTCCGTTCGCGGCCGTGGGGATGCTGGCAGTCTTGGGCGCGGCGTTCGGCAGCTTCATCTGCGGCTGGGTCTGTCCGTTCGGCTTCCTGCAAGACCTGATCGCCAAAGTCCCCACACCCAAGTTCCGACTGCCGCTCTGGACGGGAAATTTCCGCTACGTCGTGCTGCTGGCGTTCGTGCTGCTAATCCCATATCTCTGGGGTGAAGCGCACCCGTTGTTTATCTGCCGGTTGTGTCCGGCGGGAGCGCTCGAGGGGGCGCCGCCGAACATGGCGAGCCAGGCGATCGCCGGCGTGCCGATCGTGTGGCCCACCGCGCTGAAGACCGCCATCGTCGTCATGGTCGTCATCGCCATGTTCTTCACCTGGCGGCCGTGGTGTACGTTGTTGTGCCCCTTGGGTGCGATCTATTCGCTGCTGAACCACGTCTCGTTCCTGTTCCTCCGCTTCCATCGCGATCGTTGCATCGACTGCGCCGACTGCCGCAGTCTGTGCGTCGACGGCGGTCCGGCCGAGCACCGCGTCGATGGCCTGCACTGCGTCCGCTGCGCCGAATGCACGAAATGCCGCGCCGTGACGGTGGAGACCGTCTTCTCGCCTCCCGCCAAGGCGGCCAGCGTTGACAATTCCCCACCAGGGGATACAATCAGAGCCATGTAACTAGGGGTCGCCACCACGTTTCATGGCAGTTTTCCAATGTGTGATTCGCGATGGCGAATGACCTGATGGGCTGCCAAACTCTATTTGGCAGGCGCCACCGCGGCAATTCGCCCCGTAGGTCCCGCCTGCCGGGCGGGACTTAGCGGGACAGAGCGCATGCAAGTCCCGCCCGGCAGGCGGGACCTACGGGGTAAGACACCAAAGCTGTCGACGGTCGCTTGGCAAACCCAGGAAGCATACAGCCATGAGACTCGCCTGCGGCACGACGGTTTTTCCCGGCCTAGTCCTTTCGATGGCATGGTGGCTCTTGTCGCCCGCTTCCCTTGCCGCTCAACCGGCGGCGCAACTCCGCCCGGCTTTGCAGCAGCCTCGCCAGGACGACAGCGCGGCTCCACCAACGCCCGTTGTCACCGTGAAGCGCGTCGACAGGTTTCTGAAGCTCGACTGCCAACTTCTCGATGGCAACGGGCAAAAATTCCAGGCAAATCCACCTTCTCTCGACCGATACGGTCACCCGCCGCATTTCGAAGTCTATCAGGGGGACCGCTTGATCGGCTCGGGCACGTTCGCCTATGGCTGAGGCGGCGTCTGCTCGTACTCGTGGCGAGTACCGTTGAGCGTGGGCGACGGCGAGTTGCGCATCGTGGCCTGGCAGGAGATCGGTCAACTCGGCCGTAGGAATAGCGCCCCGGTGCTGTTCCACTGGCGATGGTACCACTACGCGACGACGGCGCCCCTTTGGGCGGCGATTCTCCTGCTGCTGGTCCTCCCGCGGGCCAATCGCAATCGCCAGGCTTGGCTCATCCTGGTTCCGCTCCTGCTGGTGCTGGCCCTCTGGCGCGTCGCGATCCTGTCGATCGGTTTGTTCGGGAGAGAGGAAATCTTCTCAAGCTGGTTGGTCGTCACCTGGACGATGGCCTGGGCGGCGGTGTGGCTCTCGGGACATCGGCTCCGCCGTCGTTACGCGCTGTTGACGTGGTTCTCGATTGTGGCGGTCATGCTCGCCCTCGGCGTGCTGTCGTTCGTTTCCAGCAGCCAGGAGAGCCCCTCTTTCCCACAGTTTGCCACGTATTATGGACTTGTTGCCGTCAGCGCCACCACCGCCATGATGTTGGCCGGCCGCTGTTGCCGCAGGCGATTCTCTGGAATGCGTTTCGGCCTGTGGCTGCTGCTGTGGATCGGCGTGGTGACCGTCGGGTTGCCGATGCTGATCTTCTTTGCGTGTGTCGTGATAGCCCAAATGCCCTGGAACCAAGTCGCAGGGGGGCTGATTGCGATTCCCGCCGTGATGGCGATGCTGGCGGGAATCGTTTATGCCCTCAATCTGCCGTTCTTGATCTTGGCCTCATATTGCACCTTCTATCGCAGCCGATTGGAGGAGATGTTTCGCGCAAGGCCGATGCCGGACCTCGCGGCCGTCGCAACTGCTTCGTCGGATGTTCGCATTGAAACCGAATGCGGATCGCCATGACAGGAGGAATGAATAAGGTTGGCTGCCCGCCGTTCGTAGTCCCGCCTTCCGGCGGAAATTCGGCGGGGAAGACCGGCTGAGGCCGGAACCAGAACCATCTTGCAGTCGTCTTAGAGCGGATAAGTGTAGATTGACTCGTTCCTGGAAGAGTTTATAATAAGGCTCGCCTGCCCATAGTGGGGGGACTGCGCGGAACAGTGGCTTGGCCACCCGGAGTACCCATCATGAGCGCTGATACGATCTCTTGCCGTGGCGATCACATCCTCCGCCGTTTTCGCCCTCGCGACGGTCGCCTGTGCCGAAACCTGCACGCTCGAACTGAAGCGCGTCGATCCGCAGAACCCCCAGGACTCCGATTACGTCTATCGTGTCACCAACCCGCAGAGGATCTTCGTGCAAATCGGCAAAGACGGCGAGCCGATCGGAAATCCGGAGCCGGCGGCCGCCTTCAAGCGGATCGTGAAGAAGGAGCCTGCGTACCAATCGAAGCACCCCTTCCGCGCCGTCGTCCATCTGGGCTCGCAGCAGTACGCCTTCGCGCTCGACGTGGTTCCCGCAGCGGCCAAGGAGGCAAAGGAGGGCGACAAGAAGAAGGGCGCCGAGAAGACGAAGAAAGAGGAAAAGCCGAAGGCCGAGAAGAAGTCGGCCTCCGCCCCGACGACGTTCAACCGCCTCTTCTTCGATCTGAACCACAACGGCGATTTGACCGACGACAAACCCCTGGAGGCGCGGCCGCAGCGAGGTCCACAAGTCTGGGGCGTGGGTTTCGAGTTCCCTCGCCTCGACGTCGTCCTCGACGACGCGGGAGCCAAGCGGGACTATTCCCTCTTCCTGGAAGGACAGCGATTCGGCGGCGCGCGGAGTTTTAGCTACGTCATCATCTCGATGAACCCGGCCGCGTATCGTGAAGGCCACGTCATGCTCGACGGAAAGAAGCGGCACGTCTTCCTCCTCGACTACAACAGCAACGGGCGGTTCAACGACGAAATGAACGTCCCGAATGGCGTTTACGTCTCCGACGGCCGCATCCCCGTGCAGCCGGGCGATATGCTGCTGGTCGATCCGAGAGCCGTCAACGGCAACCTGGTGTACCAGGACAGCGTTACCGGCAACGGCAGCATGCACTACGTGTCGAAGCTGACCAACATCGACGGCCGCTTCTACGACGTGAAGATTTCGCCCGCCGGCGACAGGCTCACACTGACCCCCTCCACGCTTCCGCTTGGCAAGGTACACAACCCGAACGGCAAGTTCCGCGCGACGATCTACGGCGAGCAGGGCTTCGTCGACGTCCGCGGCGACGGTGACGCCGCCGTGCCCGTGCCCGTGGGCCAATGGAAGCTGCTGTCCTACACCATCGATGCGACGCCGGTAAAGAAAGCGAAGAAGTCCGAAGAGAAGAAGCCGGAAGAAAAGGCCGAAGCCAAGGAAAAGAAGGACTCGGCGCTCGCGGCGCTGGCGCGGGACCTGGGTGCGTTGCTGGGCGGCTCGTCGGACCCCGGTTCGGTCCTTCGCCCATCGACGGTCTCCGCCAAGGCGACCGGCTCCTACAAGCCGATCGAGGTCGTCAAGGGGGAGACGGTCGAGCTGCCCTTCGGCCCACCGTACAAGCCCGTGGTAACGGCCGACGGCTTCCAAGACGGCCAAAAACACGAGGTATTGTCGCTCGGCCTGTCGTTGGTGGGCTCGGGCGGCGAGATTTGCGACGACATGACCGTCAAAGGCGGCCGCCCCTCGAAGCCCAAGTTCACCATCACCGATGCCAAGGGGAAGGTGATCCAAGAGGGCCGTTTCGAGTATGGCTGAGGTTTCACCTGCCGGTACTCGTGGCGAGTACCAAAGGATCTGGCAGACGAGTATCACATCCGCGTCCAGATGAAGGCCGGTCCGTTCGCGATCGTCCAGGACAACGACAGCGTGATACATCCCAAGAAGCTGTAGCGCCAGTCCTGCGCGGAGCTTGAGGTGATCAACATCCATTGCGGGAAAAAGGGGACAGGTCCAATTTGCCGGAACGGCCCGGAGGGTGCTTCGCACAAATTGCACCTGTCCCCCTTTTCCCACCCATTGAGGCAACGATCATGACCATACGATCTCTTGCGGCGTTGCTCGGCGTCGTTCTGTTCATTTCCTCTTTCGGAATCTCCGCCGCGGAGGAGAAACCGGCCGTGAAGGACGCCACCTTCGACTTGAAGGAGGTGTCGGTCTTCGACAGCGGCAACGCCGGCCAGTCGTTCTGGCGGGCGATGAACGTCCGCTGCTCGACCGAGCCCTTCAAAGAGGTGAAAGCCTATCCCAAGCTGAACTCGAAGCGGCCGCTCTACGGCAAGCTCCAGTTCAGCCGTACCGCTGGCGCCAAGCTGGAAGCGCCGATCTACTTCGTGCTCGACCAGTCGGGCGAGTCGCCCGTGGTGGCCGAGGCGAAGAAGGAAGAGAAGATCGCCGAAAAGAAGAACGAAAAGGCCGTCGCGAAGAAGAGGGCCATCGCCCGTCGCCCCGTTGTAATTAAGCCGTCGAGCTACGACCGGCTGCACATTGACGCGAACCGCGACAATGACCTGACGAACGATCCGGTGCTCAAGCCGATGAAGGATCCGCCGTGGAAATTGATCCCGGGCAACGTGGGCCCGATGGCTTTCCTGGCGAGCGGGCGACGGCCGCCGTCCGAAAAAGAGCGGATGGCGTTCGAGCCGGCCGCCATCGACGTCGATTACGGGCCGGGCGTCGGCGTGCGGCCGTTCAAAGTCTTTCCGTGGTTCATTCTCACCAGCAACCAAGAGACGCCCACGCTGCGATTTGCCGCCGCAACCGCCCGCAAAGGGACGATCAAGATCGGCAAGACCGAGTACGACGCGCTATTGACGCAGCAGGTTCTCACCGGCCGTTTCGATTGCCCCTCGGCGTCGGTTCAACTTCGGCCGAAGAGCCCTTCCGCCGCCTCCGTGCGCTACCCGAGCCGCCCGACCGAAACGCTGATGACGCTGACCAACAGAGACGGCGAGTTCTACACGCTCCTCGCCACGCCGCCGGGTGACAAGTTAACCGTGCAAATCTACCGTGGCCCCTTCGGCGTCTTCAAGGTCGGCCCCGGCGACAGAAAGCTCAAGGACATCAGCTTCCAGGGCAGTTTCTACGGGCGAAAGGCGTTCATCACCGTCGGGCCTGGCCCCGCGAATTCCGACGGCAAAAAAATGTCCGAGTGCAAGCTGCCCGTCGGCAATTACTACAATTTCTATTTGTCCATCGACTACGGCGGCCTGCAAGTTGCGGTTGGCAGCAACTATCAACGACAGCCCGGCGCTGCGCCCCCGCAGGGACTCCAAATTCGCGCGGACAAGCCCTTCGTGCTCGACTTCCCCAACAAGCCGGAAATCGGCTTCCAATCGCCGCCGGCCGACAAAGCGGTGAAACTCGGCGCGACGGTCAGGATCGCGACGTTGCTGGTCGACCCGAAGCTCGGCATCATGGTTCGCGGCCTGACCGATCCGACGAGGAAGATGAAGAAGACGTTCATGTATCGCGTCGGAAAGGAGATGAAGGAGCACGTCTACGAGGTGCCCTTCTCCTACGAACCGACAATCACCATCACCGACTCGTCCGGCAAGAACGTGGCCGAGGGCGTGATGCCCTTTGGCTGAGGCGGCACCTGCGGGTACTCGTGGCGAGTACCAAAGGACATGAAGCTGGCCGGCAAGAGTGAAACATTCACCATCACCGTGCGCTACGACACGCAGGCCCTCTACGGCAAGGTCGAAGACTCGCGGAAGATCACCGTGACTGCGGAGTAGCTCCCGTTTGCAGAAGCGCAACCCGAAACAGGCGCAGGCTGCCGGCAAACCAAGGCAGATTGAACATGATGATACGCTTCTTCACCGCGATTTGCGGTTCGGCTCTGCTTGCCGCCTGGTTTGGAGCACCTTTCGCGGTCGGCACGGAGGAGAAACCAGGCAAGGCGGACGCCGTCTTCGAGATGCGGGAAGTGTCGGCGCTGCAGAAGAACGGCATCCAAGACAACCCCTATGATCTGACGGTGGGGACGTTTGCCGCGTGTTCGAGCAAGCCCGACAGGGCGGTCAAAGCGTATCCCAAGTTGCACTCCAAGCATCCGCTCTACGGTACGTTCCAGTTTGACCGCAACTACCGCACCGGCAAGTCGATCGAGATTCGCTTCGTGCTCGACGAGTCGGGGGAGATTCCGCCGGCTGAAGAGAAGAAGCAGGAAGAGAACGCCAAGCAGGCGAAGGCGGCGAAGCCGCGACCCGCGCCGCCGAAATTGTCGCGCTACAACCGGCTGTATATCGACCTGAACCGCGACCTCGATCTTACCAACGATCCAGTGCTGAAGCCGCTCCAGGATCCGCCCTGGCAAGCTCTTCCCCCCTGGAAGACCAAGGAGCGAATGGTCTTTGGCTGCGTGAACATCGATGTTGATTACGGGCCGGGGGTGGGCGTGCGGCCGTTTCGCATCTTACCCTTGCTCACCGGCGGAGGCGGCGCCGCTGAGCACGATCGGTACACGATGCACTTCGTGGCGACCGCTGCCCGCCAGGGACGCATCCGGATCGACAAACACGAGTACAACGCGCTATTGGCCCAGCCATATCTCCTGGCCGGCCGCTACGACCGCCCCATGACGGCGCTCTTTCTCAAGCCCATCGGCACGGCGGAAAAACTCGATTCGGGCGCTTTTTCGGGCGAAATGCTCTCGACGGTGCAACGCGTCGATGGCCAACTCTATATAATCTCGGCCACGCCGCTGGGCGACAAGCTCACCGTGAAGCCGTACCGCGGCAATTTCGGCATTCTCAAGATCGGGCCCGGCGGCAGGGACATCAAGGACTTTTCGTTCGCCGGTGCGCTCGCCTCGGAAACGATGTCGTTGGCCCTCCGACCTGACCCGGCTCTGCCCGAACAGAAGCAGGAGAAGGTGCGGCAATACAGAGTGCCGGTGGGCGACTACCTTCCGTCTTACCTATCGGTCGAATACGGCCACTTGCGGTTGAGTTTGTCGGAAAACTACCATTCCGACGGTCGCCCTCGCGGTTTTGACCGTCCCAAGGTCTTCTTCATCAAAGTCCGCAAAGACAAGCCGTTCGTGCTGGATTTCTCCAACAAGCCGGTGGTGCTTTTCGCGAGTCCCGCCAAGGACGCGATCTTCAACCCCGGCGCGGAAGTCAGCGTGAAAGCGGTCCTGATCGATCCGGTCTTCGACATCATGATCCGCCGCCTTTGCGACACGTCGCGTAAGAAGAAGGAAATCATCCGTTACGGCGAGGGCAAAGCAGCCAAGGAGAGCGCATACGAGGCACCGCTCTCGCTCGACCCGACGGTCACGATCACGAACTCCGCCGGCAAGAAAGTCGCCGAGGGCGTGATGCCCTTCGGCTGAGACGGCACCTGCGGGTACTCGTGGCGAGTGCCAAAGGACATGAAGCTGGCCGGCAAGAGCGAGACGTTCACCATCACCGTGCGCTACGACACGCAGGCGCTCTACGGCAAGGTCGAAGACTCGCGGAAGATCACCGTGACCGCGGAGTAGCGCGGTGGTCGGGCAGAGCCCAATTATCTCCCCTCTCCCAAAGGGAGAGGGGACCATTGCTCACCCCTTCGCGGCGGCGTAGCACTTGGCGGCGAACGGCCAGTTGACGACGTTCCAGAAACCCTCGACGTACTTCCCACGATCGTTACGATAGTCGACGTAGTAGGCGTGTTCCCAGACGTCGATCGTCAGCAGCGGCTCCTTGCCGTGCTTCAGCGGCGTGTCGGCGTTGCCCAGGGCCACGATTTCCAGCTTGCCCTGCTTGTCGGCGGTCAGCCAGCACCAGCCGGAGCCGAACAGCTTCACGCTGGTCTCGGACATGGCCTTGCGAAAGGCCTCGAAGCTGCCGAAATCGCGGCGGATGGCGACGGCCAGTTCGCCGTTCGGCTCGCCGCCCCCGCCGGGCTTCATGCAATCCCAATAGAAGCTGTGGTTCCACGCCTGGGCGGCGTTGTTCAACACCCCGCCCGGCGGCGACTGGACGACGACCTCGCGCAGCGACATGTTCGCTTCCGGCTTGCCCTCGACCAGGCCGTTGAGATTCTTGAAGTACGCGGCGTGGTGCTTGTTGTAGTGGTACGTCAGTTGTTCCTCGGAGAGGAACGGCTTCATGGCGTTCATGGCAAACGGCAGCGGCGGTTGTTGAAACGGCATCTTCACGTCTCCTTTACGGGTAATAGTCCGGCGCCAAGCGGCAAACAGCCGGTTGGCCGCATTGTACGCATCCGGCCCGGCCTGGGCAACCGGCCCCAGGGGGGAAATCCGGCTTTCCACGTTTCCCCAATGGTCTATAATTCAGCAGGTTGCGAAAAGGCGACGGAGCAGGTTGTCGGCAGAAGTCCCAATGGCGCAGTGACGCTTTCCCGACAACCTCCTCCCTCCCCCTCCCCGCGCCAAACGAACACAACAACCCCTTTACCGAGAAAACCCATGAACTACGCCGAAAACTACTACCAGTCGCCACTGGGCACGCTGGCCGCTCAGGCCGACGTCGACGAGCGGACCCGCTTCATCGTCAAGACCTACCTTCACCTGGCCGGCGCCGTCGGCCTGTTTGTCATTCTCGAAGCCGTGCTGCTGCGGCTGCCGGGCGTCCGCGAGCTCGCGCTGAGCCTGATGGTCGGCTCGCAAATCCGTTGGCTGGTTGTGCTCGGGCTGTTCATGGTGGTCAGCTACGTGGCCAACAATTGGGCGCTCTCGGCGGTCAGCCCGGGTAAGCAGTACGCGGGCCTGATTCTGTACGTTGTGGCCGAGGCCGTCCTCTTCCTGCCGCTGCTGACGATTGCGGACCTCGTTGCCGAAAAGAGCGGGCAGGGCAGCGTGATCGCCCCGGCCGCCGTAACCACTCTCGGCCTGTTCGGTCTGCTCACGGCAGTCGTCTTCGCCACCCGCAAGGACTTCTCCTTCCTGCGATCCACGTTGATGTTCGGCATGTTCGCGGCAATGGGCTTTATCGTGGTCGGCGCCCTCTTCGGGTTCACCCTTGGGCCAATCTTCACCTACGCGATGATCGCCCTGGCCTGCGGTTACATCTTGTATTACACCTCGAACGTGATGCTGCATTACCGCATCGGCCAGCACGTGGCGGCAGCGCTGGCGCTATTCGCCGCCGTGGCCCTGCTGTTCTGGTACATCCTGCAATTGTTCATGTCGCGACGCAATTGAGGGGCGCGACCACGCCGGCGAGCGAATCCAATAGCCGGGTGCTAACCGCTCCCGGAATCCTGCGCCGCGCGACTTCTTCCCGGGAACTGTTAGCCCGGATCATTCATGCGCCCATACCAACCCGAAGCGCAAGCGCGGATGGGAGAAGAAGGCGCCCTCGCTCGCGCTTCGGGTTGGTATGGCTGCATTGTGCGTGCTCTCCTCCTAGGCCATTAATACACCCGGCTACGCCCGCCTACTTCCTCCTTCCAATGCCCCCGCACAGGCGAATTTCCGCCAATTTGGCCGCTGCGGCCACCTCGTAGACTTGCCGCGAAAATGCTACAATGTCGGCTTCCAAAAACGAGGACGGAGCCGACATGGTGGACGGCGTTGTGGACATCCCTCTGCCGGGGAGATCGCTTAAATCCGCTGCTGGGCGAGGCGGCGCGGTGGCAACGCGCCATTTCGTCGCCGGTCCCGAAAACCACCTGGTCGACGTCGCCGTCCGCTCGGTCGTCGAAGAGCCGGTCAGCGGCTACAACCCGCTGGTGTTTTTCGGTCCGAGCGGAACGGGCAAGTCGCATCTGGCCCAGGGGCTGGCCGACGCCTGGAAGGCCCGCGACCGCCGGCAGCGGGTCGTCTGCACCACCGCGGTCGATTTTGCCCGCGAATTGGCCGACGCCATCGAGACGCAAGCCGTCGACGAGTTTCGCCTGAAGCACCGCGGGGCCGATTTCCTCGTCGTCGAAGACCTCGGCATGTTGGCAACTCGCAAATTGGGCAAGCTCAGTGCGCAAGAAGAGTTGATTCACACGCTGGATGCAATGGTGACGGAAGATCGTTGGGTCGTGGTGACGGCCTCTGCGCCGCCGGTGGCGCTGGCGGGCATTCTCCCCGCGCTGCGAAGCCGGCTGACCGCCGGTCTGCTGGTCCCACTGGCGTCGCCGGGCGTCGAGGCCCGCCTGGCAATCCTCGAACAACTGGCCGCAATTCGCGACATCCCGCTGCCCGCAGCGGTCGCTCGCGTGCTTGCCGAGGGGCTGGTGGCCACCGCGCCTGAATTGGCCGGCTCGCTGGTCCAGTTGGCCGCGCCCGCCAAGCTCAACAACGACCCATTTGACGTGGAGGCGGCTCGCCGTTATGTTGCCAAGCGCAACGGCAAGCGGTCGCCGAGTCTGCACGAAATCGCCTTGGCTACGGCGCGGCATTTTTCATTGCGGTTGGCCGATCTGCGTGGCCCGGTGCGGCGACGGGCGTTGGTCGTCGCCCGCGGCGTGGCCGTTTATCTCGCCCGGCAACTTACCGAAGAAAGCCTGGAGCGGATTGGCGATTACTTCGGCGGCCGCGACCATTCGACCGTGATGCATAGCTGCCGCAAGACGGAAGAGTTGATCGGCTCCGATCCAGCGGTCGGCGAGGCAGTGGCGCGGCTGAGAAGCAGCTTGTGGAAAAAGTGATTATGAAATGTCGGTTGCCGGGCCCCTCTCCAGCAACCATGAACATCGAAGTTCGACCCTCGAATCAACCCTACGTTTACCAAAACCAGGCCAACACGCAACAGACAGTCCTCCAACAGTTTTTCCACCGCCAACGAAGACGCTCAACCCATTGCAAACCAAACTGTCGAGCAAGGTTGCGTCATCGGTTCCTGCTGTTGCCAACATTTGGCCCGACCATATTAACACTGTTACTACAAGAAAGATTAAGAAAGAAAGGGAAGAACAACCCATGAAAGCGACCTGTGAACGCGACAAGCTGTTGCACGCCTTCCAGATGGCCGCCAGCGTAGCGCCGGCGCGAAGCCCGAAGCCGATCCTGCAAAACGTCAAGCTGGAAGTGACCCAAGAGGGGGCGATCCTGATGGGTACCGACTTGGAAGTGGGGATTCGCGTCGACGTGCCGGGTGTCTCGGTAGCGTCGCCCGGCAGCGTTGTCTTGCCCCGCGACCGCTTCGGCAAGATACTCTCGGAGAGCTCCGACGAGAAGCTCGACCTGGAGAGCGACGGCCGCAAGGTGCTTATCCGCGGCGAACGGAGCGAGTTCCAACTCCCTTCAGAGAACCCGGACGAGTATCCGGCGGTGATGGCCTTCGAGGAGGAGAAATATCACGAAATGCCGGCGCGGATGTTCCGCGAGGTGGTGCGGCGAACGATTTACGCCACCGATAATGAGAGTAGCCGTTATGCGCTGGGGGGAGTCTTGTTGGAGTTGGCGCCCGAGGGATTCACGGCCGTGGCCACCGATGGCCGCCGCTTGGCCCGGCAGGAAGGTCCCGCCAAATCGGTCGCCGGGCACGTCTCCGGCGACACGATGACGATCATCCCCACCAAGGCGATGCAACTGTTGGAGCGGTGCTGGCCGACAACGAGGAGAACATCCAGCTTGCCGCCCGCGAAAACGACATTCTCGTCCGCAGCGGCCGCGCCACGATCTACTCCCGGCTGGTCGAGGGGCGTTATCCGAAGTGGCGCGACGTCTTCCCGCGGCGCGAGGGGATGCTGAAGATCGATCTGACGGTCGGCCCGTTCTACACGGCGGTTCGCCAGGCGATGATCGTCACCAGCGAGGAGCGGCGCGGCGTCGATTTCGTCTTCGGCGGCGGTAAGATCGTGCTGACGGCTCACGGGGCGGAGTTGGGCGAGTCGCACGTCGAACTGCCGATCGCCTACGACGGCGACGAGTTGGGCATTACGCTCGATCCCCGCTACCTCAGCGACTTCCTCAAGGTGTTGGCGCCCGAGCAGACGTTTACCATTGAACTGCGGAACGCCGAGAGCGCCGCGTTGTGCATGACGGAAGACGGCTATGCGTACGTCATCATGCCGCTGGCGCGGGATGCGTAGAGAAAGCCGCGTGCGGCTTCGCACCAAAACGTAGGAAATCGAAATCATGGCTCGCGGTCCGCAAACGATCGGCAATGTCCTCTCGGAACTAATGTCCCGCCGCGGTTATGCGCGGATTCAAGGTGCCGCCGCCTATGAAGCGGCCTGGAGCGAGGCCGCCGGTTCGCTGGCGGCCAAGTATACCCGCCCCGGCCAGTTGCGCCGCGGCACGTTGGATGTCGTAGTGGCCAACTCGACGTTGATGCAGGAACTCGGCTTTCAGAAACAAGCCCTGTTGGCGTCCCTGGCGAAACTCTTGCCGGACGAAGGGATCAAGAATCTTCGCTTCCGCGTAGGGAACATCGAATGAGACGAAAATAGTGGAATGCTCGCGGAATAGGTGGTCGTGTCAGAGTATTTAACATGTTTTTCTATTAGCCCAAATGATTGTGGAGGTATGGCTAGCGTGTCTTTTCACTAGCCCAGGCGTTTACGCCTGGGGAGGAATGGCCCCAAGAATAGTCCCTTTTTTGTACAGGCCCCTTCAGGGGCCGAACGGGCAGTGTGGAAGGTGTCCACAATGGCGCACACGTTTCACCAGTTGTTCTACCATTTCGCCTGGGCGCCCAACTCGCGAATCGCATTGATCCACCGCGACTGGCGACCCGAACTACTGAGGATCATCAACGAGGAGACGAAAAAACGCGGCGGCTGGCCAATCCGTCACAATGCGATGCCCGATCACGTACATCTGCTGACAAGATTGCCGCCGACGCTGACGATCAGCGAATTTATCGGGCAGGTCAAAGGCGCGGCATGTCATCGCGTGAACGAGGAGATCCGGCCCAGTTTCCGGCTGATGTGGCAAGAGGGCTACGGCGTCTTGACGCTGCGGGAGAGTGAAGTGGAGAAGGTGTCCCGCTATATCGACAACCAGGAGACGCACCACGGGACGGGGAGATTATCGGCGTTGTTGGAGAGAACAGAAGGTGAAGAAGAAATCGACCCCGCCCAGCCGCCCCCTGAAGGGGGCTGAACAGAAAAGGGAAGAATGGTGGCGGCATCGCAACCCAGGCGTGAAACGCCTGGGCTAGTGAAAAGGCACGTTGTCAGGAGCGAACGATAAACCAGCGAGAGAGATGAAGAAATGAACTGTTTCAACCACAGGGACAGACCAGCCGTCGCCATCTGCAAATCATGCGCCAAGGCGCTCTGCGAGCACTGCCTTACGGAACTTCCCAACGGCATTGCGTGCAAAGGGTCGTGCGAAAACCGTGTGAACATGCTCAACCGGATTATCGACTCGAACTCCCAAACCCTGAGAGCCGCAAGGCACCAACAACGCTCTCTCGGCATCCTGGCGCTATTCATGGGGCTCGGTTGCGCCGTCTTTGCCGTTTGGGCCTATCTTGAATTCCGGGGTTTTCTCCTCCCCTATCTCTTTGCCCTCCTGGCCGTCGTCACGCTTATTACGGGCGTTTTGAAATTCAGCCGCAGAGAACAATATCCAAATCCTGACGAGAAAGAATCTTAATACAACCAAGATCATATCTATGTCGACCAATCCACAAGAACAAGCTCCGTCCCCCGACCTGAACACTTATCGCCTCGAACGTGCCGAGGGCGAGAGCTACACGGCCAAGGACTTGCAGCATCTCAGCGACTTGGAGCACGTGCGCGAGCGGCCGAGCATGTACATTGCCGACACGACTGCCCGCGGCTTGCACCATCTGGTTTACGAAGTCGTCGATAACTCGATCGACGAGACGATGGCCGGCTTCGCCGGCGAAATCTCGGTGATCATCAACAACGACGGCTCGGTCACGGTCGAAGACAACGGCCGCGGCATCCCGGTCGAAGAGCATCCCGATCTGGGCTTTTCGACCCTTCAGGGCGTGATGACCGTGCTGAAGTTCGGCGGCAAGTTCCAAAAAGGGGCCTATCAGACTTCCGGCGGGCTGCACGGCGTCGGCGTCACCGTGGTCAACTTCCTCTCGGAGTGGTGCGAGGTGGAAGTCCGCCGCCAGGGACACGTCTATCAGCAGGAATACGAGCGCGGCGTGCCGGTGGCCGAAGTTCGCCGCATCGGACGCACCGATCGCCGCGGCACCAAGACCACCTTCAAGGCCGATCCGCTGATCTTCCCCAACACCAACTTCCAATACAACATTCTCTATAAGCGGCTTCAGGAGTTGGCCTTTCTCAATCGCGGCGTCAAGATCGTCTTCCGCGACCATCGCACGGGCGACGGCGAGACTTTTCTTTACGAACGGGGCATCCTGGCCTTCGTCGAGTATCTCAACCGCGCCAGCGAACCCGCCCATGAAGACATCATTTACGTCTCCGGCGAGTATGAGGGCGTCGGCCTGGAGGTCGCCCTGCAATACTCCGGCGAATTCACCGAAAACGTCCACTCGTACGTCAACAACATCTGCACGACCGAAGGGGGCACGCACGTCTCCGGCTTCCGCGCGGCCATCACCCGCACGATCAATGCCTACGGCAAGAAGACGAACCTCTACAAAGACCTCACTCCCAGCGGCGACGACTGCCGCGAGGGGCTGACGGCCGTCATCTCGCTCCGCGTGCCCGAGCCGCAGTTCGAGGGGCAAACGAAGACGAAGCTCGGCAACGGCGAAATCGAGGGGATCGTCAACTCGGCTGTCGGTGACTATCTGGCGACGTTTCTCGAAGAGAATCCCAAGACGGCCAAGATCATCGTGCAGAAGGGCTTGCTGGCCGCCGAGGCCCGCGAGAGCGCCCGCAAGGCCCGGCAGCTCGTCCGCGAGCGCAAAGGCGCCCTAAGCGGCGGCGGCCTGCCCGGCAAGCTCCGCGACTGCACCAGCCGCGAGGTCGATATGTGCGAGTTGTACCTGGTCGAGGGCGATTCGGCCGGCGGCAGTGCCGAGGGCGGGCGAATCCGCGAATACCAGGCGATTCTCCCGCTCCGCGGCAAGATCATCAACGCCTACAAGTCGCGCGACGACAAAGTGTTGGCCAACGAAGAGGTCCGCAGCATGATCTCCGCGATCGGGGCGGGCATCGGCGAAGAGATGGACCTCAGCAAACGCCGCTACAGCAAAGTGGTCATCATGACCGACGCCGACGTCGACGGCTCGCACATCCGCACGCTGCTGCTGACGTTCTTCTACCGCCAGATGTACGACCTGGTCAAAGGCGGCTACGTCTATGCCGCCCAGCCGCCGCTGTTCCGCGTGCGGCACAAGAAGGAGACCTACTACGTCCAGACCGAAGAGGAGATGAAGGCCCAACTGCTCGACGCCGGGTTGACCGACGCGGTCTTCGAGCCCGGCGACGGGCGGACCATCGCCGGCAAGGAGATGGACGGCCTCTGCCGCACGCTGGCGGCGCTGGAGGATTCGCTCTTGGCCCTCGAACGCCGCGGCATCAGTCTCCGCGCCACGCCGTCCGCCGCGATCCGGCCACCGGGCGGCTGCCGATGTATCACGTCTTCCTCGGCCAGCAGGAGCACTGGTTCACCACCCGCGAGCAGCTCGACGCCTTCGTGGCCGCCCAGGAGCAGGAGGTCGGCGACGAGTTGGACCTTGCCGAGGACGACAATGACGAGAGCGAGGCCGCCGAGCCGCGGGCGAAGCTGCACATCGTCGAACTGCACGAGGTCCGCTCGATCAACAACCAGTTGGCGGCCCTCCGCGGCATGGGTTTCGAGATCGACAGCCTCATCCCGCAAGAGCGCACCGGCGTGGAGGAGCCCCGCTACCGGCTGCGCCGCGGCGAGTCCGTAACCGGCCTGGAGGACCTCCGCGGCCTCTTGGCCGCCGTTCGCGCCGCCGGCGAGAAGGGCCTGCAAGTTACCCGTTTCAAGGGCCTCGGCGAAATGAACGCCGAGGAGCTGCGCGAGACCACGCTCGATCCGGCCAACCGCACGCTGGTGCAAGTCACCATGGAAGACGTCGGCGCCGCCGACGACATCTTCCGCATCCTCATGGGCGACAAAGTCGAGCCCCGCCGCGAGTTCATCGAGAAACACGCGATGGAAGCGAGAAATTTGGATGTCTGACCCCGCTATTCCAAAATGACGCCCCTATGTCGAACTTCTCGACGACGCGATGGTCGAAGTCTTGCGTCGCAAGACGCCGGCCGAGCGCGTGGCGATGGTGTTTGATGCCGAACGGACCATGCGATTGATGCTGGAGGCCAACCTGCATTGGCGATACCCCGACCGGGAGGCCGATCGCATCGCCAAAGAGATTGCCCGGAGATGGTTGCATGATCCAAGCTGAATTGTTGCAGCAGAATCGATGGCGGCCGTGATGTCTTCGCGATTCCCGTACATTGTGATCGACCAGAACCAGATGCGGAACGAGGATGCAATCATGCCGCTCCTCGATCGCTGTTGCCGAGACAGTCTTTTTGTGCTGATTCCGGATGTTGCCGGGTTTGAAATTCTCGAACGTCACATGTCCGCTGGATACGTGGAGGGCGTCGCTACGAGGACTCGCGCCATATCGGGAGCTGATTTGTGTGTCACGCAAACTTACCACCATGATGGATGAGGAATTGCAGCGCGGAGACCCTTGCCGAGAACTAATCGATGACAACCGCACTTGGCATCTGCGATCAGCATTACACGGCCTCGAAACGGGAGACGACTCAGCCATTCGAGAGATAACGGAAAACCGCTTGCCTCAGTTTTTGCCACGCGCCAAAGAAATATGGGACAACCACGAAGACCACAAAGAATGGTTGGTGGTGTTGCAGAAACTCCTAGCGGCTACGGACCCGATACGACTGAAACGTATGCGAGCCATGCCTGCGGAAGGGCTTGCTGAGTGGGTGTCGTCACCTGTTGTTGGAGCCCTCATCTTTCAAGATTTCGAGAGAAAGGGACTGGAAAAGCAAATTGCGATGCGATTGACGTTGGAACCGAGTGTTCGAGCAGTGTTTGTATCGGCCCTTGCTACTCTCGCTGGCTACTGGTTCGCATTTGGTGGTCTTCAGAGCACTCCAGCCGCAGTGGCGACAAACGATCTCCTCGATCTGGAATACGTCGTTTTGGGGGCGATGTCCCAGGGCTTCTGTACTCAAGACAAACGAGCGAAGATTGTCTACAAATCAGTGAGTGCCGCATTGGAGAGTCGATGCAGGCTCCTGGACAGTATCAGGCAGCTTGGCCCGCATTGGGCTGATTGTATTGCAGATATTGCAGCGAGAAGGACGCAGACAGGTTCAGGGACATAGCTCGCTTATGATATTGGTGCCGCGTCCGCGCCTTTCACACTGTGCTGGTTCATCGCTCCTTCCAACGAATATCGCAAGCATGACGAAGCATCCAGCAAGACGTCCTGATCGCTACGATGTCTCCGGCAACGTCGAGGCCGAGTATGTTGATGCTGAGCAAACGGTGTTGCTCAACAAAGAAGGCATCACCAAGCTGCATGTCTTGCAGATTGCCGAGGAAGAGGCGTTGGCTCGGGCGTATGAATCGCTGCTCGCAGAAGTGCGGGTCGATACGCCGATGACTTGCGATCTGCTCCGCCATATCCACTTACGCATTTTCGGCGACCTTTACGAGTGGGCAGGTCGCTGGCGGAGTGTGTGGATTCGTAAACCGGGCGTCACTTGGCCGCCGCCTGACTTCCTTGATCAAACCATGCAGGAGTTCGAGCGAGCCGTCCTGTGCAAAGTCTCGGCTTCCCAACTCCACGATGATTCGGCATTCTGTGCCGCCGTAGCCGAAATTCAGGGCGAGTTCCTTGTTATCCACCCGTTCCGGGAAGGAAACGCACGAACCATCAAGCTTTGCACAAATCTGCTGGCAGTTCAGACGGGGCGGCCACTACTGGTATACGATCCCAGCGCCCGTGGACAAGAGCGATACATCACGGCGGCCGCGGCAGCATTCAAACGGAATTACGTCCCGATGGCCGAGATCGTTCGGCAGGCGTTGGATGCGGCTCGGAGCGAGCTTTGAGTTGCTGCCGCAGGCGGGTTCGGGTCTGCTCGTCAAACGGCGGCAACCCTTCGATCACGCTGTCGGTCTCCGCAACCGTCAGAATCTGTTTGATCCGCGATTCATCATCGCGGAACGGCGGAAAAGCATCTTTGAGAGTCATACCGTTGCCGAAAGTCATATCGATATTCTAGCATATTTGGCCCCTTCGGACAAGCTTTTCAGGCCCACCCAAACCCGTTACCATTAAGTCTTCTGTTCGGATCCCTTCACTTTGAGACCACCAGAACTAACTGTCCCCCATGCCCCCTCAATTCATCTTCGAAATGCGCAACGTCTCAAAATCCTTCGGCGAGAAGGTCGTGCTCCGCGATATTAGTCTGTCGTTCTTCTACGGGGCGAAAATCGGCGTGGTGGGCGAAAACGGGGCGGGGAAGTCGACGCTGCTGAAGATCATGGCCGGCATCGACAAGGACTTCGACGGCACGGCCAATCTGGCCAAAAATATGCGGGTCCGCTACGTCGCCCAGGAGCCGCAACTCGATCTGGACAAGACCGTCCGCGAAAACCTGCTCTCGGCCATGAAGCCGATCCAGGACTTGATCGACCGCTTCAACGAGATTACCGGGCGAATGGCCGACCCGAAGCCGGACGACGACCTCGACAAGCTGATGGACGAAATGAGCCGCTTGCAGGAGCAGATCGACGCCTGCGGCGGCTGGGAGTTGGACCGGATGATGGACGTGGCCTGCGACGCCCTGGTGCTTCCGCCTGACGACGCCCCGGTCGGTCAACTGTCCGGCGGCGAGCGGCGGCGCGTGGCGCTGGGCATGGTGCTGCTCGAAAAGCCCGACCTGCTGCTGCTGGACGAGCCGACCAATCATCTCGACGCAGAAACGATCGAGTGGCTCGAACAGACACTGCGAGAATATCCCGGCACGGTCATCATCGTCACCCACGACCGCTACTTCTTGGACAACATCACCAAATGGATCCTGGAGCTCGAAGGCGGCCGCGGCCTGCCGTTCGAGGGCAACTATTCGTCGTGGCTGGCCCAGAAAGCCGAACTGCTGCGAATCATCGAGAAGCGGGAGACGCAGCGGCAGAAGACGCTGCAACGCGAGCTGGAGTGGATCCAGAAGTCGCACCACGGGCGGCTGCAGAAGAACGAAGCCCGCGTGAAAGCCTACGAGCAACTGGCCGGCGAGCGAATCGACCCGACGAGTGAGACGATCATCCAGATCGCGCCGGGCCCGCGACTGGGCGAGAAGGTCTTGCAGTTCAAAGGGGTCTGCAAGGGGTTCGCCTCGGGCGGCGAGCGGCTGCGGCTGCTCGAGGATTGCTCGTTCAACCTGCCGCGCGGGGCGGTCGTCGGCGTGATCGGGCCCAACGGCACCGGCAAGACGACGCTGCTGCGGATGGTCGTCGGCCAGGAGCAGCCCGACGCCGGCACGATCGAGCTGGGCCCGAGCGTGGTGCTCTCGTACGTCGATCAGCATCGCGACGCGCTGGACGACACCCGGACCGTCTTCGACGAAATCACCGACGGCGCCGACCGCATCGAACTGGGCGACGTGTCGGTCAACGCTCGGGCGTACGTGGCGCGGTTCAATTTCCGCAGTTCGCAACAGCAGAAGAGGGTGGGTGAATGTTCCGGCGGCGAGCGGAACCGCATACACCTGGCGAAGATGCTCCGCCGCGGCGGCAATCTGCTGCTGTTGGACGAGCCCACGAACGACCTCGACGTGGCGACGATGCGGGTGTTGGAGCAGGCGATGATTCGTTTCTCCGGCTTCGCGATGGTCATCAGCCACGACCGCTTTTTCCTCGATCGCATCTGCACGCACCTGCTGGTGATGGAGGGGGACGGTCGCACGCGCTGGTTCGAGGGCAATTTCGCCGCGTACGAGGCGGCGGTGCTGGCCGAGAACCCGGAGCGTTTCGCCCACCGCCGCGGAAAGTACCAACGCCTGACCGGCAAGCTGCGCGAAGCGCCGAACGAAGTCGGTTCAGCCACGCTTCTCGACGATCACTCGCCGGACGGCCTTGATCTGAAAATCCGCGGCTTTCGGTTCGCGACCGTTCTTGCTCGGCCACGATTCGCACACTCTTCCATCGAAGGAACGTCTTTCGGAAGTCCTCGACGGACAGCGGCTTTCGGCTGTACATGTCCATGACCTTGCCGCCGCCGATGTAGAAGACGTGGTGGCCTTCCTGCCCGACGTATTTTCGCTGTAGCGAGCGGCTCAAACGCCTGAAGTAGGGATTCTCAAACCATACTTCGTCGCCGGGGAGGAGTTCCGCCGCCTGGAAGATTTCCCGTGCTTGGGATCGGGTTTGTCGAAGAGCGTCCCGATCCCTTGTTTGGGCAGCCCATTGGGGATGACTTTGCCCCGGAGCATGTCGTCCAGTTCGGCGAGCCGCTTCGCGTCGGCCACGTCAATCATCGCCTTGAGCATGACGAGCGCCGATAGTTTCGCGCAGCGGATTCCGCTCTCGGTCCGCCAGAGATCCCGGATGGCCTGCGTGGGACTTCCCCGGGGTACGTAGGAACCATCTTGGTTCAGCTTCCAGTATTTCGGATTGCGGTACTCAGGCCGGCCGCCATCGGCATGTGGATAGTAGGCCCTTAGCGTGGCGACGTTCTCCACGATCTTCAAACGCACCTGGATCTCCTTCTCCGAAAGCCCGGCGGCTCGAAGTTCGTTGCGCGCCGCGTCCAACAACCTGGCCGTCCGGTCTGTCGGGCCATCCGCGTTCCGGCAGGACAACAAGACCGCCGCCAAGACCGCACCGCCGAATAGAACTGACAAGTTGCGCATGGGCTCATTGCACGCTTGGTGTTTGCTGAGATTGCCGGCGTCGGCGGAGTTACTTGGCCACTGGACCAAGGCCCGTCCTAATCAGATTGCGTTCGTTATCGTACCATTCACCGTAGTCGTTGCCGGGGCGGAAATCGTCATTGCCCGGGCCAGCAAGGTCTTCAGGCAGCCGCGGAGTCGATCGAGGATCGCTGGCCGACGCCTTGTCGCCCGCCAGATTGGCCATCTGGTAGGGATCGCGCGTATTGTCGTAGAGTTCCTCTTTCCCGCTGAGCCACTTGACGTACGTGTACCGCTGCGTGTGGACCGCCCGCCACTCCGGCCAGGGCTTGCCGGTTTGTAGCGAATCCCATTGCGAGGTGTAGTTGGCCATCAGCACCGTCTTGACGATCGACTTTGCCTTTTCCCAGGATGACGGGACTCAGGTCGATGCCGTCCAAGCCGCGCCGCACGTCGTTTCCAAGCGGCACACCGGCAAGGCCGCACAAGGTGGGGAGATGGTCCATCGGGGTTTGCAGGACTGCCGTGCGTTTTCCGGCGGGGATCGTGCCTTTCCAACGCATGATCAGCGGCAGGTTGACCGCCTCCGCATAGGGGACCATCTTGTTGATCCGGCCGTGGCTGCCGTGCATTTCGCCATGATCGGAGGTGAACACCACGATGGTGTTCTCGGAAAGGCCCGACTCGTCGAGGAACTTCATTAACCGCCCGACGCAATCGTCCGTGTTTTTGGCCATGGCATAATAGCAGCGCAACTCGGCGATGGGGCGCGGGTTTTCTGCCGGGACATTGGGCGAGCGGGGGATTTCCTGCGGGATTTTCTCCAGGTATCCGGCCGGACAGGACCGCGGCGTAAAGGGAGGATGCGGAGGGTGCGGGGCCATCACCACGAGAGAATGGCTTGTCCGCCGTTCGCGTGCTTTCGCATGTAATCAATGGCCAGATCCGTTTCCGTTTCGGTTTCATACTTCGTCGAAGTGATTGGCTGCGGAGTGTCCGTGAAATACCAGAAATGGTTAAAAGCAGCAGTGGAAGTTGAAGCCCGCCCAGTATTGAAATCCCAGCCGCGCCGGGCCGGGCGGCACGAACTGGCACTCGCCCGCCCCTTCAGCACGTTGGGAATCCCACGGCTTGTGCTTGTCGACATATTTCAGGTTGCTGGCGGCCAGATGCCATTTGCCGATGAAGCGCGGTGTCATATCCCGCGGCGTCGAATACATTGGCCAGGCAGTGCGGATTCTGCCGCGGGCTGGCCTCGAAAAAATTCGCCAGCAGGCCGGAATGGGTCGGATACTTGCCGGTCATCAGCATGCCGCGGAACGGCGTGCACAGCGGACAGGTCGATAAGGCGCGGTCGAAAGTAATGCCTTCGTCGGCCAATCGATCGAGGTTGGGCGTGGCAATCACCTTCCCGCCGTACACGTTGGCGACATCCGCCCGGAACTGATCGGCAAACACGAACAGGACATTGGGTTTCTTCCGTGCGGGGGTCGGCTTTTCGCCGTAGGACCGCGCCCGACAACAGCAGGGCTGCCGTTGCCGCCGCGATTATGGTGAAGAAACTCCGTCTGAAAAGTCGGCTATCGTGCATCTCCAGATCCTCCGTAAACAAGCCGCAAAAGGGGCACAGAGGTGGACGTCATTGACGTCGTGCGCGGCCCCTGCGAAACGTCAACGATCCTGCCGTGGGGCAGAGCAAAGGCCTGATTGTACCACTTGTCGCCGGTAGGTACAAACGTCTGTAGCGTTGACAAGCGCGGCCTCATTTGCGCTTGCATTGCCGGACGGACGCTTCGAGGCAATGACTCTGATCGCCACCTCGGCCACTGACAACTGCCCGGTCCCACCCCACAAACCGACTTCCACACTGGCCAAGCGGGCCGAAGGCGGCACCTTGATTCGCCGGCTGCTTCTCTACCCAGTCGAAGGTGCCGGACCACGGCCCGATCGGCATATCGGGCAATCGGTTGGCGATTGGCGTTGAAGAAGACGACCGCTCAGCGACGGACTGTTGCTCGGGCAACGAACCCGGCCGCACGTTCTGCCCGCGGACCCACAGACGATAGATCGATTTCCTGAGTCCGTCGGCCGTCGATGCCCACGGCCTGAATGGCTTGTGCCGCCCGGCCTGGCGAGTCGTTGTGAAAAGTGAGGCAGGTGCCGTCCGGCGTCCGGCCGGCGGCCTCGACCTTGCCTTGGCGGACGTAGTACCAGCCAACCGGCTGATCGCCCGAGACATGCTTGAAGTCGCCGTTGACGAGTATCGGGTTCGCCGGGTTCGGCCTGCACGACCCGCTCCGTCCTCGGCGCGGCCCATCATCGGCACGAAGAACGTCGGCCGCAAAGGCTCGGCCTTGAGGATGCCGTTGACTTTTTTGAACAGGTACAGGGTCTGCTGGTAGCGTTCGCCCAGGGGAACCACCAACCGGCCGCCCTCCTTGAGTTGCTCGACAAGCGGCTTGGGAACGTTCTCCGGCGAGCAGGTGACGATGATTTTGTCGAAGGGGGCGTGTTCGGCCCAGCCCTGATAGCCGTCGCCGATTTTCGTCTCGACGTTCTTGTAGCCCAAGCCGGCGGAGCGTCTGCGCCGCCCGTTTCCCGAGCGACTCGACGATCTCGATCGAATAGACTTTCGCCACGAGCCGGCTGAGCACGGCCGCCTGATATCCGCTGCCGGTGCCGATCTCCAGCACCTTGTCGGTCGGCAGCGGTTGCAGTTGCTCGGTCATGTAGGCGACCGTGAACGGCGACGAGATGGTCTGGCCCTCGCCGATCGGAAGCCCCATGTCGAAATAGGCGTAGCGCCGCATCGCGGCCGGAACAAACTCGTGCCGTGGGACTGCCCGCATCGCGTCGCAGACCCGAGCGTCCTTAACGCCTGCGGCGACTATTTCGTGCTCGACCATCTGGGCGCGGGCTTCGGCCCACGGGATCGCGGTTCTGCCCGTGCGCCGCGACCGCGATCAGAAAGACGCCGAGCGCCGCGCAGCCGGTCAGCAGCGGTAGCGGCGCTGCTGTGGGGACGAGGGATCGCCGGTTGGACTTGGCGGCCATGCCTTGCTGGCGTCGTTCCGCGTTGGCGCGAGTTGGAGAATGCATCGACGCCCTGGCCATAGATCACCTATGCGGCAGGTATTCGACAACCTCTATTGTCCTCTATTCTCTGCTGCCGGAGTCCGAAGAACAAGTCGCCCGGAGGCTTGTCTGACCTTTTGCAGCGGTTTCGCACAGAGGAGGCTTATGCCCTTGCAACTGGAGCTCCACGGTAACCTGTCCGTTATCGCCGGCTAGCCATTCCAACGGTTGCGGCAGCGAAGATAGAGGTCGCCGTCCGCTGCCAATCGAAACGAGCCTTTCGCCCCGAGTTCAAACTCGGTGCCTAGCTGCCGATCCTTCATCAACACGCCAACCAACCGTCCGCGATGCTGATCGTCGCCGTCGGCGTCGACGGCGTCGGGCTCTCCCGCAATCTGCCAGGTGCCCGTGGCGAGATATTCGTACTGCGTCCCCGCACGGACACTCAGACCGCTGGGTTGCCATCCGCGGCCGGCTGCAACCGTGACCTTGCGGACTCGGCCGGCGTGCAAGTCGCTGAACTGCTTCTTCCAGTTCCAGGCACACAGGTCCACGCGGTAACCCCGGCTGATGTGCTTAAGGAAGAACAGATACTCGAAGAGCAACTCCCGGTTTGTCGACGCATAGGTCCGCTCGAAGCTGACGTCCCTGCCCGTTAAGAGTCCGTGACCGAGCTGCCGGAACTGCTGCGAGTAATTGGGATTGGAGGCGAGGAAATGGCACAGTGCCCAGCGCGAGGCGTAATGCTGCCAGCAGTCGCCGCTGACCTGCGCGGGCGAAAGCGATGCCGGCCAGCGAGTCTGGCGGGTTGCTGTGCAGAAACTCTACCTCGCGCAAATCGGCATGGACGCCCCTGTCGCCCTCTTTCCAGTAGTGGGCCATTTCGGCCATCCCCTCGGAATACCAAACGGGACCGAGGCGGCCGAAAGTCTGGTGGCAGTAGGCGTGGACCACCTCGTGCTGGACGACTTCGAGTCGCGCCGAGGCATAAACGACCGCTTTGAGCGGCCAGCCGTTTCCCATCCCTGTGGGCGAATGATCAAGGTGACGCCGCCGCGCGTCTTAACTCCGTGAACCCCCTCTGGAGCGATGTCGGCCAGCGGGAACTCATCGAGATTGCGGATGACGTTGCACTCGATCACGCCGCGCATCGGCTGGCCCCAATACTTGGAAATATGCCCAAGCAGGGCCTCCAGCCGTTCGACGAATGTGATCGGCCTCGTTGCGCGAAAGATCGGTGTGGATAAGAAAGTGGCGGGAGCGAACGTCCCTGACCGTGCACGCCTTCGTCGTGGCTTTGTCGGGCTTTCCAGCAGTCTGCGCACGCAGCTCGTGTGCATGGCACGCAAGAACAATGAAGCCAAGAACTCCGATAACCGCGACGGCCCGGCGCCAGCCGGACGCACGCCTGCAAAGCTGTTCCATTTAGCTCCCCTCGGTCAGCCAACGTCGGCGCTCTACCAGAAGGGGATTGCCACGTGGAACACGGAAGAAAACCAAGCTGTGTCTCTATTGTAACATGGGGCGACAGAATAAGAAACCACATTCGGTCTCGATCTGTACGAGCCCCCCAGGAGAGCGAAAGAAATCGAGGGGCTTCTGTTGTCTAATGAACCGTCTTAACGCTGCGGCTCCGGCCTGACAGACAAACGGTGCCCTCGAACCGGGAGAAACCATGAGCCAACTGGCGGCAGGCAAAGCGAAGGTCCCAGTCATCACCCAGGTGCGACAGATGGGGGCGATGTTCTGGATTGCCAACGGTTCCGAGGCGTTCGAACGGTTGGCCTTCTTCGGTGTACGGGCGGTCTTGCCCCTCTATATGTTCGGCAACGACTCGGCGCTGCATCTATCGATGACCGAAAAAGGGATCATTTTTGGCGTCTGGGCCTTGATCCAATGCCTCTTGCCGATGGTCTCCGGCGGGTACACCGAGGCCTATGGTTATCGCAAAAGCCTGGTGATCGCCTTCGGTCTGAACACCCTGGGATACATGCTGATGGCCAACGTCGTCGCCCTGGCGGGCGACTCCCATTGGGGCTGCTTTAGCCTGATGATGGCCGCGGCGTGCTTGGTCGGTACGGGCACGGCAATCTTCAAGCCGCCGGTGCAGGGCATGGTGGCCAAGTCGCTCAACGATGGCAACTCCAGCCTGGGTTTCGGCATCTTCTACTGGATTGTCAATATCGGCGGCGCTTCGGCGCCCCATCGCAGCCTCGATCCGCGGCACCCTGGAAAACGCTACCTGGGGAAACGTCTTCTACGGAGCAGCGATCGTCAGCGTGATTAACCTCCTCTATTGCCTCGTCCTCTTCATCGAACCCGAGAAAGACGCGGCCAAAGCCGGCCGGAGCCCGGTTGTGGTCTTCATCGAGACGATGAAGCAGTTGTGGCAAGACCAGTCGATGTTCCGTTTCTTGTTGGTCATCTCCGGCTTCTGGTTGATGTTCATGCAGCTTTGGGATCTCTTGCCCAACTTCATCAATGAATGGGTCGACGCGCGGGACGTGGGCGGGGCGCTGACCTATCTGCTGGGCGAGAGCGCCAAGCCCCTGCTGACCGCGGGCGGCGATCTCAAACCGGAGATGCTGATCAACATCGACTCCTACACGATTATTATTCTCGTACTCCCCTTGACCTGGTTCCTGGGACGCTATTCGATGCTCTTTTCATTGCTGCTCGGCATGGCGATCGCCATGGTCGGTTTCCTCGGCGCCGGCCTCGCTCACACCGGCTACCTGGTCGCCCTGTTCATCTTCATCTTTGCCATTGGAGAAATCATTTGCAGCCCGAAATTCTCCGAATATGTCGGCATGTCCGCCCCGCCCGACAAGAAAGCGCAATATATGGGGTACTCGAACATGCCTTATGCCTTTGGCTGGTTCATCGGCAATATCATCTCCGGGCCGCTCTACGATGCCTTCTCCTCCAAGACTCAACTTGCAGGGCGTTACCTGACTGAGCAGTTGGGAATGTCGCCCGCTGCAATCAAGGCCCTCGGCAGTGAGAAGATTGTCTCTACGTTGGCCGCCAAGCTAGGCGTCGACGAACACGCGGCGACTGAAACCCTGTGGCGGACCTACCATCCATGGGTCATCTGGATCATCTTGGGCAGCATCGGCTTGGCCTCCTTGATCGGGATGGTGCTTATGGCCCGAAACAACTCCAAACGCCAACGGTGATTCGGTCAATATCTGGGCTGGGTAAACCGTGCTCCTTCGGAGCAGTCATCGTGTTGCCAAAAGACCTCGCCCTGCCCGCGGTCTCAGGGCCGATCAGTTTTTCACAATGTGGCGTTGGTTGGGGTGGCAGTTGTACTGCCACTCCTGGAAAACACCGGGAAATTCGGGGTGGCAGTACAACTGCCACCCCAACGCAGCCGAAAACTGATTGGCCCTGCCCGCGGTCTGCCCGTATTTGTCAGTTTGCCAGTTCTTGACTATGATAGAGAGTTTGTCGAGTATCGTTAGGTCCTTATCCAGGTTCTCCCGCATTTTCAGTCACCAGGAACCGTTCAATGACTGCGTACTCCGCGAATCCTGCCGGCGAGCAATTTCCGATCCCCACCGAAGCCGATTACCCCGCGGAACTTGCCAGGCTTGAAGCACTGGCCGCTCAGGCGCGCGGCGAAGGGAAAGAGATCGTCGTAGTGATGGGCGTGGGGTTCGTCGGGGCGGTGATGGCCGCGGTCATCGCCGATACCGTCGATAAGAAGACCGGCAAGCCGAGCAAGTTCGTCATCGGCTGCGATCTGCCGAGCCCGCGGAGCTACTGGAAGATTCCGATGGTCAATCGGGGTCAATCGCCGGTCAAGGCCGAGGATCCCGAGGTCGATCCGATGATCGCCCGCTGCGTCGAAGGACAAGAAGACGCTGACGGCCACCTTCAACAACGATTGCCTCAAGCTGGCCGACTGCGTGGTGGTCGACGTGCAGTGCGACTACACCAAGCACGACCTGGGCGACATGCGCACCGGCGAGGCGGAGATGGCCGCCCTGGAGGCGACGCGTGCGGACCATCGGCCAGAAGGTGCAGCCGCATTGCCTGACGCTGATCGAAACGACCGTCGCGCCCGGCACGACCGAGTCGGTGGCGTGGCCGATCATGCAAGAAGGCGTTCGCCGCTCGCGGCATCAAGAGCGAGCCGCTGCTGGCCCACAGTTTCGAGCGGGTGATGCCGGGCCGCGATTACGTCTCGTCGATCCGCGACTTCTGGCGGGTCTGCTCCGGCTGCAACGCCGAGGCCCGGGCGAGGGTCGAGAAGTTCCTCCGCGAGGTGCTCAACACCGAGCAATTCCCGCTGACCGTGATGGATCGCCCCATCGAGTCGGAGACGACCAAGATCATCGAGAACTCGCTACCGGGCGACGATCCTGGCGTTCCTCGAACGAGTGGAGCCTGTTCGCCGAGCGGAACGGCGTCGATCTGATCAAGGTCATCAAGGCGATCAAGATGCGGCCGACGCACAGCAACATCATCTTTCCCGGCCCCGGCGTCGGCGGCTACTGCCTGCCGAAAGACGGCGGCTTGGGCTATTGGGCCTACAAGCACATTCATCGGCTTCGAGGACGGCGACCGGGTGTTCAAAATGACCCCCACCGCCATCGACGTCAACGACACCCGCGCCCTGCACGTCGCCGAGCTGACCCGCGACGCCCTGCGGAACATGGGCCGCTACATCGCCGGCGCCGACGTGTTGATCTGCGGGGCCAGCTATCGCCAGGGCGTCGGCGACACCCGCTACAGCGGCTCGGAACTGGTCGTCCGCAAGCTCACCGAGATGGGCGCCGAGATGCGCGTCCACGATCCCTACGTCGATCACTGGATCGAACTGGAGCAGCAGGACGTCTTCCCGTCGCCGGGCCAGTCGTGGGCGCGATTCTTCCGCAACCAGGAGGGGCTCGCCGATCTGCGCGTGCAGAAGGATCTCGCCGCCGCGCTGAAGCGGGTCGAAGCCCTGATCCTGGCCGTGCCGCACGAGCAGTACCTCGATCTCGACCCCGACCAGATCGTCCAGTGGGCCGGCGGGCCGCTGGCGGTGATCGACTGTTTCGGCATCCTCTCCGACGACAAGATCCGCCGCTATTTCGAGCTAGGTTGCGAAGTGAAGGCCCTCGGCCGCGGCCACATCCGGCGAATCAAAGAGCAGGTCTGGGCGAAAAGGAAGTAACGGGCGAGGCTCATTGGCGCAAAAGCTCGCCCACCGCGGCGTCAATCGTCGCGGGGGCCAGCGTTTGACCGCCGCTCGTGAAGGTTCTCCGCAAGCGGCCATTGCGGTCGTAGATCTTCAGATGCGGCAAGGCGCCGTCGCTGACGTCGAAGGCATCGAACCCTTCCGAGCCGACGCCGTACCGGCTGATGAAATTCTCGAACGTGGCCCGATGGCCGCGCAAGAATCGGAGAACCGCGTCCCGATTCGCCGCGTCGTCCATGCTTACCGAGATCACCGCCAGGCCGCGGTCGGCAAGCCGCCGCTGCAACTCGACGGTATGCGGAAACAGCTTCGCGCAGGGCACGCACCAGGTCGCCCAGAATTCGACCAACACGACTTGGCCGCGATGCCGTGCGACCGCGTCGGTCAAGCCGCGGCTGTCAATCGTTGTCAGGGCGATCTTGTTGGTTGCACTCTCGGCGGGCGGTCCGCCGTGTTCGCAGCCGACCAACAACAACACACCCAGGACCGTTAACACTGCGAGCCCGTGGGCGATTGCCCAAGGGCGCGGCGGCGCAGCGGTCGCGTTCCGCGTGGTCATGGGTCGGATTGGCGTTGCTTGTTCTCGTATCTGATGCCGCAACCGAACTGTTTCGTCACGGTCTGCGGCGGTTTCTTCCCCTTGAGCGCGGCATCGATGGCGTTGCGCAGGTAGGTCTTCGTGACCTGGTCGGCGTTCATCTTGTCGTCAACTGCGCCCATATAGGCCACCTTTCGCTTCTGGTCCAAGAGGAAGACGTGCGGTGTGACGGTGGCCCCGTACTGACGGCCCATTTTCTGGCTGGGGTCATAGAGGTAGGGGAAGTTGAACTTTCTCTCCCTCGCCCGTTGCTTCATCTTGTCCAGACGGTCGGGCTCGATAGTATTCACATTGACCGCCACCAACTGCACCCCTTTTGTCTTGTAGGCCTTTTGCAGGGCGATCAGTCGCTTTTCGTAGGCGCTGGCGACCGGACAGTGATTGCAGGTGAAGACCAGGACGACCAGCTTGAAATCTTTGTAATCCGAGAGACTGTGTCTCTTGCCGTCCGTGCCGATGATGCCCTTGAAATTGGGGGCCGGATCGCCGATCTTCACGCCCGCCAACAGGCTTTCGGCACGCGGCAAAGCAAGCAACGCCAACAGCAACGCCAATATCCACGTTCGCGACATGCATGTTCTCCTTCCAAAACCGGGACGTGGGGCTACGTCCCTCGACTTTCACGGATGCACCTTGCTCAATCAACGGCACGTGCCGACCACATCGAATGCTGGACGAGGAATTATAGCGCCGTGGACCGAGAAAAGAAAAAAGCACCCGTTTGTGAGGGCCAGTACAGCAGAAAGTCGGCTACTTACGTCCGGATTGCCAGAACGTCGGCTGTCCAGCAGAACAGGGCGTTGGCGGCGGGTGCCCGGTGTAGATGGCATCGTTTTGACTACACCCGCGGTCAAGGTGACATCGGTGTTCGGCTCACTGCCCCTGGATTCCCCAGACGAACGGCCCACACGAGGCAACGGCACGCAAACTGCTACAACATGCGGCGAGGCCGAGCCGCCAAACTGCGGCTGCGACACGGCCGGACTATGCACCCAACTTCTTAGCCGAGGAGGAGTAGAGTATGAAAATCGTTGTCGAGAAATGGACAGTATGGGCGATGATTGTCGCCGCGAGTTGGCTGTGGACCCCACCGGTCCAAGCCGCCACCAAGGCCGAAAAGGCCGAAGCCGCGAGGCTCCTTAACGAGACGCTGCGTCGCGAGGCGAGAGAAGGGATCGACAATCGACGGGAATTGCTCCGGCCCGCCCTGGAGCAGGTGCCCCCGTACCAGGCAGCCTACGGGCCGAGCGGCTTCGCCTACGACGTGAGGCGAAGGCAGTGGCTGCTGCCCGGCGAGATTCAGGCCTTGGCCGGCAAGGACAAGCAGCTTGCCGCCTACCGGGCGGCTCGCGCGAAGTATCCAAACACCGAGCAGGGTCAGGTGCAACTGGTGCGCTGGTGCATGAAGCACAGGCTGGACGATCAGGCCCGCGCCCACTGGACGAAGGTGTTGACGTTCAACCCGGATCAGCAGGAAGCGCGTCGCCAGCTCGGATTCCAGAAGATCAACGGGACTTGGGTGAGCCGGCAGGAGGTCGCTGAGGCGAAGGCCCAGGCGAGAGAGTTTCAGGCGTCGGTTTCTCGGTGGGGCGAAGCTTGAAGACGCGCTGAAGAGATTGAGCGCGTCGAACCGGCAAGCCCGCGAGGTGGCTCGCCAAGAGTTGAAGGGGATCAAGGTTCCCGACGCGGTGCCGGCGATCGAGGTGGTCTTCTGCGCCAACGGCGGAGAGTATGCCCCGCTGGGTGTCGAGATCTTGAGAGATATGCACGCGGCCCAGGCTGCCCATGCGCTGGCGTGGCTGGCCGCATACTCGCCCTGGAAGCCGGTGCGGGCGGCAGCCGCCACGGCGCGAAAGGACCAGCGCCCGTACGACTATGTCCCTTTGCTGCTGAGCGCGATGCGCGTGCCGATTCAGTCCAGTTTTGCGCTGTACGACACGCCGGACGGCGGCTTTCTCGTCCGCCGCGCGTTGTATGCGGACGGGCCGGAACAGCGTCAATTGGCCGTCCGCGATGTCAACTTCATGCCGCAGATGATTTCGAGCGGGAAACAGGTCCGCGCCGCCACACTACAGAATCCTGCCGCCATGCGAGAGTATAACCGGGCGGTTGCGGAGGACCAGAAGCGTCAACAAATGGATTTGGCGGTAGCCCGCGCAAAAATGATAGCACAGATGCGAGCGCAACAGGCGACCGTCATGGCCCGCAACGCGAAAGTTGCAAATGTCAACTCGCGCTTGTGCCAGGTTCTGACCGTGGCCACCGGCGACAGCCAGCCCGCCTCGCCCGACGACTGGTATAGCTGGTGGAACGATTACAACGAGATTTCTCAGCAGGGTGACAAGCCCTTCACCATCACGTACCAGGCCGCTTTGGCGCCGGTGGTCACGGTCGCCCAGGCGCCGTCGTTGAACTGTTCGTGCCTGGTGGCCGGAACTCCCGTCTGGACCGAACTGGGGCCGGTTGCGGTCGAAAAGATCCAGGTCGGCGACCGCGTGCTCGCCTGCGATTGCAACACCGGCCAACTGATGCTCAAGCCGGTGTTGAGGACCATCATCAACCCGGGCAAGGACATCTTTCGTCTCCGCACCAAGCACGAAACCCTGGAGGTGACCGGCGGGCACGTCTTCTGGGTCTCGGGCAAGGGCTGGATCAAGGCCCGGCAACTCCAAGCGGGAATGCGATTTCACACGCTTGAGGGCACCGTCGATTTGTCCGACGTCGACCAGCACGGCAAGCAGGACACGTACAACCTCATCGTGGCCGACTACCACAGCTACTTCGTCGGCAAGGAGAAGATCCTCACTCACGACAACACCATCCGCAAGCCGACCAACTGCGTCGTGCCGGGGCTGACCGCCCACGCGGCAAGGACATATCTGTAAGAGCCAACGAGCCGTTCACGGATCGGCGGCCGTAGAGGCGGCGTCTCGCCGCTTCGTGCCGATCCAGCGGCTCCGATCTCGTCAAACAACGCGGCGAGCCGCCGCGTCTACGGGGCTGCTACGCGCTTGCGTTTATGCCAACAGGTGGTGTCCCGTTGGGGAAGTCCGAGGTAGAATAGGGTATCCGCGCCGACTGCGATCGTCGGTTGGTTTGCGACCGCAAGACCCTCGCCCCCCTTACTCGCATGAGAAGCTCTCACTTCCTCCATCTGGCTGGCTTTCTGTCTCTTGTCTGCACTTTCAGCACCGTGGCTGTCGTTTGCGGAGGCGACAAGACACGTAGCGGAAGAACCGGCGGAACGAATGCCATAGCAGCGGTCGATTACGATCGGCTGCGGGTCGGCGAGGCGGCTGACGGGCGGATCGTAGTGCCGAGCAATCAGGTTCTCTCGCCCTTGGGTTGCCAGGTTCGCTTCCCAGGCCGGCCGACGGCCGTGTCCTTAAGCCCCGATCGACGGTGGCTGGCAGTCCTTTGCAACAACTGCGTGCTGTTGGTCGATCTGGAGACGAAGAAGGTGGCGGGCAAAGTGCGTCACACCGGCAGCTTCACGGGCATTGTCTTCGCTCCCGATGGCAAGGAGTTATTCGCCTCGAACGCCCACGGAACCGTCGAAGCTTTTGCCGTGGCGCGGAAGGTCGGTTGACGAAGAATCGCTCCATCCAGCTTACGCCGCGCCGCAGCAAAAAGTGTCGCGGCGCCGTGCCGGCCGGGCTGGCACTCGATCCCAATCGCAAGACGCTTTGGGTGGTCCATAATATGACGAATGTCGTTGGCGAGATGGATCTGACTGCGGGTAAA
The DNA here is from genome assembly GCA_963815695.1 of uncultured Planctomycetia bacterium. Classification (GTDB taxonomy): domain Bacteria; phylum Planctomycetota; class Planctomycetia; order Pirellulales; family Thermoguttaceae. The sequence goes on from CAWFIG010000034.1 coordinate 93,573, forward strand.
GAAATCCGTAAAATTCCCGTCGGCAACGCCCCGTACGACGTCGTCTGCGCGGGCGGCAAAATCTACGTGAGCAATTGGGCCGGGCGGCGTCCCGACAAGGGAGATCTCACCGGCCCCTCCGGCGCTGCCGCCCCGGTCCGCGTCGATCCGAAAAGACACATCGCCTGCGAAGGCTCGGTCTCGGTGATCGATCCGACTCGTGGCAAGGTGCTCAAGGAGATTGTCGTCGGTCCCCACGCCGCCGGTCTGGCCGCTTCGCCCGACGGTCGTTATGTCTGCGTGGCCTGCGCCAATGCCGACGTGGTGGCCGTTATCGCAACCGAGCGCGACGAAGTCGTGGAAAACATTTCTACCCGGCCGGCCGCGGCGCTGCTGCTGGGCAGTGCCCCGAACGCCTTGGCCTTCGATCCTGACGGGAAGACGCTTTACGTCTCGAACGGCACGAACAACGCCGTGGCGGTGATCGGCTTCGATCCGCCGCACAGTCGCATTAGGGGCTTTCTGCCAACCGGCTGGTACCCGGCAGGGCTGGCGTTCGATCCCCAGCGGCAGACGCTCTACGTAGCCAACGTCAAGGGCGTCGGCGCGCGCAACGCTGAGCAAAAGGGGCGGCGCAAGGTCAAAGGCAAGATCGTCTGGGGCTTCAACTCGCGGGAGTATCTGGGCACGGTCTCGTTGATGCCGCTGCCCAAGGAAGGAATCGCTGGAACGCTGTACCAAAGCCGTGCTTGCGAATAACCGTCTCTCGATGGCGCAGCTTGCCCGCTCGCAGCCGCGCACGGGCGCCCCGCCCCGCCCGGTGCCTGAACGAATCGGCGAGCCTTCGGTCTTCAAGCACGTGCTGTACATCATCAAGGAGAATCGCACCTATGACCAGGTGTTTGGCGACATACGCGAAGGCGAGGGCGATCGCGACCTGTGCATCTTCGGCGAGAAAATAACGCCCAATCTGCACAAACTCGTACGCGAGTTCGTCCTGTTGGACAACTTCTATTGCAGCGGGGCGATCAGCGCCGACGGGCACCAGTGGACCGACGAGGCCTATGTCACCGACTACATCGAGAAGTCGTTCGGCGGTTGGCCGCGGAGTTACCCCTACTGGGGCGGCGACGCGATGGCCTACGCCGGCAGCGGATTCATCTGGGACAACGCCCTGGCCCGCGGAAAGACGCTGCGGGTCTACGGCGAGTTCGTCAAGGCCACGATCCGCTGGAAGGACCCGGCGCGCAAAGGCCGGCCGAGCTTCCTCGACTGCTATCGCGACTACCGCAACGGGGCCGGCAAAATCGAGGTGAAGGCCACCGCCGCGATCAAGACGCTCGAACCGTATATCTGTCCGACGGCCACCGGCTTTCCGATCATTGTCTCCGACCAGTTTCGCGCCAGCCAGTTCCTTGGCGAGTTGAAACGGTACGAAGAGAAAGGCGAACTGCCGAACCTGATGATCATGCTCTTGCCGAACGACCACACCTCCGGCACCCAGCCGGGCATGCCCACGCCCGTCGGCTGCCGTGGCCGACAACGATCTGGCGGTGGGCCGAATCGTCGAGGCCCTCAGCCACAGCAAGTTCTGGCCGCAGACTTGTGTCTTTGTCGTCGAGGACGATCCACAGGCCGGGTACGACCACATCGACGGGCATCGGACCGTGGCGCTGGCCGTCAGCCCCTACACGCGCCGCCACGCCGTGGACAGCACCAACTACAACCAGACGAGCATGGTCCGCACCATCGAGCAGATTCTGGGCCTGCCGCCGATGAACCAACTCGACGCCTCGGCCACGCCGATGGCGAGTTGCTTCAGCGACCGGCCCGACTTGAGGCCATATACGGCGGTGAAGAACAACATTCCGCTCGATCAGGTGAATCCGCGGCTATCGGAGATCAGGGATCCGCGCCAGCGTCACTGGGCCGAGGTTTCGCTCCGCCTGCCACTGGACGAGGTCGACGAAGCCGACGAGGACACGCTGAACCGCATCCTCTGGCACGCCCAAACCGGCCGCGACGACACGTATCCGGCCTGGGCGGCCATTGATCTGCCCGACGAGGATGACGGCGATTAGGGGGACTGTTCCGATTGTCGTGTCGAGGACGCGATTCCGGCGGCCAGCCATTCGCTCGTTCGTGAAGCCATGATCCGGGCGCAGCAACTTTACGATCTGGAGGATCATCCCCGCGGGTACGGGGAACTCTTTTCCCGCAATCGACACGCTGGCGAGCCGGCCGGTCCGCTGAACGGTCAAGTCCTCGCGCCCGTGGTCCTGTTCTGTCGGCGCATCTCAAGAAGATGCGGCGCCAGGTACACGCCTTCAGCCCGTTTCTATCGGCGATCCCCCGCCGCCGTTGCCGCCGCCGGAGATCAGTGCAACCAGAGCCTTCGCCGCCTCCTCGGGCCCGCGAGATTCGTAGCCCGGAATCCCCAGCCGCGTCCGGATTTGCCCCACAATCGCGTTGGAACGAAAGGCGGCGTCAAAGGTGGCTTTCGCCAACTGATCGTGCAGGTCTTTGTACTGCGGAGGACCGAAGATGTTGGCAAAGTAACTGTGAACCAGGCCCTTCGAGGTGGTCGTGCCCTTGGCCATCGCCGCGCCTTCGCGGAACACGGCCAAGGCTTGATCGGGTGTGGCGAAGCGCTCGATGATCGGGTGGCTTTCGTCGACTTCCTCGTAGTTGTTGGCGTACAACATGATGTCCACGGGGTATCCGTGCAGAACCTCGTCGAGCCTGGTTACGGGGAGGACGGCACGGGCGTTGACTTTCTGCGGGCTCATGATGATCGCCCGGTCGATCTGGCCGAAGGCGTATCCCTGTTGCAGGTCGTCCAGGCGGATGAAGGCCCCCACCTCGGTGCCATAGCCCAAGACTCGGCCGTCTTTGCCGATTTCCAGCGAGCCCATGTCGTCGGCCACGATCCGCAATTCACGGACCGAGTCGCGCCCGAGAATGCGGAGGGCCTCGAGCGATTCCGATTTGCCGGTGGCGGTGTCACCGAGCATGAGCACGTTCGCGCTGGCGCCGTCGTTCATCACGATCCGCGTCATCGCTCCGTGGTAGGGCATTCGTCGCCGCTTCATCATCACGATGTTGTGAAGCGTCAGAACCATCTTCTTGACGTAGCCGAAGTAGCCGAAACGGTCTTCGCGCGGAATCGCCGCCACCAGGCCGTCGTCGCTGTCGTCGTCGAAGAATACCATCGGCAGCGGTCCGTATTTCGCCATCGCCTCGGGCGGCGCTCCGTAGACAAACACCGCATGGGGACCAGCGGCAATCTCCTCATCGGTGGCCAACTCAAAGAGGTTGGCCAAAGACCCGCCCAGTTCGAGAAACTGTTGGTGAAAGTACACGAAGATCACCAACGGACCCACCCGAGCGGGATAACAGAGAAACTTGGACGCATCCAAAGTCAAATTCAGCAGCGGGTTTTCGGCAATCCGCTGAAATTGGCCAGTTCGCTTGTTCGTCGGCGGGTCAATAATCAACGGCGGCACGATCAAGACTTGCCGGATAACGGGAATGCTCGCCAAAACCAAGTGCGTGCCGGTGGGCAGCTTGCACTCTTTGGGAAAGGCGACTATGCCCACCGAGCAACCGGCCGCCACCTGGCGGTATACCTGAGGGTGGTCGCCGGTAATGTTCTCACACCCGTCGCGATAAAGGCCGCGGACTAACCGGGTCAGAAGCTCGACGGTCTTGGTAAACGCGCGGTAGGGCCGCAGTTCATGACTGTTCGGGCCGGGCTCACCGTGCAGGATCAAAAACCGCGTGTGATGACGCCAAAAATCGTAGAGCCCTTCCACAAATTCATGGAGATCCGCGCGTTTGTCCAATACGGCGGCCAAGCTGGGAACGATCGCCGCCGCTCGGTTCAAAGGGGTCGACGCCAACGCCCTCAACCATCCAACTAACTGGGCGAGACCTTGAGGCCCGTCAATGTCCAGCGGCATCGCCTCCAACAGCGGCGAGTTTCGTTCCCGTAAAACCTGCACATACAGGCCGACAACGTCGGCAAAGGTCGTGCTGCCGACGAGGTCTTCAGGCGTGGCACAGCCAAGTCCTCCCAACTGATGGAGGATGATCTGCCTTCCCTCAACCTCGATTCTGACAATCGGCATGGTATGGCCTCGCAAGATGGGCGGAAACAGACGCCACGTCGGGTGGTGCGGTCGAAGTGCGCCGCTGACTTTGCCGGTGCTTCATCAACCTCCTATTCTATCGATAGTGCGATGGAGCGTCGAGCCGTCCAAAGCATACGCCGCGAGCCGATTTGCCGCTCTCCCTGCCCACTTGCGGGCAGACTTCTCGTCGGCGAAAATGGGCGAATTCACGACGCGCCCGCAAATGAAGGATCGCAATGATCGAGAAGCTCGATTATCCGTCCGTCGGCCTGATGGCCGGCCTGGAAGTGCACCAGCAGCTCCTCACCGACCACAAGCTCTTCTGCCGCTGCCCCGCCGGCCTCTACACCGAGACCCACGACGGCGAAGTGCTGCGCCACATGCGGCCCACGCTCAGCGAATTGGGCGAGTACGACGGCACTGCGCTGATGGAGTTCAAAACCAAGAAGGAGATCATCTATCTCCTCAATCATAAGAACGTCTGCACCTACGAGATGGACGACACGCCGCCGTTCCTGGTCAACCAGACCGCGCTCGACGTCGCCATCGAAATCTGCCTGTCGATGAACATGGACATCATCGACGAGGTGCACATCGCGCGGAAACAATACCTCGACGGCAGCATCCCCACCGGCTTCCAGCGCACGGCCATCGTCGGGCCTCAACGGCTGTCTGCCGTTTATGGGGCGAAAGCTCACGATCACCCACGTCTCGTTGGAAGAGGACTCCTGCCGTGAGGTGAAGGACAAGGGGCATCGCATCGTCTGGCGCACCGACCGCCTGGGGATGCCGCTGACCGAAACCGTCACCGGGCCCGAGTTGGTCGCGCCCGAGGAAGTCCGCGAGGCCATCGTGCTCTGCGGCCTGGTGGCGCGGAACACCGGCCGGGTGCGCACCGGCATCGGCGCCAGCCGCCAGGACGTCAACGTCAGCGTCCGCGGCGGACAGCGGGTGGAGATCAAGGGCGTGCCCAAGGCCGGATACGCCGTCAAGCTCGTCCACAACGAAGCCGTTCGCCAGGTGAACCTGCTCCGCTTCCGCGACGAACTGCACCGCCGCGGCATGCGCGTGCCGGAAGATATCCTGCTCGCCACCTTCGACGTGACCGACGTTTTTGCGGACGCCGACCTGGGCTTCATGCGACGGGCGATGCAAGGCGGCGGAAAGATTTTCGCGGCGCGGCTGCACGGCGGCCTGGGACTGGCGCAAATGCCCACGCAGCCCGACACCATGTTTCTCGACGAACTCTCCGGCCGCATCCGCGTCATCGCGTGCTTGGACGAGCCGCCGATCGTCTTAAGCGGCGCGCTGATGCCGGAGTTTCCCGACAAGCACAAGTTCATCGAGCGGCTCCGCAAACGCATTCGACTCGGCGACAGTGACGACTACTTCATCGTCTTCGGTCCCGAGGCCGACTGCCGCACGGCCGTCGAAGAGATACGCATACGCTTCGTGGATGCGATCAAGGGGATACCGCAGGAGACGCGGCAGGCGCTTACGGGCGGCTACACGACCTTCGAGCGGATTTTGCCCGGTCCCGACCGCATGTATCCCGACACCGACTCGCCGCCGACGCGAATCACGCCCGAGCGGGTGGCCGAGGCGCGGAGCCGGCTGCGGCCACCCCCCTGGCAGCGCATTGCCAAGTACGGCGCCTTGCGGGTACCGCGAGAAACCACCGAGTTTCTCATCCGCCGCGGCGGCGCCCGATCGTCGATGCCGTGGTCGAGCGGACCGGCGTCGATGGACTGGTGGCCGCCGTCGAAATCGGTCAGCGGGCAAAGGCCATGGAGCGGGCCGGCATCCCCATGGATCGCCTCGACATGGCCGATTGGGTGCAGGTGTTCGATATGTTCACCGGCGGCAGAATCCCGCGCGAGGCGATTCAGCCGGTCGCCGCTCACATTGCCCAAAATCCCGGCGTGGATGCCGCCGCCGCCAGCGCGACGCTCGGCTACGCCCTCCAGGATCGCGCGGCGTGGACGCAGGAATTGAGCGGGCTCCCGGTGGACAGTGACTGCCATGATGAGAGCCCTTCTGACGGAAAGCGGCTACGGTATCTCACCGGCAAGGCCGTCCGTCAACTCCGCGGCAAGGCGGCGGCCAAAGACGTGGCCGAGTTCGTCAAGACTCAACTCGGGCAGGAGGTGCTGCAATGACCATCCCGATCAACGAGCGCACCGACCGTTTCCAGGGCTACCGTGGCCCTTCGCGCGAGGTGATGGAACGCTTTCGGGTTCGGCGTATGGAGCGAAGTCGAAATCGCGAACGACCGCGGCTCCTGCTTCAAGGGCGTGGTGTTGCCCCGCAGCGAGACTTGCGATGAGTTCCACGTCGTGGTGAAGCTCTTCAACGGCTACAACGTCGGCGTGGACGCCGGCCGGGTGACGACGGCCAAGGAAACCGGCTATCGCAAGGCTGTTTACAAGATTCCAGAAAAGGCAGTTCCCGGTCGACGCGCGGAAGAAGTGCGTCACGCTGCTGGGCACCGGCGGCACGATCGCCTCGCGGCTCGACTACCGCACCGGCGCGGTGATTCCCGCTTTCACGCCCGGCGAACTGTACGGGGCCGTGCCCGAGCTGGCCGACATCGCCAACATGACCACGAAGAAGCTCTTCGGCGTCTTCAGCGAGAACATGGGCCCGAGCAGTACATCGCCCTGGCCAACGCGATCGGCGACGAGATCGCCAGGGGCGTGGACGGCATCGTCATCGGCCACGGCACCGACACGATGAGCCCATACCGGCGCGATTCTCAGCTTCATGGTGCAGAACTCGCCGGTGCCGATCGTGCTGGTCGGCAGCCAGCGATCGTCCGATCGGCCGTCGTCCGACGCGGCATTGAACCTGATGAACGGCGTCCGCACCGCGGCGGAATGCGAGATCGCCGAGGTGATGCTCTGCATGTTCGGCCCGACCTCCGACAACTACGACCTGCTGCACCGCGGCACCCGCTGCCGCAAGATGCACTCCAGCTACCGCAGCACCTTCCGCACCATCGGGGCCACGCCGCTGGCGATGGTTTCGCGGCAAAAGAACGCCGACGGCGAGTACTTCACCTACCTGACCGACGATTTTCTCCGCCGCGACAAGTGCCGCGTGCCGGTGATCAATCCGAGCTTCGAGGAGAAGGTGACGATTCAGTACTACTATCCCAACTTCAACCCGGACATCATCGACAGCCTCAGCGCGATGGGCTACCGCGGCCTGGTCATCGCCGGCACGGGCCTGGGGCACATCAACAAGCCGCTCTACGCCGCCGTCGGCCGCGCGATCGACAAGGGCATGACCGTGGTGATGACCGTGCAGACCATCTGGGGTTACGCCCAGATGTACGTCTACGACACCGGCCGCGATCTGCTGAAGCTCGGCATCATCCCGATGGACAACATGCTGCCCGAGACCGCCTACATGAAACTAGCCTGGGTGCTCGGCCAGACCGACGATCCCGCGCGGATTCGCCAGATGCTGCTGACGCCGGTGAACCACGAAATCACGCTCCGCGAGCCCCACAACGGCTACCTGGTCCTCCAAGGCGGCCTGCCGGAAGTGGAGGCGTTTGTCGGGCAGCATTGGAAGTAGCGTTCGAAGCAAGCCTTACCGGTTCTCGACCCCGGTGGAGTTCAGCACAATGGTCAAGAGAGCGAATTCCTGCAAAGGAAGCTGCCAAGAGAAGAGGCAATAATGGATTCTTAAGGAACAAAGGGGGTCGGGAGCCATTGTCGCGACCAGCGAATCTCACGCGGAGGCGCAGAGCGCGGAGGCCCCGTATTCCTCCGCGCCCCGCGCCTCCGCGTGATTCCTCTTTCCAACGCTAACCGCAAGGAAATCCAAACCATGCGAGAACTCGACGAAATCACCGGCGCCATCATCGACTCCGCTGTGAAACTGCACCGCGATCTCGGCCCCGGTCTTCTCGAGTCCGTCTACGAAGTCGTCCTCGCCCGAATGCTCGAACGTCGCGGCTTCCAGGTCGAACGCCAGAAGTCCATCCGTTTCGAATACGACGGCATGGTGTTCGAAGACGGCTTCCGAACCGATCTGCTGGTTGACAACCGCGTGGTCGTCGAACTCAAGTCTGTCGAGAAGCTGGCCCCCGTTCACTCCAAGCAGCTTCTGACGTACATCCGTCTCATGGACTTGCCCGTTGGCCTGTTGATCAACTTCGGCGGCGAGACGCTGAAGGAAGGTCTCCGCCGCATCGTCAACCACCTCTCTCCCTCCGCGTCTCCGCACCTCCGCGTGAACCAACCCAAGCTGGAACCGCAAACGGAGCGGAAATCAGAGAGCGATCCGGGCGTCGGCTCGCCACCGCACTGAGCCTTTGCCGGCAACTCCGGGAACAGGTCACGGGTGATACAGGGACGAGTCTCACGCGGAGGCGCGGAGGCGCGGAGATCGCATATTCCTCCGCGCCCCCGCGACACGCTCATCTCCCACTAACGCCGACGTGCGTCGATCGAGGAACTCCTGGTGCGTTTCCGTCAAGAATTACGATGCCCGAGCCTTCGTCGCACCCGCCACCGACATCGTGGCTGGCGTCGAGCATGGCAAACCGCTAAGATGTAGGCCGAAAGACAAAAGGAAATCGAATAGACGCAAGATGGCGAGTTGGAGCGGTTTGAAATCGCGAGCGCGGCGGATCGGCGCCAATCGTGTGGTGCTGACCCTGTCGTTCGCTCGGCTGGGCGATGCCGTGGGCAACGGCGTCCTGATCATCGTGCTGCCGCTGTACGTGGCGGCGCTGCCGGCGCCGCTGATTCACGTGAATGAGCCGTTGCGGGTCGGGATTCTCTTGGCCGCGTACGGCATCACCGCCGCCGTGTTGCAGCCGCTCGGAGGGGCTCTCAGCGATCGGCTCCGCCGCCGAAAGGTGATGATCCAGCTCGGGCTGATGGTGATGGCCGCCGCTACGCTGGCGTTCATTTTCGCCGGCTCGTTCCTTGGGCTGATGCTGTTGCGGGCGGCGCAGGGATTGGGAGTGGCCCTGACCGTCCCCGCCGCCATGGCCATGCTGACCACCAGCACCGTCATCGAGTCGCGAGGCGGCTCGATGGGCATCTATACCACCTCGCGGATGCTCGGGCTGGCGGTCGGCCCGCTGGTAGGCGGATTCCTCTATGAATGGTCGGGCTTTGCGGCCGCCTTCCTCTTCGGCGGCGGCGTGATTGTGCTGGGGATGCTGCTGGTGCAACTCGGCATCCACGAGCGCCGCCCCGAAGCTCCCCGATTGCCGCCGGCGCGCCCCGCCCGATCTTTCGAGGCCTTCGCCGACCGCCGCATCCTCGCCATCGCCTTCGCCACGGCCATCATGTCCGCCGCGTTCACGATGATGGCCACGCTGGAGGTCCAATTCAACGAACGGCTCCAGCAGAGCAATTGCCTTCAGCCTGGCCTTCAGTGCGCTTTTGGTCTCTCGTCTGCTGTTTCAACTTCCGCTGGGGCGGCTCTCCGATCACGTCGGCCGCAAGCCGGTGGCGATTGTGGGCCTTGTGCTGATGGCCCCTGCCACCGCGCCGCTGGGAATGGTGACGGCCACTTGGCAGTTGATCGCCCTGCGGCTGCTGCAAGGGGTGGCGGCGGCGGCGATCGCGGCGACGACCTTCGCCCTGGCCGGCGACCTTGCCCGCGGCGGTCGCGAAGCCGGACAGATGAGCGTGGTCACCTCCGGTTTCACGCTGGGAATCGCGATCGGCCCGCTCTTGGCCGGCTGGCTCGCCCCGATTTGGTTTCATCTCCCCTTTTTCGTCGCCGCCGTCTTATGCCTGGCGGCTGCCGCGGTCCTCTATTGCTTCGTGCCGGAAACGATCGGCAAAGGATGTCGCATCTATCAAAGATAGAACCTCTGCCCCGCTATGCTCTATTTCTGTAGATGACGATCATGCCGTCGTGCTTCTCCTCCGATGCTCTGACAACAACCGACTGGTATTTGGGATTGTTCTGAACCGTTTCCAAGAAGTCGCGCATCCGGTCGGCGAACCGGATCGCGTTGTCGGCCACGATGATTGCCCGCCGCTTGAGCTTCGGCTCTACTGCCCGCAGGTAGCCGAGATATTCGTCCTTCCAGGCGTCGATAAAGACGAAGTCGAACGGGCCGGCCAGCTTGGGAATCACCTTCAACGCCGCGCCTTTGACCACCGAGACCGTCTCTTGCAGTTTCATCTTCCTGACGTTCGCCCGCGCGGTCGCGACCATCTCGGCGTCAATGTCGATGCTCGTCAAGTGGCCTCGGTTTCGCTCGAAGCCGAGCCCCATCACCATGGCGCCGTAGCCGTTCGCCGTGCCGATCTCCAAACCGTTGCGGGCCCGCGAGCCTTCGACCAGGATACGGAGAAACCGCGCATCGCCGGGACTCGTGTTCATGCCGATCCGCTCGAAGTTCTCGATGAAGTCGCTGCGGAACTCTTGAAGCTGACGGGAGACTCGCATGTTCATCCTTCGGTGATGCTCACGTACTCCTCTCGCTCCGCGAGAGGAAGACGGCTTGCAGGTCGCCTCACGCGGAGCGAGAGGAGTACGCTCAGTTGGGTTCCTTCACGAAGATGGTGGCATGACTCCAGCGAACGTGGGGCTCTCCTTCGACTTGGAAACCGGCTTCTTCGGCGGCGGCGACTTCGCCGAGGAACTTCCTGTGGGTGACGTGGATCGGCGGTTCGGCCAACAGCAGCTTGCCGCCGGGCTTCAGGCAGCGGTAAATCTCGCCCAACAGACGGCCCTGATCCGGCACTTCATGCAAGCACTGCAAAGAGGAGCGCGAAATCGGCTTCCGTTTCGAGCCCGAGCCGATCCTGCCCGCACTTGTGCAACTCGATGCGGTCGGCCACGCCCGCCTTCGCCGCCCGGCGGCGGAGCATGTTGAGCATCTGCTGTTGCAGATCGACGGCGATCACCTTTCCGTCGTCGCCGACCGTGCGGGCCATCGGGATCGAGAACCAGCCCACGCCGCAACCCACGTCGAGCACCGTCATGCCGGGCCGGACATAACACCCAACGATTCGCTCCGGATCGTGAAGCCAGCGGCGAAAGAAGGGAGAAATGGTGAACGGGGCGGACCACCAGGGGCAAACGTGGGACATGCTGCTCTCCTCGCACCACGACCTCGATCTTCGTCAGCACTATTGTATACCCGCTCGTCCAGTCGTTGTCAGCATAGTGGCTGGCTGTTCAGTAGTTCGTAGACGCGGCGTCCCGCCGCGTTCCTTGGCCTAGCGTCAGGACCGTTGGAGTGGCAACTGAACCGCCACCCCCAGCGCCGGCAGTGATCCGGCCGGCCCGATCGCCCGCGAAGCGGCGGGACACCGCATCTACGAAGACGCCCCGGTCGCGCACGCGACTATTGACAACGCGCCGTTCACGGTCTACAAAAGTCCTACACGTGTCTTCATCGACGAGCGGGCCGCGGCCGAAATGGCGTGCGGTTTCTATTCGTCTTGCGTCCATAATCGAGAACAATTCCCAAGACAATTCTAGCAAGGGGTCGGACTCATGGCAAAGAAGCGAACTTTCGCCATCGGCGTTGACTACGGGACCAACAGCGTTCGGACGTTGATCGTCGATACGGCCGACGGCCGCGAGGTGGCCACCTCGGTCTTCCCGTATCCCAGCGGCGAGGCGGGCATCCTGCTCGATCCGAAAGACCCGAACCTCGCCCGGCAAAACCCCGCCGACTATATCGAAGGCTTCTTCCAAGTCGGTCGAGCGAGGCGGTTTCCGACCGCCCAGCCGCGATCGCGATTTCGCGGTCGAGAACGTCGTCGGCATCGGCGTCGATACGACCGGCTCGACGCCGCTGCCGGTCGATGCCCAGGGGACGCCGCTGGCCATGAAGCCGGCGTTTCGCAAAAACCTGGCCGCCCAGGCGTGGCTGTGGAAGGACCACACCAGCATCGCCGAAGCCGCCGAGATCACCGAGAAGGCCGGCAAACATCGCGACGGCTATCTGGCCAAGTGCGGCGGCACGTACAGCAGCGAATGGTTCTGGTCGAAGGCCCTGCACTGCAAGCGAACGGCGCCGAAGGTCTTCGAGGCGGCCGCCGCCTGGGTCGAACTGGCCGACTTCGTGCCCGGCTTCATCACCGGCAACACCGTGCCCAGCTCGATGCCGCGCGGCATCTGCGCCGCCGGCCACAAGGCGATGTACCACGAGCAATGGGGCGGCCTGCCGAAGAAGGCGTTCCTGAAGAGTCTCGATCCCGACATGAGCAGCATTTCCGAGACCTTCAACACGCCGGCGCTGCCCTCCGATCGCGTGGCCGGATTTCTCACGGCCGAAGTGGCCCGAAGCGTCGGCCTGCCCGCCGGCATTCCCGTGGCCGTCGGCGCCCTCGACGCCCATCTCGGCGCGGTCGGTGCGGGCATCAAGCCCGGCACGCTGGTGAAAATCATCGGCACCAGCACGTGCGACATGATGGTCGCCCCGGTCGATGGCGCGTTTCCCGACATCCCCGGCCTGTGCGGCATCGTGCCCGGCTCGATCATCCCCGGCATGTACGGCCTGGAAGCGGGCCAGTCGGCCGTCGGCGACATCTTCAACTGGTTTGCGAAGCACCTCGCCCCCGCCGGCTACACCGCCAAGGGCGACACGATCGCCAATCTCACCACCGCCGCCGAAAAGCTCCGCCCCGGCGAAAGCGGCCTGGTCGCCCTCGATTGGAACAACGGCAACCGCACGATTCTGGTCGACGCCCTGCTCTCCGGCCTGCTGGTCGGGCAAACCCTGCACACCACCGCCCCCGAAATCTACCGCGCGTTGGTCGAAGCGACGGCCTTCGGCGCGCTGACGATCATCAACCGCGTCGAGGAATACGGCGTGGCGGTGAAGGAAGTGGTCAACTGCGGCGGCATCGCCGAGAAGAGCCCGATGGTCATGCAGATTTACGCCGACGTCTGCAACCGCCCCATGAAGATCAGCCGCTCGGCCCAAACCTGTGCGTTGGGCGCCACGATTTTCGGCGCCGTCGTCGGCGGCGCCCATCGCGACGTTCCCGCCGCCCAGCGAGCCATGACCGGCGTGAAAAGCACCGTCTACAAGCCCAACAAGAAGGCGGCCAACGTCTACGCCGAGCTCTACAGCCTCTACCGCCAACTCCACGACGCCTTCGGCCTGCCCGGCGCGAAGGTGTCGCTCGGGAATCGTGATGAAAGACCTAATCGCCCTGCGGCATCGGGTGAGGCATGAGGGGTAAAGGCGCGCTGGGCTGGGGATCAATGATAGCCCCGTTTCCACTTCATGAACCACGTTGTTGCATACCAGTTGCTCGCCTCGGAGTTGAATTCGTACCGAGAACTGCCTCTTCCGGAACTTCGCGATCTTATTGGAGAGGAATCAACTCGCTGTGTACGCGGCGAGGACGGCGTGGATTATGACCTGACCGTGATCGTCCGGTGGCGATTTGAGATCAATCGCGACATCGCTGTAACGGCGTTCGTCGGAGAATCTTCGTGGGGTGGTCCACACGACTCGCTGGACGATACGATTGTTATTCGGAATGCGGGTACCAAGAACGAGTAATCATCCTGGCCGCCGAGGAGCCAAGCCTGAATTTTCGCGTTTACGCCGGCGCCGAAGGGGCCAGACTCGATAGCCCTGGGCAACGCCCAGGGGAAACGGCCCGCAACCCGAACACCGTTCTCCAACACCAAAATCCAAGCCCCAACGGGCCGTAACCGCAACAAACCATCACCGTGCCGCAATCACTGTCGAACGTGCTCGTTCATTTGGTGTTCAGCACGAAGCACCGCCAACCGTATCTCCAGACGCCGGAGTCTGCGCGGCGTCATGGTCGGATACGTGGTGGGAATCCTGCGGAACATCAAATGCCCGTCGTTGATGGTCGGCGCGGTGGCCGACCACGTGCACATCCTCTGCTCGTTGCATCGCACGGTGGCGATCGCGCGGTTGGTCGAGGAGGTCAAGACGAACTCATCGATTCGCATCCAACAGGAAGGCCCGGCGTTGGGCGATCTCCATTGGCAAAACGGCTACGGGGCGTTCTCCGTCAGCCCATCAAGTGTTGAACAGGTCAAGACGTACATCGCCAACCAGGAGGAGCATCACCGGAAGAGGGCTTTCCAAGAGGAATATCGGAGGATGTTGGAACGCCACGGGAGTGAATACGACGAGCGTTATGTTTGGGATTGAAGGGTGACGGTCCGTTGGACCTTGTGCGATTCTGGGGATGGATTCATTCCCCAGGGCGTTGCCCTTATAGCTGACTCTTTGGCGTCGGGGCTCAGCATGGAATGCCTGCTCGGCTATTCCCGAGCCAGGAGCGGGCAGGCCATCCCGGCAATGCCGACACGATCCGCGAGCTGGCGGAACGCTTCGCGGCAAGCACGGGGAAGTGAAGACGAAGGACCGTAGCGGGCGATCCGCTCAACCTGTCGCTTTTTGGACGCAGTGCGTCCAAAATTCCCCTGGACCCGCTACTGGCAACCCGCAAGACGGGGCGATATACTCGGTAGTCGGTAGTCGTTCCGACCGTTCCGAGCGGGTCTCTTTCGGCGTCGGAGACGGCACGGCGCCGATCTCGATTTGTCCGCCAAGGTCCGTGACAAGCATGATTTCCGTAACCGGCTTCTCCAAGAACTACGGCGAGACGCTGGCCGTGCAGGATTTGTCGTTTTGAGGTGGCGGCCGGGACGATCCTGGGAATGCTCGGCCCCAACGGCGCGGGAAAGACGACGACGCTGCGGGCCATGGCCGGAATTTTGCAGCCGACCAGCGGACGGCTTTCGATCGGCGGATACGACGTCGTCGAAGACCCGGTGGCAGCCAAGCAGCGATTGGCGCTTCGTGCCCGACGACCCGCACCTGTTCGATTCGCTGACCGTCTGGGAGCATCTCGACTTTATCGCGGCGGCCTACCGCGTGACCGACTTCTCCGCCGCGGCCGAGTCGCTGTTGGAGAAGTTCGAGTTGACCGGAGAATCGCCACACGGCGGCGCGCGAATTGTCGCGGGGGATGCGGCAGAAGGCGGCCATCTGCTGCGCCTATCTGCACCGGCCGTCGGCCATTCTGTTCGACGAGCCGATGACGGGCCTCGACCCCCGCGGCATCCGCACGCTGAAGGATTCGATTCGCCAACAGGCGGCCGACGGGGCGGCCGTGGTCATCAGCTCCCATCTGCTCTCGTTGGTCGAGGACCTGTGCACCGATCTGCTGATCCTGCACAAGGGGCGGCGGCTGTTCTGCGGCACGATGGAAGAGGCCCGCGCCCGCTATCCCGACCTGGAGGGCGAAAACTCGCTGGAAGCGATCTTCTTCAAAGCCACCGAATCGTAAAGACGACGATGCACGCCGCCCTGTGGAAACTCTATCGGTTGCGGGTTCGCGGAAGCTTCCGCTCGATGGCTCGCAAACTCAAGTCGGTGCGCGGGCGCTGCTGTTGGTCTTTCACGCTGCTGATCTTCGGCATGATGCTCGGGCCGAACCTGGTGATGGCCACCAGGCTTGGCCGCGCCGGAGTGACCGGCCAGGGGGCCGATTCGTTCGGCGAGGTGATCGCCGTCGTAATGTTCCTATACGTGCTGATGACGATCGTCACTTCGCTGGGCGAGCGGGCGATCTACTTTTCGCCCAGCGACGTGGACATGCTCTTTCCGGCCCCGTTTTCACGGCGGCAATTGCTGCTGTACAAGATTCTCGGCAGCGTCACGGCGGCGATCTACGTCTCGTTGATCATCTCGCTGTCGCTGATGATGCACATTCGCTCGTGGCCCGCCGCCGCCGTCGGCTCGTTTCTGGCCTATCTGATGATGAACAGCCTCACTGTGTGCGCCCAGTTGATCGCGCAGACGGTCGGCGAGCGAGCTTTCACGCGGGCCCGCAAGTTGCTGCTGGGCGGAGTGATCGTCGCCGCCGCCGTGGTGGCGGGCCAGGCGGCCAGCCGAGGGCTTGCCGGCTCGTGGCAGGAGGCGTTGCTGCGGGCACGGCATTCGCCGCTGGCCGATGTCCTTCTGGCCCCCTTCGCGGTCTTCGCCAAGATCATCACCGCCGAGCGGCTGATCCCCGATGCGCTCGGCTGGGCCGCGTTGGGCGCGACGATGGTCGTCGGCATCTACGCATTGGCCGTCTGGCTCGACGCCAATTACCTGGAGACGGCCGTCCGCGTCAGCCAGCAGATGCAGGAGCGAAAGCGGCGGATGATAAGCGGCGGCGCCTTCGCCGCGCACTCGAAAAGCATCGTTCGCAGCTCGCGACTGCCGCAGCCGCCCTGGCTGGGCGGCGTCGGGCCTGTGGTCTGGCGGCAGGCGATCCAATCCCTCCGCGGCGGCCGCGGGGCAGTGATCGTGGCCGTGATCGCGGTGGTGGCCATCGGCACTCCCTTACTGATTGGCCCGGGCCAGAACAAGGAACTGCTGAAGATGCTGCCTCATTTCATTATTGGCATCGCCGCCTACGCGACCTTTCTCTATTCGTCTCAGGCCCCGTTCGGTTTTCGCGGCGACTATGGGCGGATGGACTTGTTGAAGTCGCTGCCGATCCGGCCGCTGGCGATGGCCTGCGGGCAGATGCTCGCGGCGGTGACGATTGTGACGCTGTTGGACTGGCTGGTCTTCGCCGCCACCGCCGTCTTCCTCCGTGTCGCCGCGGCCGAGCTGCTGGCCGCGTGCCTGTTTGCCCTGCCGTTTAACTGGCTCATGTTCGGCACGGAGAGCTTCTTTTTCCTGCTCTATCCTTCGCCGCTAGTCGCATCGGGCTCGGAAGGCTTCCTGAAGATGGGCCGCGTCATGCTGTTGATGATCGTCAAGACTTTCGTGATCGGGGCTTGTGCAGCCGAGGCGGCCGTCCCGGCGGCGATCGTCTATTTCCTGACCGGGAGTATGCCGGCGGCTTGCCTCGCCGCCTGGTTGGCGTTGCTCCTGCCTGCAGCCGGCATTCTCTGGCTGATCGCCTGGGCATATCGTCGCTATGATGCAAGCGACAGCGTGTCGGAATAGGCGAGGCTCCAAGAACGATGTCGCAAGTCCTTATTCCCAAAGACGTACGGCAACTACAATATCCTATTGGCTCCCACATCGGCTACTATTGGATTCGAACATTCTTCAGTGATTGTCCCACGAAACGGGTTGGAGATGGGCAGCCACAGGCCATCGGATTATACTCGTCTACCATCCGACGATTCTGACGCAGGGAGCTCATCATGGACAACTCAAAAGATGAAGCAACAAAGCAAGGCGATTTGCTGCGAGACAAAGGCGATTTCGATGGAGCGATAGCGGCATACACCGAGGCCATTCGTCTGAATCCAGAAAACGCTCAGCCGTACTCCGGCCGGGGCCAGGCTTACTTGCGAAAAGGCGAATTCGACAAGGCCATCGCCGACTGTAACAAGGCCATACAGCTTGATCCGATGATGGCCGAGGCATATTGCTGTCGGTGTGATTCCCACGGCAGGAACGGCGACTTCGACAAGGCTATCGCCGACTGGTCGGAGGCGATTCGCCTCGACCCGCAGCGAGCCGAGGCATACTGCACGGAGGCGATTCGCCTCGACCCGCACCGAGCCGAGGCATACTGTGCCCGAGGAATGGTCTATGGGCAGAAGGGTGACATTAAAAAAGCCATTGCGGATTGTGCCGAGGCTATTCGCCTCGCCCCGAAGTTGCCTCTAGCATTCTATAGTCGAGCCCTTCTTTATGATAGGAAGGGTGAGTTCGACAAGGCGATTGCGGACTACACCGAGGCCATTCGACTCAATCCACAATGGGCCGAGGCGTATTGGGGCCGAGCCCATGTCTACGATGAGAAGGGCGAGTTCGACAAGGCGATTGCGGACTTCACGGAGTCCATTCGGCTCGATCCACGACATGCCGAAGTCTATGGTGGGCGGGCCTATGCTTATCATAAGAAGGGTGAGTTCGACAAAGCCATCGCTGACTACGATGAGGCCATCAGACTCGATCCGAAACAAGCCACGACGTACTACAATCGTGGCTTGGCCTACGGCAAGAAGGGTGACCACGACAAGGCGATTGCTGACTTCACCGAGGCCATTCGACTCAACCCGAAGGATGCCGAGGCGTACTACAGCCGTGGCGGCGCCTACGGCGAGAAGGGTGATTACGACAAAGCGATCACCGACTTCACAGCGGCGATTCGGATCAATCCGCACCGAGCCGTGTTCTATCGGGGGCGAGCCGCTGCTTACATCAAGAAGGGCGAATTCGACAAAGCGATTGCGGATTACACGGAAGCAATTCGCCTCGAACCGCAATCTGCCAGAGCATTCCGTGGGCGCGGTTGGTGCTACAAGCAGAAAGGCGACAACGACAAAGCCGACGCCGATTTCGCCCAAGCCAAAAAATTGGGGTACAAGGCGAAGCCAGACAGGCCGGCGGGGTGGCACACCGCGAATGAGTTACGCCGCCTTCTTGCTATAATCTGGGCCTCGCCCTATACGCTGCTGGGGCTGTTCCTTGGTGGCATCGGCCTTTGCACGGGCGGCAGCGCCCGAATCCGTGGCGGAGTGGTCGAGTTCTATGGCGGCGGCGTGAAGTGGCTCTTGGAGCGGTTTCCACTGGTTGAAGGTGCGATGGCGTTCACGCTGGGGCACACGATCTTCGGGCAGACGGACGCCGCCCTGGACATTTCCCACGATCACGAGATGGTTCACGTTCGCCAGTTCGAGCGATGGGGGCCGCTGATGGGGCCTGCGTACCTGGGATGTTGCTTTGGTGCTCTGGCTGATGCGCCGCAGGCCTTATCGGGACAATCCGTTCGAGCGGGAGGCATACGAGCAAGGCGGCGGCGAATGATGCGTTCATTGCCCTCGGACACTGCTATCTCCTCGTTGATGAAAATCGATGCTGTCAACGTCTAATCGGCTACCTCGTTGAATCGGACTGGTCACCACATTGGTCATCCAGACGTTTACGCAAATCGTTAAGCAGCAGAGAATACGGCATAAGTCCAAAAAAGCCACCCTGCAAATCAATGCAAGGTGGCTTTGAGTGGAGGCGGCGGGAATCCGACCACGAAGCCGTAACGTGCTGGCATACAACGACTTTCGCAAACACGAAATTCCTTGTGGCACCCTTGTGGCATCGTTGTGGCACCCCTTGTGGCACCACTGTGGCACCCTGTGCCGCTGCTCAACGCCGACCCCAACCGCCAAACTGTGTCGGGTGTGGAGGGTGTGCGGGGATCACCTATAAATAGAAGAAAAATCTGCGGGTAGGCCACCGGTCAGTTGGCGAGTTCGAGCTTCCACCTGTCGCCCAAGGTTTTTCCCCAAGCCGCTGATCGCCGCCCGATGGCGACCCTCACCGCCGCCAAACCATGTCGCCCGTGTCGGGTGTGCAGGGTTCACCTTAATCAAGAAAAAATCGGCTGTGACCAGTCCGAGATTCCAGTTTCCAGAACTCCCAAAACCTGGAGCGGCGGCTCGGCAAAGGGAGCCGCAAGGGGTTGTTAGGGGTGTGGGGATGGTTGCCATAGCGGATCTGGTCTATCTATTTCGAGGATTCGCCAGTTCGGCAAGGCCGGATTCCCAGCGGTCGCCAATCTCTTCAACGGCTTGGGCGTCGGCATCGAGCGAGCAGGGCGATTTAGCGTCTGAAATCGATCCATATATATAATGTCGTCGAAATCCGCTGACTCGCCCGTGAGCGTGGCTCAGACCGCCGAACTTCCTGCCCAAGCGTGCCAGGTCGTGCGACTGTGCAGGGTTCACCCTAAAGGGACAAAAAATTCAGACGAGGATCGCTGGTTTGATCTCGGCCAAACCCTCTCCTTGTTGCTGACCAGTATTCGGAGGACGATGGCCAGTGTCGCTGCGGTCGAGATCGAGAACATCTTCTCCGAACCTTTGGGATCGCAGATATGTACTGCCGCACGTCTGGAACCCGTTCGACAAATCGTCTACAATCGGCTCCCAGACCTTGGAGGGAACCGAGATGCTGAAGCTAGCCGAGCAGCCTTATCAACTTCTTCCCGAACTCCCAAGCTGGGAGTACCATGCCCTCAAAGAATCGATCCGGCGACACGGAGTTCTGTTGCCCGTCATCAAAGATGACAAGGGCAAGACCATCGACGGTCACCACCGAGAACGTGCGTGTCGGGAACTTGGGATCGCCGATTACCCGATCCTCACCCTGCATGGCTTGACTGAAGATCAGAAACGGGATCATGCCTTGCTGCTAAATCTCGTCCGAAGAAAAGTCACGAGACGACAACTGAGGGAGATCATCGCCGCCGAACTTCGCCGGACGCCAGATATATCGAGTAATTGGCTGGCTGAGATCCTCGGCACGAGCGACAAGACGGTTGAGGCTGTCCGTGAACACCTGATCGGCACTTCGGAAATTCCGAAGTGCGAGACGCACCGGGGGAAGGACGGAAGACAGCAGCGGGTGACTCGTATTGTCACATTTAGGTCAAAGGACGCCGAACGAGCGAGGGAAGCCATTGCTGCCCTGGGTGATGATGTTCCTGCCAGACCAATCGAATTGCGGCTGATTGAGCGGCGGGCGAGAAAGAAGGAGAAGCTGGAAGAGATAAATGAGCGGCTGGCACAGCCTCGGGCAGGCGACTCGATCCGGCTCTTTCATTGCCCGTTCCAGGATTTGGAACGTGTGGCCGATATCCAATCTGGATCGGTCGGTCTCATCCTCACCGACATCCCCTATGGACGGGAGTTTCTTTCTCAACTTCCCGATTTGGCTGCCCTGGCAGAGCGAATTCTCAAGGATGGAGGAGTTCTCTGCTGCTACAGCGGCGTGGCATTCTTAGACCACGTTCTACGGGCCTTTGCCGAGAAGCTCGTCTACCGGGCAGTCGGCTTCTCATCTTGGTCAGGAGATGGCCCCGTCCTCCAGCACCTCGGTTGCGTCACCCAGGCCACGCCGGTTGTCGTCTTCTCGAAAGGGGCGTGGCAAATCAAAAGCCGTTGGTACAACCACTACCGATGCGACCGTCAGGAGCGAGATCTCCACCCGTGGCAGAAGGTGCAGGCCGACATGGAGCATTGGGTCGAATCATTCACCGGCCCCAGTGATTTGGTCTGCGACCCGCTGGCGGGAGCATTTACCACCGCTGCCGCCTGCGAAAAAATGGGGCGAATCTTCGTGGGCTGCGACCAGGACGAGAGGAATGTTCTTGTCGGACAGCGACGACTCCGGGAGTTTCGGGCCGCAGTGCGGTAGATCGGCTGAATCAGGCTGTTCTTCTCAATATATATATGTATCGCCGTTGCCCGGCCCTGGCGAACGACGGCTTGCTGAGATGGGCGTCAGTTGCCGAGTGGATCGTCGCTGCGGATAGCCGCTTCTGTCCCTGGCTTCCGGCTTACAATGTATGGCTCATCTGGTTCGGCCTCGTCGGGCATCGAAAACGCACCCTTGCTCAAAAAAGACGATGGCAATGGGCCAGGCTTGATTGCGGGTTTAGTTGCGGGCTCGATTGTGGGTTTTGTTGCAGGCTCGGCTGAGACTTCGGCTGAAGGAACACGATCACTACCGAACTCGGCTGTGCAGAAATGCTGAATCAGTCGCTTCCTCCATACCGACATTTCCGACTGCCAGCCTTCAAAATCGTCTTCAATAATTCCTTTGATGTCGGCTTTTTCCAAGAAGAACGCACCCTCCATTAGAAGATTACCCAACAAGTTCTGGCAAAGCTCTTCCACCCTCGGCTCTCGATGTGCCGTCGGAAAGAAAGGCTCGACTTCAAGTGGCACTTGCCCCGACAGCATCTCGGTCAAGCCCAACTCCGGTAATACCACCTGAATCTGAAGATCGACATTCATCTTTCTTGTCCGAGAAACCCACAAATGTCGGTCTCTAGCACGTGCAATCGGATTGGGGTAGCCACCTCACCCAGCACTTCTGTCTTCCTGAGATTGAGTTGAATCTCCTTCTCGGCTCGTTTCTTCTCTGCGTCTTCCTTGGTCACCAATGGGCCGAGTGATTGAAAGCGATCCTTGCCCGTCTTCTCGTCTTTCCATTGCAGCGTGTAACTGACTGTGCGGGTGGCATCATTCTGCCTTTTGGGGTTCTTCCTCTCTTTCAGCCAGACCCGCCGTGTATGGCGTGCCATGTCTCATCTCCTGATGGTTGGGGAATACGCCGTTCTTTGTCCGCTCATTCTACAGAACAGATCACAGAACATGGAAGCCCCCGCTCGAACCGTCCCCTACGAGTAACGGAACAGGACACAGAACACTTTCGGTAGTGTACGGACCCGAAGGTGAAGAAAAGAGAACACATCACGGAACAGGACTGCCGTTTGAACGGACCGCCATTCAAGACATTACACGCCACCCAAAGCAAACAGGACAGGAGCCATCAGATGATCGCCTTCACGAAAGTCGCCCTTCCATTTGGTGAACTTGGAAATATGTCGCCTCACCGCATTACCCACCAGGGCAAACGCTGGAAGACTGCGGAAGCCCTTTTCCAAGCCCTTCGTTTTGAGGATGAAGAGATTCGGGAGGCAATTCGGACCTCGCCGTCGCCCATGACGGCGAAGTTGATTGCCAAAAAACACAAGGCCGAGATGGTTGTCCAGCCACAAAGCCAGCAGGATTTGGACAACATGAGATTGGTGCTGCGGCTCAAGGTGGACCAGAACCCAGAAGTGAAACGCATCCTGCTCGCCACCAAAGACAGCGAGATCATTGAGGACTGTTCCAATCGGAACCGTGGCTCGGCCAAGTTCTGGGGTGCAGCATTGGTTGATGGCGAGTGGCAAGGTGAGAATTGGCTGGGCAAGCTCTGGATAGCGATTCGGAGCCAACTGAATGTGGAGCCGATAGCTGCCGCCTGTGCGTGAGATCGGCGACAGCAATCATTGCAGGACAAGAAGCAAAAGGACGAACAAACCACGGAACAGATCGAGATCGAGGCGGACCGCACCACACGAAAAACAGAACAGAACACAGAACACTTTCGGGCCCTTGTGGACCCGAGAATAAGGAAAAGGAAACAAAACACAGAACAGATGAAGCATTGAATGGACCGCCACATCGTGGCGACACCCGCCGACCAATCATAAGATCGGCGACAGCAATTATCGAGTGAACAAAGCCCGTGGGAATCGTTTTTCCACGGGCTTTTTCTGTTCTTGGGGTCGCCGTTTTTCGGCTGCCATGCGGCGGCGGGCTGCGACCCATCTTTCTTCCCAATAGGAGGCATTATGCCAACACCTTTTGATTCCGATGCTGCGTTGCTTGTTTCGTTCGAGGAGAAACTCCAGCGGATCCGTGACCGTGTTCGTGGGGTTGCGGAGCGTTACCACACAGCGACCTACATTGTCGGTCGCCCTGGTACCTCCAAGACCTACACGGTTAAGGAGCAGTTGGAGAAACAGGGTGAGCTGGTCCCGTTTTTCTGACAGAAAAGCACCCTTGAATAAGGTGGAAACCGATTTGTTAGACCAAGGGATATTTACGCTATCCGCTTGACTGAAACTCTCTTTTGTTTATGCTTTACCTGTTCGGTGAAACGGAGGCGGGCTCTGCTGGGAAGCAACCCGCCGAGGGATAACCGGACCAAAGAAGTGTCTTTGGACACGAGCCTTGAAGACTTCAACTCTTCGAGGCTTTTTCTTTTTCGTCAGCATACCAATCCGCCTTCACCTCCACAAGACACTTTTTTGCCATGCCTTAAAAAATCCCGGGGTCTGGGGCAGAGCCCCAGCGGGAAACAAAAACATTTTTCGTTTGTTCAAATTCGCATCGAAGTAAATCTCCACCGGCCGGGCGTTCAACTTGCTGTGACGCCGTCGGCCGTTGTAGTACGCGAAATACTCGCCGAGGTTCTCGCGGCAATCGGGCACGTCCTCGTATTCCTTCAGGTACACTTCCTCCTGCTTCACCGTCCGCCACAAGCGTTCGACCATGATGTTGTCGAAGCAGCGGCCCGCCCCGTTCATGCTGATCCGCACGTCGGCCGCCAGCAGCGTCTTCGTGAAATCTTCGCTCGTGTACTGCACGCCTTGGTCGGTGTTGAAAATCTCGGGCTTGCCCGTCTCCAACGCCCGTTCCAGGCAACGCACGCAAAAATCCGAATCCAACGTCGTCGAAAGCTCCCAGGCGATCACGTAGCGGCTGAACCAGTCCATGACCACCGTCAAATACGCGAATCCGCGGCTCAAACGCACGTAAGTGATGTCGCTCGCCCAAACCTGGTTCGGGCGGACGATCGGCAATCGCTTGAGCAAGTACGGATATTTCTTGTGCTCTCGATTCGGCACGCTCAGGTTCTTTTTCGGATAAATCGCCTCCAGGCCCAGCCACGCCATCAACGTCCGCGCGCGTTTGACGCCCACGTCGTAGCCGAGTTCCGCAAGGTAATCGCACATCCGCCGCTTGCCTAAGAACGGATGCCGCGTGTACTCTTCGTCGATCGCCCGCAGCATCGCCAGGGCCGTCTCGTCCCACTCCCACGGCTCGTAGTAGTAGGCCGCCCGCGACATCCCCAGCAGTTCGCACTGCCGGACGATCGAAAGCCGTTCCTGCTCCGGCTCGACGAGCAACCGCTTGGCCTCAATCGGCATCTCCGACTTTTTTTTTGAGCCAGTCGAGCTCGAACTGGAGCTGGCCGATCTGCTGGTACAGCCGGTCCTTGAGCCGGTCGTCGTCCCCCTTGTTCGCTTTCGAGCGGCCATCGGCGAAGAGTGCGGCCATGTTCTCCAGGGCCTGCTTCTTCCACTTCGCGATCTGGTTCGGATGCACCTTGTGCCGCAAGGCGATCTCCGCCGTCGTCGAAATCCCGCGAATCGCCTCCAAGGCCACTTTCGCCTTGAAATCCGCCGAAAAACTCTTCCGCTTGCCTCCCATCGTGAATCTGTCTCCTTTCCCGGAAAAATATTTTACCGGAAATAAAGTCCAAATCCACCTTGTTCACCTGTCTAGATTCTTGGGACCACTTCAGTGTCTCTCCCATCGCCTGTTCCGAAGTGCAACTCGTCCCGATCCCTATACTCCATGTTCGGAAAACCGACGTCGACCCTGGGATCGTTGACCGTCAATGTTGCCTCGAAGGAAATGGCCTCTGGCCGGAGCACAGTGAACGTTGATTGCGCACTATACACTCGCCCGAAAATCGTCACGGCGTACACGACGGTGAGATTGTCGCCGCCATCGATCCAGTAAAACTGAACGGAGTTTGATTGGAGGTCCTGTGGGAGCAGGTCGTACTTACGGCCGTTCTGATTCTGAGCGACGTAATCATGTATCCTGTCGCCCGGTATAGTCCATTGTTGGCTTGCGATATCGAGGCCTCCCGGCGTCACGACGCCGGTCAAAGATATATTCTGGCCCACAATGACTGTGGTCGTCAAGTTGGTGATTTTCGTGCCGTTGCGGAGGATGTCCACGCCCACCACCGTGTAGCTGATGTTCTGATACGTCTTCCACATCCAGCCCGGTTGCGCACCGCCTCCCCAGCCCCAGACCCACCATGTGGCGTCCACGCCGGTCGTGCCGCCGCCGACGCCGACGACCGTGAGCGTCACCTCCTTGCTGCTGTAGCCGGGGACTGTTTCGATGATGCTGCTGCCTATCGGACCCCATCCCGTTGGGTCGTTCGGCAAAATCTCGTTGCCGTCGGATGTATAGACGTGAACGATATTCCGATCGAAATTGAGACTCCAGCATCCGGTGCACGGAAGGCCGTCGCCGCGGGGGTTCTGCAAGGTCAACGTCATTGTCTCCTGCTCGCCAACGCCCGAGATGCCATGATGCGGGTCGTTCTGGTAAGTGTTGTCGGGAACAAGGTCCACCCAGTTGCCCACCTGAATCGCCTGGCTGGCGACGTTGGTGAATAATCTGTCGCCGGTGGGCTGACCCCAGTAGTCGAGCTGGTCGTACGCCCACTTATACCGGAACGGAAAAAGGGGGACGGGCGCGCTTATTTCGAGCGTAGCCGTTTTCGCCGCCCCCGGAGTCTTCACCAACTCTCAGCCTCGCCTAGCCGCTTCTTGTACTCCGCCCTCTTGGTGGGCTGCATCTTCGGTCCTCGCTTCTCATAGATTCGCTTCAACTCGGCAAACGCCTCTTTTTTGTGTCCAAACAACGCCAGTCCGTGGAAGGCCGAGAAAAGATCACGGTATGCACTGGAATCAGACCAACTTGGGGACAAGGATGAAAGCCGGTTGCAGACTTTTTCAACCGTGGGCAAGGCCTTGCGGTCACCGATTTGTCCTAATGCGGCGCTGATTGTGGCCAACTCAACCGTTGATGAGTGCGACTCCCGTTGCTGGGCAAGCAGCCTATCGGCTCGCCTAATCAGGGATGGAACCGCCTTCGCACTCTTCCAGTGCCCGAGCCAAGCGGCCGCATCGATGCGGTGTTGCAGATCGCCATTCAGTTTCTCAATCTCTCGCTCTTCGCGCGTTTTGTTCTTGTTCTGTTGGTACCATTCGAGAATTTGTTTTTGGAACGCTGCGATCCGATCCCGATGGGATTCAACGTCGCGGAGATTGATCTCACCAACGAAAAACTGCTCATCTGTAATGTCGCGAATCAAGAATGCGACCAGTTCGTTCACCTTCCATACGTGAACCGGAGGTTTCTGTCCGGCTCTATGCGATGAGGTTGCGTACCAAATGTCTTCGGTCTTGGTCGGAGTGTCGTCGCTGAGCGCACCCGCGAGAATCGGCAGGACCTTAACATCCATATCGCGCAAGACCGTCATGGGATTTGGGCGAGATGCCTGGTAAAGCAGAGTGCCCGTATCGAACTTGGGCGACTTGAACTCGTGAAGCTGTGCCAATTGCGCGTACGCGGTGCGCTGCCAGGCAGTGATGCCCTTTTGCCGAGCCTTGGCAGCCCATGGATTGGTGGCGGACGCCTCGGCGGCGCCGGC
This sequence comes from uncultured Planctomycetia bacterium, assembly GCA_963815695.1. Classification (GTDB taxonomy): domain Bacteria; phylum Planctomycetota; class Planctomycetia; order Pirellulales; family Thermoguttaceae. The sequence continues at coordinate 120,498 of CAWFIG010000034.1, forward strand.
GATGCGCGGTGCAGCCGAACCTGAGAGAAAGACCACTAGCAAAAGGATCGTGAAACGCGGCATCGCCATTGTCTCCTAGTTCTCGGGAGTGATTGGAAGAGCGGGAAAGTTGGTCTCCCATTGCGGCAGGTCCGTGCTGTCAACGCCGGCGGGATTCGTGTGAGGATAATCGGCGGATCCCGGGTCCAGTGACCATCCGCCATTCGCATCCTTGGTGGCAGCGCCCTTCCAAAACCAATCCAGCTTACACAGCGTGACCCAGATGCTGCCGAAGGTGTCCGGTTTGTACATAAGATATGTCTCGAACGTGTCGTTGCGGCTGTTGTGCTTCAAAAAATCCCCTAATCCTGAATTCGGGGAGTCATCCTCGCTGATGTCCGCATAGGTGAAGAACTCATGCACGGGGAAGAGATGACCTGCATACTGTGGTACCGGAAAGGGGCCGCAGTCGAGAACGAAGTCGTACGACTGCTTCTTAGTCCTGGAATCGCCCGCCGTGACAATGTGGTCGTCTGGTTTCACCAGTTGCACGAACGCAATCTGCCCCGCCTCACCCGCGTCCACCGTTACGGTCGCATGCCAAGTTATTCCCGGCAGCGTGGTGCCGCTCTCAGGAATCCCGAAGTGCAAGACCCACTCGCCGCCTCTCACACGAACATCTTGATCTACATCTATAGCCGGGGTATCCGTCGTTATCGTTGAGGCTAGGTCTGCCTCCGGCCGTAGCACATTGAAGGTGGTCCTTGCGCTGTAAACGTGGCCACCAATCGTCGCGCCATAGATCACCACGAGATTAGTTCCATCACCGATCCAATAGTACGATATGGTCTCCCGAATGGTAGCTCTCCGGCTGAAGATCGACGACAGTTCCAAAGTCGATGGTTTGTATGTAGTTAGCGATCGGCAAATTCCATCTCCCGTCAGGTGGAATTGCCCACTCCTTGCTCGTGGCCTCAAGATCTCCCGGCGTCACGACGCCTGTCAGAGATATATTCTGGCCCACAATGACCGTGGTCGTCAAGTTGGTGATTTTCGTGCCGTTGCGGAGGATGTCCACGCCCACCACCGTGTAGCTGATGTTCTGATACGTCTTCCACATCCAGCCCGGTTGCGCGCCGCCTCCCCAGCCCCAGACCCACCATGTGGCGTCCACGCCGGTCGTGCCGCCGCCGACGCCGACGACCGTGAGCGTCACCTCCTTGCTGCTGTAGCCGGGGACTGTTTCGATGATGCTGCTGCCTATCGGACCCCATCCCGTTGGGTCGTTCGGCAAAATCTCGTTGCCGTCGGATGTATAGACGTGAACGATATTCCGATCGAAATTGAGACTCCAGCATCCGGTGCATGGAAGGCCGTCGCCACGGGGGTTCTGCAACGTTAGCGTCATTGTCTCCTGCTCGCCAACGCCCGAGATGCCATGATGCGGGTCGTTCTGGTAAGTGTTGTCGGGAACAAGGTCCACCCAGTTGCCCACCTGAATCGCCTGGCTGGCGACGTTGGTCAGCAATCTACCGACGGGCTGATGTGTCCAGTAGTCGAGCTGGTCGTACTCCCACTGATACGTGAACGAATCGAGCCCCTGATAATCCTGCGCCGGCGTGTAGAGAACACTCCGAGGATCGTTCGGGTCTGCCGCAAGGGTGCCGTGCTGCGGGTCGGTGTAGGACAGGACGCCGTTCAAGTACCCCACGATGTCGCCGTAGGTAATCGACGTGGTATTCGCATAGATGGCGTTGCCGGCGGAGTTCACCGCCACCAGATAGGGGACCATCGGGTTCGGCTGAACGTCGGGGTAATCGTGAGCCACCGCGAGCGCGCCGTTGGCGTAAACCAGCACATGCAGCAGGTCATACTGCCCGGCCGAATCGGTTGCTTTCACGTAGAAGTCGTAGATGTGCCACGTGTCGCTCGCATACAGGTTGCAGGTGAAAAGGCCATTGGAGTCGATGGCGGCGTCTGCCGGCAAGTCGCCGCACAGTTCGTAACTGGTGATCGGGCCCTCGCGGTCGCAGGCGGCCAGCGACGCGGAGACCAAGCCCGGTTGCGAGTCGGGACCGGCGATCCCCTTGATGTACTGCGTATCGTAATTCCAGAGCTGCGGGCCGGGTGGGCTGCAGAACGCGGGTGGCATGTCGGCCGATTTCACGCCGATCGCGAACGCCCTGATTTGATTGCCGCCGCTGTAGGTGTAGGTTACGGTGGCGGGATAGGTGGCCGCCTGGCAGCCGGTGCCCAGGGTCCAGTTGAGGATGCCATCGTTCGCATCCAGAGAGAGCGTGCCGTCGCTGACGGCCGGTGGCGTCCACGAGAACGAGCCGCCGGAGTCGCCGCGATCGCCGACCACCGCGGCGCTCGACAGCAGGGTATCGAACGTGACGCCGCTGTGCAACGACTCGGCAAAGACCGAGGGGAGCGCGCCGACCAGCAGCGTGCCGGCGCTGACGGTCGTGCCGCCCGTGTGGGCGTCGTCGGTCATGCCCAGCGTCCCTTCGCCGGTTTTCGTCAGGCTGCCGCTGCCTGAGAGGGCGTCGATCGTCAACTGGGCGTCGGCGTCGGGCACGTCAATGGTAATCGGGCTGCTGGCCGTAACATTCATGGAAATTGTCGCATCGCTGACGCCGGCGTCCACCGTGATGCCGTCGGTCAGCGGCAGGTCGCTCGTCCCGCTGATCGTAAAGCCGCTGGCGGCGAACTCGATCGACTGGAACGCGACCCCGGTCCGATCGTCAGTACATCCATTTTGCAACGGCGTGCCCGTGAAGCAAAGGGCACTGCCGGCCGGCGGCAGGACGTCGTCCACCCAATTGGCCGCCGTGGACCAGTTGCCATCCGCGCCGCCGCCGTCCCAGACATACGGCCCCGTCATGGTGTAGACCTCGCCGGTGAAGGAGCCGTCGTCGGTTCCGTTGCCGACCAGCGGGAGCGTGGCGTTGTTGACATCGACAATCGTGTCGTTGTCAATCAGATTTAGCCCGAGGGCGCCGTGGCCGAGGACGTTGTCCACCGTGACCAGGTAGACGGCGTTCGAGGCGGAACAGGCGGCAACCGAAGCGATGGCGGCGGAAGTGCCCGAACATTGCAACTGGAAATCGTTGGCATCGACGCCGCTGACGTCCTTGCTGAAAACGACGACGAACTGCACGTTGTCGGCGGTGGTTGCGGCGGAACCGAGCCGGGCGAGCAGCATCACTTGCGGCGGCAGGGCCGTCAGCGAGTGGTTATAGTTGCTTATGACGTAGCCGAAATCGGTGGAGTTAATCAGGCCGTCATAATTGAAGTCGCCCTCGCTCCAAACTCCCGCGTTGTTGTAGTTGTTTATGACGTAACCAAGGTCGCTGCTGTCGACCGTGCCGTCGAGGTTGGCGTCGCCGTAGTTCACACGGGCAATCATCACCTGCTGCGACGTGGTGTTATCCATCGAGCCGAGAGCCGTTGACGAAGATGCCGCGGTGGAACTCTGGATCGGGCCTGACGAGAACGCGGCAGGGTAGCCGTCGGCCAGATCGGCTTGAACGGTTGCGGCCGGATCGGAACCGGGGTCAGTAGAATAGTCGAGGACGAGCTTGCCGTCTTGAATATCCGCACCGGCGCCGTTGAAGACGGGGTTCCAGGCGTCTGGGCCGTTCAACTGGAGCGTGCCGGCGTAGACGGTCGTTGGGCCGGTATAGCTATTGGTTCCACTGAGGGTGACGGCGCCGGCGAGGCCCTTTAGGAGCGGGGCATCGCTGCCGTAGAGGTCGACGTCGATCGTGCCGTTGAGAACCGCATAGCAGGTGGCGGTCAAACTGGCGGGCGTCGCGCTGTTGTTGGTGATCGAGCCGTGGAGGAGCCCGACCTGGCCGACGCTGACGTCGTTGCCGTTCAGATCGAGCACGGCGCTGCTGCCATCGACCGAGAAGCCGTTGCCGCAGAGAACCAAGGCGGCGTCATTCTGCACTTGGAGTGTCCCGTCCTCGATCACCGTGCCGCCGGAGTAGGTGTTTGCGCCGGCGAGGCAGAGCGTGCCCGCGCCGGCCTTCGTCAGGTAGTTGCTGCCGGAGAGATTGCCCGAGATCATCAGAGCGGTATTCTCGGCCGTGTCGATTGTCAGCATGCCGGCCAGGGCGACGTCGAGCGAAATCGTCGCGCCGGTGACGCCGGAAGCGACGCCGATGCCGTCGGTCAGCCGAAGGTCGTTTCCCTCAAGCGTGAAGCCGCCGGCCGTAAAGTCGATCGACTGGAACGACGTGCCGGCGGGAAAGTCGTTGTGGGCGGTGCTCTGCGCCGCGGCGCCGAATTGCAGTTGGTCGCCGGGCTGGGGAGCCACGTCCCAGTTCCCCGGTGTGGTCCAGTTGTTGTCGATGGCGCCGCCCCAGACGCAGACCGAGAGGAGCGACCGATCTTCGAGCGGCTCGAAAGCCAGCTTTCGCCCCCGTTGCGGACGGGCATTACGCCCGGCTTTGCTCAGCCGCCGCGACCTGGAATCCCCCCCCCCGAAAAAAGCCTAGTGAACGACGCATGAAAAAGTCCTCCTGCGCAATGAAGAAATACCGGAATATGGCAAATCGCTCAGCGAAGCAGGCCAGAGAAGTGGGATTAGTATACACCCGGCTTTATAAAATGCAATAACCCGGAAGAAGGGAATCGGCGTGTTTTCTTGCAGCGATCTGGACATGGACGGGAGGACAGTCTCATTTTCGCCGACCAGGGCTGCGCCGCGGTGCCCGCGAAAATCGGGACAGTTCCGCGATTTTCCTGCCGGTGCTTTATTCGTCCGTGCCTACTGGGTAAACTAGAGCGTAGGAACAGTACTCCTCTGACTTACTCCTATTCGAGCGGCTGCGCCGGTAAAATGGGCGTCCCGGCTCCAAAAGGGGGCAGCCCCCGTTTCGCCGACCACGGCTTCGCCGCGGTGCCCGCGAAAATCGGGACAGTCCCCCGAGAAGTGCCGGTGACAGCGGTGGGAGATTTCGTTTTGTTGAAATCGAGGCGGCTGATAGCGGCGGCGGTGTGCCTGCCGTTGGTCTGGTGCTGTGCGGCGACAGCCCTGCCGACGCCGACTTCGGCTGCGCGGGAGGCGGCGGCGCCGCTGCCGACGCTCGTGCGCGAACCGCCCGCCCCGCGCGTCGAAGAGTCGCAGCCGTCGATCTACTACCTGCCCGACAAACAGGGCAACTTGCAGCCGGTTCTCGATTTCAAGTACGAAGATTTCGTCGACCTCTACCGGCTGAAGAACCAGCTTGGCCGCCGCGATCAGCCGCCGCGGTTCGACCTCCAGCGAATGGCCGTGACGGGAACCGCTGCCAAAAACTACGCCGAGCTGACGGTTCGCTTCCAGGCGGTCGTCCGCGATAACGACTGGGTGCGAATCCCCTTGCGGCTCGATCAGGGATTGCTGCGGGGGTCGGTGCAGTACAAGGGGACGGGCAAGCAGATCGTGCAATACGAAGGGGAGGGCGTCGGCTACGTCTGCTGGATTCGCGGCAAGCCCGACTCGCAACACGAAATCACGCTGACGATGCTTGTTCCGCTGGATTCGACGGGCGACGAGTCGCGGCTGAAACTGTGCGTTCCGCGGGCCACCACTTCGGAGATGAAGCTGACGGCGCCCGTCGGCGGCGCGGTGGGAGCGGTCCCGGACGGGGCCACGTTGTTGTCGTCGGCCGCCAAGGGCGGGGCAACCGAGTTCACCGTCGTCGGCCTGGGCGGCGATTTCCAGTTGGCATGGCGCAAGTCGAGTTCCGCCTCGGTTCAAACGCCCGCCGTGCTGGAGGCGACCGGCACCGTGCTAGCCACGTTGGACGGCCGTTGGGTCAGCGACGAGGCGACGCTCTCGGTGCGGAGCCAGGGCGCGGCGTTCGACCGGCTGACCGTGCGGCTGCCGCCCGGTGCCGAACTCGTGCCGGGCAGCCCCGATGGGTACACCGTGACGGCCTTGGACGCCGGCGGCAAGACAAAAGGCATCCTCCCCGCTCCGCGCTCGGTCGAGGTGCGGTTGCCGAAGAAGACGGCCGGCCCGGTCGAGATTCACCTGAACTGCCGCCGCGCGTACGACCCGGCCAAGAGCCCGGCGTGGTGCGAGTTGGCCGGATTCGAGGTGGTCGGCGCGGCGCGACAAACGGGCACGCTCACGGTGGCCGTCGGCAGCGACTGGCAGGTGCTTTGGGGGCCAAGCCGTGAAACCCATCGGGTCGCTCCCTCGCCAAGCGTCTCATACACAGACGCCGTCCTTGCCGGCTTCGAGTATTCCTGCCAGCCCTATTCCTTGTCGGTCAAGCTGGCGCGGCGAAAAACGCAGATCGGCGTCGAGCCCGAATACGTGCTGCTGGTCGATCGCAGCCAGGCTCGGCTCGAAGGCAAGTTGACCTACACGATTCGCGGCGCGAAGGTCTCGACGCTGGAGATTGCGATTCCCGGTTGGGATCTCGATGAGGTCGGCCCCGATAGCCTCGTCATGGCCGACGGCGTCACAACCAGCGCGGGCGTCGTCTCGATTCCGCTGAGCCGCCCGACGTCGGGCTCGGTTGAATTGCAGTTGCGGGCGCACCGAGCCATCGAAACCGAGGCGACGTCGTTGGCGCTCGCCTTGCCTCGTCCACAAGGCGGCGCCGTCGCTCCGTTCTCGCTGGCCGTGGCGCCGGCCGACAACGTGGAACTGACGCCGAACACTCGAGTGATGACCGGCCTGACGCGGCAGCGGATCGCGCCGCCGGTGAACCTTCCGCCACGGCAGCAGGAGCCGCTGTATTATCGCGGCGGCGACGGCAACGCGGTGTTCGCGGCCGGCTTCCGCGTGCTGCCGCAACGGATCACGGTGGAAGCGTCAGGCACAATCACGCTGGGCGAACGCACGGCGACCGTCCAGCAGAGGTTCTCCTATTCGATCGCCCATGAGCCGGCCGACCAGTTGGCCATCAGCGTGCCGAGCGGATTGGCGGCCAGCCGAATTCGCTTGCGGGTTGACGGCCGCAAACCGATCTCGCCGGTCCTTGCGGGGCAAGACCTGGGTGAGGCTGCCGGCGGCACGGCCTCGGCCAAAGTGACGCTGCCCGAGCCGCGGATCGGCCCTTGTGAATTGACGCTGAGCTACACCGTTCCGTTGAGGGAACTCGACGTGACGGAGACCGGCGGCCAGGCGGTTTCGCGAGAACCCGGGAAGCCGACGTCCGGCAAGCCCTCGATCTCGTCGCCTCGGTCGGCTGTCGTTCCTCTGGTGATGCCGGCCGACGGCGAATTGCTCGCGAACGCGCTGACGGTGACGGCCGATCAGAACACTCGCATATCGGCGGGCAAGGGGGCGTGGAGCGCGGTCGATCAGGAACCCGGCGATGCCGACGTCCGGCCGGGCTTGCTGCTTACTGCGGCCCATCGCGCCGGCTCGATTGCGCTGGACTTGCGCCGCGACGGCAACGATCGGCCGAATTCGATCATCGTCGATCGCGCGTGGGTCCAATCGCGGCTGACCTCGGCCGCTCGGCAGGATCGGGCGGTGTTTCAACTGACAACCGATCGTCGTGAAATCGAAGTCGTGCTGCCGGCCGACGCCGTGCAACAAGCCGTCGCGCTGGTCGACGGGCGTCAGGTCGAGCCGCGGCTGTTGGGCGACAACCGGCTGTTGATTCCGCTGCCGGCCCATTCAGGTCCGCGGCGAGTGGTCGTGGACTTGCGATATCATTTTGCCGGCCCGCGTCCGCCGCGTGGGGCAATGAACTTGGAGTTTCCGCGGCTGGATCCCCAAGCCTGGATGCGGCGGATGTACTGGCAACTGATCCTGCCGGCCAACGAGCATCTGGTGTCCAATCCCGACGGCTTCACCGGCGAGTTCGTCTGGCAGTGGTCCGGCTGGTTCTGGTTCTGGGGCCGCCAGCCCTTGCTCGATCAGGCGGAACTGGAATCGTGGGCCGAGACCGTGCCGCGCGACCCGCTGCCCGATCGGGTGAACGTCTACCTGTTCAGTTCGCTGGGCAACGTCGAGCAGGCCGAAGTGCGAACCGCCGGCCGGACGTGGATCGTGCTCTGGGCCTCGGGGGCCGCGCTGGTGGCGGGCCTGCTGTTGATCTACGTCCCCGTCAGCCGCCATCCGGCGACGCTGTTGACCATCGGCGTGGTGTTGTTGGCGGCAGGGCTGATCGCTCCCGAGCCGACCTTGCTGTTGGCGCAGGCGGCGTGCTTGGGATTGGTGCTGACGCTGCTGGCAGGATTGCTCGAACGCGGCGCGGCCAGGCGCCGACGCGCGCTGGCCGGCAGCGAGCCGTCGAGTTCAATGCTCGAAATTGGCTCCACCCACTCCGGCTTCCGAGCGGCCGCGGCCGACAATCCACCCTCGACTGCGCCCATCCAGCCCAGCCCGCCGCTGCCTATGGGGAATACCGGGCCATGATCGGTCGGCTTCCATTCATCATTGGGCTGTTGATGGGCCTTGTTCTGGTTCGGGCGGCAACCGGCGCCGAAGTTCCTTCCGCTTCGGACATTCGATTTCTGCGCGTTCTGGCGCCCGAAGACCGCATGAAGGATTGGCCGCTCGGCGGCGAGAAATACCTGCCGATCGGCGGCGAAGAGTTCGAGCGGCTGGTGGCGGCCATGAAGCCGCAGAACTCGAAGACTCCGCCGGCGCCAGCGGTCGCGATCGTCTCGGCACAATACGCGGCCAGACTGGTCGGCGATAGACTGGTCGGCTACGCAACCCTGGATGTCACTTTGGCCGGGCGGTCGCCGAAACTGATGCCGCTGGCGCCCTGCAACATCGCGATGCGGAAGGCGACGTGGAATGCCGATGCCTCGCCTCTTGCGTTGCAAAAGGGGCCGGTCAGCGGCGATGGGGGGTCAGGGGGCAGGGGGCAGGGGTCAGAATCTCCGAATCTCCAAACCTCAAAATCAACCTCTCCCGATTACTCTCGCTCTCCCCAGAATCGTCTGCCAAAAGGAGAGGGGACTTCTTCGGATAACCGCGCAGGCCCTGGGCTCCGGCAGCGACGGTCGCCTCGGGCTCTTTGTGGACCGCTCGGACCGGCTGAGCGTGCAGTGGTCGCTGGCCGGACAGCGGGATTCGAGCGGCGTGCTGCTCTTCTTGTTCGAGATTCCCGCCGCCGCGTCGAATCGGCTCTTCGTCGAACTGCCCAACGCTCTGATGCCGAAGATCGATCGCGGCCTGATCTTGGGCAGCAAGGCGGTCGATGCGCAGTCGCGCTGCTGGCAGATTGAATTGGGAGGCAACGACCGTCTGCAATTGCGGGTGGTTCCGGTCGGCGCCGCCCACTCGCACCGGCAACTGGCCCTGCTGCGGGAATCGCGGACGTACGATTGTTCGTCGCGGGGATTGGAGGTTTCGGCCCAATGGAAGCTTCAGGTGTACAACGAGCCGCTGCAGCGGATCAGCGTGCTGTTGGATCCGAAGCTGCAACTGATGTCGGCCCACTTGGGCGACGTCGCAATCCCCTGGTCGGCCGCGCGGAAGGCCGACGGCGGCACGCGCATCACGTTGAGACTTCCCGAGCCGATTCGCGACACGGACCGCGTCATTCGGCTGGGGGCCGCGGGCCGGACGGTGCTCGATCGGCCGTGGCGGCTGCCCCGCATTCGCGCCGAGGGGCTGCTCTGGCTCGAAGGCAGCATCTCGTTGCTAACACCCGAACCGCTGGCAACCGACCGCATCGTTCCGCTCAGTTGCGCCAGACGGGCGTCGGCCCCTTGTCGGCCCCGCGGATCGGGCAGTCGATGCAGTTCCAATCGTTCGATCGCGATGCGACCGTCGAGGTCTCGCTCTCTCGCTCTCCGGCGAAGGTGGACGTGCTGGCCGGCACGGCGATCGAGCTTGACGGCCAGCAGGCGACGGCCCGCGTCGCAGCCCAATTCCACATCGCCAACGATACGCGGTTCACGATCGCCGCCGACGTGGCGTCCGCTTGGATCGTCGATTCGGTCGAGTCGGTTCCCGCGGGCGGCGTGTCCGACTGGTCGGTCGAGCCGCAGAAAGACGGTCGCCAGCGGTTGGCAATCCAGTTGGCGGCCGGGCTTTCACCGCAACAGTCGTTGCAACTGGCCATCGCCGCTCGCCGGCCTTTCACGCCGGCGGGCGAAAGGTTGAACATCGGCGATCTGCCGCCGCTGCGGTTTCGCGGGGTCGCCCGCTCCAAGCAACTCGTCGCCGTGCGGCCGATTGGCGCCTATGCGGTAAGAGTCCACGGCGACGAACATCTGAAACGGCTCAAACCGGATGATCTCGCGCCTCCCGAGTCGGCGCTATTGATGGCAAAGCCGCACGATCTGCTCTTCGAGCGGAACGGCGGGGCCAACTCGCTGGCGGTCTCATTGGCGGCACGCGAGCCGCAATACGTCGGCTCGATCCTGGTCGATGCCTCGGTGGGCAAGCACCAACTTCGCGAGCAGTTCTCGCTGCGCTGCGCCGCCAAGGCGGATCCGATCGATCGGCTGCTCGTGCGGCTCTTTCCACGCCGCGACGCGCCGGTGCGATGGACGGTCGTTTCTGGTGCAGGCGTCCCGCCTGCTCACGACGATGGCCTGCTTGCTCCAGCAGCCGAAACGGCTGCACCACAAACTGCGACGGCTGTGCCAGAAGAGGTGTCGCGCGGCGCTGGTCGAAGGAGGAGCAGGCGGCCGCCGGCGTGGACCCGTCGCTGGAGACGTGGGAGTTGACGCTGCACCGCCCGCGCGGCGACGCCTTCGAGGGGGCAAGGGGGACGGAGGAGGTTGTCGCACAAACATCATCCATATCGAGGGCTTTCTCTCGACAACCTCCTCCGTCGCCTTTAGATGCCTTCGAGATACGCGGCGTGCGTCAGACCCCGCTTTCCGGGCTGCCGGTGGTCATCTCGCTGGCGTCGTTGCCCGCGGCCGTCGCTCAGCGGGGTGAAGTGACGATTCGCAGCTTGCGGCCGTCGGGCCTGAGCGTGGAAAATCGCCGCCTGAAGCCGATCTTGCCCGAGCCGCCTCCGCCCGGCCAGGTGCAAACGATTCGCGGCGCGTTCCGCTACGATCCGGCTCGCGACGTCGCCGATGGGGCCCAGGCCGCGATTCGAGTGAACGCGTCGAGCAACGCCATCGTACCGGCGGCGTGGATCGGCGACTGTCGGCTCGAATCGTGGCATCAGAGCGATGGAACGGTGCGACACCTGGCCACATACAATCTGGAAAGCGCCGGCTGCAATCGCCTTCGGCTGACAATGCCGCCCGGGATCGCTCGCGACTGCGTGCGCGGCGTCCGCATCGACGGCGTTCCGGCCGCGTGGCAGATGGTGACGGTGGGGGAGACGAGGTACATGTCGGTCGAGCTTCCGGCCGAGCGAAAATCGTTTTGCGTGACGATCGAATGGACGGTGTCCGGGCCGCCGCTGGGAATCGTCGGCTCGCTGGCCGCTTCGCTGCCGGAGCCCGATTTGCCCGTGCTTGCGCGGCATTGGATCGCGTGGCTGCCGCCGGGCTATGAGAACTGTCGGTTCCGCCGGCTACGCGCGACCTGCCGATCTTCGACCTCGGCCGAAGCGCAAGGTTGGACCGGCCGGTGCGTCGACGTGTCGGCCGACACGCCCGTTGCATTGCGGTACGCGCGGGTCGCGTCGATGCAACTGCTCGGGGCGGTCGCGTTCCTGCTGGCCGCCGGGCTGGGGTGCTGGACGGTTCGGCGACGCGGCGACGGCGGTTCTCGCCGTGTTGCTGGGGGTCTTCTCGCTTGCGGCGATCACCTTGCCCGACGCCTACGTTCCCGTCGCCTGGGGCGGCCTGTTGGGGGTCCTCTTCTGCCTGGCGGTGCGGTGGGTCCATTGCGGCCGGCCGCCGAGCGTTCCATCGGCCGACGCGAACGATCGAGCCGCCGATGCGAATTCCGGCAGCACTACCGCAACGGCGCCGATCGGGCCGGCGATGCTCGGCCTGCTGCTGGTGTTCCTTTCTTGTGGTGCAGGGCATGTTGGGGTGGCGTTTGCACTGCCGCCACCGAGTCGGGATGCGGCAGAACCGCTTCCCAAGGAACGGTCCCAGATCGGTGTTGAGCCGAATCGTGAGAGACTTCCCGCTGACCGGGCGGTTGCATCGCCGCAAACGCAACCTGTGCGTGGCAGCGCAACTGCCACCCCAACAGCAGCGTCGCAACTGCCACTCCAACCGCACCGGCGTTGCCGACACGGTCGAGGGCAAGGTGTCGGCTGTTGCCCGGCCGGCTTTGTCGCCGCTATACCGCGTGTTCGTGCCGGTCGATGCCCGGCGAAAACCGGTGGGCGGCAAGGTGTACGTGCCTGCGGCGTTCTATCAAGAGTTGTATCGTCGCTCGGCGCCGGTCGAGAAGCCGTCGGCATGGATGATCCTCGCGGCCGTCTACAGCGGCGAACTGACCAAAGAGGCTGTCTCCGGCCGGCTAACCGTCAACGGGCTGCGGGCGCAGTACGATCTGCGGGTTTTCCATCGGGCAACCCGTGTACGTATCCCGCTGCCGGCCGAAGGGGCGAACCTGCTGCCCGACGGCGCGTCGTTGGACGGCCGTCCGATCGAGCTGGAATGGGAAGCCGACACCAGGTCGTTCGCCTTCGAGGCGGCCGAGCCGGGCGACTATCGCCTCGGGCTGTCGTTGCGCCCGGTAATGCGCACGGTCGGCGGGTCGGGCGGGTTCGACCTGGCCATCCCGCGCGTGGCCCAGTCGCGCGTCGAGTTGGCCCTGCCGGCCGACGCCCCGCCGGTGGACGTGCCCACAGCGTGCGGCGGAGTGTCGTTCGAGAAAGCCCCGCCGCGATTGCTGGCCGAATTGGGACCGACCGACCGATTGACCGTCCGCTGGCAGGAGCGTGCGGCAAATGGAGCCCCGCTTGCGGTCGATGCCGAGCAGTTGACCTGGCTGAATATCCAGCCCGGCTCAGTGGTCGTCAACGCCAGGTTCAAGTTCCACGTCGCCGAGGGGGAACTTCGACAGGTGGAACTGGCCGTCGATCCGCGGATGCGGCTGCTTCCCTTGTCCGGCGACGCACCGCCGACGGTGCAAGTGGGCGCCGAATCGGGCCAAACCCGGCTGCTCACCTTCCACTGGCCTCGTCCAATCACCGATGACGTCGTGCTCGACGCCGCGCTGCTTTTCAACGGGGCGTCGGCCGTCGGCAATATCCCCTTGCCTCGCATCGAACTGGTCGGCATTCGTCCGACGCGGCGTTGGATGGGCGTCAGCGTTGATCCGGCGCTCGACTGCGAGGAGCAGGACGGTGAGCGGCTGGACCCCATCCCCGTCGCCGACTTCTTGAAGGCCTGGGGCGAGTCCGAATCGAGACCGCGGGCCGCCTATCGCCTGCCGCGCGGCGAGACCGACTGGACGCTGGCGACCCGCCCCCACGAGCCGCGGACGACGGCCGCCCAAACCTTGTCGCTCAGTTTCGGCCAAGATCGCCTCGAAGTTCTGTTCGACGCCCGGCTTTCGGTCACCTCGGGCTATGTCTTCCAGCACCAGGTGACCGCCCCCAAGGATCTCAACGTCGAGCGGGTGTCGTTGGTCGTCGATGGCAGTGACCACGTTCAACGCTGGTCACAGGACAAGGACGGCACGATCACCGTCTTTCTCGATGGTCCCATCTCGGGCGCCCAGCGGCTTTCCCTCCGTGGCCGGCTGCCGATTCGCATGGGAGAGAGACGCGAGTTGCCGCTGTTTCGCGTGCAGAAGTGCCGGATTCAGGCGGCGGTCATTCAGTTGTTGGAACGCCCCGGCGTGTCGCTGCTCTGGAACGCGAGTGCGGCGAGTGGGATGGAGGAGGTCGTCGGCAAGACGCCGTCCGCTCACGGAGGTCTCTCCCGACAACCTCCTCCGTCCCCTTCCATCGCCTTGCCGCGCGGTGAGCGGTCGCCGGTGGTCGCATCCGAGTCCGGCCGGCTGGTCGATACGATCGTCTGGGATGGAGTTCGCCTGCCGTCGGCGGCCGTCATCGCAAAACCCAGCCGCAACAAGACTGATGCGCCGCGAAAGGTGCAAAACCCTCAAAGCGGCGAGAAGCCCTCCAACGCCTCGAAGAAGGCTGCGGCGGGACAGGCCGCCCGGTCGCCCGGCTACATTCGCCTGGCCGACGTGGCGATGGCACGGCAGACCGACGGCCGATGGTGTGGCGCCGCGACGCTCGACGTCGTGCCCGGCGGCGCTGAACAACTCGATCTCCACGTGCCACAGGGCTGCGAGTTGGTCCAGGCGTCGGTCGAAGACGTGCCGGCCGTGCCCAAGCGAATCGGCGACGGCGTTTGGCGGCTCGCGCTGGCGTCGTCCCAGTCGCCGCAACGGGTCGCCGTGATCTACCGGGGCGTCACCGCCGTGGCAGACGCAGTGGAGCAGCTTCGATTCGAGTCGCCGACGCTGGGCAATCTGCCCGTGCGGCAGACGCTTTGGACAGTGTTCCTGCCGCCGTCGTCGACGGCCGAAAACCCGCAAGGCGCGGCGTCCCTCGCTCACCGGCCGGCCAGCCTCCCATGTCCAAGCGACGTTGCGGCCATCGGTGGAACGCTGCCGCCACGCTATTACCTCTCGGAAGGGGGGAAAACGACGCTGACGCTCGACTGCCGGCCGATCCGCTCGAATTGGCCCTTCCATCGCTGGGCCGCCGCTCTGCTGTTGCTCGGCACGGTGTCGGCGGGCGTTTTCGCCGGCAGAGTTCGTATTGGCAGACTCCGCCAGTTTTGCTAAGGTACACCCGCCGCTGGGGAACCGATTGCCGGAGCGGTGGGACTGCCGCTCCAAGCCATGGCCGACAAGGAAGGAGGCCGACATGCAGATCGACCAGAGAGAGGAAGTGCGGGTCCACATCCGCTGGATGATTCGCCGCGACATGCCCGAGGTGCTGGCCATCGAAGCGGCGAGTTTCGAGTTTCCTTGGCTCGAAGACGACTTCATTCGCTCGCTGCGGCAGCGGAATTGCATCGGCATGGTCGCCGAACATGAAGACCGCGTCGTCGGCTTCATGATCTACGAGTTGCACAAGAGCCGCATCCACGTGCTGAACTTCGCCGTCTTGCCCGAGTATCGCCGCAGCGGCGTCGGCAGCCAGATGTTGGCGAAGTTGACCGCCAAGCTCTCGACGCAGCGTCGCAGCCGCATCATTCTGGAAGTGCGCGAGACGAACCTGCCCGCGCAACTCTTCTTCCGCGAGAACGGTTTTCGCGCCGTCTCGGTGCTTCACGGCTACTACTGCGACACGCCCGAAGACGCCTACATCATGCAGTATCGCTATCGCCCCGAGCGTCAGGTGGCTGTCGAGCCGCCCAGCCGTGTCCGGCGTTTAGCGGGGTAGAACGTTTTTCCCGAACGTTTTGCAGCGTCGTCTGTTGACAATCGGGTCAACATGATCTGAATAGCCGCGAGTCGACGGCTCCCGGATTGTGCGCAGGTCTGTAAGGAACGCCCTCTGCGGCGTTCCGGGACCAAGCAACGGGACGGACCGTTCCCTACGAATTCATCGCCGGAGCCTAACCCTGGTTTGAAGCAGGCCCTGCGTCGGTGCCGGGGTCCGACGCTTCGCGACGGTTGCTCGCCGCCGCCGGTCTGGTATATTGGGGAATATTCCCACCCCAAATGCCCTCCAAAAACCGAGGCGGTCGATGGCTCGGGTTCTTCTGGCGATTCTGACGGGTATCTTGCTCGATTTTTGTCTGCCGGCGGCCATCGTCGCGGCCCCCGTTGTGGCAGTCGTGCCCGAGCGATGGCAACCGCCGGCAGATCGCGGCGGCACCATCGATTTCGCACTGGGCGCGACAGGCCGACGCCTGGTTGCGGCACGACGCACTCGGCGATCCGAGTTTCGACAGTTTCCGCCACCGCTCGGGCAATCCGATCGTCCGCGGCAAAGCTCCATTTACCTGGCCGGTCAACGGCTTTCTGTTCGAGGATCCTCATAGCGGCTATTGGTATGCCTATGTCTCGAACTACCTGACGGGCTACGACATCGGTCCCGGCAAGCCGATCACGCATTGCGAGGTCTACCGCTCGAAGGATCGCGGCAAGACTTGGACAAAGATCGGGCCGATCTTCGACGATCCGAAGTTCCGCTTCCAAGGCGACAAGGAAACGGCGAACGGCGCCCCCGATGTCACCGTGGCCTATGCCAATGGCCGTTATCATTTGGCCTACGATTGGTTCTCCGACAACCTAACCTGGCCCCGGATGCTGGACCCGCCCAAGGGCTTCGATAACGGTTGCGCCTATGCCTGGTCGGAGCGACCGGAAGGGCCTTTCCATCGCGCCGCCAATCCGATCTTGCGCACGACCGACATGGCGCGGCGGTTTGACCCGACCAAGAAGTATCGCCGCGCCTACGGCACGTCGATCATCCATCGCAAACACGATTGGCTCGTACTGGTGCTGGCCGATTCGAACGATTACTTCTCTTGGGGCCTAATGGCCATGACGGCGACCGACCCGGCCGGCAAATGGTCCGATCCGAAGATGGTTATGAGCGTTGACGGCGATCGATTCTTCACGCACACCGCCGAGCCGTTCCCGACGATCGTCTGCGACGGATACATCTACGCGCTATACGCTTCGGTGGGCCTGAACCGCGATTTCCAGGCGATCTATCGAGCCAAGCTGGAAGAGGCCCATCGACCGGAAGCGTGGCAGTTGTTCCAGCATGGCACGGCCTGGCACTCCGAGCCCGTCGCCAACGAAGGCATGGGCATCTGGGGACAGTCGTTCTCCGGCTTCGTCGATCGCGACGGCCAGCTTCAAGTCTTGTTCCCGTCGCGCGAGCGCAAAACAAACCTGGGAACAATCAATCTGGCCGTCCGCCCCTGGGCCAAACCGCTACGCGACCGGGGATTCGTCTTCAGCGGTCATGCCGGCCCCAGCCTCACGCTGCTGCGATATGCCTGGCGGCAGTTCCACTTGAAAGCGGACTTCACGCAGCATGGCGGTCCCGCTCGAATCTTATGGGGATATCAGGCGCCGCTCGGCCCCGATCGCCACGCCGCTGACGCGACGATCCACCCGCTAACGCTGACTCGGCATCACGGGCTGGAGATTTCGGTCAACGCCTGGCGGATTGTGAGCCTCGACGCCGCGGGAAAGCTCACCGCGGTGGCTGGCGGACCGCTGGAGAAGCGATCGAATCGCGCGGTTGAAATTGACGCAGGCCAGGATGGGCGGATGCGTGTCGGCATCGACGGCAAGACGCTTTGGAGCGGCAGTCTGACGCCTAGCGCGGGCGAAATCGGGCTCTTGGTCGATCCATTCACCAACCTCCGCGTATCGCGATTCGAGGTGAGCGGGCCGTTTCGGCCGGCCGTGATGCCGTGGTTATATATCGAAGCCCTGACCGGAGCCGGCGTGCGGATGATCGATTGGGATGTGGTCAAGTCGCCCCTTTATCGTTTCGGCGTCGGCGCGGTGCGAAAAACGCCGGGCGGCCGGGCAAAATGGAACTTCCGCGGCCGCGGCTTCCGCCTCTGGTCGCCGCAGAGTCCACAATTCGGACGCTGCGCACTGCTCGTGGACGGCCGCAAAGTGGCCGAACTAGATCTTCACGCCAACCACGACCAGCCGTCGCGAATCGTCTACACCTGCAACGACGCCGGCGACGGCTACCACGCCGTGGTGCTTCGCTCCATCGCCGGCCGATTGCCGGTCGATTCGCTGGACGCGGTGAATTGACTCGCTTTCGGCACGCTACAGCGTCAGCGATGAGCGCGTGCGGAATCCTCGTCAGCGCCGTGCCGAAGTCTCGGAAGCGGACGCGAGAAAGGCATGGCGAGATTGTACTCGGCCGGCTTGCAGCCGCACGCCCGCAGAGCCTCGACGGCTTCAAGGGCCTCGATTCCGGCTCTCTTTCGCGGATCTTCCTTTCCCTCGCCGCGGCCGGTCAGTTTGCCTTCCATGATGGCGGCATCGAGCTCAACACGGCCGTCGGAATTGAAAGCGGCGCCTACGCCCGCGTTGAACAGACTGCAATCTTCCATGGTGCGAACCGCCGCCTCGACGGCGTCAACGCTGCTGCCGCCCTTGCGTTTGAGCGCGTCGTAGCCTGCGGCGAGCGACCGGGCCAGTGCCTGGTCAAACTCGCGCCGGGTCAATCCCTCGGCTTTCATTTCTTCCTCCGTCATAACGCCCGCTCCACCATGGATCACGAGCCCCACCCTCTTGGACCTCGACGACGACATGGTAGGTACGGCCGAACCGCTGGGTTCGCCGGCAAACAACGAAGATAACAGAAGAGATGACGCGACGAGAAGCAGAATTGGGGGCCAGAGTCTGGTTCTGTCCATTTGGTTAGTCCGTAAACGTTCACAGGCCGGAAACAGAGGGGGACGGAGGAGGTTTTCGGCGACAGTATCCGCCGCAGGAGAAGATATTTCTCCGAAAACCTCCTCCGTCCCCTTGCCGCCCAGTGAACGGTTACGGTTAGTCCTTTCAAGGATTGCGGAACGTCTAGCGGCTACTCGCCTGCCACGGGAAACGTAGGCAAAACGCCTGCACCACAAGCATCACGGCTTCGGCATCTTCGTGACGATCATGTTGTCGCGGTGGACGATTTCGTCGTAGGGGCAATAGCCGAGGATGCTGGCGATCTTCTCGGTCTTTTGGCCGTGAATCCGCAGAACTTCGTCGGCGGTGTAGTTGGTCAACCCGCGGGCGAACTCGACGCCGTCGGGGCCGCAGATCGCCACGACGTCCCCCTTGACGAACTGCCCCTCGGCCCCGACCACGCCGGCGGCCAACAGGCTGCGCCCTTCAGTTCGACCGCTGCCTGGCGCCGGCATCCAACAGCAGGCGTCCGCGCGGTTTCACCGTCAGCCCGATCCAGCGCTTGCGCGCGGCCACGGTTCGCCCTTGCGCCGGAAACAGGGTGCCGACGACCTCGCCGGCGATGATCCGCCGCAGCACGTCGGGGGCCGCGCCGGAGGCGATGATGACGTTCTCGCCGGCGGTGGTCGCCAGCCGGGCTGCCTCGAGTTTGCTCGCCATGCCCCCCTTGCTCACGCCACTGCGACGGTCGCGGACCAGGCCCGTGATCGAGGAATCGAGCCGCTCGACGGTCGGAATCACCTGGCTGCCGGGCTGGTGCGGGTCGCCGTCGAACAGGCCGTCCACGTCGGAGAGCAGCACCAGCAGCGGCGCCCGGATCAAGTTGGTCACAATGGCCGCCAGGCGGTCGTTGTCGCCGAAGGTGGTCTGCAACTCCTCGACGGCCACGGTGTCGTTCTCGTTGATGATCGGCACGGCGCCGAGTTCGAGCAGCGTCAGCAGCGTGTTTCGCGCGTTGAGGTATCGCAGCCGATGTTCGAGATCGTCGGCGGTCAAGAGAATCTGTGCGGCGTGATGGCCATGGCGGTGGAGCGCCCGCTCGTAGGCTTCGACGAGGCTGCTTTGCCCGATGGCGGCGACGGCCTGAAGATGGGCGAGCGTCGGCGGGTCGGCTCGTCAGTCCGAGCCTGCCCATGCCCGCCCCGACGGCCCCCGAGCTGACCAGCACGACCTTCCGGCCCGTCGACAGCACGTAGTGGACCTGATCGACGAGTTTCTGGATTCGCTCTTGGGCGAGTTGCCCGTCGCGGCGCGTCAGCACGCGGGTGCCCACCTTCACGACGATAGTGGTGGCCAGGGCCGCGATCTCTTGTCGCAAAAGATCGATCATGGACGATCAAGATACTCCAATTCGGACTGCCGCAGAAGAGGAGTCGCGAGCGAGCAACGGCAACAAGCAAGCGTTTGCCGGCCGGACACAAAGGGGGACGGAGGAGGTTTTCGGCGGCAACTCTTGCCGTAAGGTAAGACAATCCTCCGAAATCCTCCTCCGTCCCCTTCCCGCTCGACGAACGTTACCGGCAACGGAAAACAAAAATAAGGTGGGCAGAATACAGAAAGAAAGCGGCCCCAACAAGCAAATCGCTGCCGGATGCTTTGCAGGGGGGTTGAAACTCGCGGTAGCGCCGGCTATAGATGATCGTGTGGTCTTGCACGAAATCTCGTCCCCACTTCAGCGGGAGAATCAGATGGATATTCAGAAAGGTGATCACGTCTTGGTGAATGTGGCCCCTTTCATCGGATCGGTGATGCGCGGCAGCGAATCGATCCCCTGCGAGGTGCTCGACGTGGATGGCATCCAGGTGTACATTCGTGCCGAGCCGCCGTATCGCGGCGTCTCGTTATGGGTCTTGTCGGATTGGGTCGATGGCCGGCAGCGACAGAAGCGCGAGTTGCTTTCGTCGTTGGGCATGGCCGATTGAGTTCGAGCAACATGGACACTCCCACCGAGCAGCCCGGCGCAGAACAACCCGTCGTTGCCACGTTGGCCGACGCCGCCGAACCGCCGAAGAGCCCTTTCGCGGCCGCACCGACCGACGAGCCGCTGCCGCAATGGCGAGAGTTGTTCGTCACGATCCTGGCGGTGATCCTCTGCGATCTGACCATCTACCGCGGGCACGGTTTTGCCGGCTACGCGCTGCTGTTTCTGGCGGCGCCGCTGTTGCTGTCGCTGGGGTCGCCCCGGCCGCATTGCGGCCTGAGTTCCTGGCTGCTCGGCGCGATGCTCGTGCTGCTCGCAGTCAAGCTCGTCTGGTACGGGTCGGTCCTGCTGGTGGCGGCCGGGTTCGCGCTGGTGGTCGCCTTCGCGGCGGCCCTGTCGGGCCTGTCTCCCTATGTCGTCGAGGTTGGCGTCTTCGCCTCGCAAACCATCGTGGCCGGCTACGAGGGCCTCATCCACCACTGGCGGGCGCTCGATAAGCGCGGGCCGGCGATTCAACGGGTGAAATGGCTGAGCATCGCGCTGCCGCTGCTGGCGCTGCTGGCGTTCAGTCTGCTGTTCATCCTTGCCAATCCCGACCTGTTGAAGTGGTTCGGCCAATATGTGCAACAACTCGCCACGATGGTGCGAAACT
Source organism: uncultured Planctomycetia bacterium (assembly GCA_963815695.1). Taxonomy (GTDB): domain Bacteria; phylum Planctomycetota; class Planctomycetia; order Pirellulales; family Thermoguttaceae. The sequence goes on from CAWFIG010000034.1 coordinate 141,315, forward strand.
GCATCCTGCAATTCGCCCCCAACGTCTGGGAAGTGCTCTTCTGGGCGGCCGTGCTCTGGATCGTCGTCGGCCTGTTGCGCCCGGCGGTCGGGCGCACGCTCTTGGGCGAGGAAATGTCGCGGAAGCAGCCGGGCCAACCCGATCAGCTCGCCGCCTCGTCGCCGGCCCCTTTGTACGCGGCCTTCCGCAACATGCTGGTCACCGTCATCATCCTCTTCGCCATCTACCTGGCGTTTGAATTCAAGACGCTCTGGTTCCACGTGTTTCCCAAGGGATTCTACTATTCGGGCTACGCGCACGAGGGGGCCGTGTGGCTGACGGTCGCCTTGGCGCTGGCCACGGCGATCCTCTCGCTGGTCTTCCGCGGACGAATCCTGCACGATCCGCGCTTGCCGCGGCTTCGCCTCCTTGCCTGGCTCTGGTCGTTCGAGAACATCCTGCTGGCGGCGGCCGTTTACCACCGGCTCTACATCTACATCGGCTTCAACGGCATGACGCGGATGCGGATAGTGGGCATCTTCGGAATCTCTGCGGTCGTGGTCGGCTTCATTCTCGTGGTCTGGAAGATCGTGCAGAATCGCGACTTCGTCTGGCTGATGCGGCGGCAACTGTGGACGGTGGCGGCGGCAGTCTATCTGTTCGCGATCATTCCGGTCGATACGATCGTGGCCAGCTATAACGTGCGGCGGATTCTCGCCGGCGACCCGGCCCCCTCGGTGCAGATCACCGAGCACGCGGTCAGCGCGGAAGGGGTCCTGTTGTTGCAGCCGCTGTTGGACTGCAAAGACGCGACGATCCACGACGGCATCGCCGCCATGCTGGCCCAGCGCCAGATCGAGGCCCAGTCGCTCGCCGCCCAGCGCCGGCAGAAGGGCTGGACGGCGTACCAGATCGCCGATCGCATGGTTCTCGATTCGTTGAATGTCTCCGCTGCCAGATGGGCCGAGTACACCGCCGACCCCGCCCGCCGCGATGCAGCCTGGAGTCGCTTCAAGGGTTACGCCTACCAGTGGTACTGACGGCAACCTAGACGCGGCGTCCCGCCGCGTAGGGACCGTCCCGATTTTCGTGTCAACGAAAATGGGACTGTCCCCCTTGTCTGTGCATAGCCGTGTGGGCGTTTTGTCGCTGGCGCTGCGGCGCCAGACGACAAGCGGCGGCAGTGCAACTGCCGCTCCAACGTGTTGCCCTGAACTGAAGCCCTCACCCTCTCCCAAAGGGAGAGGGGAGCGTCACGCCAAGTCGTTTAGAAGCGGCGTTCCAGGCCGAGGTGGAAGCCTTGCGCCAGAAGGCATCGGTCTTGCCAGGAAATTGTGGGAAGGGCAGGCCGGTCTGCGTGATGGGCGGGAAGTTGCGCGGATCGACGTTCAGGTCGATCTGATCGGCGGCCCGCACCACCCCGCACCAGTAGAGCAGGTCGTAGCCGATGTACGTCCGCCAGTGGCAACTGAGTTGATAGCCGACCTCCAATCCCAACTGTGGAATGACGGTGAACTGGTCGCGCTGATAGATGCCGCTGTTGGTGGGACCGGCGAGAACGCCCGCATCGTAGGTCGTGGTCGCTCCGCCCAAGGGCGTAACGGCGGTCTGGCCGTTGATGGTGATGGTCTGGTGGTTGTTGCCCATCGCCATCTTCGTCATGATTTCAAACGACCATCGGCCACGATAGATCTGGGTTCGCAAGCCGATCTCGCTCCCGTAGAAATCGTTGGCGGCGCGGAAGTTGTCGCTGACTGCGATGGCCGTGCCCTGCGACGGGCCCGGCTGGGTAATGCCAAGAGCTTCGTTGATGCCTACAAAATCGGCGAGGTTATAGTAGCGAAAGCCGACCAGCAGATCGGTGCGGCAGCAGAAAAGGAACGGTAAGCAGGAACTCGCGCCGCCGCACTCGTCCCCGCAGGTGTCGCACGAATCGCAGGAATTGCACGAATTGCACGAGCACAAACTGCGGCTGAACGTCACCCCGGCGCCCTGAAAGTAAGTTCTTGCGTCGGCAGTGACGGTTCCCTGGAGCGTGCCCGGATAGGCGACCAGTTCACTTGCCTGCAAACCTGTCTGGACGTTGAAGAAGGGCCGGGCCAGGATGGGAAAGCCGGTGGAGAACATGTTGAAGCTGTTCGTCCGGTCGCCCAACGAAAGGTAATCGAACTCGAGGTCCCACTTATGACAGCAGTCGAGCCACATTCCCAAGGTGGTGTGGAAGCCCGATCGCATGTCGTTGCCCACGGTGGTGTCGCCGAAGAGGACCGTCGTGCCCGGGGCGCCAAAACGCCTGCTTGGCTGGTGGGCGTTCCGTCGGGACTGCTGGTAACCAAGGGGGGCAGCCGCGTGCCGTTGGTCCACCAGGCCAGGTAGTCCGCCCGCAGCCAGTACTTGCCCGGAGGGCTGCACACCGGCGCGCCGCAGAAGTCGGTACACTCGTCCTCTTCGACGGTCTCCGAACCCTGCGGGGCGGTGCCCTCGGGCGGCGGAACGCTTTCGGGGATCGGGTTTACCGCCGCCGGCGAACCCGTCGAGAGAGCGGCGGGGGCCGGAGCCACAGCCGCCGTCATTGCCGTGTCCGCCGGTTGATTGGCTGCCCAAGACGGCTGCTCGCCCAGCAAGAGTATTCCGCCGACAACCAGCGCCGGCACACCATACCGAGATCAACTTCGCCGCCATAGCGTCCCCCTTGAATACCATTTGACCTGAACGGTCAGCACGAGTGTATGGAACGAACCGATTGTGCGTCTTTTAACGCATCGGCAAGATTTGCCGACAGCATTAGGTTTAACGGTCATGGATATGCGAAAATGGGTAATATGGCGAGAAATGGAGATGCAGAAGGCGACTCTTGTCGCCGATTTACGACTGTTTTCGGGCTATCGGCGAAGGTGGCCAACGTGGACGGGGCTCCCTGGATTCGCAACCAGTTCGAGTTTCACGGTTTGGTAGAGGCCATCGGATTGGACTTCTATCACTTGCGGGAGAACTTGCAGAAGTGTCGCCGGATTGTGTTTGGCGAAGAGTCCGCACAGGGCAAGACATGGCTGGAGGGAGTGATGCACACGTTTCGGCACGTGGGCTACGTGCGCCCGATTGTGCGTTGGATACCGTTGACCAGTCGCCTGGAGGCGGGTATCCTAGAGCCTTCGAGGATGCTCGGTGCGTGACCAAGCGCGCGGTGATCGCAAGAATCGCCGGGACGGAATGGGACGGAAAGTAAGGAAAACGGGCCTAAAAGGCACCAGAATAGGCAAGATGGAGCTGATGTATCGGCACGACGCGACGATGCAATGATCGACGTCAGTGCCTCAAAAGAAACTGGTTAGAAACTTACGGGGCGTAGCTCAGCCTGGCTAGAGCGCTTGGTTCGGGACCAAGAGGCCGGAGGTTCAAATCCTCTCGCCCCGACTTTCCGCAGAAATGAGCCCTTCGACGAGAACGTCGAAGGGCTTTCTCATTGTAGGGATTAGAGTTACGTCATCGAGACGTAAGTTCAAACACACGATTTCCAAGATTCGGCGTTTTGCGGCGAAATCTGCCGTAACCCATTTCGCCCGCAGGTTTTGCGAAAGTTCAAACGCTTTGACGGCGATGTCAGCGTTTTCGTCGTGCGAGCGGTCAAGGGCGTCGAGCTGGAGCTTGAGTTTCGCCACCCGATCCCGCAGTTCGGTTTGCCAACGTAGGGAGCAAGATCGACCTCCATATCGTTGGTCAGCGTTTTGCCAACAATGCCCGACAGAATTTTGCCACACGAATTCTTGAGCGTAGGCTTACGTGCGGTGATACAACCCACTCTGCTACCAGCGTGGGGACCACTCTCGATTTCAAACCACCACCGCAGACAATCACCAAGGTCGTTGGTCGTGGCTTCGGTGCTCTGGAACAAAGCGATGTGGGAGCCCGGAGGGACTCCGCCTTGGGACACAGTCAATTTCATGACATTTCTCCTAGAAAAAAGTGGTTTTCAGTTCAAATCTCAAGTAGAAAGCTTACCCAGCTCGGCTCGTAGCCGACAAAATCGAGGTCTGTGATGATGTTGTAAAGACGGCCGTCGCTATCGGGCGCACTGCGACTTTCGCCGTGTAGCACGCGCCACGTGCTGCGAGAGATTGCCCTCGTTGGGGCAAATCGAAGCCTCTCGCTACTCGGGGAGCGAGATCAAAGACGATGCGGCGGCCGTCGCAATCGCCCTCAAGGATTTTCGCTGTCAGGAACGGGACCTGGGAGCGATTGCGCTGCTTTGTGCCGCCGTTAAGCAAGCGAATGACGCATTCGTCGGTATGAACAAGCCGATTTGTTGTTGGTGGGTGTACTGAAATCATAGTGCAATATCCTTTCAAAAATTAAAATAGAGTTGTCGTGATGTGTCGGACTTGGGCGATGGCTGAGCCGACCCGACCGGCTTGCAGCCGCCAGCGATCCATTGGCCAAGTTCTTCTCTTGACCAACGGCACAGCGTCCCCAGCCGAAGTGGACGGGGCATCTTGCCGCCGTCCACCATGCGGTAGACATGGCGGACCGAGCAGTTCAGCAGCTCAGCGACTTGCTGAACATCGAGTAACGCCCTACGCCCCCTGTCTACGCCAACGACCACGACTTGGAAATTGTCGTTTAAGCATCACCCGTGCCATTTTGCCGGGCAAAAAATCCCGCCGAAACGACTGTTTTGGGAGCCGTTTTGGGCCAATACTGACATTTGACAGGTGCGAGTGATTTAACTGGGGGACGATGGCCGTTGCGGAGTTTCATTCGGGCGTGCCTTGAAAGAAGGACGGGCTCTCCGTAAGCGACAACAGCCGCCCCACGACCACCTTTCCCGTCAGGTTATTTGGGAAAAGATACTGTATTGTCCCCTTTGTTGCCGTGATTTCGCCATTTCCGTTTGCGTTCCGAAATTGGGCAGGGTTCTGGCTTCGGTGGAGCCGATTTCGGACAGAAAACAGCCCTCGAATTTCGCGTTCCGGCCATTCTGCGAAAGCCGAAGCCTCCAGCGCTCGCAGCCATCCCCCAAAGAATCTCTCGCTCCACGCATAGATACTCTTTATGTGGAGCTTTCAATTTTGGCTACTGCTGGGCGCCATCGCCGTTCGCGTATTTGATGTGCGCCAGGAAGGGATCGAAATGAAGACCCTCCCTGGGATCAGTTCTTACGCGATCAAGAAAACGGTGCAAGAAATCAAATCCTTGGCGAAGAAGTATGCGATTGCCGTGGGTGATCAGAATCTGTTGCATCGGATCGACAAGTTGATGGCTGCCGAGGAAATGACGGTGCAAAGGCGAAAGGCAGCTATGAGTCAGAGGGTGGCAGCCCGTGGTTAGCGTTTCCCAGTGGTTGAAGAAGAACCAACCCAGCCTGTCCCCGGCAGACAAAATCCAGGCATTCATTTCCGATGCTGGGCCAGCGGGGGTACTGCGCCTTGCCGGATCGACGGTCGTGGGCAACGGCCGGCGTCAAGGTCAAAACAAAGCCGACGATACCCGGCCGGGTTTGTGCCGCAAGGCCCGGCGAGGAGTGCTTGCAGCCGATGGCACCCAGGAGCCGGTGACAGAGCGGCCCAGAGACTGGAGAAAATTGCCCCGATTACTAAGGGTCTCGACGATGCTGTCGCGCTCCGTGGAAGGCCATTTAGACCCGCAGTGACATGGACGACCGGGACTGGTCTGTGGGCCACGGTTGTCTTCGCTAGCGTCTTTGGCGGCCAGTCGCTGTGGACAGTGCTCGCCCGTTGTCTCACGATCCAAGGCATGATAGAATTCTCCGCACGGCGGCCGTTCTTGTCTCGAATGCAAGGTTGGACGACGAATCTTGCGGAGCGTGGCCCTTTACAAGCTCTACGGCGACGAGATTGCGGCGAAACTTGGCTATGCGACTACGCCGGTCGAACATAAGTTGGCCAGGATTCGCAAGAAGTTGCAGGAACAGATCACAATGAGCGAAGAGCCAGCCAATCGCGATTCCCCCCACCCGAAATCGCTGAACAGACAGTTTGCCTCTGTGTGCGACGGATTCGAGGATGCGTGGCGAGCCGGCCAACGGCCGCGGATCGAAGACATCTTGATCGCGGTTCCCGGGACCAAGAGGGGAGACCTGGTGCATGAATTGTTGCTGATCGAGCTGAATTGGCGACAGCGCAAGGGGGAGCGGCCGACCGCGGAAGAGTATCGTCGGCGGTTTCCGGAGCTCGGAAGCCAGATGGAGGCCGCCTTCGCCCGGGCGATAGGTTCACCTCTGACCGAAATCGGCGATCAAGGCATGGACAGCACGCTCACCCGGGCCCTCGCCCTGCACATTCGCTGCCCCCACTGTGGCAACGCGATCGAACTAGTAGAAGAACACCCACAGACTGAGTTGACCTGTCTCTCCTGCGGCAGCAAGTTCAACTTGGCCGCGGAGGAGACGGTGGACTATGGGGCCGGGGAGGCGTCCCCTCACAGGCCCAAGACGGTGGGCCATTTCGAGCTGATCGAGACCCTAGGAAGCGGCGGGTTTGGCACCGTGTGGAAGGCCTGCGATACCAAGCTGGACCGCATCGTGGCTGTGAAGATCCCGCGCAAGGGCCAGTTGAATCGAGAGGGGGTCGAGAAATTCCTCCGCGAGGCCCGGGCGGCGGCCCAATTGCAGCACCCGCACATCGTCGGTGTTCACGAGGTAGGGCTGGAAGGCGACCTGCTCTACATCGTCAGCGATTTCATCGGGGGGCTGTCGCTGGATAAATGGCTCGCCGGTCAGAAGCTAACCCATCGCGAGTCAGCCGAGTTGTGCGTCAAAATTGCCGAGGCCCTGCACTATGCGCATGAGCACGGCATCATCCACCGCGACCTAAAGCCCAGCAATATCATGATCGACCGTGCGGGGGAGCCGCATCTGATGGACTTTGGGCTGGCAAAGCGTGAGGCGGGTGAGATCACTATGACGATGGAGGGGCAGATCCTCGGCACGCCGGCCTATATGTCGCCCGAGCAGGCCAAGGGCGAGGGCCACAAGGCTGACCGTCGCGCCGATGTCTATTCCTTGGGGGTCGTCTTGTTCGAGCTATTGACGGGCGAGAGGCCTTTTCGAGGCAACGCGCGTATGTTGATCCGCCAGGTCATCGAGGACGACGCGCCCCGCGTGCGAGCGTTGGATGCCCGGATGCCGTGCGATCTAGAGACGATTGTCTCGAAGTGTTTGGAAAAGGAGCCCGCAAGGCGGTATCGCACTGCGGCTGAAGTCGCCATCGAACTCCAACATTGGCTCAGAGGAGAGCCGATCCGAGCACGGCCCATGGGGCGTTCCGCGCGTTTTTGGTGGTGGTGCCGGCGAAATCCATTGGTCGCGGGATTGTCTGCTGCTGCGGCCATGCTCCTGCTAGCAGTGGCGGGTGTGGCTTCGATTGGCTACTTTCTTACTGGTCGGGCGCTGGAGCGAGAAGTCTACCAGCGTGGACTGGCAGATGCGAGGGAACAGCGGGCGCGGACGGCCGAGCATGAGGCCCAGTTGGCACAGCAACGCGAGAGCGAGCAACGCCAGGCTGCCGAAATCGGTGAAACTGAAGCACGCCGGCGGCTTCTTGAACTGCTCATCGAACAGTCGTTTTCCATCCTTGACCGGGAGGGAGCGGGACGCGGTACGATCTGGCTGGCGAAATGTATGACCGAGGCCAGTCGCCTACAGGCAACAGACCTGGAAGAGTATCTCCGAATACAGTTAGGAATGTGGTACGCGACCGTCCATTGCCTTGTCAGCATCTCAGAGCATCCCCTCCCGGTTACTCACCTCTGCCTCGCCTGCGATGGCGAAACGCTGGCCAGCCTCTGCCGCGGTGAACGCGTTGTACGGTTGTGGAACTGGAAATCAACGAAAGAGGCTGAACGATTGAGCGGATTCCCGACTGGAGTCGACAGCATTGCCTTCCACCCTAAGCGGATGCTGTTGGCGGTGGCCGCATCGAAGTCGGTGCAGTTGTGGGACGTAACTTCCAAACGTCCGACGGGACCTCCCATGGCTCACAAGTCGACTGTGCGTGCGATGTCTTTCAGTCCGGATGGCGACTGGCTAGCCACGGGTGACTTTAATGGCGAGCTGCGATTGTGGAGTGTGGAAACGGGCCAATTGGTCGCCGAGCCAACGAGACATACAGGGGTTGTTCACATTGTGGCTTTCACATGCGACGGACGTTTGCTTCTCAGCGGCAGCGACGACAGGACAGTCCGCGTTTGGGAGGTTGCTCTAAAGCAATCCGCCGGAGGCCCCCTTGTGTTTGATCGGGACATCTGGTCTCTAGCCGCACATCCCAATGACCCGACCATAGTCGCTGTTGGGGACGGCGTCGGACGTGTTTATCTCGCGGATTTGAAGCAGCGAAAGCAGCGTGAAACAACACTAATGGGCAATGGCGCCGTGGAAACATTGGCCTTCGACAGAGGCGGGAAGTTGCTTCTCGCTGGCTTCGAGACGGGGCGTTCGGCGTTACTTTGGGACGTGGGCGCAGAAGAGTCTTTCGGCGCACCGTTGGAACACTCGGGCGAGGTCGCATGCGGGCTCTTCCTGCCCGACGGCCAACACGTTGTCACAGGCGGCGACCGTTGCGTCAAAATGTGGAGAGTGGCGAGGCAGCAACGGCAGCTCTTGTTGCACCAAGCCCCAGTGATGTCCGTAGCTTTCAACCCAGATGGGACGAGGGCGGCTACGGCTTGTTTGGACGGTTCCACAAAGCTGTGGGCTTTTAACGGTGAAGTGCCTTCCGAAACCACTCTCTCTCCTCAAGCGAGCGCCGAACTTGTGGCGTTCAGTCCGGGCGGGAAGAAGCTGCTGGTCGCTGGCTCGGGCGGAGCGAGGCTGTACGATATGTCTACGACACAACCGGTCTACGCAACGATAAGGCATGACACCCCCGTAATTGCCGCCGCCTTCAGCCCCGACGGCCAAATGCTCGTGACCGGCGCTGGTTTTCGCCTTCTCCCGGGTTTTCCTGGGGGCGGTGCGCGGCGTTGGCAAATAAGTGACGGGAGCCCCATCGATCCGCCGCTCATCGCTGGCCAAATCACATTCTCCGTGGCCTTCGCCCCTGATGGCAAGCATATTCTTACAACCCACGCTGATGGAACCGCGCGATTGTGGGATGCCGCCAGCGGCCGGTTGGTTACCGAGCCTCTTCGACACCAGGGCTTCGTCTTCGCCGGATCCTTTAGCCCCGATGGTCGGTTGATCGTTACGGGGGGGGCCGATCGGACGGCCCGACTCTGGGACGCCCACACTGGCCAGCCTCAGGGCTCTCCAATGCGGCATCGCCTCTATGTCATGGGAGCGCGTTTCAACAAGGCAGGCGACAGGGTGCTGACATTTAGCCAGGACGGAACGGTGCGGGTGTGGGCCGTCGCTACCGGCCAACCCGTGTCGAAACCACTACGGCACGAAACGGGAGTGCGCGATGCGTGTTTCAGCCCCGACGGCCGCATGGTCCTCACGTGCAGCGGCGACGGCAAAAGGGGCGTTGTGCGGCTGTGGCACTCATCCACTGGTTATCCGCTGGGGCCGGAAATTAGGCGAGCGAAGTTCTTCAGTTCCGCCGCATTCAGCTCAGGACACGCCCTGTTCTTGGCGGGAAGCGGCGATGGCACGGCATCACTTGTACGACTGCCCGGGCCCTTTGCTGCTAAGTCGGACCAAGTGATGCGTATTGTCCAGCTCTCTACCGGACTAACTCTCGATGAAGACCGCTTCATGGTGATGGATTATGCAGCATGGAAGAAGCTTGGCCAGCAGGCCGCGCCCACAGCCGCAAAATGAGCCCGGCTTAGTACATCCTGAACCACGGCACAGCCTATAGCTGTGCTACCCTGACACGCTCCGCCGTTCCGACAAGCCTGTCGTGGCCAAGTGCCGTGATTACACGTCAGTCGAGGTTCCCCAGTGAATACACCGCAATCAGGCTGCCATTACCAAACGCTTTATGTCGCAGCCCCACGCCTCCACGCCCTGCACAAAAAGTTCAAACGCCATCCAGTCGCCCCGACTTTACGTAAATCCAGCCGAAATAAAGACTTAGATTACCTGCCGACGGTCGGCAGTGCGGCCCGTAACTCAGAGCGAAAAGGGGTAGAACTACCCCCGTTCTGAAAAAAGGACCGCTGTCATGCCCAAGAAGACCGTCAAGCTCCCTGCCTACCGCCACCATAAAGGTTCCGGCCAGGCCATCGTCCAGATCGGCGGCATCCGCCACTACCTCGGCAAGTTCGGCTCCGAAAAGAGCCAAGAGCGCTACCGTCGCCTGGCTGCCGAACTGATGGTGCAGCCGATTACCGAACAGAAACTCGGCCGGGACAATTCAATTTCATCCCAGGTAGATCGGCGACATCATGGCAACTCGGACGGCCGGACTCGGTTTCCGCGTGAGTTGCGCGAGAAGGTATATCGGCGTCTGCTCCATCAGATCCAACGACTTGCCCCCGACTTGGAAGTAGGGCTATGCCTGGAGGAAGAGCGGATGTTCGATACGCTTGGGTTGAAAGCGAACCTTGGGCGATGCAATTGCGTGCTTTAGGTGGGTAACGGTTCACTGGGCCGCAAGGGGACGGAGGAGGTTTTCGGAGAAATATCTTCTCCTGCGGCGGATACTGTCGCCGAAAACCTCCTCCGTCCCCCTCTGTTTCCGCCCTGTGAACGCTTACTTTAGGTGGCATCTATGAAGTATCGGGAGGGTGCGCCGTGACTGAGGTAATTCGAGCAGAGCGAAAATCGACGGTGCTTACGCCGTCCAGCTTGGCCTGTCTGGCGCATGTTCCGACGGTCAATCTGACGGCCGGCTGCGCCCATGAGTGTCGCTACTGCTAACGAAGTCGCGACCCGCATCGTCTTGACCGGAAAGATGCCAACGGATTACATCATCGGTGAACGGTTGCGATATTCCGAAATGGGAGAGCAGCGATTGATGAATTTCAGGCGTGGCGTAGTAATCGCAGGGAGTGAAATCGGGCTGGCAATGGGCCAAGGCCGTTTGAACACGTTCGCGGGGAGTCATGCTAGATTCAGGCTCCTTCCTATTCCGGCACAAGGGTCATGCAGTCGAGGACCGAATTGGGGTCACGATTGCGGATGACCAAAGTGTGTTTGCCGGCCTTGAGCGATTTCCGCTCGGTTTGGATCCAGTGCCAGTTACCGTATTCTTCGTCGTTCCCTAGCATCTTGGGCTGTTCGCCGTCCCAAGCGTAGAAGAAAGAATTGTTCGCCGTGTTATCCCAGAACACGCGGGCACTGAGGCGGTAGGCGCCATCCTTCGGAATGTCGATGGCATAAGTGGCCCAACCGTTGTCGATAATCTTGCCATTTTCGCCGCGGCCGGCATCGGCCGGAACGAGAACGACTTGCCCGCCGGTCGCGTCGTCGCGGGCCAGCTTTTGCATCGGCGGCGTGCATTGGCCTTCTTCAGCCTCGATGAAGATTGCTGCCGGGCTGTTTTCCACTTCGAGGGACGGCAAGCTGTTCGACGGTTTGTCGTATTGCAGGGCGATCTCGTTGCCGCCCGTTTTCAGCGTCGCCGCGAAGGTATATACGCCTTCGGCGGTTCGCGAGACACTGTGGCGCTAGCCCTGATCTCTTTCGCTCCCGGCGCCGTGAGGCGGATCACGCTGGTGCCGTTCTGATCGTGGTTCACCGTCGTCGTGATCCACGAACCGGCAGGAATTGTGACCGTTTCGGCCGGGTTTTGCGCGTGTGCGTTAAACTCACGCACCCAAGGCTCGATCTCCCTCGACCAGCCTTCGACCTTCCAGCGTGCGGGCGCGGCGGCCGTCTTGCCGTTGGCCAAGGTCCAGGTTTGCTGTTCGCGGATCCAGGGCTCGGCGTTCTTCGCCATGTCGATGTCGCGTTCGACATCCCTGAGATACTTGGCCCAATCGAACTGGCCCATCAGCCAGACTTCATGGGTGATGTAATGGGCGTTGGCCGTCTCGATCAGGGTTTTCCAGTGATCCTTGGCTTTTTCCAGTCTTTCGACGGCGGCCGCCTTGTGGGTTCTATCGCCGGTGGCATAGAAGGCCATCAAGTTGACGGCCGCTCGGATCTTGTCGGCGTAGTAGCGACCCAAAGCGGCCGAGGCTTGCAGGTCGAGTTGCGTGCATTCCCATTCCTTCTTCCCTTTCTCGATCTTTGCGGCCGCCGCATTAGCATGCTGCTCGGACGTGTCGGCATCCTGATCGAGCATGTCGGCCACTTGGAGCGGGGTCAAAACGCCTTGCGGGACCTTTTGTCCTTTCACGACGCTGATGGCGACATAGGTGGGAATGTTCATCATCGAGTCGTCGATCACATTGTTGAAGACCCACTCGCGGATGTCGTGGAAGATGCCGCGCTCGCGGAAGTTGCTCCTCTTCATGCCGGCGGAGGTATTCCAACCGCCCACGTTTCCTTCGGGATACCAATCGCCATTCATGTAGTTCCAGTGGAACGACGTGGTAGTTGGGATGATCTTGCTCGAACTCTTGAGTGCCAGGAAGGCATCGTTGCCGGCGGCCGCGCCAAAACGTTCGGTGAAGCGGCCGATCCAGTAGGCGTCGGATTCCTTCGGATTGTAGCCCATACGGCCCCAGACGGCGAAGCGCATCCAGTTCTTTTCGAATTCGTATTTCCAGTCGCGATGTCCGATCGTGGCGGGCGTGTGATAGCGATCGGCGCCCGGGATTTCGACTTCGGAACCCATCACGAAGCCCCCGGATTCCGCGCCGCCGCAATTCTGGGAGATTTTGCCGGCGAATTCCGGGTCGCCCCAGCGCAACTGGTAGATGCAATCGTTCCGCAAGTGCCAGAGGAACTTGTAGGGGCGGTTTGCCTGGGTGAGCCATCGCATTTCTTCTGGGTGCGCTTTGGTCGAGGAGTACATGTGTTCGCCGTTGAACTTGATATCGAGCAGGATTTTGCCGGGATATTTTTCCTTGACGAGCATTTCGGCGGTCTCGGCCGGATGGGCTCCCCAGTAACGATAGATGAAGGGCGATTTTCGGCCGATCTTGGCGATGGTGTCGAGGTAAATGTCGCGAATCCATTCGGCGTTCGCTTTGGCCGACATAGGCATGTTCTCGCCAGGATCGGTGCCCATGCCCGTTAATTCGGGATACTCGCGGAACAGTTCGCGGATGCACTCCTTTTGGTAATCGCGGATCAAGGGGCTGTCTTGGCCGTCCCGGACATTGTGGGCCTTGCGGAAACCTTCGGACATGTGGATGTTCCACGTCACGAGGTAGATGTCGAGGCCGTAGGATTTCGCCAATTGGAAGATTTTGTGGAAATGGGCGATGTTTTTGTCAAGCTGTTCCTTCGAGAGCGTTGTGGCTTCGGGGTATTTCCGGAGACGGACCATCTGGTCGTAAGGATGCGAACTCCAGAAGGTCAAGGCATTGTAGCGGTCGTAAGCCATGGTTCGCAGAAAGCGATCCCAATACTCCAAGTCGTAGAACCACGCGCTGTTGTTCAAGTCTTCATTGGACTGGTAGATGTTGCCCTTCAGAGGTGGATTGAACTTCAGCGCCCGGACGAAGAGGAAGGGGGCCTCGCTTTTCGGTCGGATCGCGGCCGGGCCGAACATGCGGATTTGCTCAGCCACATCGAGGCCGCCATACATCACGCCGCGGATGTCGCCGCCGGTGATGTTGACGCGGGTTCTGTCGACGTCTTTCGTGACGTTGATCTTGAACGATTCCGGTTTTGCCGCCTTATCTTGGCCGCCTTCGGGGATCGTGATGGTGATATCGAGAGCGGGAGCGTCATCGGGAGCGGTATTCCAAGCGGCGTCTTTCAACGCCGCTTCGATTTCCCCGGCCGCGAACTTGATCGGCGCCGGTTCGTTTGGGGCCGATACTTTCGCGGTCTTCTCCACGGCCAGCGCTGCGGTGCAAAAACACGATAAGGATAGCACTATCAGAAATGTTCTCATGGCATTTCTCCTTGTTGTGAGGAGCAGTGATGCAGGCATCCCGCCTGCCCGCAAAACAAGTGGGGCGAATGTATTTGCAGGGTGAGCGAGACGCTGGTACCGCAGCGGTTACGATCGTTCTTGCGAACTGACGGAATTGGGTGGGTTAAAACTGTTCGATTTGGCGCGGATGCGGTAATCGCTGGGCGTGCAGCCGTTGTAGCGTTTAAAGGCGGTGGCAAGTTGGGCGGCCGTGCGGAAGCCGAGCATGGTGGCGATGCGGTCGAGCTTGTGGGTCGTCTCGGCGAGCAACTGCTTCGCCCGCTCGAAGCGGACGCGTTCCATTTCCGCTTTCGGTGAGCGGCCGAGGGCTTTCACGAACCGGCGTTCAAGCGTGGTGCGGCTGACCATCAAATCGCGCACCATCTTATCGACGGTCACACCCTCGCAGGCATGGTCGCGGACGTATTTGACGGCCATTGCCATTTCCGGATTGGCCATTGCCAGCACATCGGACGACTGGCGAATGATGATTCTTTTCGGCGGAAGGAGAATCGGCTTCTCCGGGGCCGGATTGCCTTCCATCATGGATTCGAGAATCGTCGCGCCTTCATAGCCCAGTTTGAAGGTGTCCTGTTCGATGCTGCTCAAGGCCGGTCGCGACAATCCGCAGACGATCTCGTCGTTATCGACGCCCAGCACAGCAACTTCGTCGGGGACGTCCAAGCCAGCGCTTGCGCAGGCTGCGAGCACCTGACGACCGCGAATGTCATTACAGGCGAAAACAGCCACGGGGTACGGCAGTGTCTTTAGCCATTCGGCAATCTGCGATTCGGCCAGTTCACCGCTGGCTTCGCGGACATAGACATCGGAGATCGACGAGGGGCGGCGGGCGCGATAGACAGCGGTGCTGTGACTGTAGGCCTTCAGGATGCGGACGAAATGCTCGCAGCGTTGATCGGAAAAACTAACGCCCGGATAGCCGCAGAAGGCGAAATGCCGAAAACCTCGCTCCAAGAAGTGTTCCGCGGCCAGATTGGCGCAGGCCTCGGGGCTGGTGGAAAGGGTGGCGCAGCCGGGAATCTGTTCCGCGCCGCGGATATCGACGACCGGCAGTTTCAAGCGAGCGACGCTCTTGGCCATGCGCCCGTTGTTGATGCGTGAGATGACGCCGTCGCCCTTCCACTGCTTCACGACCCTCGGCAATTCGTCGGTGACGCTGTTCTCCAGATGCAGAATCTGCCACGGGCCGTGGTTGCGAAGGTAGGAGGCGATGCCGAGCAGGCAACCCCGTCCGACTGCACGGGAAGACTCGATCAGGAGAATAACACGCCGCAGATAATTCATAGGCCAATGCGTATTGGAGCGGTCAAGGCAAACGGATGCTCCAAGTGACGAAAAATGGAAGGCAGTCAAGGAGGGTGTTGTGAGCGTCTTGCATTCTGTACACACTACAATAAACACATTTCTCAAACCACCCCCGTCCCGAGGTATGGTTAAAATTGAAAGTGTATTTGCAAAAACTGAATAGTGACAGAGCGGTGTGCTTCATCTCTAATGGATTGGAGAGTAGGTTGTAAGGACGATGCCTCGCCAGCTTCCGCGTATGCACTCTCGGCCTCATCCGTTTCAGAATACTGTGGGAGAACTGCCATGCAACCGTCCGTCTCTCGGCATCCTGAGTCGCAGCCGATGGTCCGGCGCAGAAGCAAGCGATCGCGGTTGTGCCATTTCCTCTTGGAGATACTGATATGTGCCATTATGCTCTGTACTGGAAGAACGACATTCTCGGCGGACTCCGACGTGCTGTGGAAGGCCGAACAAGCCACGCGGCGGATGATGCAGTATTATGAACGCATTACGCAGCCTAAGCCTTTCACGGTGCGCACGGGCGAAGATCTCAAGACTCATAGCGAGATGATCCGCCGGCGGATGCTGAAGGACATGCATTTGGATCCGTTGCCGCAGCGCATCGATCTTGATCCGCACTATTCGGAGCCGATCGATCACCCATGGTGCACGATCCGCCGGGTGGCCATTCAACTGTGGCCGGGCGTCTATTCGCGCTGCTTGCTCTATATGCCAAAGACTTTTCGGGAGAAGCCGGCTCCCGCCGTGCTGTGCCCGCACGGACATGAAGCCGAAGGCTATTCCGACGCCGATCTGCAGAAGCGTTTCGTGATGTTGGCCAAGCTTGGTTTCGTGGTGCTGGCCACGCCGCAGGACCATCACGAGGATCTGCTCCGCGGTTTTTCCAACCAGACGTACATGGTTTGGAACAACATGCGGGGATTGGATTTCTTGCAGAGCCTGCCCGAGGTCGATAAGACTCGGATTGGCGCGACCGGCCTGTCCGGCGGCGGTTTGCAGTCGCAAATGCTCGTAGCGCTCGATTCGCGGGTGAAAGCGGCGACGATTGCGGGCTTGACCTGTCAGTATCGCGAGATTCTCGGCTACAACTGGACGCATTGCCGCTGCAATCATTGGCCGAACGTGATGTCCTATACGGATATGCCCGAAATCAGCGCGCTGGGATTCCCCGCGGCGATTGAATATCTGACGATGAACGATTGGACCGCACATTTTTTGGCATACGATTTTCCGACGATTCAGATCATCTACCGGGATAACGGCTTGTGGAACAAGACGGAGGCCCTGTATTGGCCCACGCCGCACGTCTATGACAAGGTGAAACGCGAGCGGACCTACTTCTGGATGGAGAAATGGGTTCGCGGCAATCCGCAAGCCGTAGTGATTACGGAGCCGAACGAGGTTCCAATTGTCGAGCCGCACAAGCGCCTGTACCAGATGAAATGCGATGTGCCGAAGGAGAGGTCGTTCGAGGATCACATTTGCGAGGTCTCGCGTCGCGAGAGGGCGATTGTGCAAAACGCCGACGAGTGGAAAGCCTATCGTGCGAAAATGACGGAGACTTTGGGTCGCTTGCTCGGTGAATCGCAGAAGTTGTCGGTGCAAGAGAAATCCGCCTGCCGTGAGATCAAGCCGACCTGGGCCGAAGGACTGAAAGTCGAAGAGTTCGTCGTTGCCACCGAAGACAAGATTCTGATTCCCGGCTGCGTGATTTATCCGGCGGAAGACCGGAAGGCGGACGCAATGGAGATCTTCCTCTCGCCGGCCGGTCGCTCCGCGGTGAAAGACAGTCCGCAACCGTACTTGGATCGCGCGAAGAAGGGGGCGAGCGTGGTGCTCGCCGATCTGCGATTCTGCGGTGATTACGCTCCATCGCGGGTTGCCGGAAGAGGCGCCAATGCCAGTGACCTCGTTGTCTCTTGGGATCGCAACGGCGCCCTTTGGGGACGGCCCATCGCGGGCTTGATGACGACCGATCTTCAAGGAGTGATCGATTATCTGTTGCGCGATCGCGGTATCACGGCGAACAAGATTGAAGTGATTGCGAAGGACGATGCCTCGTTGGCGCTGGCAGCGATGTTCACGGCCTGCCTCGATCCGCGAGTTACCGCGATCGATGTTGATTTTACCGGCAAATCGTTTTCGACCTCGCCCGCGCAGCGCAATTCGCCGAAGGACTTGCCATTGGTCTGCAATATCCTGCAATATGGCGACATTCCAGAATGGGCCGCACTCCTTGCCGATCGCCACGTCACTTTGCGCAACGTCGCCAAGACGGAAGACGCCCAGCGCTGGCTGGAAGCGGTTTTTGCAAAGGTCGGTGGGGAGAAAAACCTTCGAATCACGGAGGTAAGCGTTCACAGGCCGGACACAGAGGGGGACGGAGGAGGTTTTCGGCGACAGTATCCGCCGCAGGAGAAGATATTTCTCCGAAAACCTCCTCCGTCCCCTTGCCGCCCAGTGAACACGGACTGGCGTCGATTCATGGAGACGACATTAGAGAGGCAATCACGGTCTGCATGGGGACGGCTCTTTCTCACTGGAGTTTGACATGACGCGATACGTCATCTTGGCGATGGTTCTGTTGTTAAGTATCCAGGGAGGCTTCGCACGAGAACCGGTATCGGTGAAAGTCCTCGATAAGGCCGAGCCGTGCATCGAGTGGGGTAAGGCGCGGCTTGAGGAATCGCTTGCGGCGGTGGGGAACGAACTGGCCTCTGACGGCAAGCCGTCTATCGAGATTTCCGTTGATGCCAAGCGAGTTCGAGAGAGGGACAAGATTTGCGGGCCAGAGAGTTTTCGCATTCTCGCCGGGAAGGATCGCGTGTCGGTGGTTGGTGTCGATGCGGCCGGGGCGATGTACGGCTGTCTGGAGCTGGCCGAGCGAGTCCGCCGCGTTGGCCGATTGCCAGACCGGCTCGATGAGTGCGACGGTCCTCGAATGCGCCTTCGCGGCACGTGCATTCTGTTGATGAAGCTGGGGACGTACGACTACCCGATTACACCAAAAGCGTTCCCCTTCTTCTATGACCGTAGGTTGTGGATCGAATACCTGGACTTTCTTGCCGAAAACCGCTTTAACTACATCGCTTTCTGGAACGGCCATCCTTTCGACTATCTGGTCAGACTGCCCAAGTATCCCGAGGCACAAGATGGAATGCAGCCGGGCCTGCTGGAGCGAAACCATGAGATGCTGTCGTGGTTGGCCGCAGAGGCGCAGAAGCGGAACATCTGGCTCATGTTTCAGTTCTACAATATTCATACTTCGGTCTACTTCCAGAAATCGCACGGCCTGCCCGCGTGGAACTCGAAGCCTACTCGGTTGCTAACCGACTACACGAGCTACTGCATCGAACGGTTTGTGAGCGAGTTTCCCAGAATCGGTCTGTATGTCTGCCCCGGCGAGGCCCTTGATCTGGAATACACGGACACCTGGATCAAGGACGTGATCCTGCCCGCGGTGCGACGGACGGGCAAGACGCCTCCGGTGATGGTCCGCGCCTGGGCCATCGACCTGCCGCACATGCGGAAGCTCAAGGGCAGCTACCCACAGCTATATACGGAGAGGAAGTTCAATGTGGAGGTCGTTGCCGGCACCGATGTGGACCCGCAGAATCGCCAGTGGGCCAAGATCACCGGTGACCATGTGGTCAACATCCACTGCATGGCGAACTTGGAGCCGTTTCGATGGAGTCCGCCTTCCTTCATTCAACAATGCGTGCAAAGCTCGATCCGCGACGGCGGCGCCACTGGGCTACATCTGTACCCGCGGAAGGCTTGGCGCTGGCCGTATGGCTGTGATCGAGGCAAGACGCCGGAATTGCAGTGGCGTCGCGACTGGATGTGGTTCCAGACTTGGGCCAGGTACGCTTGGAACCCGGATCGGAATCCTGTCGAGGAGAGGGCTTACTGGACGCAGCAGCTCGCCAAGCGGTACGGGACCGACGCGGCTCCGCACTTGCTCAAGGCCCTTGAGGATTCCGCCGACGTGCTGCCGGGCATCCAGCGATTGGTCTGGCTCGACGACTCGAATCACACATTGGTTGCGGCGGGCATCACGCTGGCACAACTACAGAAGGCACGCGGCATTCCTTTTCTACCGATGCCCGCAGTTGTCCGGATTCCCGCCTGGATCAAGGCCCTCAAGCAGAACAAGACGGTGACAGGGCAGACTCCCCTCGATTTCCTATCACAGCGAGTGGCGCAGGCCGAGTCGGCCGTGCATGCCGCTCATCTCGCCGCTACGGCTGCATCCGCCAACCAGGATGAGGCGCGTCGGATTGAGGGCGACTTGCGGGCCATGCGCCTCGTGGCAAAATTCTACCGCGACAAACTGAAAGCGGCCTCGGCCAAGGCCCTGTTTGATGCCGGTATCGACAAAGAGCACAACCGCCGAGTTTGGATCGACTCGCTGCGAGATTCGGTCAGAGGTTTCCGAGAACTGACCAACGTGACCACAGACGCCTACGAGAGCATGAGTGATGTGCCACCATGGTTTCCCACAGAGAAGTTGCCTTGTCCCTACCACTGGGCCGACCTGCTGCCGATGTACGAGAGGGAATTGGTCGAGCAGGAAGGGCTGGCAGGCCTGCGGCAGTAGATCCTCGGCAAGCCGCAGATCGGAAACCAACGATATCGGCTGAGAAAACAAGGGGGGCCTGATTGTAGTGACAGGGATGAAGATAGCATGCGAAGCGTTTGGCTTTGGCGGAGTATAGCGTCGAGGTGGCATACTCCTATGCAGTTAGGGCGCAAGCGAGTGTGCCTTTGGCAGAAGGCCCCGAGCCGGCGCGTTGCAGGCTGCGCATTACCACGAAACGCTGGGGTGAAAGAGCGCGAGCGCTTGTTATGAAACCAAGCGGCTGCCACGTTGCCACGAAACCCCTTGATCGACCACGCAATTTCGCTAGATTTTGCTTTGGATCTGCACTTTCTGGAAAAACGGCCGTAGGCCGCTCACAAAGGATCTAGCAATAAAAATGGCTCTTCCCCTCCGTGCCAATAATGGGTGAGACAACTGCCTCCTGGTTTATTACAGTAGAGGGTAAGGAGGTGGTAGAGAGATGGAGAACACAAGGATGTTGGGAATGGAAGAGGCCGTGGCGGGCAGAACGGAAGGAGGGCGTAGCCCGACTGGAGTTCTGCCCGCCACGGCCGCCGCCGCGGGGCCGGGCGGCCTTGCCGCTGGCAACGGAAAGCGGATTCCTGACCCGGCCGTCTCGGAGAAGCCGGTACGGCGACGGTTCACCGCGGAATACAAACTTCGCATTCTCTGCGAGGCCGATCGCTGTGCCCAGTCCGGCCAACTCGGTGCGTTGCTGCGCCGCGAAGGCTTGTACTCATCGCTCTTGAGCACCTGGCGGCAGCAGCGCGACGAAGGAACGCTGGCCGGACTGACTCCCAAGCGTCGTGGGCGGAAGGCCAACCCCGATGCCCCCTTGATCGCCGAGAACCAGCGGCTCATGCGAGAAACCCAACGGCTGGCGGCCAAGCTCCGCCAGGCCGAGACGATCATCGAGGTCCAAAAAAAACTCTCGGAGATGTTGGGGATTCCCTTGCCACCGCCAGACAACGACGGGAGCGAGCCATGAAAGCCATCGAAGAACTCTCTCCGCAGGTGGGCACGGCAGCGGCCTGTCGCAGTTTGGGCGTGCCGCGCGCAACGCTCTATCGGCGCCGTCCGTCGAAGCCGCCCCAGCCCGCAACTACGCCACGGCCCGCGCCACCGCGGGCGCTCTGCGAGCAGGAGAGGCAACAGGTTCTCGACGTGCTTCACAGCGAGCCGTTTGCCGACAAGGCTCCGGCCGAGGTTTATGCGGCACTTTTGGATCAGGGCCAATATCTCTGCTCGATCCGCACGATGTACCGCGTCCTGGACTCCCGGAAGGAAGTCCGCGAGCGACGCGACCAACTGCGACACCCGACCTACCACAAGCCGCAACTCCTGGCCACCGCGCCCAATCAGGTCTGGACCTGGGACATCACCAAGCTGCTGGGGCCGGCGAAATGGACCTACTTCCACCTATACGTGATTCTCGACATCTTCAGCCGCTACGTCGTCGGCTGGATGCTGGCCAGCCGCGAAAGTGAACACCTGGCCGAGCGGTTGATCCGCGAGACGGTCGTCAAAGAGGGCGTCGCCCGCGACCGCTTGACACTCCACAGCGATCGCGGGCCGTCGATGCGTTCGCAGACCGTGGCCCAACTCCTGGCCACGTTGGGGATCACCAAGTCTCACAGCCGGCCGCACGTCTCCGACGACAACCCGTTTTCGGAGAGCCAGTTCAAGACGCTCAAGTACCGACCGGAGTTCCCCGACCGTTTCACCAGCATCGAACACGGCTTGGAGTTCTGCGGCGACTTCTTCCATTGGCAGAACCACGAGCATCACCACTGGGGCCTGGGCCTACTGACGCCGGCGATGGTCCACTTCGGTCAGGCCGACACCGTGCTGGCTGGCCGACAAGCGGTGCTGACCGCGGCCCACGCCGCTCATCCCGAGCGATTCGTCCTGCGTCCGCCACGACCGCTCGGGCTGCCGACTGAAGTTTGGATTAACCCTCCGGCCGATGGGCCGGAACCCCGTATGCTACAACTACCGCGCGACACTAATTTCGTACCGCAGTTGTCTCAAACCCATTGACACGTTCCGTTCTGTCTCAAGGCGTTTTCCAGGACGCAAGTGACAGGAGAGCCAAGGATGGCGGTTACGCGAAAGCGCCCTGCTTGAAACGCGCCATGCGGGCCGGAGTTACGGTGATCGGACGCTTGCGGAAGGATGCGGCGCTCCGCGACCTGCCGCCGAAGCCGCGACGCGGCAAACGGCGCAGGCGGGGTCGTCCGCCCAAGTACGGCAAGTACAAGATCAGCTTGGCCAAGCGAGCCGCCCATCCGCAAGGCGGGCAGACGGCCAGGTGCATCGTCTACGGCAAAACGGTGGTGAGACTCTACAAGACATTCTTGGCGATCTGTTGGTCTCGCGGCTCACGAAGATCCCGGGGATATTTGTCTGCTGTGTGCCGAACGCCGCCCCGAAGATTGCCATCACCGACCCCTGGCCCACCACAAACACGCCGTGGCACGGCTCATTCTCGCGGAAAACAGCCTGTCCCTTGCGGAACTGGCAGAGCCGCGCCATCGTCGCCAGGCGGCGGAAACCCCCCGCCGGGACTTGCGAGAACAACTGGCAGTCCTGTAATATGTCGATAACGTTCATAATTCCCCGCAACGCTTGATCCAGGTCAAGGACCGGCCTTGCCGCATCGCGTATGCTTTTATTGTGAGAATCGTGGCGATCCACACAACACAACCAACCGAAGGAACGTTCGACATGTTCTGTTATCAGTGCGAGCAAACGGCGAAGGGAACGGGCTGCAACATCCTCGGCGTCTGCGGCAAAGAGCCGACGACCGCCGACCTGCAAGACCTGCTGATTTACGCGGCCAAAGGGATCTCGATGTACGCCCATCGAGCGGCGGAGTTGGGCGCCCGCGACCCGGCCGTCGATCGGGCGGTGCTCGAATTCCTCTTCGCCACCGTGACCAACGTCGATTTCGACCCCGAGCGGTTGCGAGGGCACCTGCTCGACGCCGCGAAAATACGCGACAAGGCCAAGACGCTGTACGACAACGCCTGCGTGGAGAAGGGGAAAGGGCCGGAAATCCTCACCGGGCCTGCCGCCTGGCAGCCGGCCGGCGATCTCGACGGGCTGGCCCGCCAGGGACAGGAGGTCTCTTTCACCAAGCGGCAGGTGCGGCTGGGCAACGACGCAACGGGCTTGCAGGAACTGATCCTCTACGGCCTGAAGGGCGCAGCGGCCTACGCCGATCACGCCCGGATTCTCGGCCTGGAAGAGCCGCAGATCTTCGCCACGTTCCACGCAGCCCTCGACTTCCTCACCCGCGAGAACCCGACGACCGACGAGTTGCTTGGCTGGGTGCTGCGGGTCGGCGAGTTGAATCTCTCGGTGATGCAACTGCTCGACGCCGCCAACACCGGCACGTACGGCCATCCCGAGCCGACCACCGTCCGCATTACGCCGGTCCGCGGCAAGTGCATCTGCGTCTCGGGCCACGATCTGAAAGACCTCGACGAACTGCTGCGGCAGACGGAGGGCAAGGGGATCAACGTCTACACCCACGGCGAAATGCTCCCCTGCCACGGCTATCCGAAACTGAAGCAGTACAAGCACCTGGTCGGTAACTACGGCGGGGCGTGGCAGGACCAGGCCAAGGAGTTCGACGTCTTTCCCGGCGCCGTGCTGATGACGACAAACTGCATCCAGAAGCCGCGGGAGACGTACAAAGGCCGCATCGTTACCAGTGGCTTGGTGGCGTGGCCGGGCGTGCGACACATCGGACCCGATCGCGATTTCACCCCGGTGATCGAGGCCGCGCTGGCCGCCCCCGGCTTCACGGAAGACATGCCCGAGAAGACGATCACGGTCGGCTTCGGCCGCAATGCCGTGCTGGGCGTGGCCGACAAGGTGGTCGAGGCGGTGAAGCAGGGGCAGATTCGCCACTTCTTCCTGGTCGGCGGCTGCGACGGTGCGAAGCCGGGCCGAAACTACTACACCGACTTCGCCCGGAAAGTGCCCAACGATTGCGTGATTCTCACGCTGGCCTGCGGCAAGTATCGCTTCAACAGGCTCGATTTCGGCGCGATCGACGGCATCCCGCGGCTGTTGGACGTCGGCCAGTGCAACGACGCCTATTCGGCCATTCAGATCGCGCTGGCGCTGGCCGAGGCGTTCAAGTGCGGCGTGAACGAGTTGCCGCTGTCGCTGGTGCTCAGTTGGTACGAGCAGAAAGCCGTGGCGATCCTGCTGACGCTTTTGCACCTGGGCATCAAGAACATCCGCCTGGGGCCGACCCTGCCGGCGTTCATCACGCCCTCGGTGCTATCGGTGCTGGTCGAAAAGTTCAACATCGCCCCGATCACCACGCCGGACGCCGATCTGGCGGCGATACTGGGATAGGTCCTTTCGCTACGAAGCTAATACGACAACTGAAACCGTGTCCCCGTCCCAACGACGCCAATGAAATGACCCACGAACCGGACAGCCTTCGGCGGCCGTGTGCCGAAGCGATCGACCGAATCCTTGGTGTTCCGTTCAAGGTCCTGGACGACGGCTTCGTTAGGGTTGTCGATTACCTGGGAACCGACGAGTCGATCGTGCAAGCCGCGCGGGTATCGTATGGCAAAGGAACGAAGAAGATCCGTGAAGACCGAGGACTTATCCGTTATCTGATGCGTCATCGACATACGACGCCGTTTGAAATGTGCGAGATCAAGCTGCATGTGCGGGCGCCGATGGACTGCTGGCGGCAGTGGATCCGGCACAGAACAGCCAACGTCAACGAGTACTCGACGCGGTACTCGGAGGCGATCGACGCGGCGCAAGCGACCGGCGCAGGAGTGGCGGCTTCAATCGCTCGCTAATAGACAGGGGAGCGGCAAGTGCCTCAGTGAGCAAGAGGGCTTAGCACTGTCAAAAGAAGAGAGGGACCTCCAAACTCATGCGCGGCGCGTCTACAAGCAACGCCTGGACGTCGGCGTGGCGAGAGAACAAGCGCGGAAGGACTTGCCGCTTTCGACTTATACAGAGGCGTATTGGAAAATCGACCTCCACAACCTGCTGCATTTCCTCTCCTTAAGGATGGATGCTCGCGCCAGGCGGAAATTCGCAGTTATTCCAACGTGATCGGGCATGACATCGTCAGTCGGTGGTGTCCACTCGCATGGGAGGCATTCCTGGATTATCACCTTCGTGGTCAGGTGTTTTCCCGGCTTGAGTTGAGCATCCTCAAAGAGATTCACCAGAATCGAATCGATTCGGCTCGGCAACTTGCCGCCGGCTACGGCTGGCTGGACGTTGCTGCCGACGGGCTGAAGCGGAACCGAGAACGGGACGAATTTCAGCGAAAGCTACAGGCTTTGGGATTGGCTGTTCCTTGGGAGGAATCGCGGCCCGAGTGAACCGCCGGAACAACCCGACAACCCGTGATAATCCGGTGACGGAGAACGTAATCCGAGTAACCTGATTCGCGTACGCCGCGGCACAGGGTGGTCTTGCGCTTCTTTGTCAGTATTTCAGGTTGAACTGGATACCTTTTTGAACGGCGGGCGAGTCCAGGGCAACTTCCTGGCCGAGGGTCGTTTCGGTGTTGTACTGTGCCGGGATGTTGTCGCCGGCCTTGGTGATCTCGACGCGGTAGAGGCCGAGGGCCACGCCGGGCGGGTCGGCCCGCGAGGCGGTCGGAATGCTAATCCGGGCCCTGCCGCGATTGTCCGTCTTGCCCGAGGCCGTCTTGACGTCGTCGCCGAGGAACGTCTCGGGCACGAACTTGACCTCCGCGCCGGCCAACGGCTTGCCGTCTCGCAGCACGGTGCAATCGAGCTGCATCCTTGCGATCTTCTTCTCCTGCCATTGCTTGATCCGAGCAGTAATCATCGCGGCCGTGATCGCTCCTTTGCCGCTGCTGTCGAATTGGTTGAGAGCGGCCTTCAGTCCCGGACACTTGTCGAGTTCCGCCCCGCTGATTGCGCCGTTCTTGTCGGCATCGTACATTTCCATCGCCTTGGCTGCGGCCGACGACGCGTTGATCGACGGCAGGCGCAATCGGGTGAGCCCGCGGGAACACCCGGCAGCGACGAGCACACCGACAACCAGGATCAGGCCGGCTATTTTACGGACGAACATCGCTGGAACGCCTCCTTTCTTGCGGAGGGGAAAAGTAAGCGTTCACGGGCCGGAAACAGAGGGGGACGGAGGAGGTTTTCGGCGACAGTATCCGCCGCAGGAGAAGATACTTCTCCGAAAACCTCCTCCGTCCCCTTGCCGCCCAGTGAACGGTTACAGGGGAAAATCGAAAAAAGCCTTCAAGCGTGCCACGACGTAACGGCCGGCTACACCGACCGGGCATCGCCGTTCAGAGCTTCATCGGGTCGATGGGCAGGCCGTCCATGCGGTTGCCCAGCCGGCGGTGAACCTCCGCATCGATCATGTAGCTAATCAGGTGGACGGAGCCGTCACAAAAGACGAAGTTGCAGCCGTTGTCGTGCGCGCTGCCGAACATGTGCCAGCGAAGGCTGTAATAACCGTATAGCTCCTGTCGCGGCACAAAATCCGAAACCGTCACGTCGTCGGCATTTCCCACCCAGCGGCAATTGTCGTCGTCGTAGCCGACGTACATGTTCCAGCTTTCGCCCCAGTCCGTTGCCGTGTTTTCGGGAAAGACGTACTTTTCGCCCGCCAGATAGGTGTTGCTGGCGCCGTCGGTTATGTCGGCGAAGGTGGTCTCGCTGCCATTATAGAAGATGCCGTTGCTGAGTTTGATCCAAGGGGTGAAGTACTTCTTCCCCGCGGCGACCAGCATGTTGTAGTTTGCAGCGTTCGTGGCCAAACCAGGGTCGCCTAAATAATCCGCGGCAAAGACTTCGCCGCCGTTGCCGGCGTAGTCGGTCTTGGCATAGTCGTTGGAGAATGGATCCGCCGGGTTCCGCGGCGGGCGGGCCTGGCTGGGACACTTGAACACCGACGGCCAGGTGTGCTTCATCTGCTCGATGTCGGCGTCGTGGGCGGCGCCGGTCTTTCCCAACGACAGATCGTGAACTGCTTCCAGTTCGACAAACGGCAAGACGTTGTAGACCCAACCGCCGGGCTGGAGCCAACGGCAGCCGTATTGCGGGTCGCCTTGCGAAATCCAGTCCCAGCCGCCCGCCGGAAAGATGCCGTGCGCCGACTCGTGGTTCACACAGCCGAGGCCGAGCTGCTTGAGATTGTTGCGGCATTGCGCCTGCCGCGCCGCTTCCCGCGCCGCCTGCACCGCCGGCAGCAACAATGCGATCAGGATGCCGATGATCGTGATGACCACCAAGAGCTCGACCAGAGTGAACGCGGACCTCGGATCGTGGCTGGGATCGCCGCCGCGTCGAAGGCGCGAACCAGTGGCTCCCACAACACGCCGGGATCCGCGTGGGCGTGCCACGCCGTCGGACTGAGAGCTGGAATCGTTCATAACAGCAGAAAACACGTTGGAGGCCGTGCCGTCGCGACTCGCTCGAACAGTTGCCGCAAAATCTGTGCGTCGTCCCGTGATTCCAGACCTCCAACTCTCATCCGCCTCGTGCGAAACGAGCCGTCGCTGACCAGCGATCTTCCATGACCGTTCACGCCCTGAGCAGGACGGAGGGGAGTACCGGAAACACGCGATCTTCGTTGCAGGACTCGCTTCGGACAACGTGCTTCGGTCCCGTCCGTTTGGCTGTCCCGCCTGAAACATTTGCAGATTTCAGCATAAGCCGAACGACAGAATCCAGCCATCCAAGAATGCGCAAAGCGCTTTAGAAAATGCGCAAGCCGGGATTATTCATGCCCCATACCAATCCGAAGCGCAAGCGAGGGCGGGGGAAAGAGTTGACCTCGCTTGCGCTTCGGGTTGGTATGCGCGCTGTGCGTGCCATACCCTGGGCCAAGAACAATCCCGGCAAGCGAACTCTTCACAGGATCGTTCACTCGCAGAAAGATAGAGCGAGGACGATCGAGGGGATGCGTGTACCGGGCAATCCAGAGACGGATTGCGAAGTCCCAGCACTACCGCGCTGCAGTTACGTCACTCTACCGCCTTCCGTCTTGACGCTCTACACCGCGAACGGCGGCAGCGGCGTGCGGATGCGGCGGTGCTCGGTGAAAACGTCCGACTTGACGTGGCCGTCCTGCATGCGGATGGTTCGCTGCGCGAGGTGGCCGAAGTTCTCGTCGTGCGTAATCAGCACGATCGTCATGCCTCGCTCCTCGTGCAGATGGGCGAACAGATCGAAAACGCCTTCGGCCGAGACCGAGTCGAGATTGCCCGTCGGCTCGTCGGCCAGCAGGGCGATCGGGTCGTTGGCCAGCGATCGGGCGATGGCCACCCGCTGCCGCTCGCCGACCGAGAGCTTCAGCGGCAGGTGATTCGCGCGGTGGCCCATGCCGACCAGTTCCAGCAGTTCTCTCGGCCTTCCTTGTTCGCGTCGGGGCCGAAAGCGAGCCCTCGAACATCGGCACCTGCACGTTTTCGATCGAGGTCAGGATCGGCAGCAGGTGGAACGACTGGAAGACGAAGCCGAACTTCTGCGAACGGATCCGATCGAGGCTGCGGATCTTCGAGAGGGCCTGGCCGTCGAAATAGACCTCGCCGGAGGTGGGATGGTCCAGACGCGCCGAGGAGGTTCAGCAGCGTCGATTTGCCGCTGCCGCTGGGGCCCATGATCGCCACGTATTCGCCGCGGCGGATGTTGATGCTCACGTCCTCGACGGCGTGGACCTGGCCGTCGGGATAGAGCTTCGAGAGGTGCTCGGTGCGGAACAGGAACGGATCGCGGCCGGTGCTACTCATGGCGAAGGGCCTCCGTCGGCAGAAGTCGTGCGCCCGGTACGCCGGATACGACGGCGCCCAACACGCCCACGCACATGGCGCAGACGATTCCAAAGCGCGAGCACGCCGCCGGCGATATGGGTATCGACCAGTCCGGCCACCGCGGGATGCTGGCCCAGCAGGTGCGTCACCCCGACCGCTCCGGCCGTGCCGATCACTCCGCCGACAAGACTCATCAGGAACGCCTCGACCAGAATCATGCGCACGATGCGGATCTTCCGCCAGCCGATGGCCCGAAGGATGCCGATCTCGCGGGTTCGCTCCGACACCGACATGATCATCGTGTTCAGCATGACGACGATGCCGATGATGATCGCGATGGCCGAGGTGATCCAGGCCATCGCGCGGAGGAAGCGGATCTCGGTGGTCGCGCGAACCGAGTCGGCCGCGGGCTTGGCGATGATTCTCGGGCCGAGGGCCATGATTGCGTCGCAAATCTCGCTGCACATCGGCCTCGTCGTCGGGATGATCGACCAGCACGGCGAAGCCGGAGACGAGCCCCTTGCGGCCCATGAACTTCTGCAAGACCGGCAGCAAGACCACCATGCTCCGCGACTCGTAGGTGACGGGACTCTTGAAGATGCCGATGATCTTGTACTGCCCCGTCGGCGAACAGCGGTATCTTGTCGCCGACGTGCTTGTCCAAGGCGGCGGCCAAGTCGTCGCCCAACAGGACGCTGCGGGTTGTCGCCGGCCTTGGGCAGACTGCCCGCCCGGCTAGACGTTCGAGCTTCTGCATCAGCGGCGAATCGGCCGGCCAGCCCTGGATCACCACGGCGTCGATCGCCCAAGCTCCTCGATCGACGTGAAATCGACCATGCCGGGATTGACGCTCGCTGACGCCGGGGATCTTGGCGATCTTGTCGCCCAACTTCGCGTCCAATACGCTGGTCAGCCGCTGCTTGGCCCCGCGCTGCTCGACGATGATCGCCACGTTCTGCCGTTGGTAGACGATCAAGTGAACGATCGACGGTGCTGTTGGAAACGCCGACCAGGCTGACCACGATGCCCACGGCCAAGGCCATGCCAATGATCGTCAAACTCGATCGCAGCCGCCGGCGAAACACATTTTTCAGTACGAACGTATAGAATCGCATCGTGCGGTCACGGCGTGAATCAGTCACCGATCGTGAGACGGACGTCCAAATCCGTCGAGTTTCCGGGACGGAACTGGAAATCCGTCCTACGTCCGGCCGCACCCGTTATTCCGTTTTTGGACTCCTAATGGTTTCCACCAGATGTTGCTTAACATTCTTCCAGCGGCACGGGCATCCTGTCAACGGCTTGGACGGGTGGAAGCGGCGGCGGAAGGAGGAAAACGACGGCCGTGCCGGCATATTCAGAAATCTTCTCCGCATCTTCTCCACACGCCATTGTCCGTTAGTCTCCGTGAAACAAGGCCCCGTTGTGGGAGGCGTACAAGACACCGATGGTGGCAACCGCTCGCCCGCTCTCGTTACGACACTCCGCGTCGTAACACCGGCACTCGATGAGGCGGATCCCACAGCGTTCCCATGCGTGAGCATGGGAACAGGGATCGAGTTCTAGCGATTGCGTGCGCCCGCTCGTAGGCGGCGATCTCCGGCTCGTGCTCGAGCGTCAGGCCGATGTCGTCGAGCCCTTCCAGCAGACAATGGCGGCGGAAGCGCATCGACCTCGAACGGCAGCGAGAGCCCGCAGGCATCGCTGATAACGCACTTCTCCAAATCGACGGTCAGCTTGTAGCCCGGGTGTGCGGCGCAGCGGGCGAACAGGTCGTCGACCGCCGCCTCGTCGAGCCGGATCGGCAACATGCCGTTCTTGAAGCAGTTGTTGTAGAAGATGTCGGCGAAGCTCGGAGCGATGATCACGCGGAATCCGTAGTTCTCCAACGCCCAGGGGGCGTGTTCGCGGCTCGAACCGCAGCCGAAGTTCCGCCGCGTCAGCAGGACGCTCGCCCCGGCGTACTCCGGCCGGTTCAGCACGAACTCCGGATTGGCCGTGCCGTCGTTCCGAAAGCGCCAATCGAAGAACAGGAACGTGCCCAAAGCCGGTCCGCTCGATCCGCTTGAGAAACTGCTTCGGAATGATCTCGATCGGTATCGACGTTCGACCGGTCCAGAGGGAGCGACCAGTCCGGTGTGGGTGGTGAAGGGGTGCATGGGAGATTGGTCAGATTTGGGATTAGAAGATACGTCAAGACCGCTCGCGCTTATGCGAAGACTAGCCGACTAGTCGCTTCCACTTCCCACTTTCCGACTACCTCACTGCCACTGCATTTCTCGTACATCGACAAAGTGCCCCGCCACGGCGGCGGCGGCGGCCATAGCGGGCGAAACCAGGTGGGTGCGGCCGCCTTTGCCTTGCCGACCCTCGAAGTTGCGGTTGCTGGTGGCGGCGCAGCGCTCGCCCGGGGCCAGCACGTCGGGATTCATGGCCAGGCACATGCTACAGCCCGGCTCGCGCCACTCGAAGCCGGCCTCGCGGAAAATCTTGTCGAGCCCTTCGGCCTCGGCCTGCCGCTTGACCGTTCCGCTGCCGGGCACGACCAGGCCGCGAACGCCCTTGGCCACGCGACGGCCGCGAAGCATCGCCGCCGCGGCCCGCAGGTCCTCGATCCGCCCGTTGGTGCAGGAGCCGATGAAGACGCAGTCGATCGGGATCGATGTGGATCGCCGTGCCGGGCTTCAAGGCCATGTACTCCAACGCGGCCGCGACCGATTTCCGCTCGCTTGGATCGGCGAAGTCGGCCGGATCGGGCACGCGGCCGCCAACGTCGGTTACCTGGCCCGGAGTGGTTCCCCACGTGACCTGCGGCTGAATGACGCTGCCGTCGAACGTCTCGCTGCGGTCGAACGTCGCGCCCGGATCGGTCGGCAGCTTCTGCCAGCGCTCGACGGCCGCATCGAAATCCTTCGGTGCGAACGGCCGGCCCCGCAGATAGTCGAACGTCGTCTCGTCGGGCGCGACGAGCCCCGCCCGGGCGCCGGCCTCGATCGTCATGTTGCAGACGGTCATCCGCTCTTCCATGCTCAGGCCGCGAATCGCCTCGCCGGCGTACTCGATGCAATAGCCGACGCCGCCGCTGGTGGTGATCCGCCCGATCAGGTAGAGGATCAGGTCCTTGGCGGTCACTCCGTGCGGCAACCGGCCGTCGATGCGGATCTCCATCGTCTTGGGCTTGTGCTGCAAAAGCGTTTGCGTGGCCAGCACGTGCTCGACCTCGCTGGTGCCGATGCCGAACGCCAGCGCCCCGAGCGCGCCGTGGGTGGCGGTGTGGCTGTCGCCGCAGACGATCGTCATGCCCGGTTGCGAGTAGCCCAGCTCGGGACCGATGACGTGAACGATCCCCTGTCGGGCGTCGTGGATGTCGTAGAGTTGAATGCCGAACTGCTGGCAGTTCTGCTGTAGCGTTTCGATCTGCTTGTTCGAGACCGGATCGAGGATCGGCAGGCTGCGGTCGGTCGTCGGCACGTTGTGGTCCACCGTGGCCAGCGTTCGCTCGGGCCGGCGGACGTTGCGGCCGGCCAGCCGCAGACCCTCGAACGCCTGCGGGCTGGTGACTTCATGGACCAAGTGAAGGTCGATGTAAAGGATCGTCTGTTTCCCCGGCTTCGGCGCGGACGACGTGGTCGTCCCATATCTTGTCGAACATCGTGCGGGGAGCAGGACTATTTGCGATCATGGGAAAAAAGCTACCGTACAGTGATTAAGCCTCTCAAGACAACAACCATCAATTATACCGCTTAGGGCCTGTAAAAGAACAGCATGGTTTATTCTGTAGGACGGATTTCTGAATTCGTCTAGTTTTCGGGGACGGATTCGGAAATCCGTTCTATATGTAATCCACCAAGTTATTCGCTTACAGGCCTTTATCGACCCGATGGTCAGCACAGGAGCCCACGCGGAGACAGCGAAGAGAAGAAGACAATAGCCGGTAAGCGTTCACAGGCCGGAAACAGAGGGGGACGGAGGAGGTTTTCGGCGACAGTATCCGCCGCAGGAAAAGATTTTCTCCGAAAACCTCCTCCGTCCCCTTGCCGCCCAGTGAACGGTTACCAATAGCCGAGGGCCAACGGCTCCCGGAAGGTAGCGAGAAACGCCGCATACCGCCGCACCTTCCGGGAGTCGTTGACTCCCGGCTATTGCCAGATCGTTTTCCGTCGGGTATCAGGATAGGGCTATCGTCAGCGTTTCGCCGGCTTTGACGACGATCGGCTCGGCGAATTCGACCGCCACGCCGTCGGCTGCGGGCTTCAGCGTCGCGTTGACCTGCTTGACGGTCCCATCGGCGATCGCCACTTCCGCCTTCTGAACCTGGCCTTGCGGGGCCAAATAGACCTTGGCGACCGGAAACTGACCTTCAACCACGTGGATAACGTTCCGCTGGACGCCCTCTTGCCGCTGTTGTGAGAGCGAGCCCCAACCTTCCGGCCCGGCGAAGAACGACGTGAACTTCTCGGGCGTGACCCGGGGCGTGAAGCGGAGCGACTTGGCCGCGCCGTCGTATTCGTAGCCCGAGGCGGCCAGCAGCAGCGACCAACTCGACATGGCGCGGGCGTAGTGGCCGCCGCATTCGATCTCGTTCCAGGGGTTCCGTCCGATCGGCGGGCGGGGGATGCCGTTGTAGCGATCGCGGGCGCCCTTGACGATCGAGTATGCGTCTTCGATCATCCCCTCGTAGATCATGTGGGCGGCGACCTGGTACTCGATGCCGGTCCAGACTTCGTCGGAATAGAGCATGACGTGGCCGGGCCGGCCCCCCTTCGGCCAAGCGACGATCAACAGCCCCTTGTCGCCGTCGCCGGCGAACGCGCGGGGCGATTGATGGAAGCCGGTCATGTCGGTGAGCCAATTGTACTTGAAGATCGACCGCAAGGCGGACTGCGTCTTGTCTTTGGGGAAGATGTAGCCGAGGCCGAGCTGGTGCGCCCACCACTGGCCGAGAAGCTGGTCGGCCATGCAGCCGGGTCCGACTTCGCCCGGCATGTTCATGTAGCCGGGCAAGTCCTGTTGGAAGTACTCGCCGTTCCAGCAGCGCTTGATGAGGTTCTCCTGGCCCTTGAGGAAGACGTCGTGGAAGCGCTCGGCGGTTTTCGCATCGCCCATCCGCTTGGCCCACTCCTCGCCGGCGCGGAGGGCGGCGAGATAGTAGCCCGACATGAACGTGGTCGCTCCGTGCAGGGCTTCGTCGTAGGTGTTCCACTGGGCGTCTTCGATGACGCCGTCGGGCTGGCCGCCGGCGGCGTCGCGGCCGATCAGGTATTCGACCGCCCGCTTGACGTGCGGCCAGTACTGCTTGAAGAACGAATCGTCGGGCGAGTTCAACGCTTCGCGGTAGGCCTTCAAGATGCAGCTTGAATGGCCGTCGACGAAGGGGTGTTCGGAGGTCGGATGGCCCGGCGTGGGGCAGACGGTGCGGTTGTGGATGCCGCCGTTGGGATCCTGCTGGCAGAAGAAGTCGATACGCCGCATTCCGCGTTCGAGATCGGGGAACAACCGCGAGAGGCTCTGCTCGTAGCCCCAGACGTGCGTGCAGGTCGGTTGGCAGCAGCCATTCGAGCCTTCCCAGCCGTAGGGCTCGCCGTTGCCGATCTGGAACACCACGCCGATGTGGCGCGTCGTGGCGGCCTGCGAGGTGATGCAATCCAGCAGCCAGTAGGGGAGCGTGCTGTCGTAGAAGGTCTTGCGGAACGACTCGGTGCGTCCGCGGACCGTCGCGAAATTGTCGGCCGCCTCGTGGATCACCGCCTTGGCGTCGGGCCAGAGCGTGGCGTAGTAGTTGCCCATCATGGTGACTGGCGTGCCGTAATTGTAATCGGGGCGGGCACTGTATTTGTTCGGATAGCGCCACGCCAGCAGGAAGGGCACTTCGACGCTCCCGCCGGCGGGAATCTCGATCGTCGTAGCGACGGCGCCGCTGACGGTGCGCCCCGCCGGCGTCGGCTCATTCGCCTTCGCCTCGTCAACCGCTTGGAACGCTCCTTTGGCCTTGAACTGCTCCCAGGCGACGTTCCAATCTTCGTAGGCGGGCAGGACGGTCACCTCGCCGGCCAAGGCGGCCAGGGCCAGCGTGCCGAAACCGGGGGCCTTCGGCGAAATGCCCTCGGGCGAGGTGTAGACGGCGCCGGCCAATTCACAGAGGGCCTTATAGGCGCGGTGGCGTGCGGCGGCCGAGCCGACCTGATGCGGATCGAGAATCGCCCCGGCAACCACGGCCACTTGTCCCTTGCCGACGGGCTTTGTGAAAGCGTCGAGGCCGTCGGCGAGCGTGGTCTGCTTCGCGCCCGGTTCGAGTTGAAGATCGTCGAAGGTGAGCTTGTTGCCGGCGTCGGCCCGGATCGCGCTGAAGCGGGCGGGCAGAAGCTCGTCCAGCAGTTTCAACTGCAACGGACTGAGGGCCGTGTCGGAAAACTCGATCTGATCGACGTTGATGTGTCCCCAGGGTCCACGGTTTTCGTCGACGATCTCGATGTGGGCTTTCTTGCCGGCAAACTTGCGCACGTCCCACGGCTTGGACATCAGCCGCTCGTCGTCGTGTCCGCTCGACCTGCGGACGACTCGGCCGTCGACGATCAGGCGAATCTGCGTGTTGCGATGTGATCCGCCGCCGATAAGGAAGCGGATGTAGTTCCGCTTGATCGTAAAGGGCTGGCTGACGAGCTTGCCAGTGGTGTTGTCGCCGCCGACGAACGAGTTGACCAGGCCCTTGCCGACGAATCCGGTGACGGTTTGCTGGTTGGAGAGCGCTGCCGGTGGCGGGCTCGCGGCCGAAGGCATCCCCTTCGACCTTCCACTTATCATAGCCGTGCTCGAAGTCCTCGAAGACGACGTCGGGCCGGGGGCGCGACGGTTTGCCGCGGTGATGGCCGCCGTAGAGAGCCAACAAGGGCATCGCCTTGCCGGAGAAGACGAGCGTGGCGCCGGCTTCGACCGCCTTCTTGGCCGCCGCGAGCGTCTTCTCGGAGGTGTCGATCACAGGTTCCTCGAACCAGATCACGTCCCGCGTCGCTTCCTCTGGCTTTACCGCCGGCGGCTGGTTGTTCCCCATCACCGTCACGGCGAGGTTGGCGGGGCGTTCGTCACCCATCTGCGCGAGTTGATTGAGGTTCTCGCCGACGTAGACGTTTACCGCTTTGTCAAGCGTTGGGTCTTTGCCCGGCTCGGCTCGCATCGTCAGGCCGATGGCCTTGCCGTCCTTGAGCGGTTCATTGACGTTTCCGGCGAATTTGTCGTGCGCGGCGCCTTTGATCGCCGCTCCGAGCGCGTCGTAGCCCACGGGATTCTGCATTAGCGCCGCCAGCGAAATCGTTTGCTTCTCGTCGGTGGGGTTTTCCGCACGGAAGACAAGCGCTGCCAGCGGCATCGACGAAAAGCGGCTGTCCAGCGGGGCAAACGGAGTGAAAGCCGAAAGTTGCAGCTTCACCGGCAAGTCGGCGTCGACGAACTTCAGCGTCGCGATCGGATACTCGCCGATCATCTCGATCTGTTTCACTCGCGGCCAGTCCGGTCCGCCGGTGGTCTGGAGCAGCCGCGTCACGTCGCCGGCCTTGACGGCCAGCAGCAGCGGCACGTAGCCGTCGGAGAGCGTGTTGAACAACTGCCAGCGGGTGAACTGGCCGTCAACGCCGATCTCGATGTTGCCGGTGCCGATGCCGCCGAGGTGCATCCGCGCGTCTTTGTTAACGCCCGACCGATAGACCGTCGGCGTCGTGGGCTGCATGAGGGCCTTCTTCCAGCGAGCCAGTTCCTCGGGCGAAGTGTGCTCGTTGAGCCAGTCGGCCCACGCCTGGCGCCCACGGCTGCCGTGGCGGCGCCGGCGCCGATCAGCGTCAGGAAGCTCCGCCGGCTCACCTCGTCGACTTGCGATCCGCAACATCCGCCCGAACAGTTGCACTTGCGCACCATGGGGACTATCTCCTGTCGAAAGAGTGAGGATTATCGAGTCTGTTGAGCATCAGGTTGTGAATGCGGGCATCGCTCAAAAAGGAAAACACATTCCGCGGGCCGCTGGCCCCCGGCTATTGCGACAATATAAATCCGACCCTCAATACCTCACGCGAAGCGCAAGAGTACAGAGTACCGTTGGCGTTTATGGCGTCACCGGCGCGAACGTTACGGAGGCGATGCCGAACATGTAGCCCTTCACGGCCTTGTCATTGGCGCCGACGATCCGCACCGTGAGCGTGTGGTTTCCGGCGGCCAATTTGTGTTGGCCGAGCGGCACGGTCGTCGAGACCACGTCGGGATCGTTATAAAGATCGACCGGCTCGCCGACCTTCTTGCCGTCCAGATAGAACTGCACGATGCCGTAGTCGCGGGCCTTCGTCAGCGTCAGGCCGACCGTGTAGTTGCCCTGGGTCTTTACCCGCACGCCGAGGTTGAGCTTGTCGCCCGGCTTGGCCCCGGTCCACCATACTTGCCGGTTGTGCAGCCATTTCCCCGTCGTAAATCCGTCGAGGTCTTGGCGAGCGGCCGATCCGCCGGTGGCCTTGAGGACGCGGATTCCGTTGATCACCAGCGGCGGTACGACGTAGTAGTTGTCGCGATCGGCGGCGGGCACCGGCCCGTACGGATCGACCCCGTCGGGCGACAAGTACCAGTAGACCGTATTGGCGTATCGGACGCCGGGGCCCGGGTGATCGTACTTCTCGATGCAGCCCTCGAAGGAGGTCTCGAACGGAACATTGTCGCAGATGTTCCATCGCAGCACCGATTGATGGCCCTTGTTCATTTGCGTCATGGTTTGGGCATGATACGGCTTCTGGAAGAGGTGCGGATCGCACCAGGCGTAGCCGAAGAAATCTTCCGAGCCGGTTCCGAAGGTGGAGGGGAATTTTTCGCCGTCAACGAAGAACTTCTCGTCGCCCTCGCCCCACCAGCCGCCGCGCGGGTTCCAGACGTGCAGCATGACGCCACAATACCGCCCACGGCCCTTGGTGCGGAGCATGACCCAATCGGGCCAGCGATCTCTTGACAGCTTGAAGGTGTCGCGGTGCCACTTGGCGTGGAAATAGCCCAGGCCGTCGAACTCGCGGCCCAGCGGCGCGTGGGCGATTTCAAACTCGGCCGAGCGAGCCACTTTGCCGTCGTTGACCAGTTCCACGACTGCCGTCCTGCCGAAAGGCATATACCAATAGCTATAGTAGCCGTCCTTGGTCATGCCGGTCATCAGTGTTTTGTAGAGGTTTTCGCCCGGGGCGGTGCCGAAGAAATCGCCCAGCGGACACCAGACGGCCGGTTTGTCCTGGCCGTCCCAGGTGATGCGCAGGGCGAGTTTCCGCAGGCCGGCCATCTGGTCCTCGCGATCGGTGAACGACATTTTCGCCTTTAACGCGGTAATCGCCTGCGGGCCGTCGAGCTTGGCAATCACCGCGGTCTCGCCGGGCTCGACGGTGACTTTTTTCGTCAACGTCTCCTCGCCTTCGCGCTTGCCGGCGGGGTCTTCGCCCAAATGGTCCTTGAAGAAATCGTTGACCTTCTGCAGGGCGGCCGCGTTCTCCTTCTCCGACACCAAGGCGTTGCTGAAAGTGGGCACTTTCGTGTCGTTCGGGAACGTGTCGTAAGTGAACTGATAGTAGTGTCCCCAGCCCGGATCGGCCACAATCTTGCACGATTTCTGGAACGGGATCGGCATGTAGAGGTTTTGCCCCTGGCAACCGACCTTGGCCAGGTTGTATGAGAGCATGGGATAGTTGAACGGCGGCGTATCGCCGCTGAAGTAATTCTCGAACGGCAGATCGATGGCGGGCTTCTCTTGACCGTCCAGATAGATTGCCACGCGCCCTTGCTGCGGCATGGCCGACCATATCCGCCAGATGCAGCCCGGCCCCTTCATCTCGGCGATCACCTCCTTGTCGCCCTCGCGGCGAATGATCCCCTCGCCGTCGCCGTTGGCGTCCCAATGGATGTACTTGCCCGTCTTTTCGTCATACTTGCTGGCGCGATCGTAGCTGGAGGCCTGCGCGCATTTTTCGCCCGGCGCCGGCAGCACCGACAGCCGCTGGAGATCGGTCATCCGGCTGACGAGATCGGCATAGCTGAGGGTCCGCTCGGCTCGGGCAGCCGCAACGGACGCACCCAACATGACTACTGCAACTGTGAACAAAGACCAACGTCGAGGCATGATAATACTCCTTGGCTAGTTCGACTGGCGATCACTCCGATCGGACGGAGCTTGGAAGGAACATCGGGCAGGCGGCGGGAAACGGGCAATTGGGGCGAGCGCTCGCAAACCGTCGAGGTTCGCGACACCACTCCCTCTTGCTAAATTAGACTAGACGGACGGCCGAAATGCAATGGTTTGGGGACAGGGGCTCTGGCTGGGGTGGCAGTTCAACTGCCGCCCCAACTCGGGTTTCACCATTTATTTGCTTATTGCAATCATTGCTTACTCCGGCTCGACTTCGGCGATGGTTGTCTCCCGCTCGTAATCTTGCCACCATTGGGTGGCCTGCTCCTGGCTCCACAAGCCGGCCGATGCGCACGCCGCCAACGCCTCGCCCAGCTCGACCGCCGTCTGGAATCGGTCGGCCGGGTTCTTTTCGAGGCAACGCAAGATCACCCGCTCCAGGTCGGCGGGAATCTCGGGCCGTAGACTCGTCGGCGGGACCACCGGATCGTGGGCATGGGCGAAAATCACCTTCAACGGCGTGTCGGCCAGAAACGGCGGACGGCCCGTCAGCAAATAGTAACCCACCGCGCCGAGCGAATAGATGTCGCTCCGCCGGTCCGGATTGGCCTCGCCGAGGGCCTGCTCGGGCGACATGAACAGCGGTGAGCCGGTGATCGTGCCTTCGGCCGTCAGATGGATCGGCTCCTCCTCCATCAGCGGTTTGACCAATCCGAAGTCGAGCAGCTTCGTCACATCGTACACGCCGCCGCGCTTGGCCGCGAAGATGTTGCCCGGCTTAATGTCGCGATGGACCATCCCCGCGCTGTGAGCCTCGGCCAAGGCGTCACAGGCTTGCCGCAGCAGGTGAATCACGCGTTCCGGCGGCATCGGCCCGAAGCGGTCGATGATTTCGCCCAGACTCATGCCGGGCAGATACTCCATCACGTAATAGAACGTGCCGTCGGCGGTGCGGCCGTAGTCGAAAATCTCCACCGTGTTCCAGTGCGACAGCTTGGCGGTGGCGCGAACCTCGCGTTGGAAGCGGGCGAGGTTCCGCGGGTCGCCGGCTCGGTCGGGGCGAATCAGCTTCACGACGCAGGGGCGTTTGAGGAGTTGATGTTCGGCCAGGTAGACTTCGCCCATTCCGCCGGCGCCGATCCGCCGCGTCAGCTTATATTGGCCGAATTGCCGGGCGACGAAGACGGCGCGGCGCAGCGAGCCGATCAGGCCCACCCCCAAGACGCTGCCGCCGCAGGCCACGCAGAACATCAGCACCAGCCCCACCGCCTGGTCCGGCGCCACACACCCGCGCACCTGTGGATCGCCCCATATCATGCCGAACAGCATCGCGAGCGGCATTATCGCCATCAGCCCGACCGCCACGGCGGCCCTCCGCACCGTGTTTGGAATGAACAGGGCGTAGGTGTAGATCAAGACCAGCCACAACCCCTCGGGAAAATCGAGAACGCCGAGGCGGCAGGACGCCAGCGTCATCGAGTATTGCATCGCCGCGAAGAAGACCGCCGGCAAGCCGAAGATCAGCCACTCGGACGTCCGCAGCCACCACCTGGGCAACGCGCAGCGCCGGCAGAGGCTGATGCCGACGCCTCCCAAGACAATCGTCGCCACCAGATGGAAGCAGAAGAGGAAGATGTGTTCCGGCTCGGCGATATCGACGCGGAGGTAGTGCAGCACCAAGAAGGCGGCAAACCCGAAGAAGAGCACCAACGCCGCCATCCGCAGCCGCGACTGGAGCAGCGTTTTGGTCTCATGGGCCAACTCCGGCGCGCTGCCTTCGATCAGGGCAACGCCCGGCCGCAGCCGCTCCCCCCGCGAGGCCGCGCCCTCCGACAAGGCCGAAAGCGACCCTGAAGGCAAAGCCGACTCCACTGTCGGATCGTCGGGCCGCACCACGCCGGGTTGTGTCGCATACTCGGACATGACACAATCATATCCCAAATCGCCTCGGCGGGCGACCCGGCCCTCCGGAACACCCGCACGCTGGGTGGCATTTCTACGCTTACGTACCCGGCTGCAACATCTCGATCGACTCCGACACGCGATGGCCTTGCCGGTCTTCGAGGTGCGAGTGGAACGGTCCGTTCTCGGGCCGCCAATTGACGGTCAGTGCGGTTTCCAAAGTGCCCTTCGGCTTCAGCTTCACTTGTAACTTCGCCGGGCGCCGTGTGCTCGTTTGATCACCCAGACGTAGCCCAATGTATTCGGCTGGCCCTCGGCGACTTCATAGTCGACGCTGAACATCATCATCGTCCCGTCGGGGCCCGTCTGCGCCAAAGCGACGCCGGTGGCAAGTTGAATCGACTGCGGGTAGTGGTACAGTTTGGCCGAGAAAGTGGTGGTGTATAGGGAAAACTTACGCCCCCCCTCTGGGGTGGGATTGCGCCCGGTTGTGTATCTGCTTTGATTAGCCTAGCAGGCCTGGCTGCCCGTTTTGCCTAGGTTGTCTTGATCCATGCCCCCAGAATTGCTACAAGCGCGCCAACGATTTGTGTCCGCGCCTCTCGCTTCGGAAGGGATGCCGATGCCAGCGTTCAAAAACGAACGACTGACCGAGAACTGGGTCAGAGACGAGCTTCGCAGGCTTGGGTACTACAAGAAGAACGGTAGCAAAGTTCGCATCGAGGAGCAGCGAAGCGAGATTGAGGCCGTCAGGCGTCTAATGAAATCGGCCAGTAAATCCGGCCAAGGTGGTGGCGGCGCGCCGGAGTTCATCGTTAGCTGCCAAAATGATCCTGATTTTCTGCTCATCATCGAATGCAAGGCTGACGCCAGCAATCATATCAGCAATACATGCAAGTCGCTCCTTGCCGGTGGCGTGGTAGAGGAAGATGACAACCAACAGGCCAAACGCACGCAGCGCTATGCGGTAGACGGGGCACTACA
The DNA here is from genome assembly GCA_963815695.1 of uncultured Planctomycetia bacterium. GTDB lineage: Bacteria > Planctomycetota > Planctomycetia > Pirellulales > Thermoguttaceae. The sequence continues at coordinate 182,972 of CAWFIG010000034.1, forward strand.
TTACGCCAAATTCCTGGCGAAAGAATTCTACGTGGTCGCTGTCGCCGTCAGCGGAAGCGACGATGCCGCCATAATCTCGACGTATCTTCACGCCAAGGGCGGCACCGAGCCCAAGCCATTGCAGACGAAGAACGGCGCAGAAGTCACCCAATTTATCCCGTGGTCGGACTACGTAGAACACGCGACATTCGATCCGGCCGTGCAAAGCAGCCGTGCCGATGAACTTATCGCGTTTTCGCGTGACATGCACATATTTATGCGGGATCACGCCAAACTCACCGAGAGCGAAAAGCCATTACTCGTGAGCGGAACGCTGATCGCGCTACGGAACAAAGCCTTTGCGAAAGCCTACGATGAGTATGACCCGGAAGAGCTACAAAATGAGTGGTTCTCTGTAATCTCAAAAGAAGTACACAAGGCCAGTATCCCGCAGGCAAAAAGGACAAGATGGTTCAGCCTTATTCGACGCTGGCGGCCCACCCGCAACTCGGGAAAGCAACAAAGACCTACCCAAGGGGAGTGCTGCATGAACTGATTAAGCGGCTCAACGAAAAGGTGTGGCCGTTCATCAGTGTGTACCACGACTTTGACGTAGTAGGGCAGTTTTACGGCGAATTCTTGCGCTACACTGGCGGCGACAAAAAGGCCCTTGGAATTGTACTTACTCCTCGGCACATTACCGAGTTGTTTTCCCTGCTTGCCAATGTTACGCGCGACAGTCGAGTTCTTGACATTTGCGCAGGAACGGGCGGATTTCTCATCTCCGCGATGCACCAAATGATGCGGTCAGCGGTCAGCGAACGCGACAGACGGAGGATTCGGGAGCGTGGTTTAATTGGGGTCGAACCGCAACCGAATATGTTCGCCCTTGCGGCATCCAATATGATCCTTCGCGGTGATGGCAAGGCCAATTTATATCAGGGGTCATGTTTTGATGACGATGTTGTGGCTGCGGTAAAGGCCCATAAATGCAACGTGGGGCTTCTGAATCCGCCTTTTTCGCAAACTGACGAAGATCAGCAGGAGTTAAACTTCATAAAGCAAATGCTCGACTGCCTGAACAAGGGAGCAATAGGTCTCGCCTTGGCACCTGTCTCGTGTGCCACTACTCCGCATCCCGCAAGGGCTGCACTGTTAAAGCATCATACGCTTGAAGCAGTTATGTCGTTGCCGGCAGAACTCTTCTACCCTGTGGGGACCGTTGCGTGTGCGATGGTTTTCACGGCGCAAATTCCCCACGCTGAGTCAAACCGCAAGACATGGTTTGGGTACTGGCGCGACGATGGGTTTGTGAAGACAAAACATCGCGGACGCATTGACTTGCACCACCGTTGGCCAGAAATCCGAGACCGCTGGGTACAGGCGTTTCGGAACCGAGAGGTTCATCCCGGCGAGAGCGTGCTTCAATCCGTATCAGCAGAAGATGAGTGGTGCGCTGAAGCCTACATGGAGACAGATTACTCCACCCTGACGAAAGCGGACTTTGAGAAGGTCGTGCGAAGCTATGTCATGTTCAAGCTCTTCGGCCAGGAGAACAATCAAGAGCAAGAGGAGGCCACTGATGCCAACGATTAGTGACCTATTCAACTTGAAGTATGGTCATAGTCTTGAGCTTAACCGCTTGGAACAATCAAACAACTCTGCTGCTGTCAATTTCGTCGGACGCGCCGCCCGAAACAACGGTGTCACGGCGCATGTATGCCCCATTGCTGGCTTGGCTCCCGCAGCGGCTGGGACCATCAGTGTGGCCCTCGGTGGCCAGGGAGGAGCCGGTGTAGCATTCGTGCAACCGAGCGCGTACTACTGCGGCAGAGATGTAATGATCTTAACCGCCAAAAAGCCCATGACGGAGCAACAAAAACTGTGGTGGGCGACCTGCATTACTGCAAACAGGTTTCGCTTTGGTTTCGGCCGGCAAGCCAATCGCACCCTCAGAGACTTAAATCTCCCGCCGGTTACGGACATGCCGGCCTGGGTCACGACCGCCAGCACAGAACCGTTCAAAGGTGCCGAGTTGCCGGCATCAGAAGAAACACTCGATCTGAGTGAGGTAGCGAGTTGGAAACAATTCACCTTGCAGCGTCTCTTTGACATCCGAAAGGGGCAACGACTAACCAAGGCCAATATGACATGCGGTGACACACCATTCATCGGTGCTATCGACAACAACAACGGTGTCTCCGCTTTCGTCGGGAAAAATCCGATTCACCACGGCAACACAATTAGCGTCACTTACAACGGATCAGTAGCGGAGGCATTCTATCAGCCCGTAGACTTTTGGGCGTGCGACGATGTAAACGTACTTTATCCGAAGTTTCAACTGACGCCGGACATAGCCATGTTTCTTGTTGCGGTGATTCGCCGAGAAAAGTATCGCTTTCACTATGGCCGAAAGTGGCATCTTGAACGCATGGCACAGTCGATCATTCGGTTGCCCGCCGTTCCGAGTGGAGAGCCAGATTGGCCTTTTATCGCGCGATATATTAGGACGCTGCCATTCAGTTCTCATCTCTAGGCCGCCATCGCGTACCCTTCTCCCATAACGGCGTCGAACAAATCCTCGAAACTCATCAGGGTATCGACCACGCCCACCGCCATCGCCGCCGGTTTGTGATTGCCCCTTGGCTGGAATTGGCGTTCTGGCCAAGGGTTTCTTCCTGGGATCATGACTCCCAAGACTGTACTTATTGTACTACAAAAAGTAATCGAGTCAATAGGTAAAACGGCTTGACTCAAAAGATTTTTGTAGTACAATTACGGCATGGGAAAACGAATGGGAAGGCCGCCGATAGCCAAGGAAGATCAGCTATCCGAGATTATCCAGTTTCGGTTGACACCCTCAGAGCGCCAGCGGTGCGAGCAGGCCGCAGATCGTGAGAAGGTCAAGCTATCCGTCTGGATACGGGATCGCCTACTGCGAGCCCTACGGCGCAAACCAAACGCTCAATAGCGGAGAGAGGGGGTTACGATCCCGTCGGCGCAAGCGCGGACCCCTCCGGCAGAGTATAAGACTGCTGCGCCACCAAGACGCGGGCCGCTCTCCGAACGGAGCGGCCCTATCACGCGATTCAGGCTATGTGGTTGGACATGATTTCGCCGTCTTGATCCTAATTAAACTGCGCAGCCGACGACGCCAATGGTCGGGATCGCGCTGAATCTCATCCATAAAGCGGCAAGCCATGTCCGACGGCGATTGCTTGCCTTGTTCCCATGCTTGAACGGTGCTGACTTTCACTCCCAAGAAGATTGCAAAAACGGCTTGGCTAGCCCGCAACAATTGGCGAGTTGTCTTCACCGTAACAGGGCTATAGGGTATCGGATCAAGATCAAGCGAGACCCGCCGACAAGTGAATTTGTCTCCGATCGGCTGTCCGGTCGAGAGCGCAGACGCCAACTCGGAAAGACTCTGAACGATCTTCCCAGCAATTTCTTTAGACCGTTTTGTCATGGTCAGCACCCTGAGCGGCTTTGCCGCTCGTCCTAATGGTTTTCCACCTATCCAACTCAGCCGCTATCTTGTCGAATTTGCGCTTGATCGCGCTCCGTTCCTCAGGAGAAAACGCGAGCTTTTCAGCCCGTTCATCGACGCAACTGAGGTACACCACCCCATAGTCCTCGAAATACCCGTAGTAGACCGTTACGTACTTTACATCCTTGCGACCCTGAACGAAGTGACGGTGGCGATAGAGACCGCCAACCCCTTCGATTTCTTCGTCCCCGCGCGGACGGGCCATGACACACAGTTGCAGATGCCATAGGTCATCTTCATCATCAAGCCCCAAAGCTGTCCACTGAGCCGTGAATTCGCGGGACTCAATAAAGTTCAGCAAGTCCTGGGGCGAAAAACGATGCCGCGGATAGGAAAGGGTCGCTTTCCGACAATTCCACTTCTCTCCCATTGCTTTGTACTCCATTTTGTATCCCCGTAGCAAGGGAGAATCTATCAGATTTAACCCGATAGTCAACTAGGCCCCCCGAGGTTTTTTACCTATTTTTTCCACCATTTTGCACGGTTTTTTCCTGACAGTGGTCTGAAACTGTACCACTACCCGACTGCGGGACCGCGGCCGCCGACGGCGACGGGCTCGACGCTGCCGCCGGGCGTTGTGGCGGCGGCGCAGACGAGGTGCGGGGCGAGGTCCAGTACCAGCCGGTTCAGCCGCTGCGATCTTCACGGCCCCCAGTGGCCGGCTGCGGCCGTTTCGGCGGAAATGAGACGACCTTTCTCCCGGCTTGAGCTTGCCTCTGTTGCAGGTCCTTGCAGATCGCGTCCAAATCGTAGTTGAAACGTCTGGCGTACTCGTCTCGCGCATTGCGGACTTCGGCCACGATAGGGTCGTCAATCATTACGCTGCTCCTCAATCAACTCGAGCGGAGTGCAGATCACGGGAATCTCGTATCCGGCCGCATCTACGTACCCGGCTGCAACATCTCGATCGACTCCGACACGCGATGGCCTTGCCGGTCTTCGAGGTGCGAGTGGAACGGTCCGTTCTCGGGCCGCCAATTGACGGTCAGTGCGGTTTCCAAAGTGCCCTTCGGCTTCAGCTTCACTTGTAACTTCGCCGGGCCGCCGTGTGCTCGTTCGATCACCCAGACGTAGCCCAATGTATTCGGCTGGCCCTCGGCGACTTCATAGTCGACGCTGAACATCATCATCGTCCCGTCGGGGCCCGTCTCGCCAAAGCGACGCCGGTGGCAAGTTGAATCGACTGCGGGACCGCGGCCGCCGACGGCGACGGGCTCGGCGCTGCCGCCGGCGCCGCAGGCTGGGCGGCCGGCTGCGCCCTAAATTCGATGGCCGGCTGCGGCGCTGCCGCCGCGCGCTGTGGCTGCGGTGGGTTGTGGCTCACGTTGATTGCACGCGGCAAAGGGGGTGGAGGGGGCGGAGGAGGAGGCGGAGGGGGCCGATTTGGTCGAGCGGCCGACGCGCCGCCCTTCGCCTTCGGACCCGACGCCGAATTGTCCAAACAGCCCGAAATTCCGACAAACGCCAGCAAGAAAGCCAGTACAGAAAACCAGCGTCGCATTACCACCTCCGCAACAAGAGACGCCATCCAACTGCCGCAGTTCTGTAGCGAACGCCCTCCGCGGCGGTCCGCCATGATGGGAACGGCTCGGAGGCCGTTCCGTACGGATCGTTATTTGCAAGACACTACACACTAGCATACCAGAAATACTCGTCAGGCATTTGTGTCGGCGACGTTCCAGCGGGCGTCGGCCTTGCCCCGCCTATGGGACGGGCTTGCCGCCGCGGCTGCGCCAGACTAGGATGGACCGTTTTGCAGCCCCACGTCCGTCAGGCGTCCCGAAGGCATGGTCCCAAAACGAGAGATCGTCGTCACCGGCGTGGGTGTGGTCAGTCCCATCGGCATCGGGAAAGACCCGTTTTGGGCCGCTCTTTGCGCCGGTCAAAGCGGCGTCCGTCGCCTGGGTCTGTTCGACGATCCCAACCTGCCCGCGCCCATCGGCGGCGAGATCGCCAATTTCGACCCCAAGCAATACGTCCGGCCGCGAAAGAGCCTCAAGGTGATGAGCCGCGACATCCAACTGGCTTTTGCGGCCGCCGATCTGGCGTGCGTCGATGCGGGCTTGCGCGACCGGCCGATCGCCCCCGAGCGGCTCGGCGTCGTTTTCGGTGCCGCGATGATCCCCGGCGAGTTGGAAGAGCTCGCCGGCACGTATCGGCACTGTCTCGTCGATGGCAAGTTCGACTTCCGCCGTTGGGGCCCATCGGCAATGGCCGAGCTGTTTCCATTGTGGATGTTGAAATATCTGCCGAACATGCCGGCCTGCCACATCGGCATCGGCCAGGACGCCCGCGGCCCGAGCAATTCGATCACGATGGGTGACGTGTCGAGCCTCTCGGCGTTGGCCGAGGCGGCGCGAATCCTCGAACGCGGTCAGGCGGATGCCATGATCGTCGGCGGGGTCGGCGCGAGATTGCATCCGGTGGTTTGGGTGCGTGGCGACACGCGCAGCGTCTCGCAGCGATGCGGTGATCCCGCCGCGGCGTCGCGGCCCTTCGACGTCGAGCGCGACGGCCTGGTCAATGCCGAAGGGGCCGCGGCGCTGATCGTCGAAACCCTCGCTCATGCCCAAGCCCGCGGCGCTGCGGTCTTCGCCCGCCTCCTCGGCGCCGCCGCCGCGTTCGAGCCCGGCAGCCTCCGATTCTCCGAGGAGGAGGCGGCCGTGCGACGGGACGGCGCCATTTGCCGAGCCATCGCGGGCGCGATCCGCGACGCCGGTCTGGCGCCCGCCGACGTGGGTTGCGTCGTCGCCCACGGCACGAGCACCCTCGAAGACGACCGGCTGGAAGCCCAGGCGATTCGCGCCGTGCTCGGCGACGTGCCGGTAACCGCGCCGAAGGGCAATTTTGGATACGCCGGCGCGGCGTCGGGCGCTGGAAACGGCCGTGGGCGTCTTGTCGCTTCAGCACAAGCTCGTTCCGCACACCTTGAATTACGAGCATCCCGACCCGCAATGCCCGGTCAACGTGGTTCACGGGCAGCCGCGGCCGCTGGATCGTCCCGCCGCACTGGTGCTGAGCCATTCTCCACACGGCCAGGCCGTGGCGGTGGTGTTGGCGGCACCGAAATAGACGGCGCAAGCGACGGTAGTGGGTCAGTTTGAACCCTCGCGGTAATTCGGGTGCGTTGCTTCGGGCAGAAGGTCCACCTTTTCCTCGATGTTCCACTTGTGGTCGGCGACCTTCGCTTTCATCGCCGGCGTGCATTTCAGCGTTTGGTGAATCCGGACCGGGCTGTAGCAAGTATCCGGTGAGTCTCCAGACTTGCCGTAGCGCTTCTGGAGCATCGCATAGCCGATTTCCCCGAACGTGTCGGCTGACCGTCGCCGGCATGAAAATCGGGACAGTTCCCATTCTATCCGACGACCTCCTCCGTCCCCGGGCCCAAGAAAACGCGAAGGGGAAGGGGCCTGACGGCCTGCCTTCCCCTTGAGTGTTTCAGTCAACGTCGCCGATCAAGATGTGGATCGGCGTGCGCAAGGACTACTTCGTCTCCGGCTTGGTCTCGCCGGGCTTGGTCTCGGCCGGCTTGGTCTCGGCCGGCTTGGTCTCGCCGGGCTTCTCCGTGCCCGTGGCCGCGGGCTTCTTGGCTGGCTCGGTCTTCTTCTTGTTCGCCGGCGTGCAGCCGATCGCGCAAAACGCTCCCAGGCTGAGCACCAACACAATAGCTAGAAACTTCTTCATGGGTCCACCTTTTCTAAACCAACGGGGGTAATGAGTATCCGCAGCAGGAAACCCTCCTGCCTACTGTAGCGTTAGATGCTCACCACTGGGAAATTATTCCCCGGGAAGTAGAATGGGGGATGGAATTCGAATAACAATCGGCGATGTTTTTACCCCCACCGCGGGAATATCTTCGCTGGTCGTTGCCTCTTACAAGAGGAATCGGACATGGCCGATGCGCCCTGCCGGGCCCGATGTCGCTCAACTGGTTGCCGACCACCACCGGGCGGTCTACCAGTACGCCTACCGGCTGACCGGCTCGGTCCAGGACGCGGAAGACCTCACGCAACAGGTCTTCTTGATTGCGCAGCGCAAGATAGGCCAACTGCGTAAAGTGGACGCGGCCGGAAGTTGGCTGTTCGCCATCTTGAGGAACTGTTTTCTGAAGGAGCGGCAGCGGCGGCGGCCCGCACTGGCTGGCGACTTGGACCTGAACGTCGATTTGATACCCGCGGAGGGCTTGCCCGAGGGGGGCGACGGCGATCGGCTTCAGCAGGCGCTAAATCGCCTGCCCGAGGTCTTTCGGCTGGTGGTGGTGATGTTCTATTTCGAGGAGTGTTCGTATCGGGAGATCGCCGACCAGTTGGAGATGCCGATCGGCACAGTGATGAGCCGTCTGGCTAGGGCGAAGGGTCAGTTGCGGACGATGATGTTCGAGGGGGAGCGGGAAGTGCGAAAGCGGCCCGGTGCGGCCGAACGGGGATTGGTCTGATGCGAGATGCCGTGGACGCCTGTTTGACGAAAGCCTTCCACGACGTGGCGGTGCCCGAGGGGCTCGCCGAGCGTCTGCTGGCCGGCTTGGCGGTCGAGCGGCCGCGGCCGCACTCGCGGCGCCGGCTGTTGCTCGCCGGCGGGCTGGCTGCCGCTGCGGCAACGGTCTTGCTGGCCGTCTGGTTGGGTGGCCACAATGCGACTCCTGTTACCGAGGAATCCGCACGCAACGAGGCGATCCGCTTGTTCGATGCGGGAGCCAACCAGCCCGGCTCTTTGCTGGCCGGCGCAAACCCACCGTCGGCGTATCCGTACAGTTCCAATGTGCGATCGCTTCGCGGAACGAAGTGGCGATACGTAAATGACTTTCTGGGGCGTCCCGGCGTGGTCTACGATTTGCCGGGACGGGCCGGAGCCCGCGCCGCCTTGTACGTTGTGGCCTGCAATGCGGCTCCAGGACTCGGGCAATCGCCGGCGTCGCCGCAAAACGCCTTCATGTCGGCCGGTTCCCGTTGCTGTGCCTCGGCATGGCAAGAAAACGGATTGCTCTATGTCCTCGTGGTCGAAGGCGACCAGTCGAACTACGAGCAATATCTGAATCCGCCGTCCAGCCCCGTGGTGTGACAGTGGCCGCGACGTGTGGCATGGGCGGCTTGCCCATGCCGGCAGACCCACGGGCTGGAAGTCCGTGCCACTGGGCAATCTCGCTCAGAATGTCTTGCGGCGGGGGACGAACCGACCGAATACGGCCAGCGACAACGCCCCGCAAATCAGCAGCGCCAACGTGGCGGGCTCGGGAACGACCACGCCCGGCGCCACGCTTCGAATCCAGTCCATTTCGTTCGAGATGCGCGAGGCGACACTCATTCCGTAAACGAAATCCGGGTTGGCCGGGTCGTTGTATATCCAGGTATGGCTAGCATCATCCCAGTAGTACAAACCTCGCGCGTCAAAGGTCGCGGCATAGAATTGGTCGCTGCTGCTGCCAATGTAGCTGAACAGGCCGGTAGCCGCGTAGTTGATTCCCGCGAGCTTCCATTGACCGTCGACGCCTTGGATGAACACCGCGCCCGACGAGTCGCCCGACGATAGTATGGACTTCTTCGTCGCCCGTGCCGCTGAAATCGAACTCAAGCAGCGCGGTCTGTGATGCCAGCGGATCGGAACTGTACGGCGCGAACCCGGCGACCACGTTTTGTCCCCAACTCTGTTTCCCGTCGGCGGATCCGTACCAATTCCAACCTCTTGGTTGACCGCCGACGAGAATGCTGGCGCCGGGGGACGTTCCCCGGCCGATGACCGTCAGGGGCTTATTGAGTTCGGAACCGTCGATGCTTTCGTCATAGAGCGTGGCGTAGGTGGGAAACGTATCGCCGACGATTGAATAGATACACAGATCGCTGCCGGGATCCGCCGTGCGGGATGAGCCGTCCACGGTGTATGTGTGGTTCTGGAACGTGATGGTCGCGGGCGGCGGATTGCCGGAGCCTACGTCGCCATAGATGTGCTGTGCCGCGATGAAATGGGTCGGGTCGATCGGCGTGGCGAGAAAATTGCCAAATGTGGCCTGGAGATCCCACCCGGCCAATCCCTCGGACTCCGAGGGCGGATCGAGATTCCGCGTTGCCACAGTGTCGCTGGAATAGATAATGACAGCGCGGACCCGGGTCGCCGATGCCAGCAGGGCCGTCGTGAGGACGGCAGCCAATAGAACAGTCTGCCGCCATGAGTGGCGGTGAAAAGTCTTGCGCATTATATGTCTCCTCTGTTCCGTATCTCTTATGCTAGTCAGTCCTTGCATAAAAAACAAGAAAGAAGTCGGCAAGAGAGAGGGGGTAGGCAAGATGTGGCTAAACTCTTTTGCGCCATCGGGCCGATCAACTCTATAGCGGATGCTGTCGCGCCGCCGTTGTCTCCACGCAAAGGGGGGGGTATTCATGAAGCGGCTTCTAATCGCGTTGGCTTTGCCACTGTTGCTCACCGCCGGCGCCGCCCGCGCCGACCGGCCCACGTCGGCGGGGGTCGGAGTCGACTCGGCCGTCTCGTACAGCGAACTGAGAGTCACGCCGGAGATGTGGTTTTACGACCAGGCCATGCGCCAGTATATGGATCCGAAGATGGCGGTCCGGGCGAACGCCGAGTTCCGCGCCGACCAGCGGCATCGGCGGCTGCAAAGCATGAAATGGTTCGGCTTCTCGAACAGCCGCCCCCGCGCCAGCAGCGACCCGTTCCACGGCGACTACTCGCCTCATTGGGTCGCCAGTCCGGGCTACTATCCGTCGCGCTGGACCGGCGTGGGACAAGCCGCCTACTAGCCGTTACTAGCCGTTGCCGGGGACACGCCGAATACTTCTGTCGGAAACGCCCTCCGTGGCGGTCCTGGAGCCAAGGAGCGGGACGGAGCCCGTTCCCTACAGGTTCGTCGCCCGTGAATTGCCTCGATTTGCACCGGGCTCGACTCCCCCCACGATCGACGGATGCGTGCGCCATCTCTGGGCATCTACCCCCGATTGCGGTGTTTTCACCGCTTTAACCAATGAGATGAGGGTAGACAGGCCAAAAGCGGTAGCCTACAATACATTGTTGCGCCCCGTAGGCGGGCGGAACGTTGCGCGAAGCGGCTTTGGCATGGTCATCTTAACCCGAAGGAGAAATGAGTGGTCAAACTGACGTTGCGGGAACGGGAGTCGATACAAGAAGCGGTGCGTCGCTTCCGCAAGCTGGTCGAGCGGAGCGGAATCAAGAAAGAGATGCGTCGCCGCGAATACTACGAAAAACCTAGCGAAATCAAGCGACGTGCCCGACTGCGAGCCGAGCGTCGCTCCCGACGTGGCAGCACCATGGGCCAAGTCGGACTTTGAGGGCCTGTAAGAGAAGAAAGTTGATAACTGCCCGCAGGACGGATTTCCAGATCCGTCCAGTCTTCCGGGACGGATTTCCAAATCTGTCCTGCGAAACGGCGCGGTTCTTTTCGGGCTCTGACGCCCACTGACGGCGTTCTTTCCTCTACTGCGGTGGACCGGGCCGCTCGTGATACGGAGCATTGGCTCGGTAGCACTTGATCTGGCGCGGAGGTCGGCGGCGGCTGCCGCGTCGCCCCGCCGCGCCGCCAGATCGATGGCCCGTTGAGCCGTCTTCACGGCTTCTGCGAATTGTCCGGCCTCGGCGTAAGCGGCAGCCAGCGTGCTCAGCGGCCGTGGCGCCTCGCCGTTGGAGAGCCGGACCGCCTGCCGGGCCAACTCGATCGCCTGCCGGCCGTCGCGGAGCGAAGCGTCGGCAGACGTCGCCAGCCGCCAGGCCACCTCGTCGACGGTGTCGACGTTGTTTGGCTCGATCCGAAGCGCCGCGCGCCACGAGACCATCGCCTCGGCATACTTGCCTTGACGCTCCAGGCAGAGGGCGAGATTGTAATGCGCGTTCGCCTGCTTGGGCTCGCACTTCAGCGTGGCTCGGAATTCGGCGATCGCCTCGGCGGTGCTTCCGCGATTGACCAGCAGCACGCCGAGGTTGTAGTAGGCATTGGCCATCGTCGGGTCGAACTCAATGGCCACGCTGGTACTGCTCGACCGCCGCGTCAATATCTCCCGGCTTTCCGCGGCGTTCCAGCGCCCTGCCCAGGCTGTTGCTGGCCAGCGCGTACTCCGGACGGATTTTCAGCGCTCTTCGAATTCGGCGATGGCCCCGTCGTTGTCGTCGCGTGCCGTCAAGCGCAGCCGAGGCCATGATGGGCAATCCAGTTGTCCGACGTGCATTCCAGCGCGTGGCTCCAGAGCGTCTTGCTGTCGTGCCAGCAGGAGGTTTGCAGCGACGTGCAGACGATCAGAGCGAGCAGAACGAGCGAGGCGACCGCGGCGCAAGGCAGCCGCCAGCGCGGCCGTGCGGCGAGCAGGCCCGCGGCCAACCACGTCACCGCGACGGCCAGCCCGATCTGTGGCAGGTAGGTATATCGGTCGGCCATCGCCTGCGAGCCGACTTGCACCAGGCCGATCACCGGCACGAGCATTCCCAGATACCAGAGCCATCCGACCAGCAGGCACGGATACCGCCGCCGGGCGATCAGCACGGCCGACGAAATCGCCGCCAGCAGCAACGCGGCCATGGCGACCCGCCCCGCGGCCACCCCGGAAAGCGGATAGGGATACATCACCGCCAGGTTCGCCGGATGCAGCCACTGCGTTAGATAACCGACCAGCGACGCGACCGCGTTGGCGAGCCGCAATGGGAACTCGATCCGCTGGTTGGCGAGAATCGCGCGGCGCTGCGCCCAAATCGTCGCCGCGCAAGAGCCGGCGGAAAGAGCCAGCAACGGCAGCTTCTCGACGATCAGCCGCAACCACGTTTGTTGTGGGAACGAACCAGGTTGGGGCGGCAGTTGAACTGCCGCCCCTGGGCTGGCAGTGCAACTACCATCCCAACGTGAAATAGGCGTCCGCCCCAACGGCCAGTAGTCCAGCAACAGCAGCACGAACGGCAGCGTCACCAGCATCGGCTTGGCCATCAACCCCAGGGCGAACAGCACGGCGACCGCCAGGTATCGACCGAGCGAGAACTGCCGCCGCGCGTAGCCGACGTAGGCGGCCAGCGTCAGCAGAAAGAAGAAGCCGCTGAGCACGTCTTTGCGTTCCGACACCCAGGCGACCGATTCCACCCGCAACGGGTGCAAAGCGAAGAGGGCCGCCGCGAAGGCGCTGGGCCAGAGCGAGCCGGTCATCCGCCAGAGAACCAGGAACAACAGGATCGCGTTGGCGGCGTGCAACAGGACGCTGGTCAGGTGGTGTCCCCCGGCGAAACGGGCGTAGGGGATGCAGCCCGCCGCCCTCTGCCCCGTGTCGATTTCGCTGAGGCCGGGATCGGCATGAGGGCCGTAGAGTTGGCAATCGGCCATGTGCGAGAGCCAAGTGAGCGGATGCCAATTGAAACCGTGGTTGCTGGTGAAAGCCCAGCGGACGCCGGGCAACGTGAGGCCGCCCCTGACCTCGTTGTTCCACAAGACGTATTGCTGATCGTCGATGTTGACGAACCCATACCGCAGCGTCTGGCCGAAGACGAGCATCACCGCCGCCGCCAGCAGCACGCAGACGGCCGCCGCGGTATAGGCGTCGCGCTTGCGAGTGTTCCGTTCGGCGGACAGCAGCGCCGGATTGTCGCGATCCGGCGATCGCTTCTTGTGGGATCGGCGAGACATCACGTTGCCCGGTAATGACGATGTGTCCAGTCGGGATGATTCATCGCCCAGGCGTCACACGCACCGTGCGCCATACCAACCCGAAGCGCAAGCGAGGCCAATCGCCGTTCCGCCCTCGCTTGCGCTTCGGGTTAGTATGGGGGCGTGAATAGTCCCGATCAGACTTCATAATACGCGGAGGGCGGGCGTTGCACAATGCAATCACCTACCGATTGCGGAAGAACGCCGCAAAACGGTCGGCGACGAAGTCCAACTGATCGTCGCGAAGCCCCGGATACACGCCGAGGAAGAACGTGCGGTTCATCACCGCGTCGGTGTTCGCCAGGTCGCCGACGACGCGACGAGGAATGTCTTGATAGGCGGGGTGGCGAAGCAGATTGCCGCAGAAGAGGTTGCGGGTTTCGATCTTCGCCGCTTCGAGAAACGCCGTCAGCTTGTTGCGGGTAAAACCGGCGTCTTCGCGCACCGTGACGACGAAGCCGAAGTAGGAGGGCTCGCTGCCGGCAGGCGTCTCGGGCAGAATCAGCCGATCGGCAAACGGATCGAGCATCTCGCGCAACCGCGTCCAGTTCCGCCGCCGCGCGGCGATAAAGCCCGGCAGCTTCTTCATCTGCGCACAACCGATGGCCGCTTGCAGGTCGGTCACTTTCAGATTGTAGCCGATGTGCGAATAGACGTACTTGTGATCGTAGCCGAAGGGCAAAGTGCCGAACTGCTGGCCGAAGCGTTGGCCGCAGGTGTCGTTGTGTCCGCCGGTGCAGTAGCAGTCGCGTCCCCAATCGCGGAAGGAGCGTGCGAGCCGGGCGAGCTGTGGATCGTCGGTCGCCACGGCGCCCCCTTCGCCGATGGTGATGTGATGGGCCGGATAGAACGACATCGTGGCGAAGTCGCCGAAGGCGCCGACGTGCCGGCCGCCGAGTTTCGTGCCCAGGGCGTCGCAGCAATCCTCGATCAACCACAGCCCGCGCTGGCGGCACAATTCGGCCGCGCCGGCGGCGTCGAAGGGGATTCCCATCGCGTGGGCGATCATCACGCCGCGGGTCTTGGGGCCGATGGCCGCGGCTATCGCGTCGAGCGTGGGCACGTAGGTGCCCAACGCGACGTCGATGAAGACCGGCACGGCGCCGATCTGTAAAATCGGATTGACGGTGGTGGGAAACGCGGCGGCGGGGGTGATGATCTCGTCGCCCGGTCGTAGGCGGCGGTCGCCCAGCGACGGCGAGGTCAACGCGCTGGCGGCCACCAGATTCGCCGACGAGCCGGAATTGACCAGCATCACCGAGCTCAGCGGGAAGAACTTCGCCAAACCGGATTCCAACTGGTCGGTGAATCGTCCGGCGGTGAGCCAGAAGTCGAGGACGGCTTCGACGCCCGCGCAGAGTTCATCGCCGTCGAAGACGCGGCCGCCGTAGTGGATCGGGTCTTCACCCGGCCTGAAGCCGCGGTCGGCAAAGGCTTCCGGGTAATACTCGGCGACCAGCCGCAGGATTTCGGCCCGTTTCTGCTCGGCTTTGTCCATGATGATCCTCGTAGTTCCTCACAAAAGCAATCCTCTCGCTCCGCGAGCGAGAAAGGGGACGGGTTCAATTTGTGCGAAGCACCGGGCGCCGACCGGAGGTTGGTCGGGCGGTTCCGGCAAATTGGACCTGTCCCCTTTTTCCCTGACTTCGCGCGGAGCGTGAAGAGTACATGATTCCTCAATCGTCAAAATTGATGCGTTCTTTTTCGGTCACCAGCGGCCGTTTGAGCACGTGCGTATGGATCGCGCCGATGTACTCGCCGAGGATGCCGGTGAAAAACAGTTGCACGGCGGAGAAGAAGAAGATGCCGATCACCAGCGGCGCCATCCCCACCTGGAAACTGTTCCAGAAGACAAGCTTGTAAGCGAAGTAGCCGACGGCGACCAGCAGGCTGAGAATGCCCAGGCAAAAGCCGGTGAAGGTGGCCAGCCGCAGCGGGACCTTCGAGTGGCTGGTGATGCCCAACATGGCCATGTCGTAAAGGATGTAGAAATTGTTTTTGGTGATGCCGCGTTCCCGCCGCGGTTGATGGTACTCGATCTTGACGGGCTGGAATCCGATTTCGGCGACCAGCCCGCGGAAATAGGGATAGGGATCGTCGATCTTGCGGAGGATTTCGATGATGCTCTGGTCGTACAGCCCGAAGCCGTAGAAGTTGTCGGTCAGCTCGATCTCGGACAACCGCTTGACGAGGCGATAGTAGAGTTTGCGGATGCCAAACATGACGGGGGACTCGCTGCTGCGGATTTTCACACCCATGACAATCTTGCAGCCGGCCTCCCATTTTTCCAGGAATTGCCCGATCAACTCGACCGGCTCCTGCAGGTCGGCGACGAAAGGAACCACCGCGTCGCCGTGGGCCTGGAGCACGGCGTGGTAGGGCGAGCGGATGTGCCCGAAATTGCGGCTGTTGACGATGACCTTGACGTTCTTGTCTTCAGCGGCCAGCCGGCGGAGGATCTCCACCGTCTTGTCCTGGGAAGCGTTGTCGATGAAGATGTGTTCGTAGCGGTATTGCCCCAGCCCCGCGAAGAGATCTCTAACGCGACGATAACACTCTTCGACGTTCTCTTCTTCATTGTAGCAGGGGGTGACAATGCTGATGAGTTTCATCGTGGTTCTCGTTCAGCGGCGTCGCGTCTTGCCGCCGCTGGGCGTCGCGACGGCGCCGTTATGCCGGCTAAGGCGATTGAGGATGGAGACGGCTTGTGGGGACGGCGTAGCACACCAGATCGAAGACGTGGTCGTGGGGGCGCAAAAACAGTCGATGCTCGGCGGAAATGGATCGAATCAACTGCGGAATCCGCCAGAGGTCGTCGGGGCGATGATATACGGCGACTGCAAGCGTCGGCAGGCGCTCTTGAATCAATCGCCGGGCGCCGGCGAGAGCGTCCGCCTCGGCGCCTTCGATGTCCATCTTGACGTAGGTGGCCGAGTTCGCGGCCGGCAGCGCGTCCAAAGCGACGCATTCGACTTCGACGTCGCCGTCATTGCCCACTGCGGAGGCCGCCGTGCCGTTGGCCGCGAAACGCACGCGGCCGTTGGCGGCGCCCACGGCGCACTGCGCCAGTTCCACCTTACCGGCGACGTCGGCGGGCAGCGCGGCGACGTAGTCGCGCAGTCTGTCGTAATTCGCCGCGTCGGGCTCGAAGGCGATGATTCGCGAGAATGATCGGCCTGCGCCGGCGGAGGAATTGTCGAAGCGTGTCACCGTCAAAGGCCCCGCAATCCACGAACGTCTCGTCGTCGCCGAGCGAGAAGATGTCTTCGGGAAAATATTGCTCGTGGTCCGCCGGGGGCGACAGGCAATCCATGTCCGACAACAAGCGGAACCGCACCTGGGCGACGTATTCCTCCCGCGACGTCCTGTCGGCCCATAGTGACAGCGCTCGTTCGACCAATTCGCGCTGCTGCAACACCTTGTGCGGAAAATCGATGCCATAGAGGGAGCCGAACGCTTCCGGGCATTTCCAGAACAGGGGAAGGAAGGAGGCGACCGTTCGGCAGCCTAGGTCTTTCAATTGCCTTTGCGCTTTGGGACAGCCGGCTCCGGGGCTCCAAATGGCCACGACAAACGCCGCCGTTTGCCCGAACTTCGCGGCGGCCTCGGCAGGCGGCAATACGGCGAGACCGTCGAGGGTCTTGCCCCAGAGGGCTTGATTGTTGTCGGCAAAGGCCAGGGGCTCGATTTCCAGCCCGCGCAGTGCGCTCAGCGATCTTCTGCCGATGTTGCCCGCGCCGAAGAGCACGACCCGGCCCGAGAAGGGGCCCAGCGCCGCAGCCAGCGCCGATTGCTCGCGGCGTCGCGCGTTGGCGGAATCCTCGCTCAACAATTCCGCCAGGCGGCGTTCCGCCGTGACGGTCTCCTCGGGCGGGAGAAGCGATGTATCCACTGGAACTCCCCGGTTTCGGTTGCCACGCAAAAGTTGCCACGCAAAAGTCGCCGCGCGGCTTATAGCCCGCGCTGGTAATAGAACCCTTTCATCTCCTCGGAGTGCGCGTAGGGGCTGTCGATCATTTCGATCATCACCGGCTGGTCTTTGCCGCAGGGGGCGATGAGCACTTCGTTGTTCATCAATTCCCGGCAGGAAATCTGCCCCTTTTGCAGCGGAATCGCCAGATAGACGTCGTCGGAGGTCAACGGATGGCCGACCGGCAGATCGCGAGCGGCGTAGATGCCGCGCACCAGTCCGTCGAGATAGTCGGTTTCCCTCTTCGACGGCAGCCGCTTCTGTATGCCGGGGGTTCCGCACATGGCCTTGGCCTTCTTGAACGTGCGGAACCATTCGTCGATTTGATGCGGCAGCGAGCAATACGGCGAGACGGCGACGCCGTCCATCTCGACGTCGATGTGCCGCTCGAACGTGCGGGCCCCCTTGGCGTAGGCGATCAACATCGAGGAGGTCCAATCGTGGTGTTCGTGCGTCGAAAAACCGATCACCTGGTCGGGGTATCGCTGCCGGAGGAAGTCGATCTGGTTCATCTCCAGTTCGTGGTCCTCGGTCGGATAAAGCGCCACGCAGTGGTTGATGGCCAGGGGAATGTTGCGGTTCTTGAAGAACTTCACCAGGTCTTCGGTGTCCTTCAGCGACGAGCCGCCCAACGAGGCGATCACCGGCAGCTTCGTCTTGGCGATCTTCTCGATCAAGACCCAATCGTTGACGTCGGAACTGGCCAACTTGATGATTTGGATGCCCAGTTCGACGCAGAGATCGACGGAAGCCTCGTCGAAAGGGGTGGCGGCGGGAATGCAGCCCTGGTGCCGAATGGCCTTGACCATTTTGGCGAAGCCGCACTTCGACATCTTCGTATCGAGCGTCTTCTTGATGTACCGTACGTCGGTGCGGTCGCGGAAGTCCTTGTGAATGAAGTGATCGACGTCGCGGAATTGCAGCTTGATGGCGGCCTTCATGTTGTTGAATCGCACCACCCGGCTGAAATCGGAAATGATCTTCAGACCGCGTTCCAGTTTGCCCCAATGGTTGTTGGCCATTTCGAGCACGAACAGTTCGTCGAAAAGCAGATTGTTCATTGCAGTCTCCGCGTAGAGAATAACCGCCTACGGCTCCATCGTTCGCCCGGCCGGCGAATACGGCCGGTCTGTCGCCACAACTAGTCTAGTACGCAGGTCTTGCATCGCATCCGCCGGATCGCGGCGCCCGGCGCGCAGACGGCTCTCGTCGCGGTCAAAAATGACGGTTGTTACCGACGGGACGGGTGACATGACGCTACTCGGGCTCGGAAATCGGGGGAATCAGCATGTTCTCTAAAAACTCCTCGCGGCTGAGGAACGGGTACATGTCCTCCAGCGGACTGGAGACCATCCGGCCGTTCGGCAGCCGCTTCGAGGCGGTTTTCGGCGCGAACGGCTGCTCGGGAGTCAGCATCATCTCGCACATCCGCGGCGAATCGCCCGACAGGGTCGCGGCGATGCAGCGGTCCAACTCGTCGTGCCTGCGGCAACGGAGGAAGGGGATGCCGTAGGCCGACGCAATGCGCCCCATGTCGGGGAAACTCACGCCGCTGGGCGGATCGCAACCGACCAGCGGAGGTTCGAAGAAATTCGTTTGGGTTTGGCGAATGGAATGGTAGCCGTTGTTGTTCAGCACGAAGATCTTGACGGGGAGCCGGTTGTGAACGATGGTCTGCAATTCCTGGAGATTCATCTGGATGCTGCCGTCGCCCGCCAGGCAAACGACGCTGCGTCGCCCGCCGGCGACGCAGGCGCCGATCGAAGCGGGCAGGTCGAAGCCCATCGGCGCCGAGCCGGAATTGCTGAACATGCGCTGCCCCTTGCGTATCGGCAGGGCCTGAAAGGGAGCAATGCACGCCGTGGCGTTTCCGCAGACCACCACTTGCCCTTCGGGCAAGTGCTTGCCAAGCGCCTCGATGAAACAATACGGATTCACCAGATCGTCGCGGTTCCAATATTCCGGCAGGACGGCCGGATAACGCCGCAGCCGCTGGCGGCACCATTCTTGCCAGACCTCATGGCCGGGCAGCGCGCGGCCGTCGAGGCCGCGCTCCAATGCGCGGAGAAAGTCGGCCACGTCGGCGCAGATCGGCAGATCGGGGGCGATCGTCGGCTTTCGCAACTCGTTGGGATCGATATCGACGATGATCTTGAATGCTTCGCGGGCAAACGCCTGCCAATAGTAACTGACCTGGCGAATGTCCAGACGGCATCCCAGCACCAGCAACAAGTCGGAATTCTGCACGGCGAAGTTGCCGGCGCGGTCGCCGATCGTGCCCGGCCGGCCGCAATACAGCGGATGATCGCTCTCGATCGCATCGTGGGCGTTGAACGCCGTGGCCACGGGAATGCCCAGCAGATCGACGACTCGGCGGAACGTCTCCAGCGAACCGGTCGAGCGCACCGCCGGACCGACCAATAGGACGGGCCGTTTCGCCGCGCAAATTCGAGCGAGAATCTGCGAGATCAGCTCCGCCGCGACCGGCGGCGGGATTTCTCCGGCGTCCTCGTCCGGCGAGTATCCCCGCAACTGCTCCTCGTCGACCATCGCCCCTTGGACGTTCAACGGCACGTCGAGCCAGCACGGGCCGGCACGACCGGAGACGGCCAGGTGCAGCGCCTTTTCCAGGTGGTGGCGGACGTCTTGCACATCGACGACCATTTCCGCGTACTTCGTCATCGTGGAAGCTGCCCGCACGATGTCGAACTCTTGATCGCCCATCTGCCGCAGCGGCAATCCCGAACCGCGGACGGTGGTGTCGTAGCGCACTTGTCCGGAAATGACGATCATCGGTATCGAGTCGGTCCATGCGCCGTAGACGCCGGTCAATGCGTTTGTGCCGCCGGGGCCCGTAGTGACGCACACGGCGGCCATTTTGCCGCTGGTGCGGGCATAGCCCTCGGCCGCCATCGAACACGCCTGCTCGTGATGGTGGAAGATGACGTCGAGCGAAGGGTTCTTGCCCAGCGAGTTGTTCAAGTGCATGGCGCCGCCACCGGTCACCATGAACACCTGGCGGATGCCGTGATCCACGAGCCGTTGCGCGATGTAATCACTGACCTTCATCATGGTGCTGTTGTCCTGCTTTCCTCCAGGAGTCGATGATATTGGACGGTGTGTTCGATGCTCTGCCGCAGATTGACGATCTGGCGAAGTCCCAATTCGCTTTGCGCCCGCCGCGTACACGGCACATACCGCTCGCGGGCGCAGCGGGCCGGGGAGCACCGAGGATGCGCACCTCCGGCCGCGGCTGGAACACCTCGGCCACCGCCTGGGCCAGCTCGGCGATCGAGATCGCCTCCTCGGACCCAACATTATACGGCCGGCAGGACTCTCCCCGCAAAAGGGTAGCCCATAGCCAGATTGCCAGGTCGGCCGCATAGAGATACGAGCGGTAGGGGCTGCCGTCGCCCCGAACCACGATCGGCCCGCCGCGAAGCCCGTCGCGGATGAAATTCCCGATGGCAAAATGGACGTCCAGGGGCAACCCGGGACCCACAAAGGCGAAGCCGCGGGCGATCTTCGTCTCGATCCCGTACCGCTCGGCGTAGAGGCGCAGAGATGTTCGGCGATTCGCTTGCCGTGCCCATAGGCCCAGCGCGGAACCATCGTGTCCGGTGCGCCGGGGTAGTCCTCGGGAACGTGCGTCAACTCGGGCGGCTGGCGGCCGTACACCGCGCCCGAACTGGTCAGCAGAAACTTCTCGGCCTGGCAGTGCCGGGCGAAGTCGAGCGCGTGCCGCGTCCCCGCGACGATCGTATCGAGCATCAGCAGCGGGTGCTCTTCGCCCAGCCTCGTGCTCGATTCGGTCGCCGCGTGAATCACGTGCGAAAACTGCCCGGATGGAAAGGCGAAATCCCGCACGTCCCCCTGGTGGCAAGAGACGGCCGGATCGAAGGCCAGGTGCGGCGCCTTCGCGGAGAACGCCTGCCAGTTGCGCGACAAGACGACGACCTCGCGCCGAAGCCGGAACTCCTCGTTGGCCCAGAGAAAGCTTTGCAGCAGCCACGTGCCGAAGAACCCGGTGCCGCCGGTGATGAAGATCCGCTGATCGCGCAGCGGTTCCCACAGCCCGGCGGTGTGTTCGAGAACGTGTTGGCGGTCGGGGGAAAGGTCCATGTATCGTATCCCGCACACGCCGTGTGCGGGCAAGTTGGGGCTGCCCGGGCGTAGCTCCTATCCTCTTTCCGCACACGGCCTGTGCGGGATACTCTCGTACGCTGCGACGTCGGCCAGGCACGCCTCGCGCATGTTCGACGGCCGATCGCGGTAGAAGCGGCGATACCAGGCCGCGGTGCGCCGCACGGCCTCGGCGACGTTCCATCGCGGCCGCCAGCCGAGTTGGCGAAGCGCCTTGTCGATTCCCAAACGCAAGACCTGCGCTTCGTGCGGCCGGTTGGCGTCGCTGGTGTCTTTCCACTGGCCCTCGCCCCAGGCGGCGATGAACGAATCGACCAGCCGACCGACCGGGATTTCATCGCCGGGCAAGGGGCCGAAGTTCCAGGCTTCGCACCACTTCGGATCGTCCGAAGCGAGCATCCGCGCCGCCAGCGTCAAATAGCCGCTTAGCGGTTCGAGCACGTGCTGCCAGGGGCGCACGGCGGCGGGATTTCGCACGGGCACGGGCTCTCCGGCCTGCAAGTGGCGGACCACGTCGGGGATGATGCGATCCTTGGCCCAATCGCCGCCGCCGATCACGTTGCCCGCCCGAGCCGTCGCGAGCTTGACCCCGTGTTCGGCGAGCCGGGCCGGCGGAAAGAAGGAGCGGCGGTAGGCCGCCGCCACGATCTCGGCCGCCCCCTTGCTGGCGCTGTAGGGATCGTAGCCGCCCACCGGGTCCATCTCGCGATAGCCCCAGACGTGCTCGCGGTTCTCGTAGCACTTGTCGCTGCTGACGACGACCACCACGCACGGCCTGCCCAGCATTGCGGACGGCATCCAGCACGCCGACCGTGCCCATGACGTTCACTTCGAAGGTTTCGCGGGGCTTCAGGTAGCTCTCCTGAACCAACGCCTGCGCGGCCAGATGGAAAATCACGTCGGGGCGGGCCTCGGCGACCGCCCGGGCCAACGCGTCGGCGTTGCGGATGTCGGCCTCGTAGTGCTTCGCCAGCAGGTCGCCCACGCCCGAGGCGAGAAAGTTGCTCGGCTCGGTCGGCGGCGCCAGCGCGTAGCCGGTCACGCGGGCGCCGAGCCGGTGCAGCCATAGCGCCAGCCACGAGCCCTTGAAACCGGTATGGCCGGTCAACAATACCGATCGGCCGGCGAACGTTTCGGCAAGCGACGGCTGCATTACCATATCTTCCATGGCGCCCGGCCCGACTCCCACATCTTGTTCAGTGCTTCGTATTCGCGGTAGGTGTCCATCGGGTAGAAGAAGCCCTCGTGGCGATAAGCGGCCAGTTGGCCGTCGGCGGCCAATCGTTCCATCGGTTCGCGCTCCATCACGCAGGCTTCTCCGCCTTGAAGATAGTCGAAGACCTGCCGCTGGAAGACGAAGAAGCCGGCGCTGGCCCAGGCGTTCTCGGCCGGCTTTTCGGCGAAACTCCTGACGAGACCATTGTTATCGACGTCGACGACGCCGAAGCGGGAGACCGGCCGCATGGTCGTCACGGTCGCCAGCTTGCCGTGGCTGCGATGGAACGCCAACAGTTCGCGGAGGTCGACGTTGGCCACCCCGTCGCCGTAAGTGACCATGAACGTGTCGTCTTCGTCGATGTAGCGCTGGACACGCTTGACTCGGCCGCCGGTCATGGTGTTCGGGCCGGTGTCGACCAGAGTGACCTGGAAATTGCTTCTCGTCGTGGCCTCCGTGGAATTCGATCGGATGGCCGCGTTCGAGGCAGATGGTGAAGTCGTTGTTCATCGCCTCGTAGTTGAGGAAATACTCCTTGATCATGTTGCCGCGATAGCCGAGGCAGAGGACGAACTCGCACAAGTCGTAGTGTGCGAAGATCTTCATGATGTGCCATAGGATCGGCCGTCCGCCGATCTCGACCATCGGCTTGGGACGAAACTCGGTCTGCTCGCGCAATCGGGTGCCGATCCCCCCGCATAGAATCACCGTCTTCATCGCAATCACCATCCTTCGGGGCCAGACCAACCGGGCTCTATATTATGCCTCATTCTCGCTCCTACGCCGAATTGGTTGGGTATTGGCGGAAGCAACGGATATGGGGCATCGCCGTTTAGCTGCCATTCGGGATTATACATGGCGCAGGGGGATCGCATGCACAGGGTGCCACACCAACCCGAAGCGCAAGCGAGGGCAACTCGTTGTCCCGCCCTCGCTTGCGCTTCGGATTGGTGTGGGCGCATGGGTAATCCAGACTAAACGGCCGCGCAAACTGCCCATCTTGACCACTAACGACTCCTATGCCGGTTTGGACGCTTGGTGTGTAATATAACGCCGAAGCACGTCACAATGGGGGGCGTGGCGGCGAATTGACTCCTCGCGGCGGAGCGTGATACAGTGCGGAATCGGCAAGCGCTACCGAGGAGTTGGCTCCGCGGCCCTTTTCTCTCCAGGCGATCGCGGTAGCGGCTGGCAATGGCCGCATCGGCGTCTTATGATTGGAAGCCATGATATTAGTCAATTCTTCGCCGAAGGACGCACTGAAGATATTCCAGCCGTTCTTGCCGATTTCGGCTCCGATCGGGGTCGCCGCCTTGGTGGCCGTGGCCGATCGCGACGGCCTGCCGGTTCGGCTCGTCGACGAACAGATCGAGCGCGAGGATCTGGTGAAGTTGCTCTGCCGAATGACCGGCGACATGCAACCGCCGTATACCTTCGGTTTCAGCGTGTTGACGGCCGCCTATCGAACGGCGCTGACGGCGGCGAAGCGGCTGAAGGAGATTTTCCCCGACAGCGTGGTCTGTTTTGGCGGCCCGCATCCCACGGCGCTGCCGGAGGCCGTCCTTGCCCATCCGCAAGTGGACGTCGTGATGCGTGGCGAGGGCGACGCGGTCTTTTCCGAGCTCTATCGGCGCCTTAAGAGCCGCAGTAGTCTCGACGGCTTGCCGGGCGTCTCCTACCGCCAGGGAGATCAGATCGTTCACGGCCCCGCTCCCGAGCTGGTCCTCGATCTGGACAGCCTTCCACCGGTCCCCTACCACCGCTTCGCCGAGGGGCCCTACGACATGGGCTTCATCATGACGTCGCGCGGCTGCCCCTACAAGTGCATCTTTTGCAGCAATCGGGTCACGACCGGCAAGCGGTACCGCTTTCGCAACTGCCAGTCGGTGCTCGAAGACCTGGCATTGCTCAGCGGCAAGTACGGTCAGCGCTACATCGGTTTCTATGACGACAATTTCCTGGTCGACAAAAAACGCGTGTACGAACTGATCGAGGGCATTCACCGGCTGGGCCTCGACAAGAAGAGCGCCTTCGGCTTCCAGGCGCGGGGCGACAACGTCGATCGCGAGCTCTTTCGCGAACTCCGCGCCGCCAACTTTCAGTCTGTCTTCTTCGGCCTGGAAACGGCGTCGGAAGACATGATGAAAGTGCTGCAAAAGGGGGAAACCGTGGCGCAATGCCGCGAGGCGGTGCGGATCGTCAAGGAACTCGGCTTCGTCGTCCACGCCACCTTCATCTTCGCCCTGCCCGGCGAAACCCACGCCGACCGCATGAACTGCGGCGGATGAGCCAGGAACTGGACCTCGACCTCGTCCGCTTCAACAACGCCACCCCGTATCCGGGAACCCGCCTCCATGAGATGGCGATGGCGGAGGGAAGACTCAACGTGCAGGGCGAATACGAGAACTTCTCCTCGGTCTCGACGTTCATCGAAAACCCCTTCCGCAAAATCCCGCTCTCCTACGTGCCAAAGGGGGCCACCGCCAACGAGGTCCGCTACGACATCCTCGTCAGCTACCTGGCCTTCTACCTCAATTGGCGCAGGCTGAAAAAGATCTTCGTCAAGCCGGACACCAACGCGGGCTGGTTCGTCGCCGGCCGGAGCATGTGGTCGTTCATCAAGAAAGTGCCGGCGCTGGTGCTCCTATTCTTGCTGATGACGGTCAAATTCACAGAGCTGTTCTTCGCCATCTTGCGGGGCAAGAACACCAAGCTCACCTTTCGCGAATTGCTCGGCCTGCTGCTTCGGCCGGGCGAAAAGACCTCGTCGGAAAAAACCGGCCCGCAGCCGGAAACCTCGAAGGCGCCCGGCTGACGGCGACACGCGCAATCGTCACCCCGTCCTCAATCGCCACGTCCGGCGTCGGCCGCAGGCGGCCGTCGAGCAACGCCCCCGGAGCGGTCGGCGCAACGATCCGGATGAGAGCCCGCCTCGTCGTCCCCGCGCAGCCACGTGTCCGGCCCGCTGGTCCGCGCCCGGATACTCGATCTCTGCCCCACACCGGCATTGTACCCGGTGGTCGAATTGGAATAGCGTGGCGTCGTACTCCGCTCCGCAGCGCGGGCAGGTGATGGCCATCGTTCTACTCTCCGATCACCGTCACCACCACGGTTCGCCGTCGCGGGCGGACGTCGCAATCGAGGTGGATAATCTGTTGCCACCTGCCCAGCAGCGGCTTGCCGTCGGCCACCGGCGCCGAAAGCGACGGGCCCAGCAGCGTGGCCTGCAAATGGGAATGGCCGTTGCCGTCGTGCCAGGCCATCTCATGGCCCAACTCGCGGCTCGGCGGGATCAGACGGTCGAGCATCTCCGGCAGGTCGCGTTGCAGGCCCGGCTCGAACTCGATCGTGCCCACCGCCGCCGTGCTGCCGACGCAGAACACCTGGACGACGCCGGTTTTGACGCCCGAGCGCGCGACGATCTCGGCCACCCGCTCACTCACGTCGACAATATGCCGATGGCCCGTCGTCTCGAAAGAGAATTGCTCCTGATGAACCATGCCGGCTCCCCCTTTTTCTGCTATGGCGGCACACGGCCGCTCGTGATCCCAGCCCAGCCATTGTAACCGATCCCGACTCACCGGATGGGCGAATCCGAATTGGCCCCAAACGACTCTCGTAGGGCAGCCGCCGACGGGAGCGGCTGCCCGCAAGCCAAGGCACTTGACTTCTCGCCGGTCCAGCCTGAGAATGGAGTGCTCAGGCTATGCCAGGAGCCCAGGCCAAAACGAGCCGATACTGCCAGGCATTCAGCCTCCTTCTTTGGGCGATGGCGGTCGTCTTGCAGCGAACAACCTCTGTTCCGAATGGTGCCAGAATGAAGAAAACATCCGCCCTCTTCGCCGCACTGCTCGTATTATCCGCGACCACTGTTCTTGCCGACACCGACGGCATCACGGTCTTGCACACGTTCGCGGGCGGCTCTGGCGACGGCTCACTGCCGCGGGTCGCAGTCGTCTGCGACGGCTCGGCCCTTTATGGTTCGACAGAGGGCGGCGGCACAAATTACGTCGGCACTCTCTACCGCGTCAATCTCGACGGCTCGGGCTATCAAGTTCTAAAATCGTTCGACGTCAGCGGACCCGACGGCAACAGCACGGCAGGAAGCCTCGCCGTGGTCAACTCCGCCCTCTATGGCATGAACGCGTACGGCGGCGCAGGATTGGCAAGGCACGGCCTATCGAATGGACACCAATGGCGGCAACTTCCAGGTCGTGCACTCCTTCACTTCGGGCGCCAGCGACGGCGGCACGCCGACGTCTGCGCTGACCTACGACGGCTCGTGGCTCTACGGCACGACCCAATACGGCGGCACTACCGGGTGGGGTACTGTGTTCAAAATGGATCTGAACGGCAGCGGCTTTCAACTCCTGCACTCTTTCAACAAAGACACCGATGGCTCCCGCCCCGCCTCGTCCGTCACCGTCAGCGGCTCGTATCTCTACGGCATGACTAGCAGCGGCACGGTCTACCGCATCAACAAGAGCAACGGCGACTTCACCACCCTTCAGTCCGGCCTAAGCGGCTACGGCGGCGTTACCGTGACAGACTCGAAGCTCTATGGAATGACCCTAGACGGCGGGGAGTTCGGCGCGGGCTCGATCTTCAGTATGAACCTGGATGGTTCCGATCTCGAGACGCTCCACTCGTTCGGCAGTGGATCCGATGGCAGGGCGCCGTACAATGGTTTGACGCTCGCCGATTCGACCCTTTATGGAGCGACCTCTTACGGTGGTCCCTTCGATCTGGGCACCGTCTTTGCCATTGGCGCTGACGGCTCCGGCTATCACGTCATGCACTCCTTCGTTCCCAACGATGTCGCCGGCTGTAATCCCGACTGCGACGTCACGATCGTCGGATCAACCCTTTACGCCACAACGGAGAATGGAGGCGCCGGCGGTGGAGTTCTCTTCTCGATGGCCGTTCCCGAGCCTTCCACTGCCGTCTTCCTGGTTGCCGCCGCCCTTGCGTTGCTCTACCGTATGATGAAGAAGCGGCCCAATGTGGTCTAGTCGTCTTCAAACACCGTCGGGTTCTTCCGCCAGTCCTTGTCCTTGTCGTATCCGTACTGCTTGACGCGGGGGCGGCGCTCGCGGAGACGAACGCTTTCCATGCCGAGGGTGATGCCCGTCGACTTGGCGTTCTTGCCGACGCACTCCAGCGTGAAGCGTGTACTTGCCCGGGCTCGGGCCAGAAGTCCAACAGGTGATACTCGAAGTTGTCGACCTTGTCGTTGTAGAGATCGATCGGCCTGCCGACCGTCACGTTGTCGAGATAGGCCTGATAGATGCCGCCGTCGGGCGAGCGGGTGGCGCTGATCAACAGCCGCAGCGGCTCCTTGGCCTTCACCTCGACGGGCAACTCGACCCAGGCGTCTTCCTCCGCGTCGGGTGATAGAGCATCTGCGGCTGCGGGTAGAGCTCGTCCAGCTTCTGCGGCGTTGCGCGGCCGGGCCCATGATGCTGGTGGTCCAAAAAGTCCTTGGCCAGCACGATCACGCGGTCCAGACTGGGCAGCTTCCGCTCCTTGGCGCTCGGCACCCGGGCCGTGAACGTCGGCGTGCCGGTCTGATACCAGAACGCCACGCTCGAATAGTCGTCCTGCCGCTCGTTCCAACTGTTTCTCATGTCCTTGGGGTTCTCGTCGTCCGACATCCAGCCGAAGTGCTCGATCGTGACCTTGATGCCCTTGTTGAAGACGATCGGGTCGTTGATGTGCCAGCGGTAGGCGCTGGTGTGGCCGCCGATGATGCCCCACTGGTCGAAATAGGGCGTGCCGAAGTACGGCGTGCTGCACCTCTTCAGTCCCCAGGCGGAGAGGAAGTAGTCCTCGGTGCCGGTGCCCCAGATCGACGGCTTTTTCTCGCCGTCGATGTAGATCTTCTCGTCGCCTTCGCCGAACCAGGCGGGGCTGCGCGTGCGGACGGCCAGCACCGTGCCCACGTAGTGGCCCTTGCCCTCGGTGTCGAGAACCACGTAGTCCTTGCCCTGCTTGACCGGGTATTCCTGGCGGTACTGGGCGTAGAAGTAGGGCGTGTCCTCGGAGATCTTGTCCTTCTTGATCCAGTCGATGTTGTAGTAGAGCAGGCGGATCGGCTTGTCGCTCTGGTTGACGATCTCGATGCGGATCGACTTGCGGAAGGGCATCCGCCAGAAGCAGTTGTAGGAGTCGGCGTCTTCGACGCAGACCGGCAGGCTGATCACTTCGCTGCGCCGGCCGAAGCAGTTGGCGAAGAAATCGCCCAGCGGCGCCTCGACGCCCGGCCGCGGATTGCCGTCGTAATAGATCCGCAGCAGCATCTCCTGGTGGTTGGCCGCCCCTTTCTCCGCCCACATCTGCGGCTCGGGGCCCAGGAAGGTGAACCAGATATGCGTGACCACGCCGGGGCCCTTGGCATCCAGCACCACGTGCGTCTTGCCCGGATCGACGTTGAAGTTGTCCATGTTGCTGTTTTCGTCGTTCGGGTTTCCATAGTAATCGGCCTTCGGGTCGTAGATCAGCCGCGTGATCACCTTCCCGTTCTTATCCTTCCTGGGCTTTCCGTTGACGTCCAAGGCGACTTTCGCTTTGCCGCCCGTTTTGCCGCGAAAGGTCGAGGTCGCGCTCATGCTGCGGCCTTCCATCGGTTTCGCCAGGTCGTCCATCGGGCCTTGGGCAAAGACAAGCCCCTGCCCCAGAACAAGAGACACAAGACAACCCAGAGCAAACGTGATCTTGCCGGCGGTGCGATTCATGGGTGGCTCCCAAGCAAAGAAACGAATTGGAAATAGAAGTAGGTTATGCTTCAGCGTAGCAGACCAGTGTCACAAACGCCATGCTAAAGCATAGCCTACGAACGACGCTGATCCTTGCGTTTCCGCAAGCGAGAACGACCAGTCGCCCGCCTTAGCTCCCACACGACGTTCTTGCCCGTGCCGTTCCCTAGAAAGTGGATAAGCGGCGGCTTTTGGCAGTGCTTTCGGTTCAGGGCCTTGATCGTGTCGTGCAGTCGCCGCTGGGGACTGAGGTCGCCCTTCGGCGGCAGCGGATCGTCGATGCAATTCGGCCAACCCTCTTCCTCAAAGGCGGCCAGAATGGTCTCCTGGTTCGGCGCCGGCACGCGAAAACGCTTCAGCAGCTTTCGGGAAAGACGGAGTTCGCGTCGCCTCGCGTCCCAACACGGCGCAGGGCCGCTATTCTGCCGGGCCGCATCGCCGGAGTCGCCGTTTCCATGCGTGACTTTCGAACCGGCGTCGCCAAGCGCCACTGCCGCTCGGGCGAACAACAAGCCTTTTCGGCTGAGCACGAAACAGGATTGCGGGTTGAGCGAAAGGTTGTCCACCGGCTCGAAGCGCCGTTGCTTGTCGCCCGCTTCCGTCACCTCGCGCAGACATTTTGCGTAACCGCGGCACACGAGCCAGCGCAGGACGCTGCCGCTTATCCCCAGTTCAGTCAGACTCGTAATTTCCGCGGCGAAATCCGAGTCGTTTCGACCGGAAGAGCGGGCCAGTTCGTGAACTTCCACAAGCTGGGCGAACGCCAGCCGCACCGGCTCCGAAAATGCCGCCGGCACAAGAACATCGTCTCTGTTTTCGCTTTGCCGAGTGCTCATTTCGCGCCGCCAGAGCGTGACGCGCACATTGCCCGACAGCCCTATTTGCCGTAACCACAAAAGTATCGCAGACGCGCAGGGCCACCGATTCTACCAATCCACCCCAATCGTTTCCAGTACACCCAATTGCCTTGTTGTCACAAAAACTGCCCCCTGCGCAGTGCAGAGAACGCGTTTAGTAACCCCCAGGAGGGGACAACTTTTTTTGGCAATTGTTAGCAGAAGCTTCGAGGTGGCTTGCGGGGTCGAGTCGGGTACAGTTGCCGCAGCCGTCAGCGGCCCCAACGCTCCTCGGCGACGCACGACGTGAACCGTGCATACTCGTCGTCCTTCTCGACGAACAACTCGGTCGCCATCCGCCGCTGGGCCGCCATGCCCAACTCACTCTGACGACGGGGCTTGCCGCCGACGTTCCATACGCCGACTTCGGACAACTCAGGCATGATTTCAATCAGTTGGCTAATCATCGACTGCGTCAGCCATCGCACTGAATCTTGCTTGGCCTTGTCAAGAATCGTTCTCGCCGTCTTCATCAATCGCACCAACTGCGACCGAAGCAGGATGGGAGCGGGAGCTTCATTGCCGGGTTCGACGAGCAACTCGGCAATGGGCACGTCCAAGATCTCGCGCCACGCATACAAGGCGTTCAGCGGCAGATCGCTGCTCTCGCTCTCCTGTTGGCGCACTTGCTCGATCCCGAGCTTGAGCTGGGATGCTACCGCGTGGCGAGAGACGCCTTGCTGCCGGCGCACTGCCGCCAGACGGTGCAGCACCGGCGCATTTGCCGGGGGAACGGCCACGCAGGGTGGCGATCCCGCTTCCGCTACGTAACAATGGCCGGTACTCATAATAGTTGTCTCCGCGGTTGTGCTCACCGCCTCAGCTTGCCGGCGACGGACCCGCGACGTCCGGATCCGCTGCGTTTTCGAGTCGCACGTTCATAGCTCATGTCCACCTGTTTGCCGAAAAGCAGACAGGCGACTTTCAGGCCGACCTCCGTGGCAAAGTCCGTGAGGCATTCCTGCAACATTGCCATCAACTCTTCCCGATCCAGTATCAGGGGGACGTTCCGTTCCTCCGCGGCCGGGCCGTTGCTCCGCTCCTTCCTTGGGCGTCTGCCGGCTTTGCCATGTCCTGCAAGCCTCTTTTTCAAAATGGTTGTTCCTTTCCTGGTCGCAGTCACTCCCGGATCCACCGTCTGAAGCCTGCAAGCCGCGGGGCTTCTTATCAGTGACGCCACAGGCGACGTCTCCCGAGAGTTGGCCGTTGGGGCGACAGTCGGGACTGTCGCCCCAACGGGCTCTTCCTCTGTCCTCTTCTCCGTTCTTCCTCTTCTCTGCTCCCTCGTCTCTCGAAGGTCCTTCCTTGCTATTTCCGCGTGCGCCATGTCTCAAGCGCGGTCTTGTTTCTACCGCGCACCGGCGTAGGAGCGATATGGACGATGTGGGGACGATTGGGGGAGGTTTGGGGGAACGAATGCCGACGGAGTCGTATGACCGCGCGCGTGGCCTTTCACAGGGCGGGAAATGCGTATCCGGCGCACGCCGTGTGCCGTAGACCTGGAGAACCGCCGACGGCTACACGGCGTGCTCGGCAGGGAATGTTGCGCTCCGGCGATAGCCTCAACTGCCCGCCGCTACGCCAGCCGATCCAACTCCTCGACCAACCCGCCGAAGCGGGTTAGCGCCGCGTCGATCGGCTCGGGCCGCTCCATATCGACGCCCGCGTCGCGGAGCAGATCGAGCGGGTCTTTCGAGCACCCGCTGCCGAGAAAGCGGAGGTAGGCGTTTAGCTCGTTCTGCCCGCCGTTCTGTACGCGGTCGGCCAGCGCCAGCGCCGCCGACATGCCGGTGGCGTACTTGTAAACGTAAAACGCATGATAGAAGTGCGGAATCCGCAGACATTCGAGCCCTAGCTCGTCGTCCAACGCGAAATCGGGGCCGAAATACTGCTTCAGCAGCTCGCGGTAAAGCTCCGTCAGCCGGTCGATCGTCAGCGGCTCGCCCGATTCGGCCGAGGCATGGATTTGCTTCTCAAATTCGGCGAACATCGTCTGCCGGATGATCGTCCCGCGCATGGCGTCGATCTGCCGGTTGATGAGAAAGGCCCGCTGGCGGTCGTCGCGGGCGTGGGCCATCAGGTGACGGGCCAGTAGCTCCTCGTTGAAGGTGCTGGCCACCTCGGCCACGAAAATCGTGTAGTTGTAGTAAGTGTACGGCTGATGCTTCGCCGAATAGAAACTGTGCATCGAGTGGCCGGCCTCGTGGGCCAACGTGAAAACGTGGTCGAGCACGTCTGGCTGGTAATTCATCAGAATGTACGGGTCGCCGTCGAACGAGCCGGAACTGAACGCCCCGCTCTGTTTGCCGCGATTCTCGTAACGGTCGCACCATCGGCCCAGCAGGCCGCGTTCCAGCGTGCTGCAATAGTCGTCGCCTAGCGGCCGCAGCGCGGCCATGATCGTCGTCACCGCCTGGTTCCAGGTGTGCCGCGTTCGCAGATCGGCCAGGATCGGCACGTAGGTGTCGTAGTGGTGGATGTCGCGGAGCCGCATCTTCCGCCGCCGCACGTCATAGTAGTGATGCACCGACGGCAGGTGGCGATGGACCGACGCGATCAGATTGTCATAAACCGCCGCCGGCACGCGATCGGGAAACAACGCCGCCTCCAGTGCGCTCGGATGGTTGCGAGCCCGGGCGTAGTAGATGTCGCGTTGCACCGAGCCGCCAAGCGACGCCGCCAGCGTGTGCTTGTGGTCGGCGTAGTGGCTGTAGTATTGATGGAACGCGGCCTTGCGCACCGCTCGCTTCGGGCAGTGCAGCAGCGTGCCGAAGGTGGCGTGGCTCAGCTCGATCCGCTGGCCGGCATCGTCGGTGATCGTGCCGAACTTCATGTCGGCGTCGTTCAGTTGGCGAAAGACCTGGCCGGCGGCCTGGGCCATCTCGG
The DNA here is from genome assembly GCA_963815695.1 of uncultured Planctomycetia bacterium. Classification (GTDB taxonomy): domain Bacteria; phylum Planctomycetota; class Planctomycetia; order Pirellulales; family Thermoguttaceae. The sequence continues at coordinate 216,007 of CAWFIG010000034.1, forward strand.
TCTGCATCGCCAGCAACTTCTCCTCTTTTTTGCCCAGCGTGTGCGGCTTGTACCGCAGCAGACGCTCCAGCACGAGCCGGTAGGGGGCCAGCAGTTCGGCGGCGAGGAATTGCTTCATCCGGCCGCCGGGGATCGCCAGGATTTCCGGCCGGATATAGCAGGCCGCCTCCGCCGCCCGCCCGGCGACGTTGATGAACCGCCCCTGCATCCGCTGGTAGCGGCTGTCGGCCGTGTCCTCGGTCGTCTTCAGATTTGCGTAGGTGCCCAGCCGCTCGCCCGCCCGGTCGAAGTCCTCGTCGAACTTCAGGCACGCGGCCAGCGTCTTGGCGTCGCTGCCCAGCCGCCCCTGGAAGTCGGCATAGCCGCCGATCCGTTTTTCCCAAGCGGTAAAAGCCTTTTCCCAAGCGTCGTCGTTGGGAAACAGGCTGGCCAGATCCCAGGTGTCGGCGGTTTTGACTTTGCTGCGCGGCGGAAGCTGTTTGATGGAGGACATGGGAGGATTTGAGATTTTGGATTTGAGATTTGAGATTTGGGATTTTCGAATTATACCCTTTGTTGAGTGACAGATTGACGATGTCCAAATAGCCGGGGGCCAACGGTCCGCGGAATTTGGCCAGCATCGTGACCGCGGGTCGTTGACCCCCGGCTATTGCGACGTCTGTGACTTGAACGTCAATGATCGGCCTTGCATCGTCCGGTGATCTGCCGATTGGCGTTAAAGTCGATCTCGCCGGCGTCCAGTTTACCGTCCGGACCGGAGATGTGCGACGGGTCGCTCTCGGCGTCCCATTGGAAAACGACGCGATGGGTTCCGCGGGGCAGGCCGGGAACCGTGCAGGGCGTGTGATAAGAATCGCCGTCGGCCTTGCGGAGCAATCGGCCGTCGACGTAGATCGTCGCCTCGAACGGATGGCTGACGAAGTTCATGCTGACTGAGCCGGACGGCCACAGCAGCAAGAGGGCCAACGCGGCGCTCACGGCCACGGCGGCCGCCAGCCACGGCCAGCGACGCAGACGGCGCCTGCCGGGACGTCGTTCGGCGGTGGTCAACTCGGCGAGCATCTCGCGGGCATCGCGGAATCGCCGGCTCGGATCCGGATCGCACGCCCGCAACGCAAGCCGATTCAGGCGGGCAAGCCGTCCCTCCTCGGCAATCGCGTGCGCCCGCTGGCCAAGGCTCGGAAACCGATCGGCTCCCAGGCCGGTCAGCATTTCATAGATCACCAAGCCGGCGGCGTAGACGTCGGCCCGCGCGTCCATGCAGCCGTCGGGCGGCATGTAGCGAACGGTGCCGAGGCGCGATGCCGACAGGCCCGCGGCGGTCAACAAGCCGAAGTCGGCCAGCTTCAATTCGCCGCCGAGAAAGAGGCAGTTGGCGGGCTTCACGTCGCGGTGCGCCATGCCGGCCTCGTGCAAGCAGGCCAGCCCCGCGAGCAACTGCCCGGCAAAGCGTTCGCAGTCGGCGGCGTCGAGCGGACCGGCCGCCAGCAGGTTTTCCAGCGTTGCGGGGCGATAGTCGGAACCGGTCGGATCGGCCTTGCCCGAGAGGTCGTCGGCCAGGTCCATCACGTAAAAGAGATGCTCGGCAGTCTCGCCGACGTGATGGATCACGAGTAAGTTGGGATGCCGGCAGCGCAAATTGGCTTCGAGCCGGGTTAACGAGGCGATTTCCCGTCCGGCCGGATCACGGCCGTTCGCGCCCGCTCGCAGAATCACCTTCACCGCGCGAGGTTGGCCGGTGGTTCGATTGACGGCCAGCCAAACCTGGCCGAAGCCGCCTTCGCCGATGGGGCGCACGAAATCGAAATCGGGAGCTTGCGGAGGTGAAATCTCGTCCATGTGAGTCACTGTTGACTTAATGTGACCAAACGACCGCCTTGGAAATCGCTGTCGTTCCTGTTGTTCGAAACAAGCCGGCAAACGGAATCGCAGCGTTGACGTCTCCGCGGTTGTTCCTTTTCACTAGCCCAGGCGTTCACGCCTGGGAAGACGAACCCCCATCTCATTTTCCCCTTTTTCTTCCAGCCCCTTTAGGCCGGATTATTCATGACGCGATACCAACCCGAAGCGCAAGCGAGGACAGTAAAGGGAGTTACCCTCGCTTGCGCTTCGGGTTGGTATGACACACCGTGCGAGCATTTCCGCTGGGCCATGAATAATCCGGGTTAGGGGCAGCAACGGGGTGGCGACCCCTAAAGGAGTCTTGAAAGAAAAAGGACAAATTTGGTCTTCCGTTCCCCAGGCGTAAACGCCTGGGCTAGTGAAAAGTGATATCGTCACACGTCCCCGTTACTCTGAACGCTTCGCTCGATCCGTGTGGCCAATGATCGCTCGACCACGGCGCTGGGGCGCGAGCGGATCGCCGCTTTGAGCATTTCGTCGGGCGGCCCGTCACGGTCGAGCGCGGCCCCGAGCTCGCGCAGCCGCCGCAGGATATTCTTCCGCGCTTGATAGACGGCGTTTGGCGTCAGGCCGGTCAGCCGAGCCGCCTCGCCGCCGGAACAGCCGCCGAGCGTGAACGCCTCGAACGCCTGATAGGTTCGCGGATGGACCTCGGCGCGAACCATGTCCAGGAGGAACACCAGCATTGTCTGCTCGAACGCGGCCTCCAACTCGGCGTCGGCGGCTTTGTCGGACGACTCGATTTCCGGCAAAGCGCCGTCACCGCCGATCGCTCGGCACCGCTCGGCCGGACTGCGCCGCCGCACGGTCACCTTGTTTCGCACCACGCCGCCGAGCCAATCGCGGAAACGCCCTCGCCTGGAGTCGTGACAAAACACCGCTTTCTTCTCGAACACCGCCAGCATCACGTCCTGCACGATCTCCTCGGCAGTGTGTTCGCTGCAACCGCGTCTCCTGGCGATGGAAAAAACGTACGGCCAATAGCGGCGGAAGAAGTCATCCCAAACGACCGGATCGGCGCCTTCGTGGAGGCGTTCGAGCAGGCTGGCCCGTGTGTTTGCGCTGGAAACCATCAGCCCGCGACCTCCAGATAACGGGATTCCCCCCCCTTCGCCGCAACTCGATACGCGGCCATATCTTACTTTGCGCGTTCGCGATCTGTCAAGAAATCGGTGACAGATTTTCCTGCGCTCGCGCAAATGATAATATGGAGCCGCAATGAAGTGGCAGGCGTTCGCAGGCGCGGCGTCTCGCCGCCGTAGATGCGGCGTCTCGCCGCGTTGGCGGAGCAATTGTCGTCCTACCAGCCGCGGAAAGCGGCGAGACGCTGCTTCTACACCCACATCACTCTCTCTACAGGACTTTCACCATGAACGCCGTCTTTTTCGCCGCGACAGTGCTTGCGTTGGGTATGCAAGGGCAAGGCGTCGAGCCGTCGGCCGTCGCCAAGACGCAGCTATACGTCAAGACCGTTCCGGCCGGGGCGGAGATCACGCTCGACGGAAAGTCGCTCGGCAAGTCCGACGGGCTGTTCGACGTGACCGCCGGCGCGCACCGGCTCGCGCTGAGATTGAACGGCTATGTTCCCGAGGAGCGGCAGATCGACGCCCGCGACGGCGAAATCACGCGCGTCGAGGCGCAACTGAAGAAACGATCGGGCAAGGAGCAGGTGCTCAGTTACGTGGGCGATACGCAGACCGGCATGCAGAGCTACGCCGACAGCGGCCATGCCGTGCATGTTCAGCGGCCCGCCGGAATGAAGTCGCTTGCCGCCGTGAGACTGTTCGGCGCCCGCTACGGTTACGAGCAGCCGCCCAAGGAGGATTTCTACGTCTATCTGCTCGACAAGGACAGGAAGGTCTTGGAGCAGTTCGCCGTTCCGTATCGGCAAGCTCGAAAGGGGGACCCCTCGCTGGTTTACCATCGACGTGCCGCCCCTCGACGTGCCCGAAAAGTTCTACGTAGCCGTCTGGTTCAACGCCAAAGCGGACGAAGGGCTTCTTCATGGGCAAGGAGAACACCGCCAAGGAGACGCATTCCTACGCCGGCCTGCCCGACAAGGGTTACCAGAAGGTCGATCAGCCAATCGACTCAAAGCGTGGGCCCTCCTACGAGTGGATGATTCGCGCGGTGGTGTCGTCGGAAGACGGCAAGAAGCCCAGCTATCCGAAAGTAACGACGTACCCGAAAGAGAAGGCCGCCGACACGGAAAGCAGCGAAGCCCAACCGGAAGAGGCCGGGCAGTCGATGCGGACGTGGAAGGACTCGACCGGGACGTTCAGCCTGGAAGCGGAGTTCGTCGGAGTGAAGGACGGCAAAGTGCTGCTGAAGAAAGCCGACGGCAAGACAATGGCCGTCCCGCTCGATCGGCTCTCGAAGGAGGATCGGGTTTTCGTGGCCGAGCAGAGCAAGGTCCAGGCTCCCGTCGCGAAGTCGGTCGTCCGCGAGGCTCAGGAGTTGTCGCACGACGACGGGCAATCGGCCGGCCAGACGAGCCTGGCAGGCCGTGGCCATGCGGTGAAGTTCAAGGTTGACGGCGACTCGTATTACGTCACGTCGGTGAGCCTGTACGGATCGCGCTACGGCTATGCCGAAGCCGCCGCCGGACAAGTTCCAGGTTTGGATCTGCAACGCCAACTTCCGACCGATCGCGACGTTCCGCTTCCCCTATGCCGCATACACCCGCGAGAATGCCGTGTGGAAGTCGTTCAAGATTCGGCCCACCAAGGTGCCCAAGGAGTTCATCGTCTGCTTCGGCTTCAATCCGCAGGCGACCAAGGGCGTTTACGTGAGCTACGACGGCAAACCGAGCAAAACGTCGTTTGTCGGTATCCCCGGCCGCAACGGGCCGGTGCCGTTTACGAAGGGCAACTGGCTGATCCGCTGCAAGGTCGAGTCACGGGACTAACACGATCTTGCCGGCCAGCGTGCCGGACTTGCGGAGCGTGTTGTCTTCCTGAAGCTTGTGAGCGGCGGCGGTTTCGGCGAGCTTCATCACGCGGTCGATCCGCGGCTTGAGCTTACCCTTGGCCAACCAGCGGTTGATCTCGGCCGCGCACTTCCGCTGCTCGTCGGCCGGGGCGTTGAACATCGCGAATCCCAGCAGCTTGCCGTCCTTCGTGTAGAACGGGCCGACCGGAAACTTCGGCCGCGCGTCGCGACCGGCTATCACGATGATCCGACCGCGCAGCGCCAGATGTTTGACTGCCTGGTCGAAATCCGGCTCGCGGCGGGTGTCGAACCAGACGTCGATCGCGCCGAACTTCGCCAGCGCCGCGTCGAGATCGTCGGTCTTGTAGTTCACCGCGGCGGTGGCCCCGAGTTGGCGGCAGATCTGCACTTTCTCCTTCGTGCCGGCGGTGGCCAGCACGCGGGCGCCGATGGCGCGGGCCATTTGGATCACGCACGATCCGACTCCGCCCGAGCCGCCGCTGACAAATACGTTTTCGCCCGTCTTCAATTGCGCTTCGCGGAACAACCCCAGGTGCGCGGTGATGCCGACCAACGCCGCTGCCGCCGCCTCTTGGTCGGAGACCCCTTCGGGGGTCGGATAGAGCCAGCACTCATCGACTGCGGCATACTCGGCGAACGTGCCTTGACGCCCCAGCAGTCCCTGGTTGCTCCCCCAAACCCGGTCGCCTTTCTGATACCTCGTCACCTCCGCGCCGACCGCTTCGACCGTGCCGGCCAGATCGCAGCCGACGATGAACGGCGATGGCAAGTTGACGGGGATCAAGCCCGCGCGAATGTAGGTGTCGACCGGGTTGACGGCGACCGCGCCGACCTTGACCAGCACCTGGCGGGCGTCGGGTTTCGGCCTTGGCAGATTGTCGTAGATGATGCTCTGGGACGGGCCCGGCGTTTCAATGTAGGCGGCTTTCAAAATTCACGGCTCCGAACTTCAAGATACACCATAGCAGGTGGATGGTAGGCGACTCGTTAGGTCTCTCTGTCGAGGGGGATATTTTTGCCATTATAACACAGCACAAATGATTCTAAATCACGCAAACGGGGGGTATTCGTCGACTTTCTGCGGAGATCCTCAATCACTCCAAACCCAGAAGGCAAAACACTTTCCGTGGTAACGACGACATGGCTGATACCAACCGCTTGCGGGGGGTGCCACAGTGTTATTTATTTCGCTCGCCTATATTTGCCCCCCCCCACCAGACATAACCTCTCTGTAGGGGCGGCACATGGCGATTACTATGGACGCACCGTTGTCGTTTTGATTTCCGTAGTGTATCATAATTGCGTTGTAGTTATCAAAGCGATCCACAATTACGGCAAATCGGTGCCATGATGCAATCGAGAACGCGACACTCCCTGGAGCCCCGTCCGGCCTACAGCCGGGGGCCGACGGCCGACCCGGCACTCCTGTCTCTTGGAGCAGACCTGTTGTGGCAATCGACGCAGGCGGAAACCGAGAGCCTGCTGTTGGGATGGGCATTGCCCGCTATTGGTGCGTTGCTTGGGGCCGATCACGTTGCCCTCGCCAGACCTGTGGCGGGGCGCTGGATGGCGTTCGCCGCGTCGGGCGCTGCAAGGCAACTCCCGACGGAACTGCTGGGCAATGCGCTCGACCGTGACACCGCTTCGGCCGATGGCGACTGGATTGCCGCTCTGCTGACGCCGCGGGCAGAAGAGGGCGAAACGCTCGCCGTGCATCTTGCCGCGGGACTCCCCTCCTCCGTTGTGCCCTCCCCGAAGAGAGATGGGAAAGAGTTGGCGGCAATCACGGCGATCACCCCTGTCTTGCACCAATCGTTGGTCAACGTGCGTAGCCGATCGCGCCAACAACGCCGCGTGCGCCGCCTGGAAGCCGTCCTGCAAATCGTCAGCCAATGGAACCAGACCAGCGAACTGGAACCGTTGCTGGTCCAAATGGCCGAGGCGGCCTCGCGGTTGTTGGAAGCCGATCGCGCCAGCATCTTTCTCTGGGATCGGCCAAACCACACGCTGGTCGGCCGTCCCGCGCTCGGATTGCCGGAGGGTGAGTTGCGAATCCGCGACGACCGCGGCGTCGTCGGCGAGGTGATTCGCAGCGGAGAGCCTCGCCGCGTCGATGCGGCCGTCGAGCCGGGGGCGGTCGATCACAACGTCGATGCCCAACTCCGCTACCAGACGCGCACGTTGTTGTGTGTTCCGCTGCGGGGGCGCTCCGGCGAGTTGTTCGGCGCGTTCGAGTTGATCAACAAACTTGATGGAACGTTCAGCAAGGAGGACGAAGAGGCCCTGGCCGAGTTGGCCGCCCATGCCGCGGTGGCCTTGGAGAACGCCCAGGATCGCCGGCAGTTGTTGACGGCCAACCGTCAGATGGCCGAGCAAGCCGCGCAGCAGGTGCGGCTGATCGGCGAGAGCCCCACCGTCGAGGCGCTGCGGTCGATCATTCGCCGCGTGGCCGACACCGATCTGGCGGTGCTGATTCTGGGCGAGAACGGCACGGGCAAGGAGGTCGTGGCCCAGTCGATTCACTATCTCAGCCGCCGCCGCGACCAGCCGTTCGTGGCGGTCAACTGCGCGGCGATTCCCGAAACGCTGGCCGAGAGCGAACTGTTCGGCCACGAGAAGGGGGCATTCACCGACGCCCACGAGGCCCGGCAGGGCAAGTTCGAACTGGCCGCCGGCGGCACGTTGTTCCTCGACGAAATCGGCGACTTGAGCCTCAGTGGCCAGGCAAAGCTGCTCCGCGTGATCGAAGAGAAGGTCTTGGTCCGCGTGGGCGGATCCACGCCGATCCATACCGACTGCGCGGCTGTTGGCCGCGACGAACCAGAACCTCGCCGAGATGGTGCGGGCGAAACGGTTCCGCGAGGATCTCTATTTCCGCCTGAACGTCGTCACGCTCGATCTGCCGCCGCTGCGGGAACGGCAAGGCGACGTGCTGCTGCTGGCCCAGTTTTTCTTGAACGACTTCTGCCGCCGGGCGCGCCGCAAGACGCCGGCGCTGAGCGCCGCGGCTCGCAAGCGATTGCTGGAACACCCCTGGCCCGGCAACATCCGCGAACTGCGGAATCTGATGGAACGCCTGGCGTATCTCTCGACGGAAGACCGCATCGAGGCGGCCGATCTGGCGTTTATTCTCTCGCCCCGCGGCCAGACCCCGTCGGCGGCCGATCTGAGCCGATCGTTCGTCGACGCCACCGCCCAATTTCAGATCGATTACATCCGCCGGCAGATCGAGCAGAGCGGCGGCAACATGAGTCTAGCGGCCAGTCGCCTCGGACTGCACCGCTCGAATCTCTACCGCAAAATGCGGCAGCTCGGGATGGAAACGTCGTGAGCACCCATTTTGGTTTCCGCGGGGGCGGAAGGGGACGGAGGAGGTTGTCGGCAGGATGTTCTCCATTCTTGGAGACTCGTCCCGACAACCTCCTCCGTCCCTCTCGTGCTGGCAACGGCGTTGCTTCTTCACTTCTTCTCGCTCTTCTTCGCGCTGGCCACGCTCAGCTTGCGGCGGAACGTGCGAACCTTCTCCCGAACCATGGCCGGAATCTTCTGCTTCACCAGATTGATGCCGTCGAACCAGCCGTAAGGCTCCTCGTAGATCAGGTGGAACTCGATAAACACCCCGCCGGCACGCTGCTTCAGCCGGGTGATTTTCGCGTAGCCGCCGGCACGGCTGAACGAATGGGCCGGACCCGGCTTGATATTCGCCTCGACGTCGCGCAGCAGCGGCCGCCACTGGTTCGGATACTCGCGATCCTTGTCGAAGCGCGGATCGATCCGCCCGGCCGCCAGCACCACGTCCTTGCCCCTTGTGAGCGCCGATAGCCGCGTAGCGCTCACCTGTACGCGATCGAACAGCCAGAACGTCGTGTAGAGAAATCGCTGCTCGACGCCGGCGGTCGTCGTGGCGGTCAGATTGCGTTTGTGCAACTCCTGCTCGGTCAACTCGCCCGATTTCAAGACCACGCGGCTCTTCCCCTTTTCCGCGGCGGTCGTCGACTGGAGGAAAACTTTCGAGACCAGCGTGTTCCAGTCGCCGTGGGCGACAAACCAGACGTCGATGATACGGATGGCGGGCCCTTCGTCCTCCGGCGGCCTGGCGTTGCGCACCCTGGTCACCACCGGCGCGTAATAATCGCTGGCGAGGATGTCTTTCACGGAGTTGCGGGCGGTGGCCAGCTTGGCGATCGCCGCAAGTTGCCCCGCGGCGTCGAGCCCATCGGCCATGATCGGCGGCCGAAGCTTGTACGACTTGCCGTCCGACATCTTGATCCCGTCCGCGAGCAACCGCGTATAGACGGGATTCTCGACCGCCGTATCCTTGCCGGCGGGAGCGGCCGCCAACGCGGCCAATACCGATAGGGCGACTGCGAAATTCATAATGGGCTTCCGTTGGCTCGAGGTTGATCCTTTCGTTGTAAACCCTGCTGTCGCGACTGCCAAGGGCATGATTGACTTTGACGGTGAGTTAGTGTACACTCACAAGCACGGGATCGAGAGGATTGTCCCGATTTTCCTCTCAACGAAAATGGGACTGTCCCCTTTGCCCACGCGAGCGCGTAGCCCCATGAAATTAGCTCCAAAACTCTCCGGCCAAGAACGGCGAGCGGCCATTATCAAGGCCGTGCGGAGGGTCTTTGTCGAAAAGGGATTCCACGGAACCACCACCCGCGAATTGGCCGAGGCCGCGGGCGTGTCCGAGGCGCTGCTGTTCAAGCATTTCCCGAGCAAGGAGGCTCTCTACGGCGCTATCCAAGTGTCGTGTTTCGAGGAGGAGGGGTTGAGGAGCGCCGAAGGGATCGACGCCTTGCCGCCGTCCACGTCGTCGTTGGTGCTGCTGGTCCATCATTTGATCTCGCGCCTGCTTGAAAGCCGTTTGCCCGATGAGAACCAACAATCGTTCACGCGATTGGTGCTTCGCAGCCTGATCGACGAGGGGGAATTTGCACGGCTCGCCGTTCAGGGGGGGCCGGCCCGGTGGGTTCGCAAAGCGGAAGAGTGTCTGCGGGCGGCGATCGACGCGGGCGACGCGGTTGACGGACAGGTGCGCCCGGCGCTGGCCGGATGGTTCGTTCATCAGATGGCCGCGATGGTCATGATCCACCTGCTCCCCTCCGAACCGGTGATCGACTTCGGCGTCCCGCGCCAGGAGTTGGTCCGGCAGGCCGCCTGGTTCGGCCTCCGCGGCATGGGGCTTACCGAAGAGGCGATTCGCCGCCACTACAACGCGGAAGCGTTGGCCGCGTCGGCCAGCGGAACAGAATTATAGGAGGCGTCTCCCCACGCCGATTGGATCGGCGCAAATCGTGGACGATCGGCGGCGGGAGACGCCTCCTACAGAATGGCAATCCGATGCAGTTGATCCAGTTGCGCGACATCCAGAAGACGTATATCGTCGGCGAAGTCGAGGTCTGTGCGCTGCGAAGCGTCTCCTTGGACATCGATCGTGGCGAGTACGTCGCGCTGATGGGTCCGTCGGGCTCGGGCAAGACGACGCTGATGAACACGCTCGGCTGCCTCGATCGCCCCAGCGACGGCAGCTATCTGCTCGAAGGCGAAGAAGTCGTCGAGATGTCGGGCGACGAGCGGGCCCGCCTGCGAAATCGCAAGATCGGATTCGTCTTCCAGAACTTCAATCTGCTCTCGCGGACTACCGCGATGGAGAACGTCGAACTGCCGCTCTTGTACTCCGGCCGATTCCGCGCCGGCCAACGGCGGCAACGCGCCCGGCAATTGCTCGAGAGAATGGGCCTGGAAGATCGCGCTCGACCATCATCCCTCGCAGCTTTCCGGCGGCCAGCAGCAGCGCGTGGCCATTGCCCGGGCAATGGCCAACGAGCCGCCGATCCTGCTGGCCGACGAGCCGACCGGCAACATCGACTCGCACACCAGCCGGGAAGTGATGGATCTGTTCCGCCGGCTCAACCAGGAAGACGGCATTACGATCATCCTGGTGACCCACGATCAGGAAGTTGCAAGACACGCCCGGCGCACCGTCGTTCTCCGCGACGGCCAGGTGATTTGCGACACGACCAATTTCGCGCGGGCCATCGCCGCCCTGCATCGGCAAGAAGGAGAGCAGCCATGAAACGTTTCTTCTTTTGGATGATCGTCGTTGGCATCGTCGTCGGGGCCAGCGCCGCCGGCTACAGCAAGTTTCACGGGGCGAGGCAGGACGCCTCCAGCCTGTATCGAACCATGAAGGTCCGCCGTGGCGAGATCAAGAGCGTCGTCAACTCCAGCGGCACCGTGCAGCCGGTCCTCAGCGTGCAGATCGGCGCCTTCGTCTCCGGCCCCATCAAGGAGGTCAAGGTGGACTTCAACGCCAAGGTCAAGAAGGGCCAGGTTCTCGCGGAGGTCGATAAGCTGATTCCTACGGCGCAGCGCGATCAGGCCAAGGCTTCGCTCGAATGTGCCCGCGCCAATCTGCTGGAGGCCGAGGCCAAGCTCAAACAGGCCCAGCGGGATTGGGAGCGAGCCAAAAGCCTCCTGCCGAAACGGGCCATCGCCGATACCGATTACGACCCGCCGAGGCACTCTACGAAACGGCCAAGGCACAGGTCGAGGTCTGCAAGGCGACGATCAAGCAGAACGAAGGCGCCCTGAAACTGGCACAGAGCAATCTCGATTACACCATCATCACCTCGCCGGTCGACGGCGTGATTACCGACCGCAAGATCGATCCGGGCCAGACCGTCGCCTCGCAGTTTCAGACGCCGGTGCTGTTCGTGGTCGCTCCCGACCTGGAAAAGAGGGTCTACGTCCAGGCCGCCGTCGATGAGGCCGACATCGGCATGATTCGCGAAGCCCAGTCGCGCAACGAACCGGTCACTTTCACGGTGGACGCCTATCCCAAGGACACGTTTCACGGGAAGATCTCCCAAGTGCGGCTGACTCCGACCACCGTTCAGAACGTCGTGACCTATACGGTGATCGTCGAGGCGCCGAACCTGGAACTAAAACTCCTGCCGGGAATGACGGCCAACCTGACGTTTCAGATCGAGAAACACGAGGGGAAGCTGAAGATCCCCAACGCGGCGCTGCGATTCTTCCCCAAGGCCAACCAGGTTCGCCCCTGCGACGTGCCGATCCTCGAAGGCACTTCGCCCGACAACAAGGAGGCCCGCGACGAGCAGGAGGACGAGAACAGCGACGATCCGGCGGCCAAGGATCGCAGCCGGAAGCAACGCTACGTCTGGCTGATCGACGGCGACCTGCTGAAGGCCGTGAAGATCACCACCGGCCTAAGCGACAAACACTGCACGGAGATCGTTTCCGGCGATCTCAGCGCGGGACAAGAGGTGGTGACCGGATTGAAGATACATTAGCGGTAAGGGGACGCAGCAGGTTGTCGAAGGAAGTATCGCAAAATAGAAAGCCGCTTGCCGACATCCTCCTCCGTCCCCCTTGCACCCTGAACGTGGTTGCGGTGGCAGTTGTACTGCCGCCATTCCTGCAAGGTGCGGCAGGGGCAACTGCCGCACCAACGACGTAAGCCCCATGAATCTCCTGCTGATCCTACGGGTGGCCTTTCGGGCCCTGTCGAAGAACAAGACCCGCGCCGGGCTGACGGTGCTGGGGATCGTCATCGGCGTGGCGGCGGTCATCCTTGTTGGTCTCGATCAGCCAATCGGCCGGGCAGATGATTCAGGACCAGTTCCAGAGCTTGGGCACGAACCTGGTCATGGTGTTCTCGGGCAGCCATTCGAGAGGCGGGGTGTCGCGGGGGGCGAAGAGCGTCATCACGCTGACGTCGGCCGACGCCGACGCCATTGCCGGCGGAGTGCCCCACGGTGCGCGCGGCGTCGCCCGCCATCTATGCCAGCGGCCAGGTCGTCGCCGGCAACCAAAACTGGGCCCCCAATCAGATCATCGGCGTCAACGCAAGCTACATCACCGTGGCCAACTGGCAGATGGCCGCCGGCGATTTCTTCACCCCCGGCGACGTTCGCAGCGCCGCCAAGGTCTGCGTCATCGGCAAGACGGTGGCGAAGAATCTCTTCCAGAAGCTCGAATTGCGTCGGTGCGACGATACGCATCAAGAACATCCCGTTCACGGTCGTCGGCGTGCTCGAATCGAAGGGGGCGAACCTCTTCGGCCAGGACGAGGACGACATCGTGCTGGCCCCCTGCACCACCATCAACAAACGCATCTACGGCTCGCCCTTCAACAACGTCCACGTCATCTACGTGCTGGCCCGGTCGCCCGACCAGACGCAGCGCGATGGAAGAGGAGATCAAGCTGCTGATGCGCCAGCGGCATCGCATCGGCGAGCACGACGCCGACGATTTCACCGTCTTCAACCGCTCGGAAATCCTCAACGTGCTGAAGATCATCACCACCGTCATGACGCTGCTGCTGGGCTCGGTGGCCAGCGTATCGCTGGTCGTCGGCGGAGTCGGCATCATGAACATCATGCTCGTCTCCGTGACCGAGCGCACGCGCGAGATCGGCATTCGCCTGGCCGTCGGCGCCCGCTCGCGCGACATTCTGCGGCAATTCCTGATCGAGGCGGTGGTGCTTTCGCTGCTGGGCGGGGCGATCGGCGTCGGGCTGGGCATCGCCGCGGCAATGGGCGCCACCCGCATCATCTCCATGCTGCTGCACGGGATCGCCTGTCCGGTGACGATCTCGCCCACCGCCATCCTGATTGCCTTGGCCTTCTCGGCTTCGGTGGGAGTCTTCTTCGGCTACTATCCCGCCCGCAAGGCCAGCCGCCTCGATCCAATCGAATCGCTCCGCTACGAATGACCGCGGGCGGGTTCGTGCGTCAACACCGCGGCGTGGTCTTGGCGGGTCCACTGGGCGTTGGCAAGAGTCGCTTGGTCCAGGCGATCGGACGCCAGTCGGTCCACGCCCGTTTTACCGTGCTGCATCGTTCGATCTTCGACGCCGTGCGCGACTACCTGCACGACGAGGCGTTCGAGGGGCACGACAAGATTATGACCCGGTATCGGTTGACAACACCTGCACAAGGGACGTGTCCCGCACGAGGAAGTCACCGACCGCCACTTCCTCTTCGCAACTGCCCGCAAGCGGCGGCGATTCGGTCGCCCTTGCGGTGGCGAATGTTGACGTTCAGGCCTGCCTTGCGCGAGGATCGCGACGAATCGCGCCGTGGCGGACGATGAAGGCGTGCGATACGGCAGGCTTGGCACGGGGTTGTACGGAATCAGGTTCACCAACGCCGGCCGGCCGCGAAGCAGCTTCACAAGTTCGCCGGCGTGCTCCGGTCGGTCGTTTACGCCGGCCAAGCAATACGTACTCGAAGGTGACGCGGCGGCGGGTTTGCGCGAAGTAGTCGTCGGCGGCCGCCAGAATCGCGTCGATTCCAAAACCGCGATTGGCCGGCACGATCTTATTGCGGAGCGAATCGTTGGCGGCGTGCAACGACACCGCCAAGTGGTATTGGCAGTTCTCTCGGGCCAGCCGGCGAATGCCGTCGGGCAGGCCGACCGTCGAGATGGTGATCCGCCGGGCGCTGATGCCGAGCCCGTTCCGGTCGGCGGCGACGGCCAGCGCGGGCAACAGGGCATCGAGATTCAACAGCGGTTCGCCCATGCCCATCACCACGACGTGGCTTAGGCGTTCGGCTTCATCGCCCTTTTCGGCTTGCGAAGAGCGGCTCAGGTCGGAAGCTCCGGCTCTAGCCGATCTTGTGCCGGAACCGCCTAACCGAACTACGGACTTCGCTCGGCGACTGGAGTCGGCTCTTACAGTCCCGAGGAGCTGCTGAAGTTGGAGCATCTGCTCGACGATTTCGGCGACACTGAGGTTACGCACGAAGCCATCGATGCCCGTGGCACAGAAAGGCGCACCCCATTGCACAGCCGACCTGCATGCTGATGCAAGCGGTGCAGTGTTCCTTATCGTCGCGCAGCAGCACGCATTCGATCTGCTGCGCGTCGACAAGCTCGAGCAGGAGTTTTTCGCAGCCGTCAGTCGATTGGCGGCGTTTGACGACGCGGGTGGTCCAAATCTGGAACTCGGCGGCGAGCTGATCTCGCAGCGCCAGCGGCAGGTCGGTCATCTGGTCGAAGCCGGCGGCCCGCTTCTGGAAAAGCCACTTCCACACTTGCCCTGCCCGATATGCCGGCAGGCCGTGCTCGGCGAACCAGTCGCGGAGCGCAGCGGGACTTTGTTCGAGGATGGCGGTCTTCACGTGGCAGTCGTAATGGGCTGTGCGGTGACCATACAATGATAATATACTGGATGGTCGCGGCCGAATCCAGTTGCCGACCTGACCGGGTGCATTTCAGCTTGGGCCGGCGAAATGGCGGTTCGGCTCAGAAATCCGCGTTGCCCGGCGTGCGGGGGAAGGGGATCACGTCGCGGATGTTCGCCATGCCGGTGATGAACAGCAGAATGCGTTCCAGCCCCAGCCCGAAGCCGGCGTGCGGCACCGTGCCGTAACGACGCAGGTCGAGATACCACCAGTAGCCTTCCGGGTTGAGCCCCTGCTCCTTCATCCGTTCTTCGAGCACGTCGAGCCGCTCCTCGCGCTGGCTGCCGCCGATGATCTCGCCCACCTTCGGCACCAGCACGTCCATCGCGCGAACCGTCCGCCCGTCGTCGTTCACCCGCATGTAAAACGGCTTGATCGTCCGCGGATAGTCGTAGAGGATCACCGGCTGCTTGAAGTGCTTCTCGGTGAGGTATCGCTCGTGCTCGGCCTGGAGGTCGTTGCCCCAGGCGACGGGAAACTCGAACGTCTCGCCGCGACTTGGTGAGCATGTCGACGGCCTCGGTGTACGAAACGCGCAGGAACTCGCTGGCGAGAATGTGCTGGATCGTCTCCATAACGGTCTTGTCGATGCGGTCGTTGAAAAACTGCATGTCCTCAGGGCATTTTTCCAGCACGTCGCTGAAAATGCGTTTCAGCAGCCCTTCGGCCAGTTCCATGTCGCCCCACAGATCGCAAAAGGCCACCTCGGGCTCGACCATCCAGAACTCGGCCAGGTGGCGGGGCGTGTTGCTGTTCTCGGCGCGGAAGGTCGGGCCGAAGGTGTAGGTCTTGCCCAGGCCGCAGGCGAAGATCTCGGCTTCGAGTTGCCCGCTGACGGTCAGATACGCCGGCCGATCGAAGAAATCGAACGAGAAATCAGGCTCGGCCTTGCCCGCCTTCTCGGACTCTCTCTTCGGCACGTTGTTCAGATCGAGCGTGGTCACCTGGAACATCGCCCCGGCCCCTTCGCAATCGCTGGCGGTGATGATCGGCGTGTGGACATAGAGGAAGCCGCGCTCCTGGAAGAACTGGTGGATCGAGTTGCACACGCAGTTCCGCACCCGGGCGACGGCCCCGAAGGTGTTCGTCCGCGGCCGCAGGTGGGCGATGGTGCGGAGGAACTCGAACGAGTGCCCCTTCTTCTGCAAGCGGATAGGTGGCCACGTCGGCCATGCCGTGAACGGTGACGGCCGTCGCCTGCACTTCGGTCGCCTGGCCCTTGCCCGGCGATGCCTTGACCAGTCCGGTGACGCTCACGCTGCAACCGGGCGAGAGCCGCTTGATTTCGGCTTCATAGTTCGGCAGCCCGGCTTCGGCCAGCACCTGGATATTGCCGAAGCAGGAGCCGTCGTTGATTTCCAGGAAGCTGAAGCCGGCCTTCGAGTCGCGTCGCGTGCGAACCCAGCCTTGCAGGATCACTTCGCGGCCGACGGATTCCGGTGAACGTGCGGCGGCAACGGAGAGGATGTCGGGCATGATGAAACGGAGGTCAGGGTTCAGCGGTCAGGGTTCAGCGTTTGGCCGCCGCGTCCACGCGGCGCTTCATCGAGGGGTGGGCGGTGTACCGCCCACTTCGTCCGCCTTCGCTTCTGCATTCTTCTCGCTCCGCAAAGAGCGATACCTGCAAATCGCCGATTATACCAGAAATGGGGGTCGCTGCCAGAGGAACGGCTCTTGTCGGCAGTGCTGCCCGGACGCATAATAGAGGGGAGCCCGCTTTCTTCCGCGTGGGGACTGAACCGATGAGTTACGCCACTCAAATCACCGCCGACGGCTGGACAGCGGTCGATCTCGTCGAGCGATTCGGGGCGATCCCACTCAGCCGCGTCGTGCAAAACCCGCCACCGGGCACCGCCACCGAACAGGACGTAATTGATCTGGACGAGCATGAGGACCGGCTTTGTGAATTGATTGACGGCACGTTAGTGGAGAAGACCGTGGGCGCTTACGAATCGTTCTTGGCAGCCGCTCTAATCAGTGTACTCAGGGATTTCGTCAGTACGGAACAAGCTGGGCGTCGTTCTCGGCGAAGCCGGGATGATGCGGCTCGCCCCTGGGCTAGTGCGAATTCCCGACGTGTCGTTCATTTCCCTGGACCGCCTGCCGGACCGGCGACATGCCGCGAGAACCAATTCCCAATCTGGTTCCGGACTTGGCGGTGGAAGTCATCAGCCGGCGCAACACCGGCCAGGAGATGGACCGAAAACTGCAAGACTATTTCGCGGCCGGCGTGCGGTTGGTTTGGTACGTCTATCACACTCCGCGTCGCGAGGCCCTGGTATACGTCAGTCCGACGGAATGCTCGGTCGTTCATGAAGATGGAACGCTCGACGGCGGAGCCGTGTTGCCCGGCTTTCGCTTGGCGTTGGCCGATCTGTTCGCCGAGCCGGCAGGGCCACACCAGTGAGGACGAAGCCGGACACCATCCCGCTAGTTACCGTCCTGCCTTCGCTACACACTTCCGCAGATACGCGATGCTCTCCCGCGCGAGCCGCTCGGGGCCGGGGGTGTAGTCGGTGGGCTCGACGGAGACCCAGCCGCGATAGTTGATCTCGGCCAACGCCTTCATGATCGGCACGAAATCGAGCTTGCCGAAGCCGGGGCCTTGGCGGTTGGGATCGTTGGCGTGGAAATGGACGAAGAGCTTGCGGTACTTGTGGATCAGATCGCGGGGATGGGCGTCAGTTTTCGGCCGCACATCGCCTTGCAGTCGAGATGCAGGCGGCAGGTGGGGGAATCGACCAGCTTCATCAGCTCGACGGCCTCGGCGGCGCTGGTGAGGAAGTTGGTTTCGACTGGGGCCAGCGGCTCGAGCGCCAGCACGACACCGGTCTTTTGCAGCGTCGGCGCGGCGGCGCGGAGGATTTCGGCGGCGTGCTTCATGCCCTGCTGCTTCGTCATGCCGGGGGCGAGGTTTCGCTGCTGCGGCGAGCCGAAGACCATGATCCGCCCGCCGAGATCGGCGCAGAGCCGGGCCAACTCGCCCAAATACGCGGCCGTCTTGCGGCGGACGGCCGCGTCGGCGCTGGTCAGATGGAGCCCCTTGGTCTTGGCCAACAGCCAGTGCAGCCCGACGACCTCCAGCCCGGCCTGCCGGGCTTGCCGCCGCACTTCGGCGCGGCGAGCGGCCGAAACCTTGTCGGCATAGACCGCCAGCGTAAACGGCGCAGATTTCGATGCCCGTGTAGCCGCACTTGGCCGCGAATGCGAAGGCCTTCTCGAACGGCCAATCGCCGAACACTTCGTTGCAGAAGGCGTACTTGAACTTCGACGGCGGGGCGTCCGCAGCTTCGACATTTCGCACAAAGGAGGGCAAAACAGTCGCGGCGGCGCCGAATCCGGCGGCCCTGGCGACGTTCGTCAAGAGTTGACGGCGACTAAGAGCGGCGTTTAGGCGTTGCAGAGGTCATTCCTTTCATAGAGGACGCTCCCTTCGCGCACGCGCGGTGGTCACGAACGCTGCGCCGGCCGCACTCCATTCGGCCACCTCGGCCGGCGTATAAACGACAACCTCCGTATCGACCTCCAGCGGCAGGTCGGCCAGAGCCGCGTACAGCGGAATCGACCGCCGATGCCGCGGCAACGCCGAGTCCTCGATCACCAACAGATCGATGTCGCTGTCGGGCCGATGTTCACCGCGCGCCCGGCTGCCGAACAGCACAATCTTGCGCGGCTTCGCGACGAGACGAATCCGCCGCACGATTTCGGCATAGATCTCGGCACCGATTTCGTTTGCCATCGGCAAGCCTCCAACGCCTCCAATTGTAGCACAGAGGGGGGTGGCTGTCTTGCCCCGCGCCGCCGCTTCCCTTCGGGACGCGGCGAAACGGCCGGAGAACTCATTCCTCCTCGGCTGCCGCTCCCTCCGGCTCGCCCGCCACGGCCGCGGGAGCGTTCGCCGTGCCGGCGGCGAGAATCTTCTCCTTCAACTCCTCGACTAGCTTCGGATTCTCCTTCAGATAGTCGCGGACCTTCTCGCGGCCTTGGCCCAACTGCACGTCGCCGTAGCGGAACCACGCGCCGGTGCGGGTGACCAGCTTTTGGGCCATCGCCAGGTCGAGGATGTCGGTTTCGTAGCTGATGCCGTGGTCGTGCATCATGTCGAACTCGGCCACGCGGAACGGCGGGGCCACCTTGTTTTTCACCACCTTCGCCCGGACCCGCTGGCCGGTCACCTCCTCGCCCTCCTTGATCTGGCTGATCCGCCGCACGTCGATGCGGCAGGAGGAGTAGAACTTCAACGCCCGGCCGCCGGGCGTGGTCTCGGGATTGCCGAACATCACGCCGATCTTCTCGCGAATCTGGTTGATGAAGATCACCGAGGTCTTCGACTTGGAAATCACGCCGGTGAGCTTTCGCATCGACTGGCTCATCAGCCGGGCCTGCAGGCCGACGTGCGAATCGCCGATCTCGCCTTCAAGCTCCTTCTTCGGCACCAAGCGCGGCGACCGAGTCGATGACGATGATATCGACGGCGTTGCTCTTGATCAGCATTTCGGTGATGTGCATGGCCTCTTCGCCGCGAGCCGGGCTGGCTGACCAGCAGCGTCTCGAGTTGCGACGCCGAGCTTTTTGGCCCAGGAGGGGTCCAGGGCGTGCTCGGCGTCGATGAAGGCGGCGATGCCGCCGTTGCGCTGGGCGCTGGCCACGACGTGCAGGGCCAGCGTGGTCTTGCCGCTCGACTCGGGCCCGAAGATTTCGACGACGCGGCCGCAGGGGATGCCCTGTCCGCCCAGGGCGATGTCCAGCGACAGGCTGCCGGTGGAGATGCCGCTGATCGGCGTGGTGGTTCCGACGCCCAGCGGCATGATCGCCCCTTCGCCGAACTCCTTTTCGATCTGGGCCAGCGTGTTTTTCAGCGTCGGGTTGCCGTCGAGAAAGGCGGTGGCGCCGTCGTGAGCGGGCCGAGGCTTTGGTCGCGGTTTTCTTGGCCATGAGTGGTTCAATTCCTTTTCTTCGGGTTGGAACGCTCGATACGTGGACATATGAACAGTATATCGGGAGAGGCTCGACTGCAAGAGGGGTTCATCGACGGCCGCGGGGACCGGCATGTCCCGTACAAGGGATGTCGAATCGTGGTCGGCGAGCAGGAACTGTACGGCTGCCGCAGGTGCCCGCGCCCTGCATTCGGGCTGGCCCCGTCGCGTCGGATGATCTTAGCAATTCGGGCGGAATTTACGAGGGGTGCGCCGACAGCGTCATGGCCATTCGTGCCAAGTGGCACGGGACGTCCCCCGTGCCCGACCGATGCCGCGAATGCGATCCCTTTTTCCGTATCCTCCTTGCGGCGACTCGACGACGAGCGGCACGTCTGTGGCGGGCATGCCCGCGATTTTCGCTACAATTACCTCCATTCCGACCACCCGACACCGACAGACAATTGGAAATACCGTGAGCAACAACGTCTCCGAGCAATTCGACGCGCTGGTAAAAAAGGCCGAGGAGACGCTCGGCAGCGGGCGGCGGGCGACCGGATTCGCATCCAGGTCGGCTCGGCCACCTGCGAGCACGCCGCCGGCAGCCGACGACGTGCTCGACGAGTTCCGCAAGCACATCGCCGCCTCGGGCCGCGACGACATCGTCCTGCACCAGACCGGCTGCACCGGCCGTTGCAGCCGCGAGCCGATCGTCGGCGTGATGGTGCCCGGCCAGATGCCGGTCAAGTACGAGCGGGTCGACCGGGAGTTGGTCCACGCAGATCTTCACCCAGCACGTGCAGCAGGGCCAGCCGGTGCTGGACCACGTGCTCGACGGCCCGATCGACAAGCATCGCCCGGCACGAAATCCTCGATCTGCGGCAGCATGCGCTGCGGCTGGAAGGGCGACGAGCCTTTCGGCGACGTGCTGGCCGAAAAGCTCCGCGCCGCCGGGCTTGACCGCCGAGCAGGTCCAGCGTCACGCCAGGCGAGTTGCTTCGGCGCGTGCAGCGCGGCCGAGGCGGGCAAGTTCTCGCACCTGCTGGTCCGGCCCGACAAGGTGCTCTACCGCGTCGCAGGACGAGGCCGACCTGGACGAGATCATCCGCGAGCACTCGTCGGCGGGCAGGCCGGTCGAGCGGCTGGAGGTGCCGGGCAAGACCGTCGGGCGAAAGTTCTTCGAGCTCTACGGCGACGTGGCGTTCTTCAACCGCCAGAGCCGCGTGGCCCTGCGGCACAACGGCGTGATCGACCCCGAGAGCATCGAGGAGTATTTCCACTATCGCGGCTTCCAGGCGCTGGCCACGGTGCTCGAACGGAACGACCCGCAGTGGGTGATCGACGAGATCACCAAGTCGAAGCTCCGCGGCCGCGGCGGCGGCGGATATCCGACCGGGCAGAAATGGAAGATGGGCGCACGCGGCCGCCGATCACGACGCGCTACCTCATCTGCAACGCCGACGAGGGCGATCCCGGCGCGTTCATGGACCGCAGCATGCTGGAAAGCGATCCGTTGAACGTGATCGAGGGGATGATCATCGGCGGCTTCGCCATCGGCGCCCATCAGGGCTTCTTCTACGTCCGCGCCGAATATCCGATGGCCATCCAGCGGATCGAACACGCCATCGACCAGTGCCGCCAGTGGGGGCTGTTGGGCAAGAACATCCTCGGCTCGGGCTTCGATTTCGACCTGGAAATCCGCCTCGGCGCCGGGGCGTTCGTCTGCGGCGAAGAGACGGCCCTGATCCATTCGATCGAAGGCGAGCGCGGCCAGCCGCGCATCCGCCCGCCCTATCCGACCGAACAGCGGCCTGTGGGGCAAGCCGACGGTGATCAACAACGTCGAGACGTTCGCCAACGTGCCGGCGGTGATCAACTACGGGGCCGATTGGTTCGCCCGGATCGGCACCGAAAAGAGCGGCGGCACCAAGGTCTTCGCCCTGGCCGGCAAGGTCCGCCACACCGGCCTGGTCGAGGTGCCGATGGGCACCACGCTCCGCGAAGATCGTCTACGACATCGGCGGCGGCGTGGCCGACGGCAAGCAGCTCAAGGCGATCCAGACCGGCGGCCCGGCCGGCGGCTGCATCCCGGCCAAGTGGCTCGACCTGGCCGTCGATTACGACACGCTGACCAAGGCCGGCTCGATCATGGGCAGCGGCGGCATGATCGTCCTGGACGAAGACGACTGCATGGTCGACATCGCCAAGTTCTTCATGACCTTCTCGCAGGACGAATCGTGCGGCAAATGCACGCCCTGCCGCGAAGGCACCACGCGGATGCTGGAAATCCTCGAACGGATCACCACCGGCAACGGCACGCTGGAAGACCTCGACAAGCTGAAGCGGCTGGGGCTGCTGATGAAGAAGGCGTCGCTCTGCGGCCTGGGCCGCGCGGCGGCCAATCCGGTCCTGAGCACGCTGGAGCATTTCCGCGACGAGTACCTGGCCCACGTGACCGAGCGGCGCTGCCCGGCGCACAAGTGCAAGGCGCTGATCCACTACGAGATCGACCCGGAGAAGTGCGTCGGCTGCACGGCCTGTGCGCCGGAATTGCCCGGTGACGTGCATCTCCGGCGTCCGCAAGGAAGCCGCACGTGATCGACCAGTTGCGCTGCATCAAGTGCGGCCGGTGTTTCGAGGTCTGCCGGTTCGACGCGGTGAAGAAGATGTAGGACGGTGTAAAGCCGCGACCAGTGGTCGCGGTGCATGCGGATTGATGGACGGCTCGACGTCGGATTTCCGCGACCGCTGGTACGACGGCTTACCGACGATCGATCGAGAACATGACCATGCGCAAAGAAAGCAAATCTCCCTGACCATCGACGACACGCCGCATCGCGGTCGACGCGGGCACGACGATCATGGAGGCGGCCGAGCAACTGGGGATTCGCATCCCGCGGCTCTGCTACCATCCCGATCTGAGCCTGGCCGGCTCGTGCCGCGTGTGCATCGTCGACGTCAAGGGCATGGGCTACTACATGGCCGCGTGCAGCGTCGCAGGTCTGGGAAGGGATGGAGGTGCAGACCAACTCGCCCGAAATCCGCCAGGCCCGCCGCGACATCGTCGAACTGCTGCTCGACAACCACCCCATGGACTGCCAGACCTGCGAGCGCGACGGCAACTGCGAGTTGCAGAACCTGGCCTACTCGATGGGCGTCCGCGCGCGGCACTTCGAGGGCCAGCGAAAGCAGTTCGCCCATCGAGACTTCGAGCCGCTCGGTGGTCCGCGACGCCGAAAAGTGCATCCTCTGCGGCCGCTGCGTCCGGGTCTGCGCCGAGATCCAGGGCGTCTACAACCTCAGCCAGCACGGCCGCGGGTTCCACACGGTCGTCGGCCCGGCCCACCTGGCCAACATGGACGACTCGGTCTGCATCCAGTGCGGCCAGTGCATCAACGTCTGCCCCACGGCGGCGTTCCTGGAAAAACGCGGCACCGGCGCCGGTCTGGGAGGCGCTGGCCGACCCCGAGATGCACGTCGTCGTGCAGACCGCCCCGTCGATCCGCGCGGCCATCGGCGAGGGTTTCGGCCTGCCGCCCGGCACGCCGGCCACCGGCCAGATGGTCACCGCCCTGCGGCGGCTGGGCTTCGACGCCGTGTTCGACACCGACTTCGGCGCCGACCTGACGATCATCGAGGAGGCCCACGAGTTCCTCGACGCGGCTCAAGGAAGGGCCCGCTGCCGATGATCACCTCCTGCTCGCCGGGCTGGATCAGCTTCCTGGAGAAGTTCTATCCCGAGCTGATTCCGCACGCCTCGACCTGCCGCTCGCCGATGACGATGCTCTCGGTGCTGGCCAAGACCTACTACGCCGAGAAGACGGGCATCGACCCGAAGAAGATCTTCATGGTGGCCGTGATGCCGTGCGTGGCGAAGAAGTACGAGGCCGGCCGGCCCGAGCACTCGCACGGCCGACGGCACGCCCTACACCGACGCCGTGCTGACCACGCGCGAGCTGATCTGGATGATCAAGTGCTACGGGATCGACTTCACCGCGCTGCCGACGGGCGAGTTCGACGCCCCGCTGGGCATCGCCAGCGGCGCCGGCGACATCTTCGGCACCACCGGCGGCGTGATGGAGGCCACGCTGCGGGCGGCCAGCGAACTGGTCACCGGCAAGCCGGCCGACCGGCTCGAATTCACCGAGGTCCGCGCCGTCGAGGGGCTCCGCGAGACCTACGTGGCCATCGGCGAGCACAACATCCACGTCGGCGTGGCCAACGGGCTGACCAACGCCAAGATGCTGCTGGACAAGGTCGACGGCCGGCGAGGAGCAGTTCCACGTGATCGAGGTGATGGCCTGTCCCGGCGGCTGCATCGGCGGCGGCGGCCAGCCCTATCCGCCCGAGGGCGTCAAGGTGCTCGATCCCGAGTTGCTGCGCCAGCGGGCCAGCGCGCTGTATGCGATCGACAGCAGCAAGACGCTCCGCAAGTCGTACGAAAACCCGGCCGATCGAGGAGCTCTACGAGACTTCCTCGGCGGGCCGGGCTCGGAGAAGGCCCACGAGCTGCTGCACACCCACTACCACGCCGAGACTGCCGCGAGGCGATCCGATGAGCACCATCGACCGACAATTGGGAACAAGTCCAAGCCGCCGCCAAGGCGATGCTGGGCGAGACGATCGTCGCGTTCATCGAGCAGTGCCGCGGCGAGCCCGCAGCCGGAGAGCCAACTGATCGCCGTGCTGCACCAGGTGCAGGCCGCAGTTCGGCTACCTGGCCGCCGCGCAGCTCGACGCCGTGGCCCAACTGATGCAGGTGCCGGCGGCCAAGGTGGCCGGCGTGGCCAGCTTCTACCACTTCTTCCGCCTGAAGCCCCGCGGCAAGTTCATGATCAACGTCTGCCTCGGCACGGCCTGCTACGTGAAGGGGGCCGACCGCGTCGCCCAGAAGCTGATCGACGAGCTGGGCATCACCTGGGGCGAGACCAGCAAGGACGGCGTGTTCACCCTGGAAGGCTCCCGCTGCCTGGGCACCTGCGGCCTGGCCCCGGTCGTGATGGTCGACGACGAAATCCACGGCAACGTCACGCCCGACCAGGTGCCGGCGCTGCTGGAAAAGTATCTGAAGAAGGCGAAAGGGTGAAGGCAGTAGACGCGGCGTCCCGCCGCGTTGTTTGGGTGACTCCTGGGCCTATGGGCCACCATAAAGCGGCGAGACGCCGCTTCTACGAGCACCGCACCTTGAATGGTTGCACGATTGACGCCGACACAACTCACGGGACATAATCAGATCATGGCAAAATCATTTGACGACCTCGTCCGACGGACAACGAGCGAGGAGATTCGGGCCTGCGCGGCTCGCCGCACCGAGGAGCTATTGGCGGAGTTGAACTTCCGTCAAAAGGTTGACGAAGGGCTCCGGCAACTCGACGCGGGCGAAGGAATCGACCATGAAGAAGCAAAACGCAGACTCGAAAAGTGGCTGCAATGATCTGGCTGTCGCTAGCCTGACTTGATCCGGCCACTGGTTTCGGGTGTGGTATGATTGAAGCGTTGGCGGCAGAGGATGCAGTTGATGCGAGCCGAAGGCCCTGCCGTTCGCCCAGCCCAGGGCAGCGCCTGGGGAACGGGGATCGGTCTCGATGGTCTTCCGGCCCAACGGGCCAACCGTTCTTCGCTGTGAAGGGTTGGCCCGTTGGGCCGACAACATGGATTCAGCCGGATCACGCTCCCCGGGACGATGCCCCAATGGCACTTCCTGAATCGTAAGTGGTTGGGAGCAAGAATGATATAGCAAGAAACGGCCGTCCTTGCCTACAAGGGTTTTGTGAACAACGAAAGACCCTTATCCGGCAAGGAGGCCGACATGAGCCATTGTACTTGGAATCGTGTTTCATGGCAGATCAATTCGATTCGGAATTCGCTGGGGCAACAGCAAGGGTTGCCGTTTGTCGATTTGCTGACGCCCGACATGCTCCGCGAAGTGGCCGGACAGACGGCCAAATCGTCGGAGCCGATTTACACACCCTTGGTGACACTGTGGATGTTTCTCGGCCAAGTCGTCGATCCCGACCATTCCTGTCGTCAGGCGGTGGCCCGCTTGTTGGTTTGGTTGACGCTGCAAGGACAACCGCCATGTTGCGCGGAAACGGGAGCCTATTGCAAGGCGCGCGTGCGATTGTCGGAGGAGCATCTTCACGGCTTGGTGCGGGCGACGGGAGCGGAACTGCACGACAAAGCGCAAGCCGAATGGCTCTGGAAAGGGCGTCGCGTGAAAATCGCCGACGGCACTACGGTGATTATGCCCGACACCGAGGCGAATCAGGCCGAGTATCCGCAGCCCGATGGACAGAAGCCGGGATTGGGCTTTCCCATGATTCGGCTGGTTGTGCTCTTCTGTTTGGCAACCGGGGCCGTCTTGGATGCGGCCGTGGCGGCCTATTCGGGCAAGGGAACGGGCGAATTGTCGCTGCTGCGATTGATCTGGGACGAGTTGCAGAAGGGCGAGGTGTTGCTGGCCGATCGGCTGTATTGTTCGTGGTTCGAGATGGCTTTGCTGAAACAGCGTGGAGTGGACGTGGTGTTGCATCGACATCAGAGCCGTCGGACCGATTTTCGCAAGGGACACTCGCTGGGCCAACGCGACCATCTCGTGCGTTGGCCGAAGCCCGCGCGGCCCGATTGGATGGATCAAGAGACCTATGCCTCGTTGCCGGCGGAGTTGGAACTCCGAGAACTGGAGGTCGCGATCGATCGGAAAGGGTTTCGGCCCGTCAAGCTGATCCTCGTCACGACACTCTTGGATGCGGAAGAATATCGGCCGAAGGACTTGGCGGAGGTGTACTGGCAGCGTTGGCACGCGGAACTGGATTTGCGGTCGGTGAAGGAGACGATGCAGATGGGCGAACTCCGCTGCAAAACGCCGGCGATGGTTCGGAAGGAGATATGGGCGCATTTTCTCGCTTACAATTTGATCCGAGGCATGATGGCACAAGCGTCTGTGGAACATGCACGAATGCCTTGTCAAATCAGCTTCAAAGGAGCGATGCAAACGCTCAATGCGTTTCAGCACGTCCTGCTGACTTCGCTGGATGTTGTCGCAATCTACCGGCGGCTCTTAAAAGCGATCGCCACGCACCGCGTCGGCGACCGTCCCGGCCGCGTCGAGCCTCGCGCGAAGAAGCGCCGCAAGAAAAACTACGCAGTACTCACACGCCCTCGTTCGCAAGCCAAAAAACGTTTGATGAAAACAACTTAAAGCCCGGGAAGTGCCATTGGGACGATGCCCCGGGCTGGGCGAACTGAGCCCCTTCGGGGCAGATGGAGTGCGATGGAAATCCCCGCTCTTCGCCATTATCTCGATGATTCTTACGACGCCGGCGTGTGGCTGTGCGGCTTGGGGATTGTCGACGTGCGGCGGGCGCATGGCAATCTGCTGGGAATGGCCACCGCGGGGGTCACGCTCGATCTGCTGGCGGTGATGGCCTCGCAACTCGAACGGCATCTGCCCGGCTGCGCCGATCCCGACATGGCGCTGCACAACCTGGAGCGGTTCGTCGCGGCGGCGCGAAATCCGCTGGCCATCGGCACCTTCTTCGAGCGCGATCCGCAGGCGTTGCCGACGCTGCTGCAAATCTTCTCGGCAAGCCAGTATCTCAGCGATCTGCTGGTCTCCGACCCGGAAGGCTTCGACCTGGTGCGGCTGACCGAGGGGCAGCCGGTGGCCCGGCAGGCGTTGGTCGATGAGTTGACGGCGGAGATCGCCGCCCTGGAACACGAGACCGTCGGTGCTGCGGGCTTTGCGGCGGTTCAAACGCCGCGAGACGCTGCGAATCGCCTACGGCGACATCGTCCGCGAGCAGAGCCTGCGGACGGTGACCACGCAGATTTCCTTCGTGGCCGACGCGCTGGTCGAAGCGGCGTTGCAGGCGGCGCGGCGGAAGTTTCAGGCAGCACCGCGGCGTGCCGACTCGCGCCCGACGGCGAGCCCGCACGGTTCGTCGTCCTCGGGCTGGGCAAGCTCGGCGGCCTGGAATTGAACTATTCGAGCGACATCGACCTGATCTTCCTCTGCGAGAGACGAGGGCCAGACCGACGGCCCACGGCCAATATCGAACATCGAGTTCTTCGACCTCGTCGCCCGCGAGTTAGTGCGGCTGCTGACCGAGCGAACGGAGTTGGGCAGCGTCTACCGCGTCGATATGCGGCTGCGGCCCGAGGGCGCGCGCGGGCCGATGGTCATGGGCGTCGAGGCGGCGATGCGATACTACGACAACCGCGGCCGAACCTGGGAGCGGCAGGCATACATCAAGGCCCGGCCCGTGGCCGGCGATCTTTCGCTGGGCCGCGAGTTTCTCGAATCGCTGGCCCCCTGGATTTATCGGCGTTACTTGAGCCACGCCGACATCAGCGGCATCAAGGCGCTGAAGCGGCGGATCGAGCAGGCGGCGCAAGACGCCGGCCGCGCCCGCAACGTGAAGACCGGCCGCGGCGGCATCCGCGACATCGAGTTCGTCATCCAATTCCTCCAGTTGCTCAACGGCGGCGATCTGCCCGAACTGCGAACCGGCAACACGCTGGAGGCCCTGGCCAAGTTGGATCGGGCCGGCTGCCTGACAAACCAGGAGCGGTCGATCCTGGAAGAGAACTACACGTTCCTGCGGAAGATCGAGCACCGGCTGCAAATCATGCTCGACCTGCAAACGCATCTGCTGCCCGAGCAGCACGACGATCTTGGCCAAGCTGGCGCTGCGGATGGGCTACGCGACGAACGAGGAGCGGTCGGCGCTCGAGGCGTTCCTGGCCGACTATCGCGGCAAGACCGAGCTGAACCGCCGAATCCTCGACCACCTGCTGCACGACGCCTTCAGCGACGACGCGGCAAACGCAGGCCGAAGTCGATCTGGTGCTCGATCCCGATCCGCCGCCGCGAGCGGATCGTCGAGGTGCTGGGCAAGTATCGCTTCCGCGACGTAAAGCAGGCGTATCGCAATCTGATGTCGCTGGCCGAGGAGCGAATTCGCTTCCTTTCGACGCGGCGGTGCCAGCATTTTCTGGCGGCGATCGCGCCGCAGTTGCTGGCGGCCATCGCCGAAACGCGCCGACCCCGATTCGACGCTGGTGAACCTCGACCAGGTGAGCGACTCGCTGGGCGGCAAGGGGGCGCTCTGGGAACTGTTCAGCTTCAACCCGCCGAGCCTGCGGCTCTACGTCGAGCTCTGCGCCTACAGCCCCTACCTGTCGGGCATCCTCACCAGCAACCCCGGCATGATCGACGGCCTGATGGACAGCCTGGTGCTCGACAAGCTGCCGACGCGCGAGAGCATGGAGCGGCAATTGACCGAGCTGTGCCGCGCGGCCGAAGACATCGACCCGATCTTGCAGAGTTTCAAGAACGACCAGCAGCTTTGCGTGGGCGTGCGCGACATCCTCGGCAAGGAGGACGTCCAGGCCACGACCGGCGCGCTGTCGGACATCGCCGAAGCCTGCCTGGCGCAGATCGCCGCGCGGGAACACGCAGCGGTTGGTCGCCCGCTTCGGCCAGCCGACGATCGCCGCGGGCCGACGGGCGGGCAAGCCGTGCGAAATGGTGATTCTGGCCCTCGGCAAGTTCGGCGGCCGCGAAATGAACTACCACAGCGACCTCGACATCATCTTCCTCTACGAAGCCGACGGTCAGACCGTGGCCGGGTTGGAAGCGAGGCGGAGAAAGCGGACGGAGGAGATTTCGCCCTACGCGTCTTCGGCAAAAACAAGTCTTCCGCGAAATCTCCTCCGTCCCCCTCGTATTCGGCCGCCCGTCCAAACCACGACCAACCAGCACTTCTTCAGCGAACTTGGGCAGCGGATCATCAAAGCGCGCCAGCCGCTTGACCAGCTACGGCCGGTTGTACGAGGTCGACGTGCGGCTTCGTCCGACCGGCAAGAGCGGCACGCTGGCGACCACGTTCGACGAGTTTGTGCGGTATTTCACCGAGGCGGCGGGCAGCTTTGGGAGCGGCAGGCGTTGTGCAAGGCCCGCGTGGTCTACGGCTCGCCGCGGGCGGCGAAGGGGGCGTTGGCGGCGGTGGCCGAGTCGGCGTTCACCCGCCGCTGGCGGCGCAGCGACGCCGCGGAAATCCGCCAGATGCGGCAGCGGCTGGAGGAGAGCGTTGCGGCCGCGGGCGATCTGAAACGCGGCCCCGGCGGCATCGTCGACGTCGAGTTCCTCGTGCAGATGCTCCAACTGAAGCACGCCCACGGCAATCCGCAGCCTCCGCGTGCGCCAACACGCTGGCGGCGCTGGCCGAGCTGCACCGGGCGGGCTTGCTCTCGGCCGACGATTACGAAGTCTTCGACGCGAGTTACCGCGTGCTGCGGCACGATCGAAGGCCGGCTGCGGCTGATGAACTCCGCCGCCCGCGACCAGTTGCCGCAAGACCCCGTCGAATTGGCGAAACTCGCGAACCTCCTGCATTATCCCAGCAGCGACGGATTGCTGACCGATTACGAGAACGCGACGCGGCAGATTCGCGCGGTTCGACCGCATTCTCGCCGAGGAGGCCGGCGGCAATTGACGCGATATCCAAGCGTACTCTGAGGATTGAACCGATGTACCCGTTCGACCGTGCAGCAGAAACACGGCAGGAGCTTCTCGATCACATTGACGAAGGCGCCAGGCAGTTGCGCGGAGGCAAGGGGATCGAAATTCACGGCGACGGAGAACTGCGAGCGTTCTTCGACCGCCTTCAGATGGAAGGGATGCAACGCCGTCAAGAAAACACACCGGGGCGGCAGCACACCGAGCGCTGCCGCCCCGACGCTCAACACGGCAAGGAGCGTCCTCCCCCGTTATCTGCGCCTCCTGCAGAGTCCTCAGCGCACTTGTAGTGAAATGTCCTGCTCCACCAGGAAGTTGCTGTTGTTGGCGACGGGCATGTACGGGTCGGCGCAGCGGCCGTTGATCGCGTGGTTCCGGCGCAGCCGCCGAAGTACCACACTATGCCCATGCCAACGTCGTAGCCGCTTTCAATCGCAGCGCCGGAGCCGGCCGAGGCGCTGGGATGGAAGTAGGCGCCGTTGGCGTACAGAGCCAGGCTCTGGCTCAAGGGCACCTGCACGCTGGCTCCGACCGTCCAATCGATCAGGCTGCCGTCGCCATTGATGCGGCCGTGGTCGGGAATCCCAAACCACAGGTAGCTATCGGCGCCGGAGCAGAACTTGTGGTGCCAGAACAGGTTGGCTTGGCTAATCGCCCGGTTGCTGGCGACTAATCTCGCTTGGTCCAGAAGAGTCAAGGTCTGCTGAGCAGAAAGATCTCGGGCACAGCCCCAAAGGCCGACGGCGTTGCAGCCGCTAAAGGCGTATTCGATCTGGCCGCGCCATTGTCCGAGGCTCGGGCTGGTGCCGTACTCGCCCCACGCCTCATTGAACATCCAGTCGTACACCACGCCGAAGCTCACCCGCTGATCGCACTTGGCCTTGCGGAAGAAGCCGGTGGTGACGAAGAGTTGCTGTTGTGCGCGAGCGTTGTCGGTCAGCGTCGAGCTGCGGCCGTCGAAATCGTAAATGCCGTAGCTTACGCCGGTTTGCCAACCGAATCCATAGTCCTCCAGGCCCCACATCGCCGTGCCGACGTTCACGCCGGTCACCTCGCCGAAGTTGCTCTGGTAGCTTCCGTCGGCGATGCCCTTGAAGGAATCCAATCCCTGGAAACCGACGATGCCGACCCGCTCGCAGTCCCCTTCGCAACCCAGCCGGCAACAACAGTCGTCGCAGGTTCCGCAGGACGGCTCGCACCCGCACTCCGCCGGGCAACAAGCATTGCAGGCCGACTGCGGTTGCGCCGGGGCGGCCTTCTCGGCGGCCGCAGTGGTTGCTCCCGCCTGGTCGCTGGCGGTAGTCCAGTAGTAATCCTCGGCCAGAGCAAGCCCGGCTTGGCTCGCCAGCATGATCGCCAGCAGCGCCGCCGCATATCGCACAGACGTCTTCATAAACTGTCCCCCTTGCTTTAAGGAATAGGCGTCCTAATACATTCCTAAGAAATCGGCGGAACGACTGAAAGAACTGACAATCTAGGCTGTTAGGCGAACATACTGCCTATCTTATCGACACCGTGCAGCCGTCAAGGATCGGCACAATCGTCATAGAATCCGGCCACATTGCCCACTGCCCGGGGAGATGCGGCTGAGATGGCGGCAGCCGTCTCACACACACGTCCTCTCTCTGGCGAATCGTCGAAAGGACTGGCAAAATCGATAATTCAGGCCAAAGATCGCAAACCGTGCCCATCTTGCCGAGACTGCGGCAGGGATAGCCGGGAAGCAACGGCTCCCGGGCGGTTGAGCACCAATCGCCGCGACATTCCGGGAGCCGTTGGCTCCCGGCTAATGTCGTCTGCACGAAGTTGGCCGTCTAACGACGAGCAGCCTGCGACCCTCAGCCGTGCATCGGCAGCGGCACCAGCCACTGCTCGAAAAAGGTGGCCACCGTCTGCAAACGGACGCCCGGGTTCCACGCGCATTGGGCAATCACGCCGCCGTGGCCGAAGTCGAGCAGCCGGCGAAGGGCGAGCACGCGTCTCGCGGAATTCTTCGGTCGTGCCCGGATTCTGAAGCCGCTGTCGATCGATCTCGCCCCAGAACGTGATTCGGCCGCGATACCGCTTCGCCAGCCGCTCGAAGTTCATCAAGTGCAACTCCGCATGGACGGCGTCGATGTCGAGCTTCACCAAGTCGCTGAAAACGTCGGAGACGTCGCCTTCACAATCGAAGAACACAAACTTGTCCTTGGCGTGCAGAATCTTGCAGTACTCGCGATACATCGGGCGGAACAACTCGCGCGCATACCTCGCCGGAGACCAGCAGGCCGTCGGGCGAACCCCAGCCGTCGCGGAAGGCCACGCCGTCGACCTCGCTCTCCGCCCAAAGCTCGAGTTCCTTGCAGGCCGACTCGTGCAACATCGCCAAGAGGCTGCGAATTTCCTTCGTCCCGCGAGCCAGATCGGCCAGGGCCGCCTCGCGGCCGCGCAGCAATTGCACCCGGTCGAAGGGCCGCACCTCCGACCACGCCAGCACGAACCGGTTGGTTGCCGGGCAAATCTTGTTGGCCTTGGCAAATCGAGAGCGGTCGAGCAATTCGGCCGGCGGCCGGTACGAGGCGATCCGACTCGCGTCGGCCAAGGGCGAGCTCTTCAGTTCCGCGGACTGATCGTCGCCGGCGTGCCAAACGCATCCCCAGGCGTCGCTCCTGTCGCCGGCCTTGCCCGGCTTGCCGTGCGAACGCTTGTCGTGCAACGGCGCCGACTCGACGGTCACGATGTCGCTGGGATAGCGGACGTTGATCTCCGCCAACTCGTCGGCCCGCAATGAGTCTTCGCCGTGCGAAAGCCGGAGATCCCGCGGAACGCGCGGGATCGGCTTCATGGTTGAGCGTTTTGATAACCAGTTCGCGCGATGTCATCAGAATGCGGTATTCTTCGGGCTGGCGGCTGGCCGGGGGTGGTCAGAACGGAAAAATTATACCACGGCAAACGCGGCGTCAACGGGTTGGCCGAAAAAACTCCCCCCCCACGCTCCCACCCCCCGATTGGTAGACTATAATTAGCATAGCTCAGTGCGATGCTGCCCGTCGCCGGCAACCGTCCATGGCCGGCAAGGCGACCGACGGGGACGGAGGAGATTGCCGGGAGAAGATGCCGCAAATCGACGGCGTTTTTCCGGCAATCTCCTCCGTCCCCTTCGCCCGTGAACCGTTACCATCGTCGAGAATCGCAGGAAAGGGGCTCTCAAATGTCGCTCTTCTCGCCAAATAAAGACTCCAAGGTGCGAGGCGTCATCCTCAAATTGCTCAACAGCAACTGCCCGGAGTTGATCCCCGCAATTCGAAGACACGCGAAGCGATAAGCGGATCAATCTGGCAATCGTCGTGATGGTGGTTCCGGTCGAGAACGGGAAAATCCAAAGGCGATCACGTGTTTACGGCCGTGACCAAGGACTTTTCCAGCACCGGGGTCGGCCATCGTGACCGAGCAGGCCCTGCGGCTAGGCCAGGCCATTCTCGGCTTTCGCATCGACGGCGAAATCGTCTTCCTGGCGGCAGAGGCCCGGCACCTGGACCCTATGGGCGGGGGGTTCTTTCAGATCGGCTTTGAATTGCTCGAAGTCGTCTCCGCCGGCGACTATCCGGGCCTCGAAGACGTCGAATTCCTGCCGAGTCTATTCCTCTTCGACGTCGGGCGTCTCGATGTCGGCCTGCGAGTGCAGATGCTCCGTCGAGCCGGGGGTCGCCGTGACCTTGTAGATGCACCAGAGCAGCAGGCCGGTCACGCCGCCGACCGCCACGGACATCATGATCCATCCGCCCAGCGTCATGGCACGACCTCCTGCCGCGCCCGCTCCGCGGCCTTCCAGCGTCTGACCGATTGCCCCACCAACAGCAAAAACAGGATCGCCACGCCAATGATAAACCCATCGACAACTTCACCACGGGGCTCTCGTGGATCTGTTGCAGCCGCGACGGTTCGCCGGCCTTCGCGGGCAGTCGCGAAGAACTCGTGGTGAATCCAAAGCCCGAAAACCACCAGCAAGTACACCGGCGAGACGTACTTGATGATGTACTTCGTCCAGGAGGGAATGCGGATCTCGGCGCCGCGGTGCAATTCCTCCAGGCCGCGATCGACCCCCAGAACCCAGCCGTACAGCAGCACCTGGAACGTCGCCAGCACGTAGATGCCGAACGTGCCGATCCAGAAGTCGATCGTATCCAACGCCAACAGGTCTTTCGAGAAGAAGACGACGAACGCCGACGCCGACCGCCGTGATGAACCCCAGCAGGGCGACCGACGCCTTGCGCTGCAATCCCAACCCTTCTTCCAGCAGAGCGATCGCCGGCTGCAGCATCGACAGCGAACTGGTGACCGCCGCCAGGAACAGCAGGAAGAAGAAGAGAAAGCCCACGAGTTGCCCGGCGGGCATTTGATTGAACACGTTCGGCAGCACCACGAACCCGAGTTGAAACAGGCTGTCGGATTGTTTGCACGAAAGCTCAGCCCGAGGAACACGAACGCGGCCGGCACGGTGATCAGGCCGCCCAAGACGACTTCGCAAAACTCGTTGCCGGCGGCCGCCGTGAGGCTCGACAACGCGATGTCGTCGTCCTTGCGCAAGTAGCTGGCGTAGGTGATGATGATGCCGAAGCCGACCGACAGCGAGAAGAAGATCTGTCCGGCGGCCTCCATCCACATCACCGGGTTGCGCCAGCGACTCCCAGAACGGCATGCTCTCGGTGCCCGGATTCCACATGAACCCGAGGCCGTTGACGACGTTTTGGTCGGGCTTGGCCGCGTCGGGCGTGCCGAGGGTCAACACCCGCACCATGACGATGATCGCGCAGAGCAGCAGCGCCGGCATCGCCCATTTGCAGAACCACTCGATCCCCTTGCTCAGACCGCGGTAGATCAGCACGAAATTGACGATGAAGCAGACGACCAGAAAGAACACGGCGGAGCCCAAGAGCCCCTCGCCCGGCATCGACAGCGCGCCGCCGTCGCTGTCGAGGCCGACGAACGAATTGAAGAAGTTCTGGTATTGCTGGGGATCGGCGCCGAAGTTCATCCTGCCGAACAAGTAGCGGACCGAATAGGCCAGGCACCATCCTTCGATGTAGATGTAGTAGACGTAGATCATCACCGGGACGAGCATCGCCAGGACGCCGAAGTACGGCGCGGCCCGGTTCTTCCAGATGCTGCGGTAGATGCCCGGCGACGAATTGAACCCGCGCGCGCCGCCGTAGCGGCCCATCGACCATTCGACCCAGGCGATCGGCAGCCCCAGCAGCAGGAAGGCGATGAAGTAGGGGATCATGAAGGCCCCGCCTTCGTACTTCGCCGCCAGGCCGGGAAACCGCAGAAAGTTGCCCAGCCCCACGGCGCTGCCCGTCACCGCCAGGATAACGCCCACGCGCGAGCCCCACGCCTCCTTTCTACGGTTTGCTTCGCTCATGCGGTCCTCGACGAGTGTTTACCCCAAATACGACGATTCGATGGCGGCCTCTTCCTCGCGCGGCATGGGCGTGTCGTCGCCGTCGAGGTCGATGCTGTCACGCCCTCGACAAAACGAGAGCACGGCCTCGACCATCAGCCAGAACGACATCGCCAATACAATCAGCGACACGACCGCCAGCGACCATTTTTCTTCCGTCCAGAATTGTTGCAGGCTCAAAATCATCGCCCAGACGGACATCAGCAACATCACGATCATCGGAACG
Organism: uncultured Planctomycetia bacterium; assembly: GCA_963815695.1. Lineage (GTDB taxonomy): Bacteria > Planctomycetota > Planctomycetia > Pirellulales > Thermoguttaceae. The sequence continues at coordinate 252,188 of CAWFIG010000034.1, forward strand.
ATCGTGTAGACGACGGGCCGGCGAAGCTTGAAAAGGAATACGCTGACGATCAGCAGCGTCAAGCCGGCCAGCAGTTGATTGGTCGTGCCGAAAAGCGTCCAGAGCGTCTTGCCGGCGGGCACCAGCGCAAAGAAGGCGATCCCCGCCACGGCTGCCGCCGAGGCGACGAAGCGATTGGCCAAGAGAGGGAATCTCACCGCGTGACCGATCTCCTCGACGTTGAACCGCAGCAACCGCGTCGCCGAATCGAGCGTGGTCAGCGCGAACGCCACGATCGTGACGGCCAAGAAAGTGCGGCCGTGCGTGCGCGGTATTCCAAGCTGGGCAAGGAAGTTGGCGCCGCCGTGTACCACGGCGCTGAGCTGCGCGGCCAGACCGCCGCCCTGGATGCCGCTCCAGGTCGAGTAGGTTCCGCCGGAGCCCCAATACGACGCCCCCAGGCCGGCCGCGCACGCCAGGATCACCAGGATCGCCAGCGCCCCTTCGACGAGCATCGCCCCATAGCCGATCGGCAGCGCGTCGGTTTCACGATTCAGTTGCTTCACGGTCGTCCCGCTCGACACCAGCGAGTGGAAGCCGCTCACCGCGCCGCAGGCGATGGTAACGAACAGGAACGGAAACATCGAAGGGGCGCCGGCGAACGTCCATGCGAATCATCGGCGCCTCGATGTGATTCTCCTGCGCCGGTGAACCCGGCGACGATCATGCCCAACAACATCGCCGTCAGGGCAAAGTACAACTGGAAGCTGTTGATGTAATCTCGCGGTTGCAGAAGCAGCCAAACCGGCAGCACGGAAGCGAGAAAACCGTAGATCAACAGAACGCCGATCCAGCCGAGTTGAACGCCCGGAATGACGGCCTTGACGTTGTCGGCCGCCGCCTGATCGCCGACGCCCTTGAGGTGGGCAATGGCCGCGGCCGCTCCGTAGGGCGAATTGAATGCGGGAACTCCCTGCGATGACGGAGCGTTCTTTGCTGCATCCAACGCGGCGCCGGTCTCCGAATTGACAAACCAGTCGTACGTGCAGACCGGCTGCTCGACGCCGAAGAGGATCAGCCCGGCAAAGACCGCCAGCGCCGCCATCGTGGTGATCGCCAGGGGAAACTTCAGCTTGTAGAGGCAAATGCCCATCACGACCGCAACCACCATCAAGCCGAAAGAGGGTATGATCGCGTCGGGATTGTAGTTCACGAACAGCCCGGAAATGGCGTTGCAGAAGGCGCCCATCGCCAACGACATCATGAAGAAAATGATCAGCAGCGCCAGCAGCCGCGCGCGAGGGCCCATCAGATGGCGGCACACCTCGCCGACCGAGCGGCCGCGGTATCGCAAGCTGACGACGATTGCTCCCATGTCGTGTACGGCGCCGATCAGGATCGACCCGATCAGCACCCAAAGCACCGCCGGTCCCCAGCCCCAGATGACGGCGATGGCCGGGCCCAGGATCGGTCCCAGCCCGGCGATCGACGCGAAATGATGGCCGAAAAGGATCGGAATCCGAGTCGGCACATAGTCGATGTCGTCGCGCAACGTGTGTGCGGGCGTGGCGCGACTGGAATCGAGTCGGTAGACGTGTCGCGCGATGAAACGGCCATAGCTGACGTACGCCAGCGCAAGCACGGTAAACGATGCGATGGCGACAATGGCCGCATTTTCCATCATGACCGGCCTCCCCGCGGTTGGACGCACCTGCGACTGACGTCAACACAAGGTCTCCAATTTACCAACTTCGCTCCGTTCCGGCAACCTCGGCCGTCGGATGACCGCTGGACCCTGGCCGAGTCCGACCTATAATGGGTCTGTTCGGTGCCGGCACGATGCCGGGCGTTATCCACGATCCGCCATGTCTTCCCAGAGGTCTTTCATGCCCGAAAAAGTCATCATCATCGGCAGCGGACCCGCCGCGTGGGCGGCCGCTATCTACTCGGCTCCGCGCCGCGCTGCAACCGCTCGTCCTCGAAGGCGCCGTCACTGAGGAGAATCGTCTGGCGGGAACTCTCCCCTTGGGCCAACTCGCCCTGACCACCGAGGTCGAGAACTACCCCGGCTTCCCTTGCGGCGATCTGACCGAATACCTCGCAAGCTCGCTGGCCGAAGAGAAGCGGCAGTTCATGGCCCCGCACAACAAGGAAGGCGTCAGCGGGCCGGAACTCATGGAGCTGATGCGGCAGCAGGCCCACAACTTCGGCACGCGAATCATCACCGAAGACGTCACCGACGTCGATTTCGCCGCCCAGCCCTTCAAACTCACCGCCTCCGACGGCAACACCTACGAGTCGCACGCGGTGATCGTCGCCACCGGCGCCCGGGCGAACTACCTCGGCCTGCCCTCCGAAGCGCAATTCAAGAACCGCGGCGTCAGCGCCTGTGCGGTTTGCGACGGCGCCCTGCCGCGATTCCGCAACAAGCCGCTGGTCGTAATCGGCGGCGGCGACTCGGCGGTCGAAGAGGCCGACTGCTTGAGCAAGTTCGCCAGCGTTGTATATCTCGTCCATCGTCGCCATGAACTTCGCGCATCGAAGATCATGGCGCAACGCGCCGAGGGCAACCCAAAAATCGAAGATCCTCTGGAACCGCACGCTGGCCGAAGTCCTCGGCAACGACAAGGACGGCGTGACCGGTGCCCGGCTGGCGAGCACGGTCGGCGAGCCCGACTTGCAGAAGGAGGCCGCCGGCGTGTTTCTCGCCATCGGCCACACGCCGAACGTGGCGTTCTTGAAGGGCAAGTTGGAGTTGACCGCGAAGAAATACGTCAAATGGACGACGCCCGCGCGGACCTACACGACCGTGGAGGGCGTTTTCGCCGCCGGCGACGTCGCCGACGACTATTATCGCCAAGCCATCACCGCCGCCGGCAGCGGCTGCATGGCCGCGCTCGACGCCGAGCGCTGGTTGGCGGCAAAGGGGCTATAGAAGATTTCAGATTTTAGATTGATGGTTGTCGATTAAAAGCCGCTTGCGGCTTCGCAAACGCGATTCCCGTTTAGCCGCCGCGTCCACGCGGTGATTACGATGATGACCCGCATCTCACGGATTGCGTTCATGGTTTTCTGCGGGAGTCTTGTCTTTCCACTTCGTGCCCAGGAATCCCCCTCTGGCCTCGAAGCAGCCAGCGCGATCGAAAAGGTGTTCGTCGACGTGATCGCGCGGAGCGAGAAATCGGTGGTGGCCATCGCGCGGGTGCGGCGGGAACGGCCGGGCGAGACGTTCCAACTCGAGCCGCGGCCCGATCCGTTCGGACGCCGGCTGATGCCCTTGGCCCCGCCGCAGCCGACCGATCCCGACTTCATCCCCAACCAGTACGCCGCCGGCGTGATCGTCGGTCCCGGGCTGGTGCTTACCGCCGCGAGTACGTTGGGCGACGAAAGCGACTACTACGTCACCACGATCCAGCACAAAGTCTATAAGGCCACTGTCCGCGCCGCCGATCCGCGCAGCGACCTGGCCGTGCTGGCGATCGCGGCGACCGATCTGCCGGCCGTCACTTTCGGCAACGCCGACGAGTTGAAGAAGGGCCAAATCGTCATCGGCCTGGGCAATCCTTACGCCGTCGCCCGCGACGGCCAGCCGAGCGCGGCCTGGGGCATCGTGGCCAATCTGCAACGCAAGGCCCCCGCCACACCCTCCGACTCCGATCCGACCGGTCGGCCGGCCCTCTATCATTACGGCACGCTGATCCAAACCGACGCCAAGCTGGGCCTCGGCGCCAGCGGCGGACCACTGCTGAACCTGCACGGCGAAATGGTCGGTCTGTCGGTCGCGCTGGCGGTTGCCCCCGGATACGAATCCGCCGGCGGATATGCCATTCCCGTCGACGCCACTTTCCGCCGCGCGGTCGAGACCCTCAAGCGCGGCCGCGAGGTCGAGTACGGCTTCCTCGGCGTGCAGCCGATGAACCTGACGCAGGAAGAGGTGCTCCGCGGAGTGCAGGGCACTCGGGTTTCGCAGGTGATCCCCGGCACGCCCGCCGCCCGCTTCGGTCTGCGACCCGGCGACGTGATCGCCGCGGTGGACGGCACGCCGCTGCACGACTCCGACGGCCTGGTGCTGAACGTGGGCAAACTGCCCGCCGACGCCGTCACGCGGCTGAGCGTGTGGCGCGGCGGCACGCTGCGGACCGTCAGCGTCGAGCTGAGCAAGTACGCCGTCCGCGGCCGCAAGATCGTGACCGAGACCGACCCGCCGTGGCGCGGCCTGCGGGTGGAATATCCGACGGCGGTCGTCGATCAAGAGGGCCGGTTGCGTTTCACTTCGTCGGCAGGCGAGAATGCGGTGGCGGTCGTCGAAGTGGCGGAGGGCTCGCCCGCCGCGGCGGCCGGCCTGCGGCCCGGCATGTTGATTACGCACGTCGATCGTCTGGCGGTGCGCACGCCGAAGGCGTTCGCCCTGGCCGTCGCCCGCAATCACGGCCCCGTCCAGCTTCGCCTGGCCGGCGACGAGAAGAACCCGATTCGCACGGTCCGGCCGGAAACGTAGGACCGAAGGGGACGGAGGAGACTGTCGGGGGCACGATGCCCCGTCGGGAAGAGTCTTCTCAGACAACCGCTTTCGTCCCCTTCCGTTGCATTATTCAGCCGAGCTACGGCCTCATCACCATTCCATGCTAGATGGGACAAGACGTCGGACATTAGAGGAAGTGATGCGTTACCTGGTTGCGCCCGTCAAGATCGGACCGCGCATGGAAAAGTCCACGCGGATGGGGCGTGGGCTTTGTCCTGAGACAATTTCAGTCGAACTAAGCGGCTTTCCTCTTCTGCCACCGGCGCAGCCCGACGGCAGAGATTCCGAGCAGCGACCAGATTATGAGAGTCGAAGGTTCGGGGACATTCGGCGCCGGCTCGTCGATGTAGAACATGTCCATTCCGAAGCAGTAGACATCGTTGGTTACCGAAAAGGAGACTTTGTCGACAGCGTCGAACTGCGAGCCCAAGTTAATCTGCGGATTCGTACCCTGAAACCAACCCCACGACTCCGGCGGAAGGAGCTGTGAGTAGGTGATGATCCCGCCGACCCAAGCGTTGATGTAGGCGCGTTCGAGACCCGTCGCCCCGTCACCCCCCACCTGCGTGTTGGAGGTCAGGATGAAGTAGTTCAGATCGAACGTTCCCCCGCCCACCTTCGTGATCTCAATGGACGTCAGGTCGCCATGATTGGGCGCCCAATGTCCGTGGATGACGTCGTTGTACTGTCCGGTCGTGTCGGTGCCATAGTAATCGCCGACATAGCCGCCACCGCCCGACGTGTTAATGAAATCGAGCTTGAACCCATTCTCCACGTAGTAATCCACCGGGGAAAACAACTCATTGCCGGGCGTGGTGACCCCGGTTCCACCGCCCACCAAGGTGGCCGTTCCGCCCGTGAAGTCGATGACGGCTGCCGATGAAATAACTCCTGTGGCGAACACAACGCCCAGGGCAACAATAATGGTTCTAAGAGTCCAGTTCATTGCGTCAGTCCTTTCATGTGAAACTGATTGACAAGATAAACCGTGCGCCACGCGTCTCGGGAACTTACCGAGATCGGTATCCTATAGGCCGCTGAGCCTTGATTCCTGACAAGCTAAGAGACAATTTTTCGAAATTCACCCTGCTGTAACACAATTGACGAATCGCTAATGAGGAGCACGAGTCAATCTGGATGGTTCCAGCAGCCGAAGCAATTTCGTTCTGCATGAGAGAGGAGCATACGGCGCCGCTGTAACCGTGGGCTGGCGGATCTCGCGGTCGAATCCGTCGGTCTTTCAGCGCCCTCGGAGTGCGCAATCCAACCGCGGCTTTCCCTTCCGTTTCAGGGCGTCGCCTGGCGGCGCAGACCATCCACTCCAAGAGCCAAACGGTCTATGTCAAGAGCTATGAAGGGCTTGCACTTCCACTTTGCGAGTTGTACTTGGCGCAGAGATGACATACAGGGCAGCCCGACGTCCGGGTTGCCCTGATTGGCAAAGGAGTATGTGATCGTATTCGCCGCAGGGCGAGTGGTTTACCACGGGCCGCGGATATAGTAGTCGCCGAACTGATCGGTGCTCGACGGCCAATGCGGCGTCGGGCGGAACCACGATCGCTTGTACACGCCGGGGCCGGGATAGCCGTGCTGGAACTGGTGCTGAATCGGAGTCACGCGCGTCGCCCCAACGCCCCAACCCCAATGCGTTTGGCTCTCGGCCGTCGGCGGCACGACCACCGCCACCGGCATTCCCCAGGCGGTATCATAATAGCCGCCGTGCCATGGAGACGTCTGCGACTGCCGCAGCGCCACGCGGTTCTTCAACGAGCCGCGGCCTGCCATCGCCTCGTTCGTCCAGCCCCACGCCGTCAGCGTCGCCGCGACGACGGCGAGTATGAGAACACGTTTCATCGGTTTCGCTCCTTTGGAATTCGTCGATCACCGTCACCAAGGCCGCCATCCCCACCGCACCGACGTCCGTGTCGGAGCAGCGTCCTCGTGCTTCGTCCAATACACACGCTTGTGCCGGTAGAGGAACTCGTGCGGCGCAAGCGGCGGGTAAGTAACGTACGTGTGCCCGACCAGCGGAGGCGTGGGACGCGGGCAAAGATACATCGCCGCGCCAACGCTCCCCCAGCCGACCGGCGGGACGTAGTAGTTGGCGAACGAGGGGCCCGAAGTGCTGTGCCGAATCAGCTCGGCGCGGGCCTCCGTGCCCATGCCAATGCTGTAGGCGGCCAACAAGCCTGCAATGATAACCAGGGAAAGAATTTTTCCGCGAGAAATTGAACGGGGCATGGTTTCTATCCTTTCACAACCAATCTCGGCAGCTAACGCTCTTGCGGGTGAATCTTTGTGTAGGACGTGGGAAAAAGCCCCGCAATATGCCTGAAATTCGGGAAAAACCATGTGGGACACCGTCGACAGAATCGGTATAATCGATCAGCTTTGCCGCGACCGCCTCCCAGCAGGGACGGCACTGGGTTGTAGCAGGCGACTCCCGTCGCCGATCGGGTCGCGAACTCCGCCGCAGATCGGCGACGGAAGTCGCCTCCTGCGAAGCTATGCCCGAGACTGTGAACCGACTGTACCATGATGGGAGCAACGCAAGGGGACGGAGGAAGTGGTCGGAAAAGATTCCGCAATGGAAGGCGTCTTTCCGACCACCACCTCCGTCCCCCTCGTCCCGCGGCTGCACCATGACGAGGAGCCCTAAGATTGACCGTTCGTTCTACCCCTAAAGTGGGAGCCGCCGCGCCGGCCGGATCCAACGGCAGCGCCGAGGCCGCAGCGACGTTCCCGCGTCGAAACCTCGCCGCCGGGCCACCGCCCAGTCGATGGCCGCCAGCCAGCGCGATATTTCCGTCAGCGAGTTCTTTGCGAAGAATCGGCACCTGCTGGGCTTCGACAACCCGCGCAAGGCCCTGCTGACGACCGTCAAGGAGGCGGTCGACAACGCCCTGGACGCCTGCGAAGAGGCCGGCATCCTGCCGGAAATCTGGGTCCACATCGAGCGCGACCGGCCCGGACCGCTTCAAGGTCGGCGTGCAGGACAACGGGCCCGGCATCGTCAAAAAGCAGATCCCGCTGATCTTCGGCAAGCTGCTCTACGGCTCGAAGTTCCACCGCCTGCGGATGAGCCGCGGCCAGCAGGGCATCGGCATCAGCGCCGCCGGCATGTACGGCCTGCTGACCACCGGCAAGCCGGTCAAGATCATGTCGAAGGTCTCGAAGCGCGAGTCCGGCCCATTATTACGAAATCCAGATCGACACCAAGCGGAACGTGCCCGAGATTCTCAACGGCCGCGGCGACGGCGTCGAGATTCCGCCCAACGGCCTGGGCGACAAGCTCATCGAGAAGTACGGCATCGAGTGGGAGGAGAGCGTCGAGCACGGCACGCGGGTCACCATCGAGCTGGAGGCCCGCTACCAGCGCGGCCGCGGCAGCGTCGACGAGTATCTCGAACAGACCGCCATCGCCAATCCGCACGTGGCGATCCATTACATCGATCCCGACGGAAACCACAAGGACTACGCCCGCGTGACCGAGCAGCTTCCGCCCGAGCCGAAGGAGATCAAGCCGCATCCCTACGGCGTCGAGCTGGGCCGGCTGGTGGCGATGCTCAAGGACACGAAGGCGCCGACGATCGCGCAGTTCCTGGTCCATTCGTTTTCGCGCGTCAGCCCGAGCATCGCCCGAAAGCTCTGCAAGGCGATCAAGGTCACGCACGCGGGCCAATCCGAAGAAGATCGGCCGGCACGAGGCCGACATGCTCTACCAGGCGATTCAGCAGACGAAGATTCCCGCGCCGTCGACCGATTGCATCGCGCCGATCGGCGAGGAGCTGATCCTCAAGGGCTTGCGGCAGGTGGTGCCGGGCGAGTTCTACACGGCGGCCACGCGCCCGCCGGCGGTCTATCGCGGCAATCCGTTCCAGATCGAGGTCGGCCTGGCCTACGGCGGCGCGTCGCCGGTCGCGCGTGTCACGCGCGAGGTGCTGGCCGAAATGCTCGAAGAGAGCGACGCCCGCACGCTGCGGCAGTTCCTCATCACGACGTTTCAAGGGCTCGGCGCCGACGCGGCCGACAAGATTCTCGCGGCGGCCAACGTCGGCACGCGCGTCTCGCCCGGCCGGCTCAAGTCGGCCGAGATCGACCAGTTGCACGAGGCCCTGCGAAGCGTCAACATCAGCGAAGGCCAGTCGATGAACGTGCTGCGGTATGCCAATCGCGTGCCGTTGCAGTTCCAGGCCGGCGGCTGCGCGATCACGCAAACCGTGATGGCGCACGAACTGGCGGGCCTACGGCCTGAGCCAGTCGCGCGGCTCGCTGCCCAGCGGCCCGGTCACGGTGATGGTCCACATGGCCAGCGTTTGGGTGCCGTTCACCAACGAGTCGAAGGAGGCGATCGCGTCGTATCCCGAGATTCAGAAGGAACTGCGGCTGGCCCTGCAAGCGGTCGGCCGCAAGCTCGGCATGTTCCTGCGCCGCCGGCTGCGCGTGCGTCACGAAGGCGAGCGCCGCAACCTGTTCCTCCGCTACATCGGCGAAGTGGCCACGGCCGTCAGCCGCGTCAACGGCGCCGACCGCAAGAAGCTCTACGAGCAGCTCCTCGAAGTGGCCAAGAAGCGCACCGCCGAAGCCGACGTCGAGCTCGACGACCGCGGCAAGCCGATCGAGGAGGAGGATTTCGGCGAGAACGTGATTATTGTCCCGCCGGAAGAGGCCGTTGCGGGTGGATCAAAATGCAACCACAGATGAACACGGATAGACACGGATGATTGGAGATGTTGAACAATTGAATGAGTTGACGGAACGGATTATCGGCTGTGCCTTCGCCGTGAGCAATGAATTGGGGGCTGGATTTCTGGAGAAGGTCTACGAAAATGCGCTGGCACACGAATTGCGGAAGTCCGGATCTGCACGCTCAACAGCAGCAGCCGATCAAGGTGTCGTATGACGGTGTGGTCGTCGGCGATTATCTGGCGGACATCGTCGTTGAGGACACGGTGCATCGTCGAACTGAAGGCTGTAAAGGCGTTTGACGACGTTCATTTCGCCCAGTGCATCAACTATCTCAAAGCGACAGGCATGAAAATCTGTCTGTTGATCAACTTCGGCCAACCCAAGATCGAAATCAAACGATTCGTGAATTAACGTGAATGAACCACAGATAAACACGGAGTAACACAGATACGCTGCAACTCAGGCCAGAACATTCGCTATCCGTGTTCATCTGTGTCCATCTGTGGTTCCCTCTCCTTTCTTCCTCTGCATCATGCCAACCAAACTCAAACCCCCGCGACGCGAAAACCATCAAACGCCTGACCGAAATGGCCGACGGCGTGGTCGAACTGGCCGGGCGAAAACGCGATCCCTACGTCGACGTGCCGACCCGTTCGCTCTCGAACGTCCGATACAACAAGACGCGGCGGTTCATCGAAATGGGCAGCAACACCAACCGCCGGCACCTCTTCAACCTGTCGCAGGCCAAGACCTACATGCAGACCATGCTCGTGGCCAGCGGCGTCACGCAATTGATCGAACAGGGCAAGACCACCAGCATCCGAGGTCTCTACTACCTGCTGAAGCACACGATCGAAGGCACCAAGGAAGAGACCTTCGCCGATCAGACCGAATGCGACCCGGTGATCGAGGACTGCGAGGTGCTGCTGAACAGCCTCCGCGAGGAGTTGCACCTCTACGCCCAGAAAACGCGGCGACATGGTCGGCGAAATCGTGCTGGTCGACTCGCGGCGACGAGATCGACTGCTCGCGGATGGGCTCCGGCGGCTACGGCATCCCGTCGATCGTCGAGCCCGAGGTGATCCAGTTCAAGAAGTGCGCGGCGAAGTTCATCCTGCACGTCGAAAAGGACACGGTCTGGCAGCGGTTCAACGAGGACAAGTTCTGGCGCAAGCACAAGTGCATTCTCACCCACGGCAGCGGCCAGCCCCCGCGCGGCGTCCGCCGGCTGCTGCACCGCCTGCACGACGAACTGAAGCTGCCCGTCTATTGCCTGCTGGACAACGACCCGTGGGGATACTACATCTACAGCGTCATCAAGCAGGGCTCGATCAACCTGGCCTACGAGTCGCAGCGGATGGCCATTCCCGACGCCAAGTTCCTCGGCCTGCGGTCCAAGGATTTCGACGAGTGCCAGCTTTCCGACAGCGTGAAGATCGCGCTGAACGACACCGACCGCAAGCGGGCCAAGCAGATCGCCAACTATCCCTGGTTCGCCCATAAGCCGCAGTGGCAGAAAGAGATCAAGCGGCCTCTTGGACAACGGCTTCAAGCTCGAAGTCGAAGCGCTGATCAGCAAGGACATCAGCTACGTCACCGAGCAGTACACGCCCGAGCGGCTGAAGGCGAAGGATTGGCTGGACTGACGCAGGGTTGACCGGCGCTATCAAATATGATAACATTCAGGAGGTGGCAATGCCGCAGGTTGAACTGGTGTTCTACCGCGAGGCGGGAGGTTCAGTTCCGTTGTGGGATTGGCTCGATGGGCTGCCTGTGAAAGCGCGAGACAAGTGTCTCGTGACACTATTGCGGCTGGAAGATTCGGGCAACGAGCTGCGCCGCCCCATAGCGGATTACCTCCGTGACGGCATTTATGAGTTACGTATTCGTTTTCGGAGAATGAACTACCGAATGCTCTACTTCTTTGCAGGCCGACGCATCGTTGTTGTTTCCCACGGACTGGCAAAGGAACAACGCGTCTCAGCCAAGGACATTGCGTTAGCTGAAAAGCGAAGAGAGCTGTTCCTGAGTGATCCCAGAACGCACACATTCTTGCCGGAGTGACAGTTATGGCCAAAACGAAACCCAAGTCCGCCGCGTTGCGGTACTTGTATGATCGCTACGTCGGCGACAATCCCAGACGCCTTGCCTCGCTGGAAGCTGAGCGGATCAATCTCGACATCGCCTGCCAAATCTACGACTTGCGAACCAAGGCCGGGCTGAGCCAACGCGAGCTTGCCAAGCGCATCGGCACCTCGGCCGCCAACATTTGCCGATTGGAAAGTGCCGACTACCAAGGACATTCGCTTTCGATGCTCCGCCGCATCGCCGCGGCATTAGACACGCGCGTCGACGTGCGGTTTCTGCCAATTTCGCGCAAGTGAACGCGACAGGGTGACTCGACTGAGCACCGCGTGTGCTAAAGGGTGAAGCATGAACCATCCGATACACCGTGTCGTCGGTTTTGAGATTGTCGGGCCGCATGCGATTCACACGCGGTTCGAGGACGGGCTGGAACGCACCATCAACTTCGAGCCGGTGCTTGCCGGCGAGTTGTTTGGTCCGCTGCGCGATCGGCAGTTCTTTGAACGGGTGCAACTCGATTCGGAGGCCCATACACTCGTCTGGCCGAACGGTGCCGATTTCGATCCGGCAACGCTGCACGACTGGCCGCAGTACGCCGAGGCTTTCGCCGAACAAGCAAGACGATGGCAGCGCGCGCCGACGTAATCCGGGGGTTGGAACTTTCCGTTTCCCAATTTGCCAAAACTAGGTGCGTCCCAGTTTCAACTCTAGGTGCGTCCCAGTTTCAACTCGACGTCACGTTGTTTGACAGGAGGTAGTGGTGAGAACCCAAAAACAACAGCGAGGAATCGCAGAAGACGTCTTATATGAATGGGAGATGGTGTGTTGGACATTTCAAACCATTTGCAGAACGATACCCGGCGCAGTCGTGATGCACGAACCGGGAGAACCGCTTCTTAAAGTATGTTGCTGCCTTGGTACATCTCGATACGAACGTGAAGCTTCTGCATTGCTTGAACCCTTCTTGCTACACGTTCGGAACATCAGAGAGTTTCTGTATAACGATGGCGCTAAGAAGAAGGATGACGTGCTAGCTTTGGATTTCTTCGATAATCCCGATGATTGGACCAAGAAACGGCCACCGATAGGCGCATATCTCAAGAGCATCCGAGAGCGACTCAACAAATCGCTGGCACACATTACGTATGCTCGACTCGATTACCGACAGTATGAGCTATGGGATTTGGCGAAGATCCGGCACGATCTGGAGAAGCCTTGGGGAGCATTCATGGCCGCTTTGCCTCCCGAGAAGCGCGAGTGGTTCTCCGCGTGATGTTGACCAGGTGGCTCTGGTGCGGTCGATGCAAAGGTTGAAGGGGAACGCAACGAATGGCACTTGTCGGGCCGGAGGCTCAGCCGTTCGTCCAGCCCTGGACATCGCCTAGGGGAACCGAACGCGACGATTTTCAAACGGCCCAACGGGCCAACCGTTCTTTGGAGTGAACCGTTGGCCCGTTGGGCCGACAAGCACGGAATGGCGGCGTCCGATGTCCCTGGGCGATGCCCAGGGCTGGGCGAACTGCTGCCCCGTTGGGGCCGCTTGGGTCGCTATTACCTCACCATCGTCCCGTCCAGCGGCGTGATGTGGCGGGCGATGAGGTGGTTGGCGTGCTGGTCGATCATGTAGCCGCTGCGGGCGCCGGTGATGCCGACCTCTTGGCCGACGTAGTTTTGCAAGCGCACGCCCGGCGCGGGCGTGACGTAGCAGCGCACGTCGCCGCGGCGGTCGATCAGGGCGTAACGCGGGGCGCCTGTCTTCGGCTCGGGCACCCGCGCCAATTGGCCGACGCCGTCGTAGCGTCCGTCGATCTCCAGCCGGGCTGCCGAACGCCGGTGATCGTCGTCACGCGGACTCAGCCGGGCGTAGAGCCGCTGGTTGCGATCGGTGCGGTCGCGCATCGCCAGCACCTCGTCCTGACGCCGCTTGATGTCCTCGAACTTCGCGATCTTATTGGCAAGTTGCCGGGCAAGCCCGTGCTCGACCGCCGTCTGTGACTCGTCCAGGAGCGTATTCGTCCGGTTCCACAGCGTATCGAACGACCAGGCCGTCGGCTCCTCGGTCACCATCACCGACAGTTCCAGCTCGATTCGCTCCAGTTCATTCTGAAACTCCTTGGCCGACATTCCCCGGCCCCGCGCCGATCGGCTCAACAGCGACCGGCCGGCCTCGTCCAATGGCTCGCGGTAGCCGCGGCGCGACCGCTCGTTGTATTTATCGTCGTCGGCCTGTACGGCGTCGCGGCGGTCGGCGTGACGGCGTCGCAGTCCGTCGTGCGGATACTCCGAGTCGAGATATTTGCTGGAAACCCAGCGGAACTCGCCCGAGGGCGGGGCGATCTTGTACCAGGCGGCGCCGTGTCCGTCGTTGTGCGGCGCATTCGAGCACTGCGACCACTTCCCCCTTGTGCAGTCGCACCTGAATCACGTCGCGGGTGTCGCCGAATCGCGTGCCGACCCGCGCTGCCACGCCATCTTCGGTCACGACCGCCAGATTGTGCCGGGTCGGCTTCAGGTATCGGCCGGAGACCCAGGTGAAGCTGCCGTCGATCGGCCGGATCGCGCACCATCCGCCGGGATCGAGTCGATAGACCTCGACCTGCTGGCCGCGCTTCAGTTTGTCGGTGGCATAGTAGTTCTGCCCCGGCCCGCTGCGGACGTAAACGTCGTCGGCCACCGCGGAAGCCTTGTAGGGGAACGTACGTTGGCCACTGGCCGCTGCCGGCAGCCATGCCACGCAACACAGAGAGATAAGGAACAGCCGACGCATCGGAATGTCTCCCGGCGAAAGATCGGTTCGAGATAAGAGCAAGCAGACAAGCACCCGGCAATGCAGGCCGGAGACTTGTAACGAAAAGCGGGGGCCGGTTCAAGAGCAGTTCAGAGCAACGTTAAGCGAGAAAAGATGCGGACTGTAGGAAGTCGATTGTTTAGCCGGCGAACTTGTTCGCCGCGAAATGCGGGCTTCAACAGAAGACGCGGCGAACGAGTTCGCCGGCTAAACAACGCGCTACAGGAACACGCTGCTATCGCTGCTAGCACTGCGCTGCTCGCGCAACTGAGACATCAGCGTGATGATGGCGCGGAGATAGCCGGCGGCGGCGGCCGACAGGTCGCCTGCCTTCGTGGCCGTGGCGGCCTGTGTGAGATGCTGATTGACCGCGCCGTAATCGACCGACCAATGCTCTTCGCTGGCCGCTTCCCGAAGCTGCCGGACAACCTCGGCAAACGCCTCGAGGTGTTCCGTCTTGGCGGTGCAATCGGCCGCAACGTAAGGGCCGCGGCCGAAGTGCCGGTCGTCCGATTCGGGCTTGCTGTCGCCGCCGTATCGCTTGACCAGCACGGCCATCAGCGCCGCGGCCGCGACTGCGGTGCCGACCAGACAGGCCCACCATTGTCCCAAAGCCGCCAGCCCCAAGGTGGCCAGCGCCGCCACGCCCAATAGCGTCCACAACTTTGGATCGACGGGTCGCGCGTTCGACCTGTTCGACTGCTTCGACGGCTCGGGGTCGGCGGCGTCCGGCACTTGCGGACCGAGGACGCGCACGACCACCGCGGTGATGTTGTCGGGCCCGCCGCGCAGGCAGGCCAGCTCGACGAGCGCGTGAACCGCCTCGGCCGGCGGCAGACAGCCCAACACCAGTCCGATCTCGTCGTCTTTCACCTGGTTCGACAGCCCGTCGCTGCACAGCACGAAGGTATCGCCCGCCTGAAGCGGATGCGGTCCCTCCAGATCGACCTGCTCGGTCGGATGAGGGCCGAGCGAGCGGGTGATGCTGCTCTTGGAGATGAAGCCGGGGATTCCACCTTCGGGCAGTTGTCCCGCCGCCTGCATCTCCCAAACGTAGCTGTGGTCGAAGGTCAACTGCTCGATCCGCTGGCCGCGAACGCGGTAGCAGCGGCTGTCGCCCACGTGCGCCACCATCGCGCCGGCCGGCAGCAACACGAGGATCGTGGCGGTCGTGCCCATGCCGCGGAACTCGGGACTTGCCTGCCCGCGAACGTGAATCTGGTGGTTCGCATTGAGAACCGCCGACAGCAGTGCCTCGGGCGGCGTCTGATCGAGCAGCTTGCGGTAGTCCAACGAGACGATGTCGGTGGCCATTTTGCTGGCCAGCTCGCCCGCCGCGTGTCCGCCCATGCCGTCGGCCACCATGAAGACGTGCCCGCGCTGCCGAAAATCGTCCTCGCTCCCCGCCAGAATTATCGTGTAGGAATCCTGGTTGTTCGCCCGGCGCAGACCGATGTCGCTCAAAGCGGCACAGTCCAGGCAGTGACCCCAAATTCCGGCAGTCTGGTCCATCGAACGGCGATCCGAGGGCTTGGTGAGCGCTGCAACAATTATAGCCGCCTTACTCGGGCGACACCAGCCTTGCTGGGGAAGTGTTTGACGCGGAAATCGACGCGAAAGACGGAGCTGGCTATGTTGACGGGTGGAACCACAAATAGACCCACAGTTCGATCGTGGCGATCACGTTCATCAGCGAGTGCAATCCAATCGTCAGGTAAATCGAGTTCGACCTCGCACGAGCCGCGCCGAGCAAAATACCTCCCAGAAAGATCACGGCCATCTCATAGGCGCTGTATTGCAGGTGAATACCAGACCAGACGACCGCCGTTATCAGGATAGCGCCGACGTTTCCGAGCCGCGATTGCTGAATGCCGCGAAACATGAAACCGCGAAAGAACGTCTCCTCGAACACCGGCGCCGCAATCCAGAGCGCAGCGAGCATCGCCGGCACAAAACCCGCGGTGCGGTACCAATCGATCATGAACTTTGTCACGACGTCCCGGTCCAAAAACCATGTCGTTCCATCGGCGACAACCACGAAAAGCACCAGCACGGTGGCCCAAGCCAAAAAACGCCAGATCGACACACGATGTAGCGAGAGATAATCGCGAAGCGACAATTGCCTCCTTGCCCAGGCAAACACTACAACAAGAGCGAGACATATCGGCATCGCAATCCACGTCGCCGCCGACAGCAGCACGCCGCTGCAAACGTAATTGCTCGTGATCGGCGCCTTCGGCGATTGCGCTGATCATGAATACAATGGTGATCGCCGTTTCGATCACAGTGAAGACGACAAGAACCACAAACGATAAGACCAGCGTCATCCAAAACCCCCAGGGCTTCGGCTCACCGAACGGCGACGATTCGACAAGCTCCGCAACTACCGGCGTATCTGCGGGCCGTTCACCTTGGCTCATAGCGTCCTCCACGCGATCCGAGCGATCTACATAACGACAATATCCTATCCGCGCCTGTAGAAGGCCGCAATCCGGGCGAAGCACCGTCTGCCGGACGCGATTGTCGCTAGATGGCCACCGGATTCAGCTTATCCGGGTCGAGCCCCAGCGTCTTGATCGCCCCTGCGAGCTTCTTTTGCGGATACTTCCCTTCGCGGGCCAATTCAACCAGCGCGGCCAGTGCGATGTTTTCGGCATCGACCTCGAAGAATCGCCGCAGCTCCTTGCGGGCCTCGCTGCGGCCGAAACCGTCGGCGCCGAGAACAACGTAGGAAGAAATGCGCGGTCCCCTCTCCCTTTGGGAGAGGGTTAGGGTGAGGGCGGCTGCGCCGTCCGCAATCTCTGCGGCCCTCAGCCCCGACTCCTCTCCGGGCGCCGACCGAAGGTTGGTCGGGCGAGGGGAGTTGCAGACCCACGGCGCGATCGAAAGCCCCACGGCGCCGACATAATCCAGCGCCGCCACCACCGGCCCGCTCTCGCCCTGCAAAACTTGCGAAACATACGCCGGCCGCGGCGGCTCCTGCGGGTGCAGGCGGTTCCAGCGATCGCACTGCCGGCCGTCGTAGTAGAGCGATTTGTAGCTGGTCACGCTATAGACGTTGCTGCCGACGCCGAAATGCCTCTCCAACAAATCCTGCGCCCGCAACGATTCGCGCAGGATCGCCCCGCTGCCGAAGAGTTGTACTTTCGGCTTGCCCGCTGCCGCCTCGCGCGACGAGAGTTTGTAGATGCCGCGGCAGATGCCCTCGGTCGAGCCCATCGGCAAGATCGGCATCTCGTAGTTCTCGTTCATCAGCGTGATGTAATAGAAGATGTCCTCCTCTTCGTAGTACATCCGCTTCAGCCCGTCCAGCACGATCACCGCCATCTCGTAGGCGTAGCACGGGATCGTAAGCCTGGCAGTTCGGATAGGCCAAGGCATTGAGGTGGCTGTTGCCGTCCTGGTGTTGCAGTCCTTCGCCGGCCAGCGTGGTGCGGCCGGCGGTGCCGCCGAGGACGAAGCCGCGGGCCGCGCATGTCGCCGGCGGCCCAAAGCAGGTCGCCGATCCGCTGGAAGCCGAACATCGAGTAGTAGATGAAGAGCGGAATCATGCTCACGCCGTGGCTGCTCTTCGAGGTGGCGGCGGCGATGAACGACGACATCGCCCCGGCCTCGGTGATCCCCTCTTCGAGGATTTGCCCCTCCTTCGCCTCGCGGTAATACAGCACCGTGTCGGAATCGACCGGCTCGTAAAGCTGGCCGACGTGCGAGTAGATGCCGAACTGGCGGAAGAGGGCCTCCATGCCGAACGTGCGGGCCTCGTCGGGCACGATCGGCACGATGTGCCGGCCGATGCTCTTGTCGCGCATCAAGTGCGACATCAGCCGCACGAACGCCATCGTCGTCGATACTTCGCGGCCGCTCGCTGCCGGCGAAGAACTCGGCGAGGTTCTCCCATTTCGGCGTCTTCAGCTTGAACGTCGGCTTGCGGCGGCCGGGCACGAAGCCGCTCAGCGCCTTGCGGCGCTCGCGCAGATACTCGCATCTCGGGGCTATCCTCGGGCGGCTTGTAAAATTCGGCCCGCCGGGCGGCCTCCTCGGAAATCGGAATGTCGAACCTGCGGCGGAACTCGACCAGTTCGTCCTCGTTCAGCTTCTTCTGCTGGTGCGTGATGTTGCGCCCTTCGCCGGCCTCGCCCAGGCCGTAGCCCTTGATCGTGTGGGCCAAAATCGACCGTCGGCGCGCCCTGGGTTTCGACGGCAGCCTTGTACGCGGCGTAAACCTTCGCCATGTCGTGACCGCCGCGCTGCAAACGGCGAAGTTGCTCGTCAGCTCAGATCGGCCACCAGCGCTTCCAGCCGCGGATCGATGCCGAAGAAATGCTTGCGGATGTAATCGCCCGAGCTGACGACGTATTTCTGATACTCGCCGTCGACCGCCTCGCCCATCCGCCGCACCAGCACGCCGTCGGTGTCGCGGGCCAGCAGCGGGTCCCAATCGGAGCCCCAGATCACCTTGATGACGTTCCAGCCGGCGCCGCGGAACGCCCCTTCCAGTTCCTGAATGATTTTGCCGTTGCCGCGGACCGGCCCGTCCAGCCGCTGAAGATTGCAGTTGACCACGAAGATCAGGTTGTCGAGCTTCTCGCGGCCGGCCAGCGTGATCGCGCCCAGCGTCTCGGGCTCGTCGCATTCGCCGTCGCCCAGGAAGGCCCAAACCCGCGACGTCGCCGCGTCGGGCTTGATCCCCCGATCGACCAGATACTGGTTGAACCTCGCCTGATAGATCGCCATGATCGGCCCCAAGCCCATCGAAACCGTGGGAAACTCCCAGAAATCGGGCATCAGCCACGGATGCGGATACGACGAGAGCCCCGGGGTGGGCTGCAACTCGCGGCGGAAGTTCTTCAGTTGCTCCTCGCTCAGCCGGCCCAGCAGGAACGCCCGCGCGTAGACGCCCGGCGCAGGCATGCCCCTGGAAGAAAACCTGGTCGGGCGGCTCGCGGCCTTCCTTGCCGTGAAGGAAGTGGTTGAACGCCACTTCGTAGAGCGTGGCGGCCGAGGCGTAGGTCGAGATGTGCCCGCCGATGCCGGGGCTCAGGTGGTTCGCCCGCACTACCATCGCCATCGCGTTCCAGCGAATGGCGTGCTTCAGCCGCCGCTCGAGCTCGCGGTCGCCGGGGTAATCCGGCTGTTCCGCGAGCGGAATCGTGTTGACGTAGGGCGTCGTCGCCGCGCCGGCATAACGCACGCCGCGGCGAAAGGCCCGCTCCTTGAGCCGATCCAACAGAAACTCCGCCCGCCGCGGCCCGCCGCTGGCAATGACGTAATCCATCGCGCCGAGCCATTCGGCGGTCTCTTGCGGGTCGTCGTCGGGATGCCGAGAAACGGGAGTCGTCATCTGCATGGCCTTCTGTCGATCTCAAGGCAACGATATACCAACCAGAGGCCAAGCACCCACGGCATGAACCTCTCCTCGCAAGCGCGTCAGCAATGAACTGGAATTCTACGGTTTTTTCCTTGCCCGTCAAACCCCGTACACAATGGTCGCGAAAAGGGGACGGAGCAGGTTTTCAGAGAGGAGTCTTCACTTACCGCGAAAGTGGTTGCCGAAAGCCTCCTCCGTCCCCCTCGGTTTCCGACCGGTGAACGCTTACTCGCCGTGGGTTCGTCGCTTTTGGACAGCCGCGGCAGAATTATTCACGACGTCCGCCGGGGACCGCGCCGATCGCTGCAGCAGCCGTCCGCAGTACCGCAACCGCATACTATTGAGCGGCACCCGCCGGGCTGCTAAAATGAGGGGCACGCGGCAGACCTCTTACTGCGACCGCTCACGTTGCCGCGATCACGTCTTCTCATGCACTTCAAGGCAATATCGACCAGCATTGAAAGAGGAGAGTGGCCGTGAAGATCCACCAGCCGTGCGAAGGTTCGGTTCTCCGTCACCGCGGTATTCGTGCGACGCCCGTCCTCTGTGGGCTGATTGCCGCAGCCCTGTTGACGTGGTCGCCGTCGATGGCCCATTCCCAGACCCGCAATTGGATTCTCTCGTCGGTGCCGGGCGACTGGTCGAATCCGCTGAATTGGAGCGGCGGAGCGGAGCCGACTTCGGGCGCCGTCGTCTACATCACCAACGGCGGGACTGCAACGATCAGCTCCATGGGCGAAGTGTGCAGCAGCCTCAATCTTGGCGGCACGGGCTCCGGCACGATTCAAATGACCGCCGGGAGTTTCACCGCAGGTTCAGGGTACATCGGCGGCCTGGGAACGGCGACATTCACCCACTCGGGCGGAACCTTCACTTGCCCGAAGTTCTACGTGGGCTTGTATTATCAAGGAGGAACAACCACGGGCAGCGGGCTCTATGAGCTAAGCGGCACGGCGTATCTAAACTCCTATGACGAGCAAATCGGCTATAGCGGAATGGGCACGTTCACGCACACAGGCGGAACCAACTCCTGCACGAGCCTCTCTGTCGGCGCCTCTCCCAACGGCAATCCTTCCACCGGCGAAGCCTATAACCTCAGCGGCTCGGGATACTTGACCGCCTCTTCGGAGAACATCGGCTACTGGGGCTCGGGCACCTTCACTCAGTCGGGCGGGATCAACGCCTGCTCCACCCTTTCCGTTGGCGCCGTGTCGACCAGACCAGACGCTTCCACAGTCTACGATCTTGGCGATGGTTCCTTGACCGCTTCGCTCGAATTCATTGGCAGCACCGGGTCGGGAACGCTCACCCAATCCGGCGGAATCAACACCGTCAACTATATAACCATCAGTGCGCGCGGCCTCTATACGCTTAGCGGCGGAACGTTGAACGTCAGCGGCGGCCTCAGCAATCAAGGCGCCTTCGATCTATCGAACAGCACCGCTGCGATCAACGCCTCGGCGATGATTCTCGACCTATCGCGGGCGACGCTTTCGAACTCGCAGAACATGTCCCTCTCGCTCGACGGCCAGTCGTTGCTGATCGTGCCCGCCGGGTTGGAGCCGGAGACGTATTTCGCCGGCTACAGCAACTCCGGCCTGCTCCACCACAGCGGCTCGACACTCACGATCGCATCCTACTACAGTTTCGGCGGCACGAACGAGATCGTCGGGCACGTCGATTGCCAGGGAGGAACGCTCAGTGCCATCCCGGGAGCTTCCATCACGCTCAACGGCGGAGTGAGCGTCTCGGCTCCCGCGCTGCTGAACCTCGGAAACGGCTCGCTCTACGTCGACAACGCCGTCTCCGGCATGACCGGCGGCTCGCTGACTGCCGCCAATCAGTACGTCGGCTCGACCGGTTCGGGAGTCTTCGACCACAGCGGCGGCAGCAACACGACGCCGAACTCCTTGTATCTCGGCCACAATCCCGCCGGCAGCGGAGCCTACATCCTCGGCAGCGCCGGCTGCCTGAACGTAGCGTCGATCGAGTACATCGGCAACTCGGGCTCGGGAACGCTTACGCAATCCGGCGGAACCAACGACTGCTCGCACCTTCGTCTCGGATACTGGTCCACGGGCAGCGGCGTCTATAACCTCAGTGGCACGGGATACCTCGGGGCTTCCACAGAGTACGTCGGCTACGCCGGATCGGGAACGTGCCATCATTCCGGCGGGACGAACACGATCGCCAACTCGCTCTATGTCGGCTACAACTCCAGCGGCGTCGGAGCGTATGATCTTAGCGACGCCGGCCGCTTGGATGCTCCCTCCGAGTACATCGGCTATTCCGGCGCAGGGACGTTCACGCAATCGGGCGGCGTCAATACCGCCGCGAGCATCGCGATCGGAACGAGAGGCACGTACATACTCACGGGCGGAACGCTGAACGTCAGCGCAGAGCTTGGCCAACAAGGGCGTCCTTGACCTGTCAGACAGCGCGGCAGCCATCAACGCCACGTCGTCAATCGTCGATCTGTCGCACGCCACGTTCTCGAACTCGGAAAACGTCTCTCTGCTGCTCGACCCGCAGTCGCTGCTGATCGTGCCGGCCGGATTCGACCCCGCGAGCTATTTTCATGTCTATAGCAGCCCCGGCTTGCTGCACCACTCCGGCTCGACGCTGACGGTAACCTCCTCCTACAGCTTCGGCGGGAGCAACGAAATCGTGGGATATCTCGATTGCCAGGGCGGAACCTTCAGCACGCTCTCGGGAGGTTCGATCACCGTCAACGGCGGATTGGGCCTTTCCGGTTCGGGAGTGGTGAATCTCGGCAGCGGCTGGCTGATCGTGAACGACGCCGTCTCCGGCATGACGGGCGGATCGCTCAGTTCCAATACTCAGTGCGTCGGCTACACGGGCGGCGGCACCTTCACCCATTCCGCCGGCGTCAACAACTCGCGTCTCTACCTCGGGGACGACTCGGGCGACCGTGGAACCTATCTCCTCAGCGGCACGGGACGCCTGAACGCTTCGTCCGAAAACGTCGGCAACTCGGGAGTAGGCATATTCGTGCAAACCGGCGGAGTCAATTCCGTCTCCAACACGCTCTGCGTCGGCGCCAACAGCGGCGGCAGCGGAACCTACTCGCTCAGCCCGGATCGCTAAGCGCTCCTACCGAGTACGTCGGGAACCTGGGGTCGGGAACCTTCACGCAGACCGGCGGCAGCAATACCGCCGCCGGCACCCTCACTCTCGGCGTCTACTCCAGCGGCAAGGGAGTCTACAATTTCAATAGCGGATACCTGAGCGTCACTTCGGACGAGTACATCGGCAACTACGGGGCGGGCACATTCAGCCAGACCGGCGGCACCCATTCGCTGCCGTCCGGCGTCACCCTGTACCTTGGAAATAACAGCGGCGGCAGCGGAACCTATCTCCTTAGCGGCGGAAGCCTGACGCCTTGCTGGGTCTATGTCGGCAACTACGGCTCGGGAACCTTCACTCAAACCGGCGGCACCAACTCCGGCGACTCGAATATCCGTCTCGGTGCCCGATCCAGCGGCAGCGGAACTTACAACCTCAGCGCAGGATCGTTGAGCGTCGCTGGGATCGAGTACGTCGGCGATGTGGGAACCGGAGCGTTCATTCAGTCGGGCGGCATCAACACGATGACCAGCGGCGGCTACCTTTTCCTTGGCTACGGTACGACCGGTCGTGGAACCTACGACCTGTCCGCGGGATCATTGAGCGTTTACAACTACACCTATGTCGGCAACTCGGGATCGGGAACCTTCACCCAGTCCGGCGGCACGCACAGCAATTCCAGCTATCTGATTCTCGGCGAAAAATCTTCCGGCAGTGGAACGTATATTCTTAGCGGCGGGACGCTGAAACCCACCTACCTCTACGTCGGTAACTCGGGCGCGGGAGCCTTCACGCAGACCGGCGGCAACATCACAAACACCAGCGGGGCTCTCACGATTGGCGGCAGCCCTACCGGCAGCGGCGTCTATAACCTCAGCGACACCGGATACGTCAGGATTGGCAGTGAATACGTGGGTAGTTCGGGCTCGGGAACGTTGACGCATTCCGGCGGCAGCAATTTTCCTTCCGTCCTCTACCTCGGCTACAATCCCACCGGCCGCGGCCTCTATAGCCTCGGCGGCACGGCCTTTCTCTACGCCTACAACGAGTATGTCGGCAACTCGGGTTCGGGTACCTTCACTCACGCGGCCGGTCCCAACGACGTCTCCTCCGATCTCTACCTGGGCTACTTCTCCACCGGCCGCGGAATTTATGGCCTCAGCAGCGCCGGCGCGATCACCGCGCTGAACGAGCACATCGGCGTTTCGGGCGGCGGAACGCTCACTCAGTCCGGCGGCTCCAACACCATCTCCTCCTCCCTCTATCTCGGCGAGAACGCCTCAGGCAGCGGATCCTACGGCCTCAGCGACAGCGGATACCTATCTGCCATATATGAGTACATCGGCAACTCCGGCTCGGGAACGTTTACCCAGTCCGGCGGTACCAACTCAATGTCCGAACACAGCATCTTCTATCTCGGCCGCAGCGCACGGGCAATGGAACCTACAGCCTCAGCGACGGATTTCTGAATACTACGTACACCGGCGTCTATGTGGGCTACAGCGGATCGGCGCGTTCATCCAGTCCGGCGGAAGCCATACCGCCTACGTGATTTCCCTCGGCGACCGTTCCACCGCAAAGGGCACCTACGATCTTGGTGGAACCGCCCGCTTGACCGCCAATATCGAATACGTCGGCTACTCGGGAGCGGGCACGTTCACCCAGTCCGGCGGCAGCAATTCGCTCTCCCTCGGCCTTCGTATCGGCTACGAAGAATTCAACGGCAGCGGAATCTACACTTTGAGCGACGGATATCTCCACGCTTCCGCCTGGGAATACGTCGGCTGTTCCGGATTAGGAACGTTCATCCAGTCCGGTGGTACCAATTCCATCTCCGGCAACCTCTGCCTCGCCTTCCAATCGACCGCCAGCGGAACCTACAACCTCAACGGCGGCGTCCTCGCAGTACAGTCGCTGGGCGCCGGCGCCGGCTCGGCCACCTTCAATTTCGGCGGCGGAACGCTGCAAGCAGGCGGCTCCATGTCTTCGCACTCCCCATGACTCTGACCGGAAACGGCGGAGATGCCCATGTGAATACCGCCGGCTACGCCGTTTCGCTTACCGGCCTCCTTTCCGGCCCGGGCGGATTGACCAAGACCGGCGCCGGCCCCCTAACGCTCACCGCCGTCAACGACTATGCCGGCACGACCACGGTCGCCGGTGGAACGCTCAAGCTACTCGGCACAAGCATCGCCACGCCAGGAGCGTGGAACCCCGTGCTCAACCTCGGCGGCGCCGACGTCCAAGCCGGAACGCTGGTCTTCGACTACGCCGGCGGAACCAGCCCGGCGGCGACGATTCAATCCCTGCTGGCCGCCAGCTACCACGATGGACAATGGGATACGGGCATGTTCCGCTGCTCCACTGCGGCCGCCAACGATCTGACGCTGGGCTGCGTGGACGACCCGTCCTCAAGCCAGGTGCGAGTGATGGCCACCTACGCCGGCGACTTCAACCTGGACGGGGTGGTAGACAACCTGGATCGGCAGATCTGGTTCGCCAACGCCTTCACCGGCACAACTTGGCAGCAGGGCGACGCGAACTATGACGGCGCAGTTAACGGGCTCGACCGCGACCTCTGGTTCGCGCACGTCGGCCTGCCGCCGATCGCCGGCGCTTCACCCGCCGCCGCTGACGTTGCACCAGTGCCCGAGCCGGGGACTCTCGCACTCTTGGCCACCGCACTGATCGCACTGTTGCGCTACGCCCGAAAAAGACGAGTTTGAACAATCGCCGCGGCAATCCGGCTGCCGGAAGCATTGTCGCGGGATAGCGTTGCGTGACTGTCGTACGCCCGTTGCATCTCGTTGCACGCCGGTTGCATGTTGCATTTGTCTCCTTCGACGGAGTATCCCGCCAAGTCAGGCTTTGGGGAATTGTCGAGCGGTTCAGGGCACGGTATGATGGGCAAATGCGATGGAAATGGCTGTCGCGTCGTCCGTCGCACTCCCGTCGAGGGCAACCATGAAGATCCCGCTGCACTGGTCCAAAGCGACCACGGACATCTCGGATCGGAAGGGAAGGCCGGCTTACTTCCTTTGCACTTGTTGGAGATCGTCGGACATCAGCCCGGAGGACGCCCACCGCTCGGCGTTGGCCGCTGCAACACGGGCGATTCAACGATTCAAGGGCGACCAACCGCCTGTCCGCTATCCCTACGGCGACGTGCCGCTGCGCGAAGAGGTTGTCCAGCGGTTCGAGGATTCGCAAGGCGAGTTGTATGCCGCCGTCACACGAAACAGCTATGGCTCGCTGATTCTGAATACGGCCCGGGCGATGTTCATCGACATCGATTTTCCGCCAGCGCCCCGATCGGGAGGACTGCTCTCCTTTCTCGCTCGGCTGTTTGGCAAAGCGACGCCACCGCCCGATCCTCAACAAGACCCGGAGGAGACAGTCAAAAGCCGGCTGGTGCGGTTCCTCGACGAGCGGCGGGACTGGGGCCTGCGCCTATACCGCACCGCTGCCGGCGTGCGCGGCCTCGTCACGCACGACCTTCTCGACCCAACGGCCGATGCAACGTTGGCCACACTCAAAGCGGTCGGTGCCGATCCGTTGTACGTGCGCCTGTGCAAGGCAGGAGTGCTTTCGCGCTAGACTGACACCCAAGCCCTGGCGCTGCGGACACTACGTCAACCGCACCGCCTGGCCGAGAGAGGACGAGAAACAACAGCAACAATTCGACAAATGGCTCGCGGCCTACATGTCGCGCCAATCGCGATATGCAACCTGCCGTTACCTCGGCACGCTGGGCAGCGACGCTATCCATCCCGATGTGGCGATGGTCGTCGAAGTCCACGACAAGATCACCCGCTGCGATGAACCCTTGGAGTTGGCTTGAGACACAAGCAGGCGATCGCTTGCACGCGGTGCCGCGCGTCTGGCGGACAAGAAAGGATCAGGACCTTGGCCGAACCGATCATCAGCGTTTCCGGACTTCGCGGAGTGGTGGGCGATACGCTAACGCCGGAGGTGGCGATTCGCTATGCGGCGGCCTTTGCCGCGACGCTGCCGCCGGGCGATATCCTCATCGGCCGCGACAGCCGCCCCTCGGGCCGAATGCTCTCGCTGGCCGTGCAGGCCGGGCTGCAAGCCGTGGGACGCTCGACCATCGACGCCGGCATCGTCGCCACGCCCACCGCCGGCGTCCTGCTGCGACACCACGCCGCCGCCGGTGCGATTCAGATCACCGCCAGCCACAATCCCGCCCCTTACAACGGGCTGAAGCTGTTTTCCGCCGATGGCCGCGTCATTCCCGCCGCACCGGGCCGCGAGGTCTTGGAACGCTATCGCACGGGCACACCAGCCTGGGTGCCGCAAGATCGCCTCGGCAGCATCGAGCTCTGCGACGACTCGGTCACCGCCCATCTGCTCGCCGTGCTGGATACGGTCGATGCCGAACGGATTCGCAAGCGCCGGTTCCGCGTGCTGCTTGGACAGCAACCACGGCGCCGGCAGCATCCTCGGCCGGCGGCTGCTCCACGAGCTTGGCTGCCGCGTGACCGTGCTCGGCGAAGAGCCGAACGGCCAGTTCGCCCATCCCGCCGAACCGACTGCCGAGAACCTCGCTGGTGTGCTAACGGCCGTCAACCGTCCCGGCGCCGACGTCGGCTTCTGCCAAGACCCCGACGCCGACCGCCTGGCCGTGATCGACGCCGCGGGCCGCTACCTCGGCGAAGAATACACGCTGGCAATGTGCGTCGATCACGTGCTGCGGCAAGCGGCTTGTAGAGCAGGCGTCTCGCCTGCTTCAGCAGCCGGGACGGCTGCACAGCAGGCCATAGCAGCCGGGACGGCTGCACAGCAGGCCATAGCAGCCGGGACGGCTGCACAGCAGGCCAAAGCAGGGGACGGCTGCTCTACGGGGACCGATTGTCGCCAATTGCGCCAGCAGCCGCATGTCGCAAGACTTGGCCGACCGATACGGCGTGCCCTATTTCCGTTCGGCGGTGGGCGAGGCGAACGTGGTCGATGCGATGTTGGCCCACCATGCGGTTTTCGGCGGCGAAGGCAACGGCGGCCCGATCGACCCGCGCGTCGGCTACGTCCGCGATAGTTTCGTGGGCATGGCCCAACTGCTCGCCGCAATGGCCGCCCGGCAGATGACGATTGCCCAGTTGGCCGACGAACTGCCGCGCTACGAAATTGTGAAGACGAAGATCGCCTTGCCGCCGGAGAAGCTGCCCTCGGCGTTGGATGCGTTGGAGAAGCGATTTCCCGACGCCGCCGCCGACCGGCTCGACGGCCTGCGGCTGGGTTGGCCCGGCCGCTGGCTGCTCGTCCGCGGCAGCAACACCGAGCCGATCGTCCGCGCGATCGCCGAAGCCCCCACCGCCGCCGAAGCGTCCTCCCTATGCGAAGCGGCCGCAAAGGTGCTGGCCGCCGTGTGAAACGATTGCGATTTCGCGTTCACGCCGTGTTGATGCGAAAGCTGCTACGATCCCACCTCGCCTTTCTCCCACCTTTCCCTCAATTCACAAGGACTTGCAGGCAATGAAGGCCACATTTCGCAACGCTGCTGTTCTTACAGCCTGGCTGGTATCCCTCTTCTTGTTCGAGACTTTAGGCGTCTTGTCGGCCGCTGCCGCCGAAGCGGCGAAGAACTTGGCCCTCGACGCCAAGGCGACCGCCTCGGAATCGATGAACGACCTGACGCCGGAGAAGGCCATCGACGGCCGGCTGGACACCCGCTGGTCGGGCATCTCGGGCCACAACCAGGGCGTCTGGTATCAACTGGAATGGAAAGAACCGGTCGAGGTCGGCGAAGTCGTGATCCATCAGTTCGACACCTTCGCGATGGAATGGAACGTGCAAGTTCGCGACGCGAAGATCGGCGGAATGGCGCACGGTCGAGCATTTTGGCCGGCCCGGCGTGAAACTGCCGCTGGTGGTCGCCTGCCGCTTCAGCCCGTGCGAATATCACCGGCTCTGCGCATCGCCGACATCACCAACGGGCCGAGCTTCAACGAGGTGGAGGTTTACAGCCGGCCCTTCGCCCGCGGATTGGCCACCAGCGTGGCGTCCGATCTGCAGGGGCATTTCCTCGGCATCGTCTCGGACGCCGCGGGGGCGTCGCCGGTCGAAGGGGCCGAGGTGACGCTCTCGGGCAAGTCGCCGGCCGGACCGTGGAAAAGCACGGCCAAGAGCGACGCCAAAGGGCTGTTCACCGCCGACATGCCGGTGCGGGTCGTCGGGCCGGTTACGGTTCGCACCGAATTGAAGACGAAGCAAATCGAGGTTGCGCCGAGCGAAATGCACATGGCGCCGGCGAGGGCTTCGAGAACTTGCCTGACGCCGCGCGAAGCCCGGCGAGAACCCGGTGGCACTGAACGACGGCTGGCGATTCAAGCTCGATCCGCCCGAGGGCTTTTGGGCGGCCGATTTCGACGACGCCGATTGGTCGAAGATCAAAGTGCCGGCCCATTGGGAAATGGAAGGTTTCCACAACGACACCGGCATCGGCGGTTATCGGCTGCATTTCACCGCGCCGAAGGCGGCCGAGCGGGTCAAGCTCGATTTCGAGGGCGTCTACAGCGGCGCCGAAGTCTGGGTGAACGGTCAATTCGTCGCCACGCACGAAGGGGGCGCGATGCCCTTCGAGGCCGATATCACCGACGTAGTGAAACCGGGCGACAACGTACTGGCCCTCCGCGTCCGCGAGCACACCGTCGTCAGCGACAAACTCGATCACATGAGCCTTTACGCCGATTTTCCCCTGGCCGGCATCATGCGGCCGGTCTATCTCTTCACCACACCGCGTGTGCATCTCGTCGATTTGAAGATCGTAACCACGTTCGATAAGGACTATCGCAACGCCACGATGCACATGCGCGGCCGGGTGTTGAACGAATCGCCGCAACCGTTCCGAGGCCGCGTCTCATCGACGCTTGCCGGACCGCTGGTTGATGTCCACAAGACCGCTGCCCTGGCTATTGTCTCCAAAGGCAAGTCTCGCAGCATCGAATTGGGTTCGTGG
Organism: uncultured Planctomycetia bacterium; assembly: GCA_963815695.1. Classification (GTDB taxonomy): domain Bacteria; phylum Planctomycetota; class Planctomycetia; order Pirellulales; family Thermoguttaceae. The sequence goes on from CAWFIG010000034.1 coordinate 281,682, forward strand.
CAGAGCGCCGAGGTGCAAATCGATCTGTCCGTCGCCGCGCCGAAAAAATGGAACGCCGAACAGCCAAACCTCTACGCGCTTGCCGCCCGGGTGTTGACGGAACAGGGCGTTGGGGACCAGTTCGCGATGGCGGTCGGCTTCCGCCAGACAGAAATCCGCGGCACGGAGATTCTCATCAACGGCCGTCCGGTGAAGTTCCGCGGCACGTGCCGGCACGACAGCCATCCGCTGCTTGGCCGGGCGGTGACTGCCGAGATCGCCCGCCGCGACTTGCTGCTCATGAAAGAGGCGAACCTCAACGCCGTTCGCACGTCCCACTATCCGCCGGTCCGCGAATTGGCTGAAGTACGCCGACGAGTTGGGCGTCTACGTCGAGGCCGAGGGCTCGTTCTGCTGGGCCAACGATACCAACGATCTCCGCAACACGCCGCGAATCCTGCAAATGGAGGCCGAATTGCTGGCCCGCGACCGCAACCATCCCTCCGTCGCCTACTGGTCGGTCTGCAACGAGAGCCAATTCGGCTACGGGCTGCAACGCGCGCACGAGTGGATTCGCGAAGACCGACCCCAGCCGCCCGACCGGCGCCGCCACTTCGGCTTGGTTGGAGATCGCCACGCTGGCACAATCCCATGTCGGTCTCCCGCATCCACGAGAACGAGAAGATCGACAAGCCGCTGTTGTTCGATGAAAGTCTCGGCATTTTCCAGGGCATTTGGGGCGACGGACCTCTGCTGTGGATCGATCCCGGCATGCGCGACTACTACGCCGAGCCGCTGGTGGCGGTCTACGACAGCCTTCATGAAGAGCAAGGTGACGCAGGGCTCATACATCTGGTGTTGGGCCGACGACCTGTTCTGCGTGCCCGGCCGGGGGATCGAGTTCGGGCGAAACGTCACCCAGTGCTTCTTCGTCGAGGGAGCTACGCGGATTCGCGGCCGCGGCATCGTCGGCGACGCTCCCTGGGGAGTGATTGACGGTTGGCAGCGGCGAAAGCCCGAGTTCTGGATCACCAAGAAACTCCATTCGCCGATCAAGGTGAAGGAGACGCCGCTGCCGTTGCCCGGCACGGACGGCCTGGTGCGGGTGCCGATCGAGAACCAGTACGACTTCCGCAATCTCTCGGACCTTCGCGTCTTTTGGAGTCTCGGCGGCGAGCAGGGAGAATCGAAGGTCGACGTTCCTCCGCGATCGACCGGCGAAATCGCCATCCGTCTTGGGCCAGGCGGTGAAGCCCGGCGAAATGCTCTCGCTCGAATTCCGCGAGGCGGGACGGCCGGTTGGTCGACGCCTATCGCGTGCCAATCGGCCGCGAGCCGCCCCACGTCTCGCCGGCTGAAAAGTGCGTCGCCCGTCGCCGCTGGCGATCACTCACGAGGATTACCTGCAAGGGGCAACCACGACGATCGTCGGCAAGGATTTTCAACTGGACAGTCAACGGCGCCACCGGCCGTCTGAAACGTTGCGTCTGCAAGGGGCAGGTCTTGCTGCTGGAATTGCCGCTCTTGCACGTCTTGCCGGAAAAGCGGGTAATGCAGCCGCTGCCTGACGTCGAAAGCTGGCGTCTCAACAAGCTCGACGTCCAAAAACAGGGCGACAACGTCGTGATGTCGATCGACGGCCGCTACACGAATTTCGAGGGCGGTTATCGACTCAGCCGTGACGCCGGACGGCCAATTGACCGTCACTTCCACGTTCAAGTACACCGGCAACAACTTCTTGGCCCATGAGATCGGGCTTGCGGTTCTCCGTGCCCAGGGATTGCAACGTTCTCGACTGGGATCGCCGCGGCGAGTGGAACGTTTATCCGCCCGACCACATCGGACGCCCCCGCGGCACGGCCCGAGCGTTTCCGCAGGTCGCCCAAACCGTCCCGCCGACGTGTCCCTGGTCGCAGGATGTCTCGCCGATGGGAAGCAACGACTTCCGCAGCGCGAAACGCCACATCTACTGGGCCGCGATCCATTATCCCGATGGACCCGGCGTGGTGGTCGAATCGAACGGCCGCCAGCACGTCCGGGCGATGGTCCAGAGCGACCGCACTTCGGTCCACGTCAGCGATTGGTACGGCGGCGCCGGCAGTGCCTCTGGGAATGGACGCTCAACTACGGCCAAGGCAAGCCGATCCACAAGGGCGACAACGCTGACGTCCACCGTGAGACTGCGACTGTCCCCGCAAGCCGTCGCGCCGGCGAAAAGCGGAATGCCCGCTAGTGCATCGCACGTATCAGGCAAACGCAGTGTGCTCTGCCGTTCACGGCTGCGTCGACAATCGGCTCCATTTCCTGCCGCCGCGCGCGCAGTACGTCGCCGCTCCGTCGCCGCCGTTACAATCGCACCCCTGCGGATTCGGCTCTTTCCGCCGCCGGCATAAAGAATCGTCGCAGCTTCGCTTGACCCTATTTGGCGGCAACCTAGGGTCGAATGATCCACCAAACGTTCGCCTTTTGCGCACATTCCGCGTCGGAATGTGTTGCCGGCGCTACGGGATTGTCGCACGGTTCCCGTTTTGAGTCGAATATGGCTGTCACCTACTTCTACCGCGACGGGCAGACGCTGGAACTGCTGATTCGCCGGCGCTGCCGACCTTGTGCGGACGGCCGTCGATCCATGTCTGGGACGCCGGATGCGCCAACGGCGCCGAACCGTATACCTTGGCCATGCTGCTGCGCGAGCAGATGACCGATCGCGTCTTCCAAAACGTGCGGATCTGCGCCACCGACGTCGATCGCGGCTGCGGCCCGCAGATTGCCGCGGCAATCTATGCCAAGCACGAAATCGAGCGGATTCCACGCGCCATTCGACAGCGCTATTTCCAGCCGATCGGTGCACCGGGCTACCTGCAAGTGGTTGACGAGATTCGCGAGCGGGTGTCGTTTGCCTGGCACGATCTGCTTTCGTTCGAACCACCGCGAAGCGACTTCAGCCTGATCGCCTGCAAAAACGTCCTGGCCGATTTCGACCAGTCGGATCGCTGCCAGGCGTTTCGCATGTTTCATCGCGCGCTGCTGCCGGGCGGATTCCTGGCGACCGAACACACCCAGGAGATGCCTGAAGGCGTAGAGCCGCTGTTCGAGCCGATTTCCCGCTACGCCCAAGTCTACCGTCGTCTGGACGCCGCCAGCGGCCTCTGCGCGACACGTCGACTGCCCGCACGCGACAGGGATTCGCAGTCTAGGAAGATCGCAGAAGGCGCGGATGTTGTGAGCAAGAACGGCGGATGTTGTGAGCAAGAAGTGTCGAGTTGCCAATTGAAAAACCTCCCGAATGGCCGTTGAGTAGCAGACCGAAATCCGCCGCCAAGTCGCCGCGCTGCAAGCAGGCAGATGGTGCGATCCGCTCTCCCGCATAAAGTCACCGATGAAACGTCCCTCAATCCAGCAAGGAGTTACCGCCGTGTTGCAGACCACCTCTAACCTCACTATTCGTGGCCGTTTGGCCATCATGCTGACCGTTGTCGTTGTCGGCTTTGTGGGATTCGCGGCTCTCGCGTACAGCGTGCTCGACAAAGTCAAGGTGAACGGACCGGTTTACGCTCAGATCGTGCAAGGCAAGGATCTCGTCGCCGACGTCCTTCCCCCGCCCGAATACATCATCGAATCGTATCTGGTCGCTTGTGAGGAGCTCAACGAGACCGACCCCGCGGCCGTTGCAGGACTGGTCGCACGCGGACAATCGCTGAAGAAGCAGTATGAGGAGCGGCACGAGTATTGGGCCAAGGTGTTGCCCGACGGCCAAATCAAGACGCTCCTTCTCGAAAACTCATACGCTCCGGCTGAGGCGTTCTTCGATGTGCGGGACCGGCTGTATACGCCCGCGCTTCTGAGAAATGACCGAGAGGCGGCCCGCAAAATTCTCGTGCAGCAAATGAAGCCCCAGTACGACGCCCACCGCGCCGCAATCGATGAAGTCGTGACGAACACCAATGCAGCGAACACGAACACCGAGGCGGCTGCGGCTTCGCTGGTGACGTCGAAGACGTACTTGATGATGTTTGCGGGTCTGCTGGCCGTCGGGCTTTCCGGGGTCCTCGGCTGGCAGGCGACACGTGCCGTCGCCAAGGCCATCCGAACCGTGATCGCCGAGACAAGACGCCTGAGCAAAGCGGCCGTCGCCGGAGAGCTTCAAACCCGCGGCAACCCCGACCTGGTCAACCGAGAATTCCGTGTTGTCATTGAGTGCATCAACGAGACGATCGGGGCCCTGGTGAAACACATTGACGACATGCCCATCCCGGCAATGATCATCGACAAGGAATTCACAATCCGTTATATGAATGAGGTCGGAGCCGACGCGATCGGCCTGCCCGGCGACCGACTGCTGGGCACGAAGTGCTACGATCACTTCAAGACGTCCGACTGCCACACCGACCGATGCGCGTGCGCCGCGCCATGAGGGAGGGACGGCCGGCCACCAGCGAGACCGACGCCCATCCCGGCAAGAGCAACCTCGAGATCAGCTACACGGCCGTACCGATCAAAGACGAAAACGGCCTGACCATCGGTGCGCGGGAATTCGTCATGGACCAGACGGCCATTAAGCAGGCCGCACGCGTGACCGCCAAGGTCATGGCTTATCAAGAAGAAGAAGTCGGCAAGGTGGCGGCAGTCCTGGAAGACGTGGCGAAAGGCGACCTCACGCGGCAGTACGTCCAGGCGGATTCGGACAAAGATACGTCTGCGGTGGCGCGGACTTTTGCCACCGTCGCCACGTCGCTGAATCACACGATTGACAAGCTTCGTTCGGTAATCGAACAGATCAACGAGAGTGCCAGCCAGTTCGCGGAAGGATCGCAGACCATCGCCGAAAGCGCCCAGACGCTCGCCGAAGGAGCCCAGACTCAAAGCGCCAGCGTCGAACAGATGTCGGCCTCGACCGAGGAGTTGGCCCGCTCGGTCAACGCGGTCAAGGATAACGCCAACGAATCAACCAAGGTGGCCGAGAAAGCCAGCCAGCTTGCCGAGCAGGGGGGCAAGGCGGTGCAGCAGTCGATCGCCTCAATGGAACAGATCCGCACCAGTTCGCAGCAGATCAGCGAGATCATCCAGGTGATTTCCGAGATCGCCAGCCAGACCAACCTTTTGGCCCTAAACGCGGCAATCGAGGCCGCCCGCGCCGGCGAGCACGGCATGGGCTTCGCCGTGGTGGCCGACGAGGTCCGCAAGCTCGCCGAGCGATCCAACCAGGCAGCCCGCGAAATCTCCTCGCTGATCAAGGAGTCGACGCAGCGGGTGGAAGAGGGGGCTCAGCTGAGCGCAGACGGGCGAATCGCTCAAGCAGATCATCAAGGCCTCGGAGGAGACGGCGGCCAAAATCGCGGAGATCGCCACCGTGACGATGGACCAGGCCGCCAACGCCCAGGAAGTGTCGAAAGCGATCCAGGGTGTCTCGGCGGTGACCGAACAGGCAGCGGCCGGAAGCGAGCAGATGGCTTCCAGCAGCGAGGAACTCGGCGCCCAAGCCGCCACGCTCCGCGATCTGGTCAGCGAGTTCCGCGTCGGCGGCAACCGCCCTTCGCAAAAGAACGCGTCGCTCGTGTGAGTATGATAGACCGTGCGATAGCCGCAGCGGCGACCGACAGCCGCTCGGCCCTTCCAACACCTAACAATGTCACATTCAAGGGATATCCGATGACAACCGCAACCGTCGAACAGCGGAACGTAAAGAGCACGTTCACCGACGTCAATGGAACGATGCAACTGGTCAGCTTCACGCTGGCCAAGGAGTTGTACGGCGTCGAGATCACGAAAGTCCGCGAGATCATCCTGATCACCGACATCACCCGCATTCCCGAGACTCCCGCCTTCGTCAAGGGGCTGATCAATCTCCGCAGCTCGGTGATCCCGGTCATCGACCTGCGTGCGCGGTTCGGCTTGCCCGAGGGCGAAGTTACCGACGAGAGCCGGATCATGGTGGTTCAGGCGTGCGGCAAGACGATCGGCATCGTGGTGGACGCGGTAAGCGAAGTTCTTCGCGTCCGGCAAGAGCACATAGCCCCGCCGCCGCCGACCGTCGCCGGACTCGGCCGCGAGTACCTGATGGGCCTGGTCAAGCTCGACGAGCGGCTCTTGATCCTCTTGGACATCGACAAGATCTTCAACGAGGAGGAGATCGCCGCCATGAAGAACACGGCTGGCGAGTGAAGGAACTGTGGTGCAGAGCAATGACTCAAGAAGACATTCGCGTCCTGGTGGTCGACGACTCGGCGGTGAGCCGGGCGATAATCTGCGATCAGATCGATGCCGCCCCCGGCATGTCGGTGGCGGGAAGAGCCCGCGACGGCCATGACGCTCTTAGGAAGTTTGCCGCACTGCGTCCCGACGTCATCACCCTTGACCTCCAGATGCCCGGCATGGACGGTCTTGCCGTGCTCGACGCGATATTGGCCGCCGATCCCGTCCCGGTCATTATGGTCAGCTCGCTGACCTACGCCGGCGCGGCGGTAACGCTCGACGCGCTCGAACGCGGCGCGGTCGACTACGTGCCGAAGCCGGAGAAGGGGGACGCTCGAAACCGGGCGTTCGCCGAGGAACTGCTCTCGAAGATTCGCGGCGCCGTCAACGTCGACGTTCGCCGCATGATCGCCTCGCGGAAAAAGCGCGGCCTTGCCGCCAGACCACCCGAGCGATCGGTCGTCGAACCGGCCGCCGACACGTGCCCCGCCGAACTAGCCGACAAATGCGTCGCGCTGGGCATCTCGACGGGCGGGCCGCCGGCGCTGAGCCGGCTGCTGGCGGAATTGCGCCCGCCGATGCCGCCGATCGTGATCGTGCAGCACATGCCGCCGCAGTTCACCGGACCGCTGGCCGCGCGGCTGAATTCCCTCTCCCCCTTGTCGGTGCGCGAGGCCGGCGAGACCGACACGCTCGAACCGAACTGCGTGCTGATCGCTCCGGGCGGAAAGCATCTGGAGATCACTCGCCGCGGCGACCGCGTTCGCGCCTCGACCCGCGACGGCGAGCCGGTCAGCGGCCACAAGCCGTCGGTCGACGTGATGATGGCCGGCGCCGCGAAAGCCTTCGGCCCGAATTGCCTGGGCGTCATCATGACCGGCATGGGCCGCGACGGCGCCAACGGCTGCCGGGCGATCCGCAACGCCGGCGGCTACGTCCTCGGCCAGGACGAGACCAGTTCCGACGTCTACGGCATGAACAAGGTGGCCTTCGTCGAAGGAAACGTGGACGAGCAGTTCGCATTGAGCGACGCCGCCGCAACCATCACCCGCCAGGTCCGACGCCTCGCAGGCGCGACCGCCGACGCCTAGGGGCACGAAAATCGGATTGTAGCTTAGCGATAACGTGGAATGGATTTCCAAATCCATTCCCGAGAACTGGACGGATTTGGAAATCCGTCCTACAGGATGCCACGGAGAGGCCGTAACCGCAAAAGTCCACGGCAAATTGCAGTGCAATCACAATCAGCGATAACTTCGGTAGGGCCGATCGGCGCGGTCGAACAGGTGAGCGACGCTCAACTGAACCGCTACGCCGAGTTGATCCTTGCGCGGACCGGCATTCGCGTTTCGCCGCAGAAGAAGCTGCTGTTGTCGAACCGGATCCGCCGCCGCCTGCGCTCGACCGGCATCACGACCTTCGAGGACGTATTACCAGCACCTCAAGAAGCTGCCCTGCCGCGATCCCGAGTGGGACGCCTTCGTCCAGGAAATCACCACGCACGAGACCTACTTCTTCCGCGACGAGGCCCACTGGCAGTGGTTCCGCAACGACTACCTTTCGCAGCTTGCGGCGTCCAATCCATCGAGCCGGCAGCGCGGCAACCTGCGGATCTGGTCGGCGGCGTGCAGCAGCGGAGACGAGGCGTACACCGCCGCCTGTTGCATCGCGGCCCACCCCGACCTCTCCCGCTGGAACGTGCATATTCTGGGAACCGACATCGGCCTGGGCGCGTTGGAGCAGGCGAAGGCCGGCGTGTTCGGCCCACGCGCGATGCGGCTGGTCCCCCTCGACTATCGCCGCCGCTTCTTCAAGAAGTCCGGCGACGTCGAGGCCTGGACCGCCCTGCCGGTCCTGACCGATAGGCTGGCGTTCCGGCAACACAACCTGATGGAGCCCCTGCACGAGCGGCCCTTCGACCTCGTGTTTCTGAAGAATGTGCTAATCTACTTTGGCCAGCAATCGAAGACAACGGTGCTGCACAACGTGAGGGCGGCGATGCGGCCGGGCGGATCGATCGTGACCGGCATGGCGGAGGGAGTGGCCGATCTGCTCCGCGATTTCCAGCGGCTGCGGCCCTGGCTGTTCCGCAAACCGGATCTTTCGGGAGCACACGCATGACAACCGCCGAGCAAGCCGCCGCCAACCTATTCGCCGGCCTCGAAGACGACCGCGAAGGGGCTTCGCAATACCTCTCGATCTTCATCGATGAGGCCCTGTCGACGCTCGATGAGCTGATCGAGGCCCTCTTGGCGCTCGAAACCGGCGGCGGCAAGAAACAGGTCGACCAACTCTTCGTCGCCGCCCACCGCATGAAAGGCTCGGCGGCCTCCATCGGCCTGAACCGCATCGCCAAGCTCTCGCACCTGATGGAAGACCTCTTACAGACGCTCGTCGACAGCGGGGGCACTCCCACGCCGCAAATCACCGACGCCCTCCTGTCCTGCACCGACGGCCTGCGGCAGAGTGTCGACGCCCTGCAAAGCGGCCAGACTGCGGACGACCGATTTCCAGCCCTCGCCCAAGAGCTGTTGGCCGCCAGCCACAATTTGCACCGCTCCGCGACTGCTTCGCCTTTTCCACCGCCGCTCGACTCGCCGCCCTGCGCATCGCCGGCCAGCGCGGTCGAGACGCCTTCCGTGTTCGCAGCCGAAATCAGCAACGATCTGCGCAGGCGCATTGCCGACCTGGTCCTCGCGGAACAACGCGACGACGTCGTCGTCGGCCAGATCGTCTTCGAAACGAATCTCCCCTTGGTCAGCCTGAAGGCGCAGTTGCTCGCCAGCAAGTTGGCCAACCTTGGCGAAATCCGCTATCTGAATCCCTCGGCGGAAGCGATGGAGACGCTCGACGAAATCGCCGCCGTCGAGTTTGCCGTCGTCACCGACAAGAGCGCGGAGGTTGTACACGGCCTCGTGCAGGTGTCGGGCGTGGCGAGCGTGGCCGTCGAGCCGCTGGAACGGCGGCAGACGCCGGCCGACGCGCGAGCGATGCGCCGAGCGAAACTCGCCCCGCCGAGCCCGGCGCCAAGCCCGCCGAGACCCTGCGAGTCGACATCGAGCGGCTCGACGAGTTGATGAACCTGGCGGGCCAGTTGGTCATCGGCAAGGCCCGCATCACGCAGATCGGCGACAGGCTGAAGAAATCCGTCGCCGAGAAGGACTTCGCCGATGCCCGCGACGGCGTCAGCGACCTGTTCGAGGCGATCCATCTGCTCGATCGCATCAGCGACGGCATCCAGCAGGGCGTGATGAACATGCGGATGCTGCCGATCGGCCCGTTGTTCAGCCGCTTCCATCGCGTCATCCGCGACCTGACCCGCGCCAACGGAAAGGAAATTCGCCTGGAAATCAGCGGCGAAGGCACGGAACTCGACAAACGCATGATCGACGAGCTCGGCGACCCGATGATTCATATCATCCGCAACGCCGCCGATCACGGCATCGAATCGCCGGAAGTCCGGCTGGCCGCCGGAAAGCCCCGCTACGGCACCATCAAGCTCTGCGCCTTCCATCGCGGCAGCAACATCATCATTCAGGTGTCGGACGACGGCCACGGACTGGACGCCGACCGCATCCGCGCCAAGGCCATCGAGCGCGGAGTCGTGTCGCCGGCCGACGCCGAGCGAATGACGCCGCGGGAAATCCACCAGTTGATCTGGCTGCCGGGCTTCAGCACCGCCGAAAAGGTGACGGAAGTCTCCGGCCGCGGCGTCGGCATGGACATCGTCCGCTCGAAGATCGAGGAGCTCAACGGTTCGATCGACGTCGACAGCGAACTCGGCCGCGGCGCGACCCTGACGATCAAGCTTCCGCTGACGCTGGCCATCTTGCCGAGCCTGATGGTCGAAATCGACGGCGACGCCTTCGCCGTGCCGCTGGAGTCGGTGGCCGAGATCGTCAACGTCGGCCCGCGACGAGATCCACACCGTGCAAGGACGCCCGATGGCCTCGCGTGCGCGACCGGGTCGTGCCGATCCTTGCGCCTTGGGCAGAGTCTTCAATTGGCGGCAGGAAGCCAAGCGAAGCACGACGCGGAGGAGTCGAGCGCCACAAGCCTGGTGATTATCGGCGAAGGAAGCCAGCAGCTCGGTTTGGCGGTGCATCGAGTCATCGGCGAAGAAGACGTCGTCATCAAGTCGATCGCCGACAACTACCGCAACGTCGCCGGCATCGCCGGGGCCAGCATCCTCGGCGACGGCCGCGTGTCCCTGATCCTCGATCCGCACGCGCTGATCGAAATGTCATCACGCTCCGGCATTGCCGCGGCGGCTACTTCGGAGAAATCCCCATGACGCATGTCGATTGTCCGGCTAACGCGCAAAATACATCTTCTGCGGGAGCTCTTCGCCTCGGCCACGCACGACGCCTCGGCGGCCATGTGCCAATGGACCAACAGCCTCATCCGCCTGACGCTGGACGAGGTCTGCGAGATGCCGTTGGAGGAGGCCGTCACCGAATTGAACCTCGGCGACGACCTGTTGACGATGGTCGTGCTGAATCTCGACGGCGAGATCGGCGGCTCGATGGTGCTGACGTTCAACGAGGAGAACGGCCGCCAGTTGGCCGCCTCGTTGTTGCAGGCCGAGCCCAACAACGGCCCCGATTGGAACGAATTGGAGCAGTCGGCGTTGATGGAGACGGGCAACATCCTCGGTTGCGCCTACGTCAACGCCATCACCCGGCTGATCGACCACGAGTTGGTGCCGTCGGCGCCGTACTTCATTCGCGACTACGGCGCGAGCGTCGTGCAACAGGTGCTCGTGGCCCAGGCCGGCGCCCGCGACACGGCGCTGATCTGCCGCACCTGTTTCCACAACGAGGACGAGGAGTTGAACTGGTGGTTGTTGTTTGTTCCCTCGATCGCGCTGCGTGCGGCGATGGAAAACGCCTTGCACAAGCCCGAATGAACGCCAACGCCGCCATTACCGCCAGGGTGCAGCATGCCTTGCCTTCAATCCGCTCAGACAGCCGTTGACGTGGCCGTGGGAATGGGCCAGGCGATCTGCGCCGCCGAGCCCGGCCGCTTGACGACGATCGTCGGCTCCTGTGTCGCGGTGACGTTGTACTCGCGTCGCCGCCGGCTGGGAATGCTCGGCCACGTCGTACTTCCCAAATCGCGCGGCGGCGACGACCATCCCGCCAAATTCGCCGATACGGCGATTCCTTATATGATTTCAATTCTCAAACGCGAAGGCGTCCCGTCTATCGGAGCTGACGGCCAAACTCGCCGGCGGCGCCTGCATGTTCGGCGATAGCCAGTTCTCCCAATCGGCGAAAACAACGTGCAGGCGGCCATCGATGCGCCTGGAGTCCGCCGGCATCGGCATCGCCGGCCGCGACGCCGGCGGCAACAGCGGCCGCCGCGTCTGTTTCGATCTCGCCACCGGGCTGGTCACCGTGGCATGCCGTGGGGCGACCGGCACGAACTATCTGAACAAGGGAACTACTGCTATGGCAAAAACTCTGCTTGTCACCGACGACGCTGCGATCGTCCGCGAAAAGATCAAGGAAGCCGCCTGCGGCGCCGGTTGGGAAATCGTCGGCGAAGCCCGCAACGGCAAGGAAGCGGTCGAACGCTATGCCGAACTCCGCCCACTGGCCATGACCATCGATCTGGTCATGCCCGAATACGACGGCATCTACGCCCTGCGGGAAATCATGGCGTTGGACCCCAATGCCAAAATCATCGTCGTCAGCGCGCTGGGACAGAAGAACATTCTCAAGGACGCCTTCAAGCTCGGCGCCACCGACTTCATCGTCAAGCCGTTCGACAAACGCACGCTGATCAACACGCTCGAGCAGTTTGCCGGCGGCGCGGAGCCGCAACCAGCCGTCGCCGCCGTGCAGGAAGAAGCCGCTCCTGCTTGACGTCGCGTGTGGCAACGCCTTGACGCCGCGCGGGGGTAAGCGCAGCCGCTCCACGTTCCATATACGTCTGGCCAGTATCCGCCGGACGCGCTTGTCGGACCGACGAAATCCGACGCGAAGACGGACGGCCATGCCCGCCGTCTCCTTCTCCGTTCTCTCCGCCGCCGGTCGCGCGAGCCGTGTCTTCGCGGAACAATCATGCGACTTCTGCCGGAAATGCGGCCCCCTCGACCGGCCGCTATTCGTCGTCGGGACATTGGTTCTGCGAAAAACCGCCCGTCGTGCGAATTCACGCACAGCTTAAGTTGACAACCCATTTCCCCCAACCTATTCGTTTAACAGTGGCGAAACTTCCGCATCCACGGTGTCCGGACACCGCGCCGATGCAGCGGATTCGCCTGCGGGTTGTTACTTTCTACACATTCGCGTGCCGAGTGTCGGCGCACAACTCAAGGGAGAGACTCGATGAGTCGTACTACAGAATCTCGTAAAGGGTTCACGTTGGTCGAATTGGCCGTGGTCATCGTGATCATCGGCGTGTTGGCCGCCTTCGGCGTGCCGCAGTTCCTCAAGTCGGTCGAGCGTTCCAAGGCCGCTGAGGCGTTCAATTACCTCTCGGCCGTTCGTTCGGCCCAAGAGCGTTACCTGGCCAAGGAAGGCTGCTACGCGGACTCCACCGCCAGCACCGCCTTGGACATCAATCAAGTCGACCCGAAGTACTTCGACGTCGGCGACGATTACCGCAGATCACACCGGCAAACCGGCACGCCGTCGTGGGAGCTGACGCTGACTCGTAAGTCGGCCACCAGCAGCTACGGCCCCTACACGGTGCGGTTCACGCAGAGTGGATTCGACACGGACTCCAGCGGTTCCACGATCATGTCCGATGCCTGCAAGGAAATTTGCCCGATGGGCAACTAGCAACCGATCAGTCGCCCCGATGGTCTTTGCCTTGCCCCGCGGTTTGGGTTTTGCGTCCTCCGCGGGGGCAAGCGACCGGGTGGTTGGACGAAACGCAGCGGGCGGCCAACTCGTGGGGCCGCCCGCTTCTTTGCCTGGGCGAGTCGACTCGCGTTTCCCGTCGCAGGCAAAACAACCGGCGGGGGTGGCAGTCGCACTGCCGCCCCAACGCCGAGGTCTGACAACCGATCTGCCGTTCGCCGTCTCCGCCGCCGGCGGCGATGGCGGATCCTGAAACGAAAGAGACCGGCAACGACGCCATGAAATCCTTGCTCGCCAAAATGTCGATGCGCAGGTTCGTCGGCCTCTACCTCGGCGAGCACGAAATCGCGGTCAGCGAGGTGGCCGTTACGCCGCTCGGGCCGGTCGAGGTCGTCTCCCGCAGCGAGCCGTGCCCTCCCAACGAATTGCTGAACGTCATCGAGCGCGTCCTGCAATCGCTGCGAGCAGGCAAGCGGCGACGCCTGCAAGTCGCCGTCGGATTGTCGAACTCGCGGGTGTTCTTCGGAACCCGACCGTTGCGAAGCGGCGCCGAAGCGTCGCCGGAAGCCGTGATGCAGAAACTGCTCTGCTCCGCCAACGTCACCACCGACGACCTGACCATCGACATGGTCAAGGGCAACATCAACAAATCGCCCGTGGCCACGGTGACCGCCTGCCGGAAGAAATACATGGCGGCCGTGCTGGCCGTCTTGCAGCGCTGCGGCGCCCAGGCGTGTCGCACCGAGCCGGGGCCGTGCGCCTTGGTTCGCGCGGCGGCGAAGAAGCATCCTCCGCCACGCCGCGCCAAAACGCTCTTGCGCATCTTTCTCGGCGCTGCGGAAGGATTGGCCGTGTTGACCGTCGACGGCCTGCCCTTGGCCTGGCGCTGCTTCGCCATTCCGTCAATGTCGGAAGGCATGGCCATTCTCTCCGCCGCCCGGACGCTGATGAGCCAGAGCCGTTTCTACGGGACGGAGACGCCGCTCGAGTACGCGATCGTGCACGGCCGCGCCGATCTTCACGAGCGGCTTGCAGAAGGAGGGATTGCCCAGCGAAATCGGCTCCCGCATGATCTGGCACGAAGGGCCCGCGCTCGATCCCCAGACCATGGCCTTCGGACTGGCGCTGGGTTGCGTGGATCAGCCCAACGCGGGGTTCGATCTGTCGCGGTTGATGAAGCCGCAAGGCTTCCATCCGCGACATCTTCCCCTGGGGCGAACTGGCCTGCGAGTGCGTGCTGGTGGCTCTGATGGGGCTGTGCCTCTTCCACCAAAACGAGCAAATGCGCACGGCCTGCACCGCCGCGCGCATCCGCTGCGACGGCAGCAAAATCCTCGCCTCCGCCGACGTCCCCAAGCTGGAGGCGGAAAAAAAGAGCCTCACCCAAAAGCTCAAATCGCTCCATCAATTCCTCGACAGCCGCGTGATTTGGACAAGCTACCTCCACGACGTCATGCAGCAATTTCCGCCGAGCATTCAGCTAACGACCTTTCAGGGTGGATCGCCGCTGGCAAGCGGCGGCAAAGGAACGCTGCATCTGGCGGCGACCGTGAACCTGCTCCCCCGCGGGGCCGTGCCGCCCGCCGTCTTCAAACTCATCGCCTCCTTCCGAAACGATCCGCTCATGAAGCAGCAAGTTCGACAAGGTTGAATTGGGAACGATCAGCCAGTCCGGCACGACCCCCAGCGGCGAGGTCAGAGCCGGGTTCGCCGTCAGTTGCCGGAGCACAAAATGATCTCCACATCAGGCCAAGAACGCCGGGCAGACGCGAAAAGCCAACTGATGGAACAGTTGCACGATCCGGTCCGCCTGCGCTTCATCGTCGCCGCCGCCGTGCTCGGAATCGCTTACGCCGCCGTCTACCTCCCCTTGGATCGCGGCATCACCGCAGCCACCCGCCAGTTGGCCGATTCGAAAAAACGGTTGAGCCTGGCCGACGACGTCCAGCAACTGCGAAAACAGTATAAGTCCATTGAAAAACGCCTGCCAAAACGCGTCGACGCCGACGAGTGGGTGCAGTACGTCTTGGCCGCCATTCGACGCTCTCCGCTTGCAGCTGGATTCCTTCAGTCCCGGCGTCGTCAAGCCGCTCGGACCCTACCAAATGGTCTTCCTCTCGATCAAGTTGTCCGGATCGCTCGCCGATCTGGACAACTTCGTCGCCTGGTTGGAATCGAACCAGCGGTTGTTTCGCGTGGAGAGCGTAAACCTCGCTCCGAAGGCGAGCGGCGACGGAGAAGAATTCAACCTGGACATCGGAGTGATGGGAGTAATGGGTTAACATGCCGAGTTGGGTTATCAAATTCGCACCGCAGGCGATGGTCCTGGCCGTGGCCCTCTACTGGAGTTGGCCCGCGCTAAAAGCGACCGTTCCGCACGTTGCCCCCGCCGCCCACAAGGTCGAGGCCAAGAAGCCGGCGGCGCCGGCGTTCGCCGCCGACGTGCTCGCGCCGAAGTTTCTGCCCTTCCCGAAGAACAATCCCTTCCTTTCGCTGGAACAGAAGCAAAAAACGCTCGCCGTATGGCGCGAGCCAAGAAAGCGGGAAAGAAACGCGGCAGCGCGGTCAAAGCCGCCGACATCCGCAACTCCAGCCTGGTGCTCAACGCCACCTGCATCATGGGCCGGCAGCGGTTCGCGGTCATCAACGGGAAAGTCTACAAGGAGAAGGAAGCGATTCCCCAACCGGGCGACGAGTCCCCGACCTGCGTCGTCACCGCCATTCTTCCCCACAAAGTATTGTTGTCCTGCCGAGGAGAGACCGTGCAGTTGGGCTACTTGAACCTCGCAAACAAGCCCGCCGCCGGAAACAGTCCGAACAAGCCGCCGCAGCAAGGCGCCGTCACAAAATGAACTGACCAATTGTCGCAGGGTGGACTTCAGTCCGCCCGGCAACCCGGGACGGATTAAAGCCCGCCCCACGATGAAATGCACGCGTTATTCGGTTACGGCTCGTAACGCCTATGGCAAGCACCAGCGGAGTCGCCGCCAATTCGCAACCGCTCTTGATCCAGCTTCTGCTGGAGAAGGAGATTCTCACGCCCGAGCAGATCGAGGGCCTCGGCGAGGCGCGGGCCAAGGATCACGGCCCGCTGGAAGGTCTGCTGGTGAAGAAAGGGCTCGTGCTCGACCAGCATATCGCCGAGGTCTATGCCGACTACCTGATGGTGCCGCTGTTCGACATCGCCCCGGACGAGATGGACCCGCAGCTTGCCGGCGTGCTGCCCGAAAAACTCTGCCGCGACCACACTTCGTGCCGGTGGAAATCCGCGGCGACACGCTGGACGTGGCCTTCTCCACGTTCGAGGACATGCTGATGGTCGACGAGCTGCAATTGCTCACCGGCATGAACATTCGGCCGATGATGGCGCCGCTGTCGGTGGTCGAGAAGACCCTGAGCATCGCTGTATCCTGGCGACGCGCACGAAGTTCATCAGCCGCCTGCGACGATTACGCCGATGACGATGAGGACGAAGACGACGGAGCCCGGACCGGAGGAACAAGCAGGACGAGAGCATCTTGGCGACTCGACGCGCCGCCGCCGCCGGGCCCCGACGGCCGCATGATCCGCATGGTCAACCAGATCCTCGAGCAGGCCTTGCGCATGGGCGCCAGCGACATCCACCTCGAGCCGTTCGAGGATTCCTGCGCGGTTCGGCTGCGGGTGGACGGCGAGCTGCGGGCGCTGACGCCGCCCACCAAGGTCGCAGTTCGTGCCCATCGTCTCCCGATTCAAGATTCTGGCGAAGATGGACATCGCCGAAAAACGCGTTCCCCAGGACGGCGCCATCGCCGTGCAAGACCGGCGACAAGCGCATCGACCTCCGCGTCAGCACCGTGCCGACCGTCTACGGCGAGAAGATGGTCATGCGTATCCTCGACAAGGGCGCCATCCCCATCGAGCTGACCGGCCTGGGGTTCGACGAGCGGCAGTCGAAAGACCTGATCGAATCGATCCAGATGCCGCACGGCCTGATGCTGGTGACCGGCCCGACCGGCAGCGGCAAGAGCACCACGCTCTACGCCTGCCTGAACCTGCTGAACGAGCCCGACACGAACATCTGCACCGTCGAAGACCCCGTCGAGTACAAGTTCAAGGGGATCAACCAGGTCCAGGTGAAGACGCAGGTCGGACTTGACCTTCGCCGGAGCGTTGCGGGCGTTCCTGCGGCAAGACCCCGACGTCATCATGGTCGGCGAGGTCCGCGACCAGGAGACGGCGCGGCATCTGCCTTCGCGCCGCCCTGACCGGCCACTTCGTGCTCTCGACGATCCACACCAACGATTCGCTCTCGGCCGTCAACCGCTTGACCGACATGGGCATCGAGCCGTTCCTGCTGGCCTCGACGCTTCGGGTGTTGGAGGCCCAGCGGCTGATCCGCCGGCTCTGCCGCGAGTGCCGGGAGCCCTACGAGTGCAATCCCGAGACGGCCAAGCTGCACGGCCTCGAACCGGGGCAGACAGCTGTATCGCCCCAAGGGCTGCGACCACTGCCGCGGCACCGGCTACAAGGGCCGCATCGGCGTCTTCGAGGTCGTGCGGATCACCCCGCGCATGGCCGCGCTGATCCAATCGCGCACCCCCTTGCCCGAACTTCGCGCCGCCGCCCGCGAACAGGGCATGAAACTGCTGATCGACAGCGGCATGGACAAGGTCCGCGAGGGACTGACCAGCCTCGAGGAAGTGTTGACCGTCGCCACGGCGGAAGAGGAATGAGTCATGGCGTTTGAAGACTGGTTTATCGCCCGAGCCCGCGTGTCGAGCAAGATGCACAACGGCATCACGATGGACGACAAGATGCGTTCTTCCATCAGCTCTCCACGCTGATCGCCTCGGGCACGCCGCTGTTGCAGGCGGTCCAGATCGGCGCCGAGCAGAGCCAAAGCATCAAGATGCGGCAGCGTGCTCGAGGACATCGCCGCCCGCGTGGCCGCGGGCAGCTCGCTGCACGCCGCCGCCGCCAACCATACCAAGGTCTTCCCGCACCACTGGATCGAAGTCATCCGCACCGGCGAAGTCACCGGGCAAATGTCGCTGGTGCTGACCGAACTCAACAAGCAGATCCAGGACGCGCGCGCGACCCGCCGCAAGATCTCCGGCGCCATGATGTATCCGATCATCCTGATCTGCGTCGCCGTCGGCGCCGTCACCGCCATGCTCTGGTTCGTCGTGCCCACGTTCGCCAAGATGTTCCACGACATGGGCGCCGAACTGCCCGGCATCACGCAGTTCGTGGTCGACCTGTCGGACTGGATCGTGCAAGTACGGCATCTTCGTCGTGCTGGGCATCGGTCGTCGCCGTCGTTCGCCTTTCGCTGGTACTTCCGACACCGACGCGGGCTGCCGCCGCGTCACGGGCATCATGATGGCCTTGCCCATGGTCGGCGAGCTCATCGTGCAGTCGGCCATGTACCGTTCGCCTCGAACATCGCGCTGTTGCTCAAGAGCGGCGTTCCCATGCTGGAAACCATCGGCGTGCTCGAAGGCGTCTTTCACACCAGCCCGGTCTACCGCGAGGCGCTCGAGACGGTGCATAACCGCGTGGCCGCCGGCCGGCCGTTGGCCGCGTCGCTCGAAGAGACCGGGCTGTTCACCACGATGATCACCAACATGGTCCGCATCGGCGAGGAATCGGGCCAACTCGCCCCCGTCATGGAGCAGATCGCCCCCTACTACAAGGAAAAAATGGAAAGCCCTGATCGGCAAGGTCACGAAACTCATGGAGCCGATCATCATCGTCTTCATGGGATCGACCGTGGCCGGGCTGATGCTGTCGATCTACATGCCGATGTTCGAAATGTCCGGGAAAAGTCCACTAAACGTGAATACAGAAAACAAATCCCCTCTCCCTTTGGGAGAGCGTTAGGGTCAATAACGTTCAAATGGTTGTAATTGGTTTCGTGGTGATGTACGAGCACACACATATCGCCGGAGGGCCGCCGCGTTTTCCAGGGGCGTTCACGCCCCTTGCCGGCGAAGCCGGTAGTAGGCCCGGCGTTTACGCCGGGTCCGCGGGGCCGAGCATCCGCTTGTTGTCCAATCGTTATGGTTGTGTCAGCCGCGTTTACGCGGCTCCCGCCCGTCGCAGGAGCCCGGTGAACCGGGCTGACAAAATGTACGGATCGCCGCTCGTTCGACCCGGCGTAAACGCCGGGCCTAAACCGCCTTCGGCGGGAAGCCCGATGAATCGGGCTCCGTACATCGATTCCCTTGGCAGCGGGTTTCGGGGCCGAAGGCCCTGCCGTTCGCCCAGCCCAGGGCGATGCCCTGGGGAACGGAAACCGGCAGGTTCGTGTATCGGCCCAACGGGCCGACAATTCGATGAACGCTTGGCCCGTTGGGCCGACAACATCGTCGTCTTGCACCAAGCCTCCCAGGGCGGAGCCCTGGGCTGGGCGAACGGTGCTCCTTCGGAGCAATTGTGATGTCGCCAGCAAATCTCGCCGATCGCTCCGCAGTTCGCCGAGGCTTCACCCTCACCGAACTGATGGTGGTGACCACGCTGATCGGCGTGATGGCCGCGATGAGCGTGCCCAGCTTCCAGCGCGCCCTGCTGCAATCGCGGGCCGACGTCGCCGTGGCCAATCTCCGCGCCATCTGGGCCGCCGAACGCCTCTACTGGCTGGAAAATCACGCTTACACCAACGTACTCTCGCAAACTACGCCGCCGGGATTGATTCAGTCCGGCCTGCTCGATCCGAATCTGCCGCTCAACTCGGCAGCCGCCAGCTACGAAGCGGGCGGATACTACTACAGCGTGACGCTGGGGAGCGATCCGACGACGACGTTCACCGCCACGGCAACCAACGTATTCACCGGCCCTCCCAGCACGATCACCATCAATCAAAACGGTTCCGTGACGACGGATCCCGCCAACACGTCGCTTACGTTCCAATAATCGTGTTGCCCATGACCACCAGAACCCGCTGCCATCGAAAATTCCGTCCGCGACCGCCGGCCGCAAGACGCGGCTTTACGTTCACGGAATTCATGGTCGCGATGGTCGTTTTCGGCATCGCCCTTTCCGGGCTGTTTCCACTGCTGGCGATTCTCTCACGCGAATTGCAGCCGCTGGCAGAAACGGCCACGTCGCCGGCCAGGGATTGGAGCAATCCAGAGTCGCTCGTTACCAGTCATCGCCCCAACTGGTGGTACCTGGCAGCCAACGACGACCTCTGGGTGCGAAAGCTGGGTGCCGGCGCCGCCATGGGAACCGCTACCGTGTCTTCTTCCTCGCCATCAATCCAGTCGCCCGTTGTCTTTCTGGACGACTACGAGGGAACGCTGGGAGCCAATGACGGCGCCGGCACTTTCACGCAGGGGACCGCCGGCAACCTCACGTCCGCCTCGCCTCTCGGATACAAAGCCGACTACCACCATGGCAAAGCGAAGGCCGGCTCGATTGCGATCTGGCAGATCACGGTTGCGGCCGACGGCTGGTACTCGGTGCAAGCGACTTGGCCGAACGCCGCCGCCACCGGCCTGGATGTGACCAGCGCCACGTACACCGTGACCGCTCGTACCGCGCCGGCCAACGACATGACCACCGTGACGTTGTCGCCCGTCAATCAGGCCTCGCCCGTCGGCGGAATCGCCGACGTGGATTTGGTCACCTGGTGGCCGATCACGCCGGCCGGCAACCGCTGCGTCTACCTGCGGAAGAATGACGTCGCCACGGTCGTGCTTTACACGGCAGAGGTGCAGGCGAGCAAGTATCTGCTCGCTGACGCGGTCCGCATCGTTCAGAACGCCGTCACGGTCGAATCCGTCGAGCACCGGCGGACGGCCAGAACAACAATAGCCAGAATGCCGTCATAACCGCCAACGTTTCCGTCAACGTCAACATACCCCAATGAAGTCCCCTACACGGTGCAAAAGCGGATTTAGCCTGGTGGAAGTCTCCGTCGCCTGCCTGCTGACGGCCTTCCTCGCCGTGATGCTATCGACCACCTGGCGGCTGCTGATGCCCTCGACCGCCGACCTGATCGTCTGGGGACAACTCTTTCAGGAAATGCAGATCGCCGTCGCGTCGATCGATCGCGATCTCGGCGGCGCGCTTCCCGACGGCGGCTGCGCCGGCACGAAGCGACAGGGACTGCTGCTCTCGTGCAGCAAGTCAACGGACAGCGACGGCGATCACCTCCTCCTGACCTTCGGCGACGTCCCCTCCGGCGGATCGAACACCATCATCGACTATTACGTGGACGCCGCATCGCATACGTTGATCCGAAAGAAGACGTACCAGTCGACCAATACGCAGTTCACCGTGGCAAAAGACGTCTACGGAAAGGACGAGGCCGGAGGCGAGACCCCCGGCATGACCGTCACCGACCAGGGCACGACGCTGAAGATCGAACTGGCGTTCTCGGCCGACGTGAAGACGACCCATAAAACGCTTACCCGCAAATGCACGCTGATTGTAAACAAAACCCCCTGATCCGACGCCGATCGAAGCGGCCAGGCTATGCACTGATGCTGGTGCTCGTGTTCGTCGTGCTGTTCACCGCCATCCTCGGCGTGGCCTGGCGGCGGGTCGCCTCCGCCTTGCGCGTCGAACACCTGTCGGAGGTGCGAAGACAATGCGATCAAGGCGGCCTCCAGGTGCTCGCCGACGCCATGAAGATGCTGGAAACCTGTCTACGGCTCGACACCTCAACGGGCAATGCCAGGCTTCCCGACTCGCCGCTTCCCAGACGAATTCAGCGAGGTAGTCGGCACGGGCGCCGCTGCAAAATACTACATCATCACCTTCGTCCCCAGAAACGGCGATGCCACGGGAAGAAACTGGACGGTGAATGTCAAGAGTGCGGCGTCTCAAGAGGAACTCGGCTCACGCGCGTCCTTGTCTTCGCTGCTGGCGAATCCCAATTCCTAGGAGGGAAAAAGGGGACAGGTCCCATTTGTGCGAAGCACCCTCCGGGCCGTTCCGGCAAATTGGACCTGTCCCCTTTTTCCCCGCCCGAACCGCCGTGCAACCCATGAATCACCAACCGCAACATTCCCTCGAATCCGCCGACGGTCCCGATCTTCCGCTCAACGAAGACGGAACTGCTCCCCTTGACGCCGCCGAGGCCGAGCGCCGCACTGAATCCGACCGCCGCCAGCAGCCGACCAGCCCTTGGGGAGCGTTTCCGCCGGCCGGCCATCGCATGAGAAATCGCCGCAGCCAGGAACATCGTCGGCCGTACTTCACCGACCGCTTTTCCCCGATGGTCTTCGTCGGCGTGTTGATGCTGATCGCCGCCACGCTGATTGATGCGGGCCTGACGGTCTACGTACTCCACGGCGGCGGCTGCGAAGCCAATCCGCTGATGGACAAGCTGCTCAGCCACAGCGTCGCGGCCTTTGTCCTCGGCAAGTATCTGTTGACCGTGGTCGGCCTGCCCGTGCTGCTGATCTTCAGGAACTATTATCTCTTCGGCACGCAACTCCGCGTCGGCTACCTGATCCCCGTCTGCGTGGCGTTGTACGCAGTGTTGATCGGTTATCAGGTGATTCTAATCGAGCAGCGCATTGGATGGTGACGGTAGAAGCGGCGTCTCGCCGCTTTTCACGGTTTGCCGGCCCAGCAACCAGGGAACAACGCGGCGAGACGCCGCGTCTACTGGGCCGCTGAACGCCTGTGACGGCTACCGCGGGGGATTCATCATTACGAATACTTTGGTCGTTCCCGTCCGCAACTGCGTATTGATCTCTTTTAACTGTGTATTGATCTTTTTCAGCTCGGCAACCACCTCGGCATTTGCGCCGTCGTTGCCGGCAACCGCCGCCGTCGGCGGATCGGCGTTGCTCCGCTGATAGGAGCTCGATACCACACCCAACACCAGTCCCGCGACCACGAGAAAGGCCCAACTTAGGTAACGTCTCATCGCGATTCCTCCGCAAAGATACGGCCTATTTCAGCTTGTCGCTCTTCAGCCGGTTGGCCATCTCCTGAAAATGCTTGGCCTGATCCTTGTCTCCCAGCTTCCGCTGCATCGACGCCAGATTGCTATAGGGAACGGCCAGGGCGGAACGGTTGAGCGTGCCCTGCTTGACGGCCTGCTCCATCCACTCGACGCCCTTGCTGGTCAGGGCCACGGCCTTGTCGTGCTGGCCGGCCTCCCAATAGGAGACGCCCATGCCGACAAAAGCCTCGCCCCTGACGGCCGACGTCGCCGGCAAGGTCTTCGGGAGTCGCGCGTTCCAACAGCGGCAGCGCCTTGTCGAACCAGCCGACGGCGGCCTGGTGGTCGTGCTTGTTCATCGCGTAGATCGCGCCCAGGCGGAAGTACAATCGCCCGAGCAGGAACGTGGAACTGCTCGACGGCTTCGCCTTGATCGCGTGGGCCAGGTATCCGGCGGCGGCTTCACCGTACTTCAAGGCGCCTTGTCCGCCTCGGAACGCATCTGGCAAATCTGCACGGCATCGTAAAGCGCCATGCCCAGTTCCCATTGCAGCCGGGCCTTGCGGCCGGGGTCGCGGGCCGCGGCGACGAGCTTCTCGCCCGTCTCCATCAGCCCTGTTGCGTCGGCCGCCGGGTCGATCGCGTCGCGCAGGCCCACGTAAGCGGCCAGCGCGCGGGCGTATACGCGGAAAAGTTGCTCTTCGCTGCCGCCCTCGTTGGGAACCACGTCGTCGGCCACCGCCTTGGCCCGCTCCAACCACCGCGTCACCGCCTTCGGCTTGTCTTTCCACTCGCCCCAGGCGATGTCGTGCGCGGCGCCAAGATAGGCGTCGATTTGCACCTCCTTCGCCGCCAGCCGAATCGCCGGATGCGGGTCGGATGAGAGCGAATCGGCCAGTTTCGAAGCGCCTGCGTGTGTACCGTCAGCGCTTTCTTAAAGTCGGGCTTGGGGCCGGAGGCCAGCAGGTCGGCGACCAGGCACGTCGCCCGCGCCTTCACGTGCGGCCGGCCTGCGCTGGCGCGACGGCCTTGCGCGCCTCTGCCAGGGCCTCGGACAATTGGCCGGCCTGGGCGAGGTCTGGGCGTGGGTCACGCGGTACTGCGCATTGTCGGGATCGAGCCGAACGGCCTCGCCCGCCGCCTTCACCGCCTTCTCGTACTGCTCGGTGGCCGCCAGCACGCGGCTGTACAGCCAGTGTGCCCGCGCGTTGCCGGGATCCAGCGACAACGCCTGTTCCAGATCGCGGCGGCTCAGGTCGTAGCGGCTCTCCAGCGTCGTTTCGGCGCGAAGCACGAACGGCTCCGCCGAGATCGGTTCGAGGATGATCTCCGACACCTTCATCGAGGCCTTGCCCGGCTTGTTGCTGGGCTCAAACGACAAGAGCACGCCGCGCTCGGGATACGCCCGGCCAAGGACTTCGCCCAACTCGTTGACGACCAGCACCGGCCGAATCGCCGTCAGATCGAGTTGTTTGGCCACGGCGTCGGCGGGAAACGAACGATCGAGGCGAATCACGATCGACGACACGTTGCCGTCGGCATAATTCACTTCCACGCGCTTGAACGGCTCGACGGAGTAGAGCTCCACCAAACGGCCGTTGACCTTGGTGGTCTTCTTCGGCTGGTCCCAGGCCTGCGCAACGTCCTCTTTGCGTCGAAGTCCCCGGAACAACGCCCTTGAAACTTGCAGCCACCACCGGCGCCGGCGGACCTTCCTGCGCGTCGGGAATCGGGCTGAGCGATGCGTCGCCCGGCTTCGACTTCGCCTGGTCGTCGCCCGCCTTCGCCGCCACGGTCGCCGCCTTCGCACTCGACGCCGGCCTGTGCTTGGCCCGAGTAGGAACGCCGTCCGACGGTTCCTCGAGCACCGCCGACGCGGGACTCTCGCCGGCGGCCGGCGGCGCCGCCTTCGCGCCTGCGGAGTCGGTCATGCGAATCTCGTTCGACGACGACGCGGACAACTGCCCAGGTTGCTGGGCCGCCGCAATCCCGGCAGCCAGCATGGGCAATGCTGCCGTCAACAACGCCATAGCTCGCAGGCTTATACACCGCATCGCGTCTTCCTCCTTGAATCGTTTCTACTGGCAGTCGGCGTGGGAGTTTACCCATGTTGTGAAGATCGCGTCCAGAGAGGTTTTGTCGCTTTTCTCTGCAAATTTGGCGACAGGCCGGCGGAATACCCGACCTCCGCGGCCGGCGTGCGCCCCCGAGGCTACCACCGCGACAACCTGGGCGGTATATGTGGTCTAGGAGACCATTTCGCCATTCCCCTCTTTGGAGTCATGAAGTTGACAGGACCGGTAAACGGCCATACGATGCCGGGGTATGCCCTTCCCACGAGATCGAGGACCACGCCGCTCATGCCACTGTACGAAATCGAGACCGCAAACCACATCATCATCACCTGGGCCGAAGACGATCGCAGCCGCCACCGAGGTGGTCCGAGAAAGCTATCCGCAGGAGCCGCCGCTGCGCGTCACGCGGCGGCCGCGCGACACCTGGGTGATCTCGAAGTCGGCCCTGGGCATCAGCGGCGCGACCGATCCCTGCTCGACCGCCCGCGACTGCCTGGCCAAGGCCGCCGGCGACAAGCTGCACGCCATCCGCCTCTACATGCAGCACACCGGCGCCGACCTGGAACGTTCGCGCAAGGCGATCGAGTCGAACATGGTGATGGGCTGGTAGCAGGCCGACAGCTCCAATCCGTCCCACGCGCAAACGATTAGCGAGTCGCACGACTCGGCAAGCGTCAGCTCGCTTGCGTCCGGTTGCAGCAGTCGCGATTTGTCGCTGGTAAACCGTCCGCGTGGGAAAAGCGAACTCGATCTTCTCTTCGGCGAAGCGGCGGAACAGATGCAGATTGATCGCCTGCTGCACGTCCATATACACGTTGTAGTCGGCCGAGAGCACGTAGTAGACCACCTCGAAGATCAGCGCCGAATCGCCGTATCGGGCGAAATGGGCGCGGTCGAAGCGGATCGGTTTCTGGGCCTCGATGCACTGGCGGAGCATGGCGGGAATGGCCGCCACCTTCTCGTACGGCGTATCGTACTCGACGCCGACCGTGAACAGCACCCGCCGCTCCGCCATCCGCTTGTAGTTGTGAATGCGGCTCTTCAGCAGGTCGGTGTTCGAGAAGATCAGTTGCTCGCCGGAGAGGCTTCGCAGCCGCGTGGTCTTCAGCCCGATGTATTCCACGCTGCCCATCTCGTCGCCGACGACGATGAAGTCGCCCAGCACGAAGGGCTTGTCGAGCACGATCGAGGCCGAGGCGAACAGGTCGCCCAGGACGTTTTGGGCGGCCAGCGCCACGGCAACTCCGCCGATGCCCAGCCCGGCGACCATGGCGGTCACGTTGACGCCCATGTTCTGGGCGGCCAGCAGCACGGCCGCCGCCCAAATCGTCACCCGGCCGACGAATCCCAAGGCCGAAAGCGTGGTCACGCTCGCCGCGTCCACCTCCTTGTGCCGCCTGGCGTAGCGGGCGATCGAAAACAGCAGCACCGCGTCGCCCCACAACGCCGCCTGCGCCAGCAGCGCGACTTTCATCGCGGCAACCGCCGATCTTCCATTCCGGTGCGTTGAGCCTCCATCCTGGCACGTTGAGCGGCAGCAGAAACACACTGCCGCAGAACGCGACGAGAATCAGCAGGAACCAAGTCTTCGTCTGGCGAACGGCACGCTCGATGCCGCGAAACCAATCGCCCGCTTTCGTTTCCGCCAGACGATCCAAATGGTGGGCAACAGCTGCCGAACGAGCCGCAGAAGGACGAAGGCCGCCAGGGCGACGGCGACCACGACGATCCAGCGAAGAAGGCTGTTGTCCCAGCCATCCTTCCAATACAGAATATCGACGATTTCCTGCCAACTCAGCATGGCTCCCCTCCCGAATGCGTTGCCCCATTGTGCCGGCATCAGCAGATCGAGTCAACCGCGATTATCGGCTTTCGCGTTGGCGCCGAAGCAATACGAGTTGGCCCGAGTCGTTGCCGATGACCAGCCGGCCGTCGGCCACGGCGGGCGAAGCGACCACCGCGCCGCCGGCTCGAACTGCCAGAGCTTCGCCCCGGTCTTCACGTCGATCGCATACAGCCGCCCGTCGCCCGAGCCCACGAACACCCGATTGCCCACCACCACCGGCGAGCTGTCGACGCGGCCCTTGCGTCGCAAACGTCCAGAGCGGCTTGCCGGTCTTCGGATTGAAGGCGTGAAGTTGCTCGGTCGCGCGAGCCGACGATCACGGCCTCGGGCGTCACCGCGGCCGACGAGCGAAACGCCGCGCTGCCGTTTCGCCGGTTCGCAGCCGCCAGAGGATCTTCTGCCGCCGCGGGTCGATGGCGAAGAAAGTCGTGCCCCTCGGTGCCCACGAAAACCGTGTCCGTCCATCACGGCGGGCGACGAGCCGGTGGGCGAGTCGATCTTCACCTCGCCCACGGCCTTGCCGTCGTTCAGGTCGATCACGTGCAGACGCCCGTCGCAGCCGGCCACAAAGCCCCGATCGTCCGCCACGGCTGGGAAGCAGCGGATCTGGTCCGGGCTCTGAAACTTCCAAACGAGCTTGCCCGATACGGCGTCAAGGCAATAGAGGAACGAGTCTTGCGAGCCGAACAGGACGTGGCCGGCGTGGAAGTTGGCGCTGGAGTCGATCTCGCCGTCGGTCTGATACTCCCAGAGCTTTCGGCCGGTGGCGGCGTCGATGCAGTAGAACGTTCCGTCGCTGTCGCCGATGTAGACGCGGCCTCCCTGCACCGCGGCCGAGGCGGTGAACCCCAGCGGCGTCGGAAACTGCCAGCGCTTCTTGCCGGTGGCCAGGTCAAGCGCGTAGAGATTGCCGTCGGTCGAGCCGATGTAGACCATCCCGCCGACGATCGCGGCCGTCGATTCAAACCCGCCCTTGTTGGTCGGGAACGTCCAGAGCAGGTCGAGTTTCTCCGGCAGACCGCCGGCGGCGACGCCAGTGGCCTGGGCATTGCCGCGAAACACCGGCCAGTCGGAACGGAGAGGGGAGAGGGGAGAGGGGAGAGGGGGAGGGCGGAATGATTGTTGATTCTTGATTGCTGATTGCCGACTGGCGATTGCTGTTCACCGCTGCGTCGCGCGTCGATCGGCGAGCGCCCCCGACTGTGGTCCGGGGGATTGGCTGACACCGGACTTCGAGCCGCCGGGCAGCCGTCGTGCGACGACAGCCGAGTAGCAGACACAAACGGCCGAAACAAGAAGACGGATGAAAGATGAGGGATGAGGGGTGAGAGACATGGGATGAAACACGTGGCGTAAATTGCCCTGCGACGTGTCATCGCTCATCTCTCATCCCTCATCGTCATTCCCACGCTACGGCGTGTTCGGCGTGATGGTCGGATTGGGCGTCGCGCTCAGTTGCGAGAGCACCTGCAGCAGGCCGTTGAGATGGGCCATCCGCGGCCCGAAGCGATCGACGAACTCATTGAGCATGAACTCGCCGTCCAACAGGTTTTCGTAGTTGGCGCTGACCTCGGCCGTGAGCGATTCGAGAAACTCGGCCTGCACCTTGCCCAGGGCCTCGGCGGCCATGCGGCAATTGCGGGCCAAACGCGGATTGGCCTGCTTCCATTGCCCCAACTCGTTGGCCCGCTGCTTCTGCGCGCTGCCGAGATGGCTGACCAACTCCTCCAGCAACTCGTTCTGCCGATCCTGGGCGGCAAGAATTTCCCGCAACAGCCGGGTTTGCTCGAGGTCCTGCCGGCCGCCTGGGGTTCCGGCGTACGCAGCCGGCGAAACGTCGATCTGGCTGAAACAGCGGAGGACGGGTTCGCTGCGGCTCGTGGCTCATGGGCACCATTCCTTTCATCCTCCAGTATAGACAGAAGGCGGCCGGAATTGTCGAGCAGTGTCGTACGAAAAATGGGCGAATTGCCCCACCAAATCGGGACTCGCCTTGCCACTCTTTCACCGCTAAAGTCGCGCCACCGCCGCCGATGCACATGAGGCAACCATGTTAGTGCGTTCAATGTGGGAAGTCATGCGCGATCTGGGAATAGCAAGTCGTGCCAACAGAGAGGGCGGAAATGGACACCACGAGATTCTAAGTCCAAGCCGACTCTGGGGTTTCTTGACCGTCGTCGAACATCCGCAATATGGGCTGTTCGGGGGGTATCTGATTCTGAACACCGCCGGGCGGCCGCTCGAGTTCCACTGCACCGCCCCGATCAAACCGAACCGGGCCCAGGAGATCCTCTACGGCCCGACGTTGGAGTCGTTCCTCTACGGCGAACAGATCGGCCAGACGCTGATCAGTCAGGGCGAGCGACACCGCCGCTGCTGATATGCACCGATCGCGAGCCGGCCTTGGCCGCCCGCGAGCACGTCTCGTCGCCCGTGGTGCTGGTGCTGCCGAACCGCCGGGGACTGTCCCGATTTTCGCGCTCAGCGAAAATGGGACTGTCCCCTTTGACGACGCCGAGACACGCCGCTGCACGAGCGGACCGAAGCGGCTCTTTCGGCTCGACGGCCCCCATCGCGGCGGCCCGCGGCTTGTCACCTTCCAGCTTGGCCGCAATCGCCTGGCCCTGCCCGAGCGGGCCGACGAGGATCGGCGACTGATCGACGAGCGGCTGGCCGATCTGGCCGAATCGTTCGACCTGGCCGAACCGTTCCAGCGGATTCGCGATGCGATCGAAGAGGCCCAGCAGGCAGTGCGATGACGACTCCACTGGTACGCCCCACCGAAGCCGGCAACCACCAGCATCGATCTGCGGATGGAGGCCGTCGTGCCACCTTCAGTGTCGCGAGCTTTCACTCCGCGAAAGCAGCGGTGCAGTGCCACGCCGCGGTTCGCGGCAGCGAACGGGCGACACCAGTGCGCCGACGATCCGGTTCGCCGGTCCTGGACTTCGAGCTTCCCGCCTGCTCGCGTCGATCTCGATCCCGATCTCGTGCCGCCGGCCGTGCAAGTCCGCAGCTTCGTCTTTCCCGACGTCAGCCGACTCGCCTCGTCCGTTGGGAGAGGGGAACGGGGCCAGCGCCGGCAACGTCGCCAAGTCAAGACGTCATCACGACCCGCCAGCCGCACCCGCATCAAGCCGCCGGCGACGTGATCAAGCTCGCCGACCGGTTGCACTACGTCTTGCAGCCGACGCTCGAATCGCTGCTGGCCGAAGGCTCGCTGGCGTTCCCCTTCCATCCGTTTCCGTTCCAGTTCGAAGGCGTCGCATTTCTCTATCCGCGCCAAGCGGCGATCCTGGCCGACGAGATGGGGCTGGGCAAAACGATGCAGGCCATCACCGCCATCCGGCTGTTGCTGCACCGCGGCCAGGTCGCAAAGCGTGCTGCTGGTTTGCCCCAAGCCGCTGGTGACCAACTGGCAGCGGGAGATTCGCCGTCTGGGCCCCCGAGGTGCCGGTGATGGTCGTCGAAGGCGATCAGGCCAAACGCCAGTGGCAATGGCGACTGCCCGACGTCCCGTTGCGAATCGCCAACTACGAATTGCTGCTGCGCGATCGCGAGTTGCTCGCCGGCCTGCATTTCGACCTGGTCGTGCTCGACGAAGTCGCAGCGGATCAAGAACCGCCAAAGCTCGACCAACGAGGTCGTCTGCTCGATCTCGCGCAAACGCAATTGGGCCCTGACGGGCACGCCGGTCGAAAACAGCGCCGACGACCTGCTGGGCATCTTCGAGTTTCTCGCCCCCGGCTTCCTCTCGCCCGAGATGAAGCCGCGCACCATCGGCCGAACGATCGGCGATTACGTCCTCCGCCGCACCAAGGACCAGGTGCTCCGCGATCTGCCGCCGAAGCTGCTCCACGACGAGCCGCTCGACCTGACGCCCGAGCAACGCGAAAGCTACCGCATGGCCGAGGAGGAGGGCGTCGTGCGGCTGACCGAAATGGGCGACGCGGCCACCATCCGGCACGTCTTCGAGTTGGTCTTGCGGCTGAAACAGATCTGCAACTTCGATCCGCTCACCGAGGCCAGCACCAAGCTCGAACGAGTCGAGGCCGATCTCGAAGAGATCGCCCAAAGCGGCCGCAAAGCGATCATCTTCAGCCAATGGGTCGGCACGCTGAAAAAGCTCGCCGATCGCCTGTCGCGTTTCGGCCCGCTGGAGTATCACGGCAAGATTCCCTCCGCCCGCCGCGACGCCGTGATCCAGCGCTTCCGCGAAGATCGCAGCCGGCACGTGCTGTTGATGAGCTACGGAGCCGGCGGCGTCGGCCTGAACCTCCAGTTCGTCAACTACGTCTTCCTCTTCGACCGCTGGTGGAATCCGGCCGTCGAGGACCAGGCGATCAACCGCGCCCACCGCATCGGCGTCGATGGCCCGGTGATCGGTCACGCGATTTCTCATGCTCGACACGATCGAGGAGCGCATCGACCGCATCCTGCAGGAGAAGCGTGAGCTATTCGACGTCATCTTCTCCGGCGCCGAAGGCCGCCGCAAGCTCGGCCTCACCCAGGAAGAGCTCTTCGGCCTGTTCAAGCTCCGCTGCCCGCCGGCCCGATCAAAGTGGCGGCGTGAAGTCCCTTCGTTCCCCTGTAAAGCCGCGACCAGTGGTCGCGGTGCCGCGCGTTCGAGAATCCCTCGCCACCAAGACTACGCGTCTGCCGCCGACGACTCGTCGCCCCCGCCGGCCCAGTGCCGGTGGAGCGAATGATGACGCAGCGTCTCGTCCCCTCGATCACGCAGTTCCCTGGCCCGCGCGCAGCGAGTTGCCCAGACGGCCTCCGTTCAACCGCCTCGCACCTCCCAGCATCGCCGGTGTGTCGCTCCTCCGACTACAAACGCGAGTAGCCAACGTCCATCGGTGTGCGCCACCGACGCGAGCAAAGCACCGCGCAGTGTGGACCGCCCAAGGCGCTTCTAGTGGTTTTTGACAAGCGAGATCGGTGGTTTAGCCCCGGCACTTGTGCCGGGAGTCTCGCCCGCCAGCAGCCGCGCATGACGAAGAATACCCGCTTTGATCGTCAAAACCCATTAGGGGCTGCCGTTTGTCTCCGAGCGTCTCTCATTTACGTCCCATTTTCACGAGTTGTCGGCACTTTGATTCTGAGACGGCTTTTTGGGACTCGCTGGGCGGGGTTGCGATTGGCAACGACCGCGGGAGCGTTCTGCACCGCCAAAGGAACCTTTTGTGGCACCCTCCTCAAAGCGGCATGCTTGACGCACAATAGAGTAATTGTAGGATTACGCTTGTGGTGATGGGGCGGGACCGGCTGAGGCCCGCGTTGGGTCGACAAGGAACTACGAATGCATGATCCGCGAGACCCCAAGTTCTACCGACTAAAGAAGAAGGCGAAAGCGTCGCTGGACAACCTCACACGCGAGGAGCTCCGGGAGTACCTACGTTACATAGACGAAATGATCGAATATGTGAAATCCCGGATCTCGCGCCGCGAATGGATCGCACTGAAGCATGGCGTTGAGACAGTGTTGAAGCTAAACGATAACTGACGCAACAATGGGCTT
Source organism: uncultured Planctomycetia bacterium (assembly GCA_963815695.1). Classification (GTDB taxonomy): domain Bacteria; phylum Planctomycetota; class Planctomycetia; order Pirellulales; family Thermoguttaceae. Next base: position 313,993 of record CAWFIG010000034.1, read on the forward strand.
CAACGTACGACACTTGCCAACCACTTCCGCCAGGCGTTGTTCTGTTATCTCATCAACTCGATCGTTTTCTAGGGCTGGCAACAAATGACCGTTTTCTCTGAGGGACTTGCTGCCCACTTTCGGCCGCGGAGGTCGCCCCCCACCGATGCCACCAAGGAGCTTGGGCCTACGTGTGCCGCCCACATCGACCGACGCCCAGAAACTGCCCCGGCCGGCTGCAACCCGACACCAGCCGACAGCCCGTTTCGTCTCTCTCCTTCGTGTTCTTCGTGCCCTTCGTGGATAACCCACCTCGCCTCCGCAATCCACGCTTCACAGCCTCCCTTCCCTCATCCCTCATCCGCGCGGCCCAAAAACGACGCTTGCTCTTGCCTGCCCCCTGTGATATACATACCATCACTATCTACCAGCCCACATGCCGGCAGATCAAAGGGTGAAGGAGCCAAGATCAAGCGAAGGGGTCGCAACAGCCAGTCCCCCTTCCCCCGTCCAACTTCTCCCGCAAAAAACAAAAACCCTAAAACGGACTGCCGCCGCCGTCGCATCCGCTCATCGGCACGCGAATGCCCCGGCGGCCCAGGGCAGGGACCCAATGCGGCAAGAGTCGCGACTTACAAAAGGCTGATAACCAAGTCCTTTCAGCGTCATTCTTTGTCGCCTTTCGCTCCGCGAAAGCAGCGAAACAAAGCGGAAATGGGACTGTCCCCCTCTCCGAAACGCGCAACCAAAAGGAACAGGCCGAAAGAAAGGAAAGAAAGCCCAAAGACGCCAACCTCGCGTCAGAGCCCCGTTCGATCGAGAAGGATGCGTCCCCGGACGGCAGGCATTCCGCCCGCCTCCCTACTCTGTACTTTGTACTCAGTACTCCGTACTCCACATTTCCCTTGATCCGCGAGAGGCCAACAGACCTTCCACCGCCCTACCGTCTCGGGTAACACCGAGCCAGCGATGCTTTGCCCCTTCGCTGTCGGCGGCATGGGGACCGTCCTCTCCAGCGGTTGGGGTGGCAGTTGCACTGCCACCGAGTGTTGGGGTGGCAGTTGCACTGCCACCCCAACCGAAGATCGGACTGTCCTCCCCGCTGTACACGGACTGGGTAAATCGGCCGGCAACCACGTGGAAGACCACCTGTCCCTCCCGGCGGCAAGCTCTATTGCCAGACGCGAGTACCCGCTGCCTTCCATACACCCCTTCCGCCGCCGCGGAGACCGTCCCGATTTTCGTCTGAGCGAAAATAGGACTATCCCCCTCGCGACCCGCGCCTATCAATGGCCCGAGGCGTTCGCGGTCTGCAACGAACCCCAAATCCACTATTTCTTTCTTCAAAAAACAAAGGGGTATGAAAAAATGAAAAAACTCCTCGAAAAGAAAAACAAATCGCCCCACCGTCGCAACTAACTCCCGACAACGCAGTATCGCCCTCGATCACCCGCCCCCGCGGCCTTTACACCCACCCCCGTTCTGCGACAATGAAAACATGATGAACAATCGCGATTTCGACGTCCTGGTCATCGGCGGCGGACACGCCGGCGTCGAAGCGGCGCTGGCGGCGGCGCGGCTCGGCGCGAAATCCGCGCTGCTGACCAGCAGCCTCGATACCATCGCCGAGATGAGCTGCAATCCGGCCATCGGCGGCGTCGGCAAGGGGCAAATCGTCCGCGAAATCGACGCCCTCGGCGGCGGCATGGGTCTGGCCATCGACGCCACCGCCATCCAGTTCCGTATGCTCAACCGCAGCAAGGGCCCCGCCATGCACGGCCCCCGCGCCCAGGCCGACAAGCTCGCTTACCGGCTCGAAGTCCGCCGCATCCTCGAATCACAACCCGGATTGGTCCTGCTGCAAGATACCGCCGAAGACCTGATCGTCGAACAGCCGCTCGCGGCTTCGCGCTGTCCAATGCGCATCGTCGCCGTCCGCGCCACGAGCGGCGCAGACCTATCGCGCCGCGGCCGTCGTCCTCTGCGCCGGCACGTTCATGCGAGGACTCCTCCACGTCGGCGATTCCACCGTGCCCGGCGGACGCATGGGCGAAGCGACCAGCGCCGGATTGAGCACGGCCCTGGGGCGGCTCGGCTTCGAGTTGGCGCGCTTCAAAACCGGCACGCCGCCGCGGATCGACGGCCGCACCATCGACTACGCCAAGACCGAACTGCAACTGGGCGACGACCGGCCGCAGCCGTTCTCCTTCCTCACCGATCGGATCGACTGCCGGCAGATGCCCTGCTGGATCACCCGCACCACGCCCGAGCTTCACGATCTGATCCGAGCGAACCTGCATCTCGCGCCGATGTACACCGGGCAGATTCAATCGACCGGGCCGCGCTACTGCCCTTCGATCGAGACCAAGATCGTCCGCTTCGCCGACAAGCCGTCGCATCAGTTGTTTCTCGAACCCGAGGGACGCCGCACCGACGACGTCTACATCAACGGCCTTTCGACCAGCTTGCCTCGCGAACTGCAAGACGCGATGCTGCGGCTGATCCCCGGCCTGAAGCGGGCCAAAATCCTTCGCTACGCTTACGCCATCGAATACGACTATCTGCCTCCGCTGCAACTGGCGCCGTCGCTGGAAACGAAGCGAGTGGCGGGCCTCTTCTGCGCCGGCCAGGTCAATGGCACCACCGGCTATGAGGAGGCCGCCGCCCAGGGGCTCATCGCCGGCGCCAACGCGGCGCTGTCGGTCAGGAACGAAGAGCCGCTGGTGCTCCGCCGCGATCAGGCCTACATCGGCGTGATGATCGACGACCTGGTCACCCGCGGCGTCGACGAGCCGTACCGGATGTTCACCAGCCGGGCGGAGTATCGCTTGCTGCTTCGCCCGGACAATGCCGATCGCCGACTGACGCCGCTGGCCCACCGGCTGGGGCTGGTCGATCGGCGGCGCTGCGAGCGGCTCGAAGCCAAGGAGGCGGAAATCGCTCGCATCATCCGCCTGCTGGAAACGACGCATTGCGAGTCGGGCTCACTGGCCAAAATGCTCCGCCGCCCGGAGACGACTTGGGAAGAGATGGTAGCCCGACTGCCGGAATTGGCATCCGCGCCGCCAGCAGCGGCGGCCCAGGCCACTTACGATACAAAGTACGCCGGCTACATCGCCCGGCAACAGATCGACGTCGCCCGGCAGCAACGGCTGGCCGCGCGTCGAATCCCCGCGGCGTTCGATTACGCGGCGGTGCCGCATCTGCGTGCCGAAGCCCGTGAGAAACTCGACCGCGTGCGTCCGGCCGATCTGGCTCAGGCCGCCCGCATCAGCGGCATCACCCCGGCCGACCTGACGGTCTTGATGATCCAACTGGACGCCAGATCGCAGTAAGATCGTAGGTTATGCTGAGGCATAGCCCACAACTGACCGCAAAGTGGGGTAACTAGCGAGTCTAAGAAGTCTCTCCGACCGCAGAACTGCTCTGGACATCTGCCCGGCTTTTTGCAACACTCCCGCCTCGATCGACCGGCAAGTCAAGCGGCTTTCGCCGGACTTGTCGCGTTTCTCCTCTTGGATTTGCGGAAGCATTTACGAAAGGGCCCCGTCATGAAAATCACGAAAACCCTCTCGATCATCGCGCTCTCGGTCGGACTCGCGCAGGCGGGACCATCGGTCTGTTTCGGGTGGTCGCTTTTCAGCCCCTTCGCCTCCAGCGACAAGCCGCAGACGACGATGGTTTCGCGATCGACGCAGAAGCCGCCCTCCGCGTGGGAAAAATTCACGACCGGCACGAAGAACTTCTTCAACAAAACCGGCGAAACGCTCGGGCTGAAGAAGAAAGAGCCGAGAAGACCACCAGCGATCGTCGCCGCCAAGCCCCGCAAGATTCTGCCCAGGGCAAAACAGTCCAACGGCGGAATGTTCGGTTGGCTCTGGCCCAAGCCAGAGAAGCCAAAAGACGTCAAAGGTTGGCTGGACTCGACCAAACAGGTCACGCCGTAACGTCCGACGCCGTCCCGAGTGACGGGCAGAAACACCTTGCACACAGACGCCACCGATCGACGCCGTCTGCCTCGCTGGATCGCCGCCGGCGCGATCGGCGCGGCACTGTTCTGCGGCGGCTGCGCCACCAGCGGGGTGTCGGAAGGAGGCTGGCATCCCTTTGCGAAGAACGCGGGCGCCGCCAGCGGCGCATCCGCCAACGGGCACGCGGGAGCCGATTCCTTCCCCACCGCCCAGGAGGCCGGCATGGTAGGAGTTATCAACTGATCCACGGTTTTCCCTGCCAAAACCCCACCTACAAGGGGACGCTTTTCTCCTTTTGCCACCATTTAGCCGCGTCCCGGAGCGAAGCGATCGCCACGGCCGCCCTCCCTCTGCCCCCAAAAACGCAAGCCCTTAAATCAGTCACTACGCCCCTCTCGCGGCAAAAAGGCTGAATATCGCGGCTGGATCGGTTATACTGGCGGTCGCCTCCGGCAGCATCCTACCCACCGGCATTTCCGCTGTTATCGGCCTGCGCGAGGTCGTGTTGCGGGGTATACTGGTATGGCGCGTCAACGGTCTGCCGCGTCTACGCGACCCCGAGGAAATCGTTTATGTCTCGCCTGGTCTTTCGCGCCATGACACTTGCCCTGGGCCTTGCCGCCTGCTGTGGCTCGAGTTTGGCCCAGGAATCGGCCGTCCCGGCCAAGTTGCACCCCTGGGGACAGTTCGAACCGGGGACCTGGAAAGTCGTCCGCGTCGTGACCGAAACGCTCGATCAACAGGGCCAAGTGGTCAGCACCAACACCACCGATACCAAAACGACCCTCCTGAACGTCTGCAACGACGGCGTGGTGCTGGAAGTCGAGGCCTGCATGGAAGTGGCCGGAAAACGGTTCCGCGTCGAGCCCCAGACCATCAAGGAGGGGTTCCACGGCGAGGCAGCCGGGTCGAAGGTCACGCTCAAAGAGCCGGTCGACGGCCAGATCACCATCGTCGATCGCAAGATCCCCTGCAAGATTCGCCGGTTGTCGTTGGTCGGCCCCAACGGCCGAACCGATCTCACTCTGCATTACTCGACCACCGTGCCGCCCTACCTGCTGAAACGGCAGTGCATCGTCACCGACGCCGAAGGCAAGAACACCCTGAGCGAGACCGACAAGGACGTGGTCGCGCTCGACATGCCGGTGCGGGTTCTCGGCCGGCTTCGCAGCGGCAGCTACGTCCGCACCGTTCGCAAGGGCGCGAAGTCGACGGTAACGACTCTGGCGGTGGTCGTCCCCGACGTGCCCGGCGGAGTCGTCAGCCACAGCTCGAAGGAGGTTGACAAGAGCGGCCGCCTGCTGCGGCGGAGCATCCTCGAACTGGTCGATTACAGCACCGACCCCGACAAGGACCATTCCGGCCTGTTCGGCCGCAAACGCGCCAATCGCCGCGCAAAGCCGCAGACCCGCTTCGTGCCATAGCACCGTAGATTGTGCTTCAGCACAACTTCTGGTTGCACGGCCGACTTTCACTTCAAGGGGACATTTCCTCCCTCGGCTCGATTCAGCACAACCGTAAACGTCGTCCCCTGCCCCAGCACGCTGCGAACTTCGATCCGCCCGCCCATCTCGGAAATCAACATGCGGCACAGCCCCAGCCCGAGGCCCGTGCCGCCCGAGTCGGCGCGAGTGGTGAAGAACGGCTCGAAAATCCGCTCCAGATTGACCCGCGGAATGCCCACGCCCGTGTCGCTGACGTCGATGGCCACCGAGCCCATCTGGTCCTCGTCCTTGCGGCCCAGGGCGTAGCTTCGCAAGGTGAGCGTGCCGCCCGTGGGCATGGCGTTCAAGGCGTTGGTGCAGAGATTGAAGAGCACCTCCTGCAACGTGTACGGGTCGCCCTGCACCGCGGCCACGCCGCCGAGCTCCTTCGCGATCCGCACGTTCCCCGCGTGGCTCGTGCCGAGCATTTCCAGCGTCCCCTCGATCGCCTGGTTCACGTCGGTGCTCTGCAGGGTGATGCCCCGCGGCCGCGCGAACGCCTGTACCCGTTTGGCCGTGCGTTCGATGCGGTCCAGCGCCTCCGTCATAAGCTGCACGTATTCGCTCAGGTGCTGGTCGTCTTTAACCCCTTCGCCGATTCGCCGCAAACAGTTCTCCACGCCGTCCAGCGGGTTGGCAATCTGATGGGCGATGCCCGCCACCAACTGGCCGATGCCGAGCATCTTCTCCTTCTGCCGAATCTCCGCGTGGGCGCGATCGACGTAGCGGCGGATCGACGTGGTAAAGTAGACCGCCAGCCACAGCGCACTGGCAAACGCCGCGAAAACGCCGAGCATGTGGATTCCGTCGGGCGGCGGCAGATCGGCGGGATCCAACGGAAAACGCAGCGGATACGACGGAATCCATTGCAGGTACAGCAGCAGCATCACGCCGCCGACCATCGCCGTGGCCAGCGCAGCGATCAGGTATGGCGCGCTGCCGCGCAAATACATGCCCGCGATAATCATGTGAAACACGAAATAGAACAAAAATGGGTTGCGCGGCAATCCGGCGTAATACAGCAGCAGCGTCAACGCAATCAGGTCGAAGAGCACCTGCAAGAAGATGTTGCGATCGACATTGCCGCCGCCCCGCGAAATGCGGCGCTGGGCCACGAAGAAAAACAGATTGTAACCCGCCATCGCCAGGCCGATCAGATACAACGGCCGAGGGTCTTTCACGATCGACAGCTCGAACGACGTCAGCCAGGTCATGAAGAACACCGCCGCGCAGGCGACCCATCGCAGCGAGACCAGCCAGCGGGCGCCTTCGGGCGGGAGTTTCATAAGACGGGTTCAGGATTCAGGACTGCCAATCAGGCGCGAGTCGAGCGTTCAGCACCCGCCTCCAAGCGGCTCGGCAGCGGGTAAGCCGACGATCTTCGACAATCGACATCCTACGCCCGGCCGTGCCGGATTTCAAGCGAGCTCTCTGGCGGCATGGCCGGAATCACAAGCCACCGCGGCGCACCGATGACACGCTCTAGGCTAACGATGGCTCTCGCTTGGAAACGACGAAAACTTCGCGACGGCGTCAGCGGACGCCGGCGAACGCGGCACGACCAGCCGGCCAACGGCATGGCACAGCGCCAGCGGCTTGACCCTGAAGGCATCACACGACGAATCGCCGTGCGTCAACTCCTCTCCGTCGCTCTGTGCTGCAACGCGAGTGAAAGGTTGCAGGCGGTGTTGATCATTCCCACATGCGAGAATGCCTGCGGAAAGTTGCCGACCAGCCGGCCAAGCTCCGGGGTCGTATTCTTCCGACAGCAATCCGACGTCGTTCCGCAAATCCAGCAGCCGCTCGAAGATCCGCCGGGCCTCGTCGCAGCGGCCTTGCAGCACCAGGCAGTCGGCCAACCAGAAGGTGCAGGCGAGAAACGCCCCTTCGCCGTGCGGAAGGCCGTCCACGTCCGGATTCGTCAAGTAACGCATCACGAAGCCGTCTCGCATCAGTTCCCGCTGGATGGCCTCGATCGTGCCGCGCACGCGGCGGATCGCCGGCCGGGAAGAAATCCGACGACGGGGATCATCAGCAGAGCTGGCGTCGACCGCCCGGCCTCCATAGTATTGCACAAACGTGTTGTGCTCGGCGTCGTACGCTTCGCGGCAAACTTGTTCGTGAATCTCCGCGCAGAGCGCCGCCATCGATCGACCGGTCCTTCGAGCCCGTCGCGCTCGACCGCCTTGATCGCGCGGTCCATGGCGACCCAAGCCATGAGCTTCGAGTGCGTGAAATGCCGGCGCGGCCCGCGGACTTCCCAGATGCCGTCGTCCGGTTCCCGCCAGACCGATTCCAGGTGCTGCAAGAATCGCCAGTTGCACGTTCCACGCGTTTTCCTCGGGGGGAAGGCCGGCGTGGCGGGCCCGGTCGAGCACGTCCATCACCTCACCGAAGACGTCCAGTTGGGATTGCCGGTAGGCGGCGTTGCCGACCCGCACCGGCCGCGAGCCCTCATATCCCGGCAGCCAATCCAATTCGAGCTCGTTCAAGCCGCCGTTCTCCAGCCAGTCCGTAGAGGATGTTCATCTGCGAAGGCGTGCCCGCGACCGCCCGCAACAGCCACTCGCCGCCAGGCCCGGGCCTCCTCGACGTATCCGCCGTTGATCAGCGCGTCGAGCGTGAACGTAGCGTCTCGTACCCAGCAGTAGCGATAGTCCCAGTTGCGGACGCCGCCAATTTTCTCGGGCAGCGAGGTGGTGGGGGCTGCCAGGATGCCTCCCGTCGGCGCATAGGTGAGGGCCTTCAGCGTAATCAACGACCGCATCACGGCCTCGCGCCATGGGCCTCGATAGATGCACCGCCCGGACCACTCCCGCCACCACTGCTCGGCGTCGCGAATCGCCTCCTCCGCGTCGATTCGCTTCGGGCGGCGGCTCGTGGAAGGGATGCCACATCAGCACAAATGGCACCCGCTGCTCCTGCAGACACCGAGAACTCGGCCACTGTCGTCAAATTCTCTCCGCGCAGTGGGCACGTCAGCGTACACGAGAAGGCTGTCCGGGCCGGCCACCGCGCGAAAGCCCGCCCTCAATGCGGCGGACCCACGGCACGATCGAACCGTAGTCAAAGCGGATCACCAGTTGCATCCGCATCGGCAATCTGCCCCCGCCGCCCGACGACCATGCGAATCAGATCGGGCTCGCGACTGCGCGGCGGCATACAGTCGATAACTGTCGCGAGCTCCTTCGTCGGTCTCGTAGTCGGTCTCGAGAATCAGCGTCCCTTCGCGGTACCGGCGCGCGCATGCGCCGCACCTCGCCCGCAGGGCGCAACAGCCAGCGGCCGTGCTCAGGCGTACCGAGCAACGCCGCGAAACACGCGGGAGAATCGAAACGCGGCAAGCAGAGCCAGTCGATCGAACCGTTGCGTCCCACCAGCGCCGCCGTCTGGCAATCGCCGATCAGGGCGTAGTCTTCAATCTTCAGCGAGTTGTTGCCCATCGTTCGGTCGCCTCAATGCTGGTCACAGCGACGATTGCTTCGCCCTCGCCGCAGGGGCTGTCTGGGAAGGTGAAAGAATCAGCCGCTTTCAAGGCGTAGTATTTTCTGTTTTTGTTCCGCCTGGAGCGAGTGTCTGATCCGTTGACGGACACTTTGCACCGTGTGACCAAGATGCAACCGGCACCAATTCCAAACGTCCTGGGTCGTAGTCTCCGTCATGGCGGCCTGCACCGTATCCACCGTCACGTTGCCGACCAAAGCGCCGATGCTCAACGCCATTCCTGTCAGCCCGTGCTGGCCCCGCTCGCCCGCCACGGTTTTGAACTTGCCGATGATCGACTCCAAAATCTCGCTCGATCCCAACAGCCGTTCTCCCTCCCGCACCTGCTGCCCTTGCAACTCGACGAACTCCAGCAACTGTTTGCGAAGCCGACACGCCGCCGGAGTGGCGGGTTTCGGCAGCATCGCGGCAAGTTCTTCGGCGGCCTTGGCGTGGATGCCCTCGTGACGCACATAGTGTTCCACCGCCCCGATCACCGCGAGCATCTCTCCCCAACGCCGCACTTGCGGGACGAACTTCCGCAACCATCCCAGCTTCTCTTCCACACGTCGGACGTTCAAGCCCGCCTTCCGCATCGCCTTCGGACGATCCAGCAGCCGCAAGGACTCCTCGGCCCAATCCACCAGCACATCGACGTTCATGTAGCGCGCCTTGCTCCGTTGCTGCGGAGGCGCCAACGCTGCCAGCGGGGTAAACGACACCTGCTGCTTGAATCGATGGACTTTTCCCACGAACACTTGCCACAAAGCATCCCCTTCCAGGGCGTGTTTCAACAGGCATGCCGTCTTGTGCTTGATGTCGTACAACCATGCCGTGCTTGGATGCTTCTGGCGAAAACGGGCGATGCCGCGATGCAAGTCCGGCCCGCCGTCGCTCACGATTGCCCGTGGAATTCCCGTCTTGGCGGCCGCCGCTTGGAACTGCCGAAAAACCACCTCCCCGTTCGACTCGGTCACCGGCACCAGGTCGATCAGTTCCACGTCCTCCTGGCCGAGGACCCGGTCGTCGGCGTCCCAGTTCGATTGGCGCAGCCCGACGAGGATCAGGCATTTCCGCTCGCCCAACTGCATCGTGTGGTCTACGATCCATATCCAATCGTCGGCCTGGATTTTGGGGCGGCTGAGTTGGTGCAGCCCCAATCGCAACAGCCACAACCGCGCCGAATAGTAACTGGCGATTCTTACGTCGAGGTTGCACCAGCGCCAGTGCATCGCCAGCACGGCCGCTACGCGCCGCAGTCGCGTGCCCGCGCGGAGCACCAACGCCAGGGTGCCCGCCACCACGCCCAGCGGGAACTGGTGCCGGGCCAGCGGACGGTCCAGGTCATCTGGCCGCAACAGTGCCAAGTCGCGCGGGCCGACATCGGCGGGCACCGGAGCCGTGCGTGGTGCGTTTTTTTGTCTTCGCCTCGACAGGCGTCGTTTCCGCCGGGAGATTTGTCCGCAGGTCTTGCACTTCGGCTTTCCAGCGATTACGGCTTTTGGTCATCACCGCCAAGCGGTACTTCAGGCTCTTGTTCTCCCGTTTGGCCGCCTTGCACTTGGCCTTCCACTTGTCGCGGCTCCGACAGAAGAATCGAAGCAACTTGGAAATCGGACTCCGAAACGGCAGTGATTGACGGATCGACACTGGACCACCTCCATGCAATGTCCAAAAAACCCGACAAGGCCACGAGGCCACACCAAAAAACGAACAATAATGGAACACAAATCGCCAAAACACACTAGATCAGTTTCGCTCGAGAATTTGGAGGTTTTCACCTCCCCAGGGGCTGTCCCAATTCTAAGGGACAGGGAAAATGGGGCATCCCCTTGGCCATAACCTGGTGCAGCAGTGACTCGACCCGCCAACGGGGACGCCCACCCGCAACACCATGTGGTAATTGCCATAAAAGATTTCACAGAAATATGTTACGACTCTTCTGCTCCTTGACCAGACAATTCCGAGAGATATTACATTGACATGTCGATATATTACGATATAATATAGGCATGAGAACAACTGATTCGACCAAACTGCTCGATCCGGGAAGACTCCAAGAGGCCGCCGAGTGCCTGCGGACCCTGGCGCATCCGCTGCGGCTCCGCATGGTGCAACTGATGCTGCGAGGGGAAGTTGACGGTCGGCGAAATCGCCGCGGCCTGCGAAATTCCCAGCCACATGGCCTCCGAGCACCTGCGGATGATGCAACACTGCGGCCTGCTGGCTCGCCGGCAGGAAGGGCGGCGAATCTACTACCAAGTGTCCGAGCCGACGGTCGAACGGCTGATGGATTGTATCGAACGACGATTTGGGGACGATGAGAACAAGAAGGAGTGTTTGCCATGACTATTGAACGTGGTTTGCGACTGGCGGCGGGGGTGGTGGTGCTGCTGAGCGTCGGTTTGGGCTACTTCGTCCATCCCGCCTGGCTTCTGCTGACGGCCTTCGCGGGCCTGAATCTGTTACAATCGGCGTTCACCAATTGGTGCCCGATGGTGTGGGTCCTGGCCCGATTCGGATTGCGGCCCTGCGTGGCCGCGCCGGTTCAACGTCCGCCGGCCAATGCCTGAGAGCGTGTTTTGGACAGTCAACCAATCTTCGTAGCATGAAAGCAGAAGACCGATGAGTACACGCGGAAATCTTCTGATTCGCTGGCTTCGCTGGGTCATCCGGCTGCTGGTCCTCGCCGGTTTCGCCGCCGTCGTCGTGGTGCTGATGCTCTGGCTTTCGGGTTACTTCTCGAAAAAGGTGCCGGCGACAACGCCTGCCGCGCAGTCCGAGACGTCGCAGGCGCAGCAGCCGTCGGTCCCCGTCGAGCTGGTCGAACTGCCGCTGACCGAATGGGCCGTCGGCACGATTCGCGCGGTGCATGAAACGACCATCGGCTCGAAGCTGCTGGCCCGCGTCGTCGAGGTGAACCTCACAGGGCCGGCCAGAAAGTCCACGCCGGCGACGTCTTGATTCGTCTGGACGACACCGACCTGCTGGCCAGGCTCCAGCAGGCGAAAGCAATGGTGTCGGCCGCCGAGGCCGCATATTCGCAGGCCGACGCCGACGAAAAGCGGAATGCCCAACTGGTCACGTCCAGAGCCATCAGCCAGCAGCAGTACGAGAACACGATCACGGCGCTGGAAACGGCCGAAGCAAACCTTCACCGCGCGCAGGCGGCCGTGCATGAAAGTCAGGCCACGCTCGATTACGCCACCATTCGGTCTCCGATCGACGCGACGGTGATCGACAAGAAGGTCGACGTCGGCGACATGGTCACGCCGGGCCAGCCGCTAGTGACGCTCTACGACCCCACGCACATGCAGCTTGTCGCCAGCGTCCGCGAATCGTTGACCAGCCGGCTGAAAGTCGGGCAAGACATCGGCGTGCGGGTCGAGGGGCTCCACAAGACGTGCAGCGGAACGGTAAGAGAGATCGTGCCCGAAGCGCAATCGGCCAGCCGCACGTTTCAGGTGAAAGTCACCGGTCCGTGCCCGGCGGGCATCTACTCCGGCATGTTCGGCCGCATCCTCATCCCGTTGGACAAGGAGAAAGCCCTGGTCATCCCCCGCCGCGCCATCCGCGACGTCGGCCAACTCGAATTGGTCGAGGTCGTCGAAAAGAACGAAACCAGCCGCCGCGCGATCCGCACCGGGCGAGCCCTGACCGCGGCGGAAGTAAAGATGTTCCCCGGCAGGCTCATCGCAGGACGAGCCCTACGTCATCGTCCTTTCCGGCCTGGGCGAAGGAGAGCGGGTAGTGCTGCCGGAAGCCGGGGGATTTCGGCCGTCTGATTCGACAGATACAATGTCACGTTGAAGCGAGCAGGAGGGAAGACCACAATACGGTTGTTGTGACCTCGAGGAGGACCACGATGGCAAGCGTCTATGTCGAAACAACGATCCCGAGCTACCTTACGGCCGTGCCAAGCCGCGATCTGGTTACCGCAGGACGTCAGCAAGTAACACACGACTGGTGGCAAACCGCCAAAGAACGGTTTGAGTTGTTTATCTCGGAGGCGGTCCTTCAGGAAATACGAGCCGGTGACGCGGAGGCAGCAACCAAACGGATGAAGCTCGTCGAAGGAATGACTGTCCTGGACGTGACCCAAGAAGTTGACTCACTTGCCGAGATATATCAGCAACGGTTCAATCTGCCGCAGCGGGCGAGGACGGACGTTGTCCATATTGCTGTGGCGGTCGTGTACGAACTTGACTATGTCGTAACCTGGAACTGCAAACACATTGCCAACGGGCAGATATTCCGTCGTCTCATCGAGGTGAACCGTTCTCTCGGACGATTTACACCGCTGCTTTACACACCGGCGGAACTCGTAGAGATTCCGCTGGAAGAAGGAGAAACGTCATGACATATGACCCTATCGTTGAGGAAATCCATCGCGTTCGCGATCAAATGCTCGCGGAGTGTGGCGGTGATTTCCAGAAATACATGGACCGAATTCGTGAGGCGCAAGAGCAGGATCGTGATCGGCTGGTCACGAAGGACGAACTTCTTCGGCGAAAGAAGGAGACGCCGCGGCAATAGAGAGCGGTTCGGCATCATTGAACAACGCGGCTGCAATTCCTTAAACTGCTTGCCGCGCCAGGGACTGACATGAACACAGAACACCACACCACACCCGCCGAACCGCAGCACAACTTCACGAATCGCATCGTGAAGATCTTCCTGGAGTCGAATCTCTCCATCATCCTGATTCTGCTGGCTTCGATCATCGGGCTGGCGGCGCTGGGGCTGACCCCGCGCGAGGAAGACCCGCAGATCGTAGTGCCGCTGGCCGACGTCTACGTCAGCTTCCCCGGCCATTCGGCGGCCGAAGTCGAGCAACTCGTCACTACGCCGCTGGAAAAAATGCTCTACCAGATCGACGGCGTCGAGTACGTCTATTCGATGAGCCGCGAAGACCAGGCGATCATCACCGTCCGCTACTACGTCGGCGAGGACCGCGAGCGAAGCCTGGTGAAGCTCTACAAAAAGATCGACGAGAACGTCGATATCGTCCCCCCCGGCGTCACCGGCTGGGTCGTCAAGCCCGTCGAAATCGATGACGTCCCCATCGTCACGCTCACGCTGGCGGGAGAAGTCGGCAGTCGGCAGTCGGCAGTCGGCAGTGGGCGGTGGGCAGTGGGCAGTCGGCAGTCGGCGGTGGGCAGTGGGCAGTCGGCAGTCGGCAGTGGGCAGTCGGCGGTGGGCAGTGGGCAGTCGGCAGTCGGCAGTGGGCAGTCGGCAGTCGGCAGTGGGCAGTCGGCAGTCGGCAGTGGGCAGTCGGCAGTCGGCAGCAATCCGCCCTCCGCCCTCCGCCCTCCACCCGATGCTAATCCCCAATCCCTAATCCCTAATCCCTCCGCCGACGACATGACCCTCCGCCGCGTGGCCGAAGAGCTGACGGAGCGTCTGGCCAGCGTCAAGAATGTGTCGCGGGCGTACGTCGTGGGCGGGCGGCCGCGGGTGGTGCGCGTGCTGATGGACCCCGATCGCATGGCCGCCCATCACGTCTCGCCGCTCCAGTTGCGTCGCGCCATCCAGGCCGCCAACGTCCGCGAGACGGCCGGCGACTTCCGCGACTTGGACAAGCTGATCCGCGTCGATGCCGGCGACCCCTTCCGCAACGCCCGGCAGTTGCGCGATCTGGTGGTCGGCGTCTTCGACGACCGGCCGGTCTTCCTGAAGGAGGTCGCCCAGATCGAGGACGGGCCCGAGGAGGTTGACAGCTACGTCCGCCACGGCTGGGGACCGGCCCGCGGCTTCACCAAGGAAGAGTTCTTCCCCGGCACGGTGCTGGGAAGAGAAGAGGGATTGGGGACTAGGGATTGGGGATTGGCGGAGGGTTCAAGGTCAAAGGTCAAGGGTTCAAGGGATCACGATCAGCAATCAGCAATCAGCAATCAGCGACCAAAGATCAGCAATCAGCAATCAGAAATCAACAATCAGCAATCGACAATTCCCCATCACTCTGTCCCCGCCGTGACCATCGCCATCGCCAAGAAGAAGGGCTCCAACGCGGTCTGGGTCGCCAACGCCGTCCTCCACGAGGCCGAACAACTGCGCGAAACCATCGTGCCCGACAACATGCAGTTGGTGGTCACGCGGAACTACGGCCTGACGGCCAACGAGAAGGTCAACGAGTTGGTCGAGGCCCTCGCCGTGGCGATCATCATCGTCGTGGCGCTGCTTGAGCTTTGGGCTCGGATGGCGCGAGGCCCTGATCGTCGCGGTCGCCGTGCCGGTCGTCTTCGGGCTGACCTTGGCCGTCAATCTCATGCTCGGCTTCACGATCAACCGCGTCACGCTGTTCGCGCTGATTCTGTCGCTGGGCCTCCTGGTGGACGACCCGATCGTGGACGTGGAGAACATCGTTCGCCATTTCGCGCTGCGAAAGAAGGCGACGCGGCGGATCGTGCTCGAAGCCGTGGCCGAGATTCGCCCGCCGCTGATTACGGCCACCTTGGCGGTCATCGTCAGCTTCCTGCCGATGTTTTTCATCACCGGAATGATGGGCCCGTACATGCGGCCGATGGCGCTGAACGTGCCGGTGACGATGATGATGTCGATGCTGGTGGCGTTCACGATCACGCCGTGGCTGGCCTACCACGTTTTGCGGCGGAAAATATGGCGGCCGTGCCGTTGGCGCCGCAGTTGCACTGCCGCACCCCGAAGGGAGTGGCAGTACGACTGCCACCCCAACCCTCACCCCCGACCTCGCCCTCGCATCAACACGATCCGCACGATCTCGACGCGGTAAAGCAGTCGCTGCTTGTACAAGATGTTCTATCCGCTGATGGCGCCGCTGTTGCACTCGCGGCTGGTGGCGTGGAGCTTTCTGCTGATCATGGTTCTGTTGACGTTCGGGGCAATGGGATTGGCCGCCATGCGGAGCGTGCCGCTGAAAATGCTGCCGTTCGACAACAAGAACGAACTGCTGCTGGTGCTCGACTTCGACAAGGGGACCACGCTGGAGCGGTCGGATGCGGCGGTGCGCGACTTCGAGGCGTATCTGGCCGGAGTGCCCGAAGTGTCCGACTACACCAGCTACGTCGGCCTGGCCTCGCCGATGGATTTCAACGGCCTGGTGCGGCACTACTATCTCCGCCACGGCGACGACGTGGCCGAAGTGCGGATCGACCTGGCCGGAAAGAAGAACCGCCGGCTGCAGAGCCACGCCATCGGTCTGCGGATGCGGCACGAACTTCAGGCGATCGCCGACCGCCACCGCGCGCGGATGAAGCTGGTCGAAACCCCGCCGGGCCCGCCGGTGATCGCCAGCGTCGTCGCCGAGAGTCTACGGCCAGCCCGACAGCAGCTACGAAAACATCCTGGAGGCCGCCGACACCGTCCGCGGGCGACTGGCCGTCGAGCCGGGCGTCGTCGACATCGATTCCGTCCGCGAAGCGGCCCAGCGAAAACTCACCTTCGTCACCGACAAGGAAAAGGCGGCTCTAAACGGCATCACCACCGAGCAGATCGCCAGCACGCTGCAGCGGCGCTGGAAGGCAGCACGGCCGGCCTGATGCGGAGCGAAACGGAACGCAATCCGCTGCGGATCGAGCTGCGCGTGCCCGTCGAGCTTCGCAGCAGCGCCGCCGAACTGGGGAGAATCCAAGTCCAGGGCAGCGGCGGCCAGTTGGTGCCGCTGGCCGAGTTGGGCCACTGGGACAGACAGCCGCGTGGATCAGATGATCTACCACAAGGACCTGCATCGCGTGGCCTACGTCTTCGCCGAAACCGCCGGGCGGCCGCCCGCCGACGTGGTCGATCGACATGAGGCCGACGCGCGAGCCGTCTTCGACGGTTCCGCACGTCGGCAAAGTCCGTGCCCCGCCTGGCACACGTCGGCAGCGGTTGGATCGAGGACGTCAAGCCGCGGCCGGTGGCCGAGCGCACCTTCTTCCACAACGGCGGCGGCATCCAGTGGGCCGGTCCCGCCAGGCATCAAGATCGTCTGGTCGGGCGAAGGGCGAGTGGCAAATCACCCTCGACGTCTTCCGCGACCTCGGCCTGGCCTTCGGCGCCGCGATGATCGGCATCTACGTCCTGTTGGTCGCCCAGATGAAGTCGTTCGTCATCCCGCTGGTCGTCATGCTCGCCATTCCGCTGACGATCCTCGGCGTCATGCCAGGCTTCTGGCTGCTGAACGCCGTGAGCGCCCAGGACGTGGGCGGCTTCCTGGAATCCGGTCTACTTTACCGCTACCGGCATGATCGGCATGATCGCCCTGTCGGGCATCGTCACCCGCGACTCGATCATCCTGGTCGATTTCATCCACCTCTCGCTGGCCCGCGGGCGCACGCTGTTCGAGGCGATCATGGAGAGCCGCGTGGTGCGTCTGCGGCCGATCCTGTTGACCGCCTCGGCCGCCATGCTCGGCGCCGTGCCGATCATCATCGACCCGATCTTCTCCGGCCTGGCCTGGTCGCTGATCTTCGGTCTGTTCGCCTCGACCATCTTCACGCTGTTCGTGATTCCGGTGGCCTACTGGCTCATCTACTCGCACAAGCCCGGCCACGGAATGCCGACCTCGACGATGGAGGACGAGGACGATTGACACTCTGTTGCGATTCCGCAAGTAGATGACGGCGGTCGGTTCGTCCCCCGCTGATGTTGAACGGGCGGGAGTTTTTCGCGTTTTTCCAGCCCCTTTGCATCTGCAAAAAGAAGTCGTGCGAGGGAGCGCAAAGGCTTGCGAGGCAAGCGGCTACGGTTCTTCCGCACATGTCCCATTCCTGCGAGGGGAATGGGTCGCAAGGGGAAGTCGGTTGTTGGTCCACAACTCGGCAAATTTCCAATTTGCACCGGTTCTGCTCACCAAGTCGAAGGGAACGCTGCAGAGGTCGGTCAGCGGATTCTGCGGCTTCCGAAATGTCAAAGAGCGAGGGGGTTTCGCACGCGGCTGTGGTGAGTCCGGTGCGGCGGGCACTACTGTACATATTTACCGATATGAGGCTTGTACCACAAAGGCGCGGCGGGTTCCATAGGAGTTTTTGGGCCAGAGGGGAGATGTGGCGACCGAGTATCAGGCCCACGACGGCGAGGTTGACCAACAGGCGACGCCCGCCGTACAATATGCCTACGCTGACGGGGCGGACGTCAACGGCCGGGCGGCCTATGGCGGCAGCGCGATACGTGGAGTTGAATCCAGTGCGTGCCGGTCTGGTGGGCGATGCAGCCGAATGGCGTTGGAGCAGTGCGAGATCGCACGTGCCAGGCCGCGACGATCGCTTGGTGAGAACGGCTCCCTTGTTGGCAATGATTCCTGACTGGCGGGCGTTGCTCGACAGTGCGATGCGGGCGGAGGAACTGCGAGCCTTCCGGGAACACGGTCGCACCGGACGACCGCTCGGCAGTGCGTCGTTTCTCGACCGGTTGGAAACAATGGTCGGTCGCATTCTACGACCACAGAAAGGCGGACGGCCATCAAAACTACGCACAATACCATAACCAGTAATGTGTCCCCGGATTACCGACTACGTTGCGTCCATCCGCACCACCTATGACGACCTCGGCCGCGTGCAGACTGTGACCAGCCTTAATGCCGACAACCCGCCCACTCCGCTGAACGAAGTGGTCTATACCTACGACGGCTGGGGCAACGTCATTCAAGAATATCAAGCCCACACCACCGCTGAAGTTGACAACGGAACGGGGGCCAGCGTACAATACCACTACGATGACGGGTATGCCACCGCCGGCTCCGACCGCCCGGTTCCCTACCTGCGGCTGGATCAGGTGACCTATCCCAACGGCCGTGAAATCGAATACAGCTACGGCGACTCGCAGTCGCAGAACATCGACGAAGTGGTCGATTGCATCATGTCTCGGCTCGAAACCATCAGCGACAGCAGCGGCACCCTGGCCAGCTACAAGTATCTGGGCGCGGGCCGGATCGCCGTGGAGGATTACGCCCAATCGCAGGTGAAGCTCGATTACGATCCCGACGGAGACAATTCGTTCGCTGGCCTCGACCGCTTTGGCCGCATCCACGATCAGGTCTGGGAGCAATACCATCTCGAAGGCGGCAACGAGGTCGTGGATGGCGCGGTCGATGAATACATTTACGGTTACGACCGCGCGGGCAACCGCGTGAGCAAGTCGAACGAGTTGGACCACGATCTTGATGAGACTTACGTTTACGACAACGTGGATCGCCTGAAAGAGTGGTACGTCGGCGGCAGCCAAACGCCTTCCGAGACCTGGACGCTCGACTCGCTGGGCAACAATCTCGGCGCGGGCGACTACAACGCCGCCAATGAAGAGACGCCCGACACGGGCAGCTCCGGCTACGACGCCGGCGGCAACATGATTGTGCTCCGCTCGGGCAACTCGGCGATCTACGACGCCTGGAACCGGTTGGTGGAGGTGGACGACGCTTCCAGCAACATCTTGCAGCGGAACGCCTACGACGGCACGAACCGCCGGATTCAGATTTTCACCAATTTCAACGGCAGCACGCCGGGCACGGTGGCCGACGACTACTTCAAGGGCCAGCAGGTGATCGAGACTCGCGAGGACGCCGCCGTCCAATATCAATACCTCTGGTCGCCACGATACATCGACGCCCCGATCCTTCGCGACACGTATCAGACGATCAATGGCGAGCAGTCGATCAACTTGCCCGACCGCGTCTTCTACTTAGCCGACGCGAACTACAACGTGACCGGCCTGATGTAATACGATTCGGGCTCGAGCACATGGCAGCCGGTCGAGCGTTACACCTACACGCCCTATGGCGTAGTAACGTATCGCGACGCGAGTTGGGCGGCCTACACCGGCTCCAATCCCCAATCCCAATTTTCCAACACCATTCTCTACACCGGCCGCACCCTCGATGTCTCAACCGGCCTCTACTACTACCGCGCCCGCTTCTACGACGCCGTGCTGGAGAGGTTCGTCAACAGAGATCCAATTGGATATTTCGGTGGTATTGACCTTTATGAGTATGTGGGCGACCGCTCCACGACGTACACGGACCCACGGGGGACTGATAGCTTTGATTGGCGAAACGTAACTTCTAGCGGGGTTTGGAATGGCCCGCTGCCTTACACGCCGCTACCAGCAACGCCACCGCCACAGCCGCCCGCCACGCCGAAGTTGCCTCCAGGATATACCTATGTCCCCCCTTTGCTTCCGTGCCCGGGTCATCCCCGTCCTGTAACAGTATGCTTGCCGGTAGAAGATCCCAAGATTCCTCTCATTATTACCAACGTATGCGTCACCGTTCCGGCGGGAAGCACCATTTTTCGCTCATGGCCGCCTCCAAACGGCTCCGCCTTACATATCCCCTGTGACTTATTGGACCCCCCGCCGACCTGGCAAATTCTCCCACCACCGTCGCAACCAACAGGACCGCCACCGCCTGACGTCACGGCCCGACCGGACCCTGCGTATGGAAGCTGTGCGTGGGCGGACATGATACTTAACAAAGATAAGTATTGCCAGACGCACGACCCCACATCAGAAAACTGCCCCAGTGCGCAAGACGTCAGTACTGCATATTATATCAAAAACCACCTTAATTGCGTCGAGAGGACTATTGACTACTGGTGGAACCCCGGATATGTGAAGGGCGGCTGTCGGATCGACCAAGGCATATCGGCGTGTGCAAAGCCGGACGCACCCTGTCTGGTGCCACATCCGCACAGTCGATCATGGTAACTTGGGCATTGATTGTCGAAGGCTCTGTTACAAGTGTGCATACCGTAAGGAGAACTCGTTATGGACAAGAAGAGATGGGTGGCGGCAGCGCTGGCCGGGATGTTAGTGTTGGTGGCGCGGCTGTCGGTGGCTGTCGGCGTGAAGTCAGCAGATGAAGCACTGCAGAAGGGCACCTCTCTTCTGGAAAAGAAAGACTACGGCGCCGCCATCAAAGCGTTCACCGAAGTGATTCGGCTTAATCCGAAGGGGGCTCAGGCGTATTACAACAGGGGGCGCGCTTACGGGGAGAAGGGTGAGTTGGACAAGGCCATTGCAGACTACGATAAGGCCACTCGGCTCGCCCCGACTCTTGCCGATGCGTATTACAACCGTGGCTGTCTCCGTGTGGAGAAGAGGGAGTATGACAAGAGCATCGCTGATTTTACCGATGCCATTCGACTCAACCCCAAAAACGCTGAGGCATACTTCGGTCGAGGTGGAGCCAACGAGGAGAAGGGCGAGCACGACAATGCCATCACCGATTACACAGAAGCAATTCGTCTCAATCCCCAGTATGCTACGGCATATTACGGCCGCGGCTTAGCCTACGAATGCAAAGGTGACCTTGACAAAGCGATGGCCGACCACAACAAAGCGATTCGTCTCAACCCGAATCTCGCCGAAGCCTATTTCGGTCGAGGCTACGTTTATGACAAGAGGGGAGCCTCCAAGAAAGCCATCGTTGAGTACACCGAGGCCATTCACCTCAAGCCCATGTTCCCCGACGCCTACGGACACCGGGGCCGCATCTACATGTTGATGGGCGACTACAACAAATCCATCGCCGATTACACGGAGGAGATTCGTCTCAACCCTAACTGTGCCGTGGCATATATAAGCCGGGCCTTTGCCTACGGCAACATTGGCGAATTCGACAAGGCCATCATTGACTGCAACAAAGCCGTTCGGCTCAATCCCAAGGTCGCCGGCGCCTATTCTGTTCGGGGTTTTGTCTACGAGAAGAAAGGTGACTATGATAAAGCCATCGCTGACTGTAACGAGGCAATTCGCTATAACGCGGGACATGCGGAGGCATACCATATTCGTGGCTTAGCCTATGGGGAGAAAGGGGATACTGATAAGGCTTGAGCTGGTCCCGTTTTTCTGACAGAAAAGCACCCTTGAATAAGGTGGAAACCGATTTGTTAGATCAAGGGACATTTACGCTATCCGCTTGACTGAAACTCTCTTTTGTTTATGCTTTACCTGTTCGGTGAAACGGAGGCGGGCTCTGCTGGGAAGCAACCCGCCGAGGGATAACCGGACCAAAGAAGTGTCTTTGGACACGAGCCTTGAAGACTTCAACTCTTCGAGGCTTTTTCTTTTTCGTCAGCATACCAATCCGCCTTCACCTCCACAAGACACTTTTTTGTCATGCCTTAAAAAATCCCGGGGTCTGGGGCGGAGCCCCAGCAGGAAACAAAAACATTTTTCGTTTTTCAAATTGCATCGAAGTAAATCTCCACAGGCCGGGCGTTCAACTTGCTGTGACGCCGTCGGCCGTTGTAGTACGCGAAATACTCGCCGAGGTTCTCGCGGCAATCGGGCACGTCCTCGTATTCCTTCAGGTACACTTCCTCCTGCTTCACAGAGCGCCACAAGCGTTCGACCATGATGTTGTCGAAGCAGCGGCCCGCCCCGTTCATGCTGATCTGCACGTCGGCCGCCAGCAGCGTCTTCGTGAAATCTTCGCTCGTATATTGCACGCCTTGGTCGGTGTTGAAAATCTCGGGCTTGCCCGTCTCCAACGCCCGCTCCAGGCACCGCACGCAAAAATCCGAATCCAAGGTCGTCGAAAGCTCCCAGGCGATCACGTAGCGGCTGAACCAGTCCATGACCACCGTCAAATACGCAAATCCGCGGCTCAAACGCACGTAAGTGATGTCGCTCGCCCAAACCTGGTTCGGGCGGATGATCGGCAATCGCTTGAGCAAGTACGGATATTTCTTGTGCTCTCGATTCGGCACGCTCAGGTTCTTTTTCGGATAAATCGCTTCCAGACCCAGCCACGCCATCAACGTCCGCGTGCGTTTGACGCCCACGTCGTAGCCGAGTTCCGCAAGGTAATCGCACATCCGCCGCTTGCCCAAGAACGGATGCCGCGTGTACTCTTCGTCGATCGCCCGCAGCATCGCCAGGGCCGTCTCGCCCCACACCCACGGCTCGTAGTAGTAGGCCGCCCGCGACATCCCCAGCAGTTTGCACTGCCGGACGATCGAAAGCCGTTCCTGCTCCGGTTCAACGAGCAACCGCTTGGCCTCAATCGGCATCTCCGACTTTTTTTTGAGCCAGTCGAGCTCGAACTGGAGCTGGCCGATCTGCTGGTAAAGCCGGTCCTTGAGCCGGTCGTCGTCCCCCTTGTTCGCTTTCGAGCGGCCATCGGCGAAGAGTGCGGCCATGTTCTCCAGGGCCTGCTTCTTCCACTTCGCGATCTGGTTCGGATGCACCTTGTGCCGCAAGGCGGTCTCCGCCGTCGTCGAAATCCCGCGAATCGCCTCCAAGGCCACCTTCGCCTTGAAATCCGCCGAAAAACTCTTCCGCTTGCCTCCCATCGTGAATCTGTCTCCTTTCCCGGAAAAATATTTTACCGGAAATAAAGTCCAAATCCACCTTGTTCACCTGTCTAGATTCTTGGGACCACTTCAGCTATTGCCGATTTCACCGAGTCGATTGGGCTCGATCCGCAATCCGCCTGCGTCTACCGTGACCGTGGCTACGGCTACTCGAAGAAAGGTGATCTCGACCGAGCCATCGCCGATTACACTGAGGCCATTCAGCTAAATCGTAAGTATTTTGACGCGTATCTCAACCGAGCGTGGGCCTACGGGAAGAAAGGCGACTACGACAAAGCCATCGCAGAGTACACTGAGCTAATTCGTCTCGCCTCGAAGGATTTCAGGGCATACGGCGGGCGAGGCTTTGTCTATCAGAAGAAGGGGGAGTTCGACAAGGCCATAGACGACTATACTGTCGTCAACCAATAGAAATGTCCCCTGTTTCGGACCAATAGAAATGTCCCATTACTGTAGTGGTAGTCATCTGCCCTAAAGAGGCGTGCCGCCCTTCGGCCGCTAGCGGCCGAAGGGCGGCACGCCTCTTTTTTACGCCGGTGGTGGGAGGGGAGCACACGGCTTCGGTGACGCCTCGCCCCTTCGCCGCCTGCGCCATGGATGGTTGGCGGCTGGCTTTTGGCCCTGGTTGGAGCCCGTCGGACCGGTACGCTTGGCAGGCTTGGGCTGTGGCGGCTTCAGGATCGGCGACCAACGAACTTCGCGTTCGCCAGCGAATACCCGCAGCACACCATCCAGCGGCTCGCACACCGTCACGCGCTGACCGCTCCGAATGAACTCGGCCGTCTCACGCGGCAATTGCAGCACGCAATTCCGCCAACGCAACGTCCAGTCTTTGGCCACCACGCGCGATTCCTGAATCGACACGATACGCGACAAGTCCATGCCAGCCGAAAGAGGCCGATGCCAGTCCTCCGCCCTAGCCGCCACTACCGCGAAACGTGCGTTGAACTCCACCAGAAATACGTCGTCCAAGAATCGATTCGCCGCGTCCAAGTCGGAGATATTTGCACGTCGCAACGCCTTCACCAACCGATCCTGAAGCGTTCCGTTCATGCGCTCCACACGCCCTTTCGCTTGCGGACTCCGAGCCAGAATCAATTCCACCTCCAGTTCTCGCATGGCTCGCCCAAATTGCGTTTCCGGTGGGCAATTATCGAGTAATTCCGCGTCCGTCGGCTCGCCGTCCGGCCGATAAATACTGTGCTGATCCACGTACAAACCGCGCGGCAAGCCATGCCGCTTGGCATAACGCTGAAACAAGTCCGACGACGATGCCCACGACTCGTTCTCGTAGAATCGCGCCGTCACCTTTCCCGTGGCATCGTCGATCATGACCATCAGCACCGCCCAGCCGCGTCGGCCCTCAAACCAGTCGTGATGAGAACCGTCCATCTGCACCAACTCGCCGAGATGCTCGCGTCGCGTCCGACGACGACGATGCCGCCGCCGCTTTCGCCGACGCTCCAACAAGCCGGCCTGCAACAGCCACCGTCGTAGCGTTGTCACCGCGACCTTCACGCCGTCTTCCTTCGCCAGACATTCCGCCGCCAGCGTCGGTCCATAATCGGCATACTGCTGGCGATACAATGTCAGCGACTGCTGTTTCACCTCCTCCGGCGAATGCCGATTCGGAGCCCGGCCACGCAGCCGATGCACCAGGCCGACATCGCCTTCGCTCTGATATCGAGACCATGCCCGCTTCGTCTGGCGATAGCTCAGCCGCAGCAGTTCGCTGGCCTCAACCAGCATCATCCCCCCCAACTTGACCCGGCTAAACGCCTCCAGCCGCTTTCGTTCCTTCCGACTCATTGAAATTATCCCCATTTCTTCGTTTCCTTTCGGAAACGATCTTAGGGGACATTTCTATTGGTCGCTAATGGGGACAATTCTAATGGCGCACGACAGCCATAGACGACTATACCAAGGCAATTCAACTCGCCCCGAAGGATTTCAGGGCATACGGCGGGCGAGGCTTTGTCTATCAGAAGAAGGGGGAGTTCGACAAGGCCATAGACGACTATACCAAGGCAATTCAACTGAAACCGCAAGTCGGTGTATTGTACTACGGTCGTGGTCTCGCCTGCGACCAGAAAGGCGACAAGGTCAAAGCCGATGCCGACTTCGCCCAGGCGAAGAAGTTGAGATACGACAGGTCTCAAGATGCCATCCCGTGTCCTGGTCCAACGGAGTCTGACAACCGACGAAGCGGGCGAGGGAATACCACAGAATGAGGGTGATTTTTGGTCGAAGAGGAAAGGGGGTGCAGTAAAGAGTAAAGGGGTCGGGAGTCTTTGTTCTTGACAGAACGGCGGATAGATGGTAATCTCCAGCCATCATGCCGCGACGATTGCGAGTTTCCAGCGGAGGATATGCGTACCACGTGCTGAACCGAGCAGCGGGGCGGATGCGGATTTTTGGGAAAGAGCGTGATTTCGAGGCGTTCGAGGAAGTGATTGGAGAGGCCAAGTGCCGGCTGCCGATGCGGGTTTTGGCGTGGTGCGTTATGTCCAATCATTGGCATTTCGTGCTTTGGCCGCGCGGCGACGGCGACCTGTCGGAATTCATGCGGTGGCTGACGGTCACGCACACGCAACGTTGGCACGCGGCGCATCGCACCGCGGGCCGGGCCCGCTGTACCAAGGCCGTTTCAAGTCGTTTCCGATCCAGGAAGACGATCATTTATGGACAGTGCTGCGGTATGTGGAGCGAAACCCGTTGCGAGCGAATCTGGTCGAAGCGGCCGATGCGTGGCGGTGGTCGAGCCTCTGGCATCGCGTCCGCGGCAACAGGGCGGGACTCTTGGACGACGGTCCGCTGGCGCTGCCGAGACGTTGGCGACAGCACGTGCAATCGCCGCAGACCGCAGCGGAGTTGGAAAAGTTCCGGGGAAAAGTTCCGGGGACATAATACTAAACTATTGGCAAGAAGTGAGGAAATTGGTAATCTTGGGCATCGCACGATGGGGCGAGTTAGAAATTATGTCCCCCAAATCGTGGAGAAACATATTGGTCGTGTCTTGAAACCACCGAAACCCGGTCCCAAGCCCAAAGCACGCAGGCCGCGAAGAAAAACTGGCGGGAGTTAGGTATTATGTCCCCGGAACTCCCCGGAACTCCGATTCCCCCGGAACTCCCCGGAACTCACTCCACGAGACGGGCGGCTCACAGGCGCGACTCGATCAGGCGGTCGCCCTGGCCGACACGATCGTCGATCAATTCGCCGACAAGGAGCACGGCGGCTTCTTCTACACTGCCGCCGACCACGAGCCGTTGATCGTTCGCCAACAAGACTTCTTCGACAATCCAACGCCGAGCGGCAACGGCCTGGCCATAATGCTCCTCCTCCGTCTCCATGCGGTCCTCGGCCGCGATGATTACCGCACCGCCGCCGACAACGCTCTTCGCGCCTCTGCCCCCTGGATGCGGCAAGTCCCCACTGCCGTCTTCCAGTTGCTGCTGCTGGTCAATGTCCGAGAATCGAGTTCTCCGCTTATCTCAACTCCGTAGCGCGATCGGGTCGCCCGTGAGCCCGACAAGGTGTTCGGCGCCGATATTGGTCGCGTACGGCGACAGCCCGACGATCCACCAGTGCAGATTTCGTCCGGCCAGAAAGAAGTGCGAGCTATCCTTGCCCGCCTCGACCCGCCGCGACATGTACCAGCCGAGAGCAATGCTGCCGAGCACGGCAAAAGAGCCGACGAGCCAATCGAGCCGGGTTAGCGCAACTCCCATGCCGAGCAGGTTCCTTTTCGGGTTCGATGCCGATGAATTAGCGATCTAATTGGTATCCGGTGAATATACGGGCGACTACTGTCGAGAAGCAAGCCCTTGCCCGCATCCGACGCAGGAAGGTTTTGTGAGACGCGATTTCTGGGCCGAAGGCCGACACCTACGCCCAGCCCAGGGACAACGTTCTCCCTGCTACACACAAGGTCACGGATGGTAATTGTACTGAGGGCCGTTCACGGTCCTTCCCGCCAAAGGCGGTGTTAGACCCGACGTTTACGTCGGGTTGGGGAGGTTACGAAACGATTGGATTGTCAAACCCGTTCACGGGTTTCCTCTTCCCCTGCCGCTAGGCAGGACGCCCGTGAACGAGCGCGGTTACGCGCCGTTGCCGCGAAATGTCAACGCATTGAGAGACGTGTCTCAGCGGTTCCCCCGCTTCGCCACCGCTCCTGCCGGATGAACCAGGGCAAGTGATCGCGCCAACTCGCATGCCACGGGCCGTTCGGCGGCCAATGCACAGGCCGCAAACACCGGCCGTGGGTCGGAGCGTCGGCTGTCTGGTTGAGGGAAACAGATGCAGAAGAACATGTTTCCTGCTGTGCCGACGGCTTCCGCGTGGTGTTCACCCGCCCGCCAGATAGTTACTAACGCCGTCCTCGTCCATTCCCCCGTCCCCCGTTTGCCGCGGCGGGCGAACTGGTCAACAGCCGCAGGTTGCCGGGGCCGAGGAGCTGATCGACGCGGGCTTGCATCTCGGGGGTGACCGACAGTTTGGTGTTGTCGCACTTGCACGCGGCGCGGCTGCCGTCGGAGAGACAGAGCGTCAGCTCCAACTCGCACTTGCCGGGATAACCGCGGATGATTTCGTGGAGCTGTTCGAGCGTGTGCGGGCCGTGGACTTCTTCCGAGACGCGAATCCGCACGCCGCGGGTGTAGCGGGACTTGACGTCTTCCAACGGGATGATCTCGTTGACGATCAGGTTCGCTTCCTCGCTGCCCGGCCGCTTGTCGATCACGCCGCGAACGACCACGATCGCGTCGGGCTTGATCAGCTCCTCGTAATTGACGAACTGGTCGGGCCAGACGATCGTCCGCATGATGCCCGCGGCGTCTTCCAGATCGAACATGGCGTAGCGGCTCGGGCTGCCCGGCTTCGGGTTCTTCGTGTGCGAAAACTTGATCGCCGAGAGCATTCCGCCGAGCACGACTTCGGTGCGGTGCTTCAGTTCGGCCGCCTCGACCGTCGTGTGCGAAGTGTAGGCGGTCAGCGTCTTCTGGTGTTCGGCCAGCGGGTGGCTCGTCAGATAGAAGCCGAGCACTTCCTTTTCCTTGGCCAGCCGCTCGCGCTGGTCCCAGGCCGGCACGTCGGGGAGATTGGTCGAGCCGGTTTCGGGCTGTTCGTCGTCGTCGCCGCCGAAGAGACCCATCTGGCCGCTGCGGCGATCGTTGGCGGCGGCGGCCCCGGCCTGCAGCGCGCGATCGAGGGCGGCGAACAACTGCGAGCGGTGTCCGCCCAAGGAGTCGAACGCCCCGGCCTTGATCAGCGCTTCGATGGCGGCGCGATTGACCGTGCTGGGATCGAGCCGTTCGCAGAAATCGAACAGGCTGCGATAGGGCCCGTGAGCCGTCGCCCGTTCGGCGGCGAGAGCCGTGGCCGCCGCAGCGCCGCAGCCCTTGATGGCCGAGAGCCCGAAGCAAATGTTGCCCTCCAGCACCGTGAATTCGGAGCACGAGCGGTTCACGTCGGGCGGCAGCACGGTGATGTTCATCCGCTGGCAGTCTTCGATATGTTCGACCAGCGAGTCCTTCCGCTTGAAGTTCCGCCCGGTGATGTCGCTCGAAAGCAGGGCCGCCATGAACTCGACTTTGTAGTGCGCCTTCAAATAGGCGGTCATGTAGGCGATCAGGGCGTAGGCGGTACTGTGAGACTTGTTGAATCCGTAGCCCGCGAACTTCTCGATCAGCCCGAACAGTTCGCCCGCCTCTTTCTTCGCCATGCCCTGTGCATGGGCGCCCTCGACGAACTCCTCGCGGAACTTGGCGATCATCTCCAGCTTCTTCTTGCTGATCGCCTTGATGCAACTGTAGGCGTTGGCCAGCTTGATGCCGCCGAGGCGATTGAGAATCCGCATCACCTGCTCCTGGTAGACCATCACGCCGTGGGTCTCTTCCAGAATCTCCTTCATCACCGGGTGTTTGTACTCGGCCTGCTGGCGGCCGTGCTTCACCTGGATATAGTCGTCGACCATGCCGCCTTCCAACGGGCCGGGGCGATACAGGGCATTGGTGGCGATGATGTCGAGGAAGTGGTCGGGCTTCATCCGCTGCAAGAGGTCGCGGATGCCGCCGCTCTCCAACTGGAACACGCCCTTCGTCTCGCCGCGGCAGAGCAGGGCGAAGGTCTCCTTGTCGTCGCGGGGAAAACTGTAGGGGTCGATCCGCCGGCCGGTCGTCTGCTCGATCAGATCGACTACCTTCGAGAGGATCGTGAGGTTGCGCAGGCCGAGGAAGTCCATCTTCAGCAGGCCCGCCCGCTCGACGTCGCCCATGTCCCATTGGGTGATGACCTCTTTCTTGTCCTGCACGTGTTGCAGCGGGACGTGATCGGTCAGCGGTCGGTCGGCGATCACCACGGCGGCGGCGTGCGTGCCGACGTTTCGCGCCAGGCCCTCGATTCCGCGGGCCAGGTCGAGCAGCTTGCGGACCTCGGGATCGCCCTCGTACATCTTTCTTCAGATCGTCGCTCTTCTCGATCGCGCCTTGCGCAGCTTGATCTTCAGCTCGTCGGGCACGAGGGCCACGATCGGATCGACGCGCGGAATGGGCAAACCCAACGCGCGGCCGACGTCGCGGATCGCCGCGCGGGCCGCCAGCGTGCCGAACGTGCCGATCTGCGCCACGTTGTCGATGCCGTACGTGTCTTTGACGTACTGGATCACCTCGCCGCGGCGCTGCTGGCAGAAGTCGATGTCGATATCGGGCGCCTCGCGGCGGCTTTCGTCGAGGAATCGCTCGAACAGCAGATCGTATTCCAGCGGGCAGACGTGGCTCAGGTAGAGCGCGTAGGAGACCAACGCCCCCACGCCCGATCCGCGCGCCGTCGCCTGAATCCCCTGCGAGCGGGCGAAACGCACGAAATCCCACACGATCAAAAAGTAGTTGGCGAACCCCAGCTTGTTGATCACGTCCAGTTCGCGTTCGAGCCGGGCGGTCACCTCGTCGGAAAACTTGCCGTCGGCGTAACGATCCGGGCGATTCGCGTAGCGATCTTCGAGGCCGACGACGCACAACTCGCGCAGATACTCCTCGGGGGTCTTGTTGTCGGGCGGCGAATAGACGGGAAAATGCCGCTTGCCCAATTCCAATTCGATGTGGACGCTGTCGGCGATCTCCTGCGTGCGCCGCAGGGCGTCGTCCATGCCGGGAAATGCGGCGTACATCTCCTCGGGGCTGCGCAGGTAGAACTCGTTCGTCTCCATCCTCATGCGATTGGTGTCGGTGCGGAACTTGCCGGTGTTGACGCACAGTAGGATGTCTTGGGCTTCCGAATCTTCACGGTTGACGTAGTGCACGTCGCTGGTGGCCACCACGGGGATGCCGAGGCGATTGGCGACTTGCACGGCCCCTTCCATCGCCGCCCGCTGCACTTCGAGGTGGTTGTTCTGGATTTCGATGTAGTAGTCGTCGCCGAAGAGCTCGCGATACCAGGCGGCGATCTCGACGGCTTTTTCGAAATTCGCCTCGCCGCCGGCCAGCAGCGTGCGGTTCAACTCGCTGGAGACGCAGCCGCTTAAGCAGATCAGCCCTTCACGGTGCTCCGCCAGCAAGTCTTTGTCGATCCGCGGCTTGAAATAGAACCCTTGCAGATAGGCCGCCGACGAGAGTTGCACGAGGTTTCTGAAACCGGTGGCGTCGCGGGCCAGCAGCGTCAGGTGGAAGCTGGCCTCCTTCGAGCCGGCCGCCTCCTTATGGGACCGGCTGCCGGGGGCGATGTACGCCTCCATGCCCAGGATCGGGTTGATGCCCAATTCCTTGGCGGCCTGATAGAACTTGACCGCCCCGTGCAGGTTTCCGTGATCGGTCAGCGCGAGGGCCGTCATTCGCAGGGCTTTCGCCCGTTCGAGCAGGCCCTTGATCGTGCCGGCGCCGTCCAAGAGGCTGTAATGGCTATGGCAATGCAGATGGGCAAAAGGAAGTGTGCTCACGATGTTCCTCCATGCGGCGAGCGGCATAACGATGACAACAAGTCATTTTACCGCCATTTGTGCGTCGCCGGTAGGAGCCCGCGCTTCTCTAAGCGAAACTACGAGAGTACCCCCGTCTTGACGGGTGAGGGCAGGCAGCGTAGGCTTACCAGTAGGGTCTCAAGAAAGGGAGTGGCAAAACATGGGCGTTACGCACGTCACTACGCAAATCTCTAATCTTGCCCAAGATGCCGAACCTTGGGAGGCCGAGTTCCTCGTCGATACCGGCGCTATCGATTGCATGGCACCAAGGGATCGTCTGGCTCAGGCAGGCATTCGCCCCGAGGGGAAGCGAGTCTATGAACTCGCCAATGGAGAGCCGGTCGAGTACGAGTATGGTTTTGCGAGACTGGCGTTTTTCGGCGACGAAACCGTCGCGCAGGTCATCTTCGGACCGCCCGACACAGAACCGATTTTGGGTGTCGTCGCCCTGGAGAATACCGGCGTAACCGTTGATCCGATCAGCAGGACTCTCCGCCGGATGCACGCGCGGCCGCTCAAGTAGATCCTCGCAGAGCGCCGTCATGCACGCCCTTCATCCACAGTATGTTATTGACGAAAATCAGACTCCCAAGGCTGTCCTTCTTCCCATGACGGAATGGGAGCAAGTCGTGGAAGAGTTGGAGGAGCTTGACGACATTCGGGCATTCGATTTGGCCAGAGCCGGCAGCCAAGAGACGATTTCCTTTGAGCAAGCGGTGCGGGAATTGGAAGAAGGGGCGGATACCGCCCGAATTCCCCGTCAGTGAAAATCCTGCCGGCCTGGCTTCTCCGCCAATTCCCAGGATACACCGTTTTCCGCAAAACCACCCTTGACACAACTACGTTTGTACGTACAATCACCGGCACGTACATTTGTAGTTGATAAAGGAGACCCACGCATGGCCCGGCGACCGGCTCTGTCGAAGGCGGAAATGGAAGTGGTGCGAATCGTCTGGAACTTGGGGCGCGCGACCGTCCGCCAGGCGTTCGACGCTTTTCCGCCGGGGCGAAATATCGACTTCACCACCGTGCAGACGTATCTCCGCCGGCTGGAGACGAAAGGCTATCTGCGGGCGAAACGGCAAGGGCGGGCGCTGGCGTATCGCCCGCGCGTGCGGCCCGACGACGTGATCCGCGACACGGTCGGCGATCTGGTCAACCGCCTGTTCGACGGCCAAACCGTCCCCTTGCTGCACCATCTGATCCGCGACCGCTCGATCGGCAAGGAAGAAATCCAAGAACTCCGCGAAATGATCGACCAATGGGAGAGCGAACAAAGTGAATCTTCCAGTAAGTGAACTGGGGATTGGTCCATTTTTCGGCTCGAAGACGCTTTTCGCCAGCATACTCTGGCCCGAAAACATGGACCTGTCCCCTTCCACGCTTGGCGGGCTGGCATGGTCGCAATTGTGGCAGGTGACCGCGTTGGCCGTCGTCGTGGGCATCGTGACTCGATTGTGCTGCCGTCGCCGCCCGCATTTGGCCTACGTGCTTTGGATGCTCGTGCTGCTGAAGTGTCTGACGCCGCCGCTTTGGAGCAGTCCGACGGGCTGTTTCAGTTGGGCCCAACTTCGCATCGTGCCGGCGAAATCGGAGGTTCGATCGGGCGACGCCGATGCGACCACGGACTTCGGCGATCGGCAACGTGTTGCGACGGTTTTCGGGCACCGGGATTATCTTCATCGTCCGCGTGATTCTTCACGGGCGGTTGCACCCGCCATGCCTGTCTCACCGATTGTTGCCAAATCCCCGGCTTCGTCTTGGTGGGACCGCGTTTCTATCGGAACGATCCTGGCCGCGGTCTGGCTTGCCGGATCGCTGGGGTTTGCCGGGCTGTTGCGGTGGAAGTGGGCGGCCTATCGCCGCGCGTTGAAACATTCAGCGGTCACGGCCGATGCCGAGATTCAACTGCTGGCGGCTCAACTCGGCGAGCGATTGGGACTGCGGCGGAAAGTCCGAATCATGGTGACGACCGAGCCGACCGGCCCGGCCGTGTTTGGACTTCTGCGGCAGGCAATTGTGCTTCCGCAGACAATTGTAGCAGGCAAAACGCCGCAGCAGATCGAGCCGATCCTCGCCCATGAGTTGGTGCATGTTCGCCGGGGCGATACCTACTGGGGCGCGCTGCAGTTGGCGGTCGAAGTGCTTTGGTGGTTCCATCCGCTGGTGTGGTGGGCCAATCGAGAAACGTGCCGCCAGCGCGAGCGCTGCTGCGACGAGGAGGTCGTGGCCGGGTTGAAGTATCGCCCGGCCGCTTATGCCCGGTGTTTGCTCGATGTCTTGGAGTTGGAGCGGAAGTGGCAGCCGATGCTGGCCGTTCCGGGAGTGCGATTCACGGAAGTCACGTCAAAAACGTCTGGAGGACATTATGAACCGTTCCAACAGTTTTCACGCCAAAACGCCGCGTTGGATTTTGGCCGTGCTGATCGTCGCCGCCACATTGGTTCTGCCGGGCAAGGCGATGGTGCTTGGAGAGAATGCACCCAGAGTGGTCCCGGGGCCATCGGCCACGATTTCCGTTGCCGCCATCAACCATGCGGCGCAGTGCGTGGCGTTCTCGCCGGACTCTCGCATCTTGGCGGGCGGCATGCGCGACGGGAAGCTCACTTTTTGGGATGCGTCCAACGGGAAAAAGAACAAGACGGTGGCCACAGGCAAGTCTCGGGTTCGAGCGATTATGTTTCTGCCCGACGGAAAGAATGTGCTAACGGCCGCACAAAGCATCAAACAATGGAACATGAAGACCGGCCAGTGCACCAAAAGCGTTGATATCGAGGATGCCAAGACTCGGACCAGCATCAAGGCGTTTTCACACGACGGCGCCTATGTGGCCGGCACGTCCGAAAGGACGCTGTTGCTATGGGACGTGAACACCGGCCGCAAGAAACAGGCGTGTTCCCTAATCGGTTTGGGATTGGCGACCGCATTCTCTCCCGACGACCGCCTGGTTGCGGTTGGTACGATGGTGCCGATGGGCGACAACGAGATGAAGAGCGGCGTACAGATTTGGGACGTGAAAACCGGCCAATTGAAACGCACGATCCTGGAGCCCACCGGGTCGATCAGCGGGCTGGCGTTTTCCCATAACGGAAAGCTCCTTGCTGGCGGCACCCATCGCGAAGTGATCGTCTGGGACGCCGATACCAGCGCGGTGCAAAAGCGCCTGCCTAGCGGTCACGGACCGATCGAGTCGATTGCCTTCTCGCCCGACGACGGGCTGCTCGCCGCCGGAGGACAGGGGCCGATGTCCAGAACACGTTTTGAGATGACGATCGTCAGCGAACTGAACGTGTGGAATCTGGCGTCGGGCAAGAAGGTTTTGTCCTATCTCGGCGCTCTCGCCCGCTGCACGAGCGTCGTCTTCTCGCACAACGGGAAGCGAATTGCCGCGTGCGACGACCGCGAGGTTGCCGTACACGATCTCCAGGAAAAGGAGCCCGTTTGGACGGAGCATTTTGAAATGGAGGTCGCGCCCGACGAGCCTCGAACCACGCGCGCCGCAAACGGGCCGAGGGCCGTATCCGGCGACGCAGCACTGAAGGCTAGTGCCGATCGAGATCCGATGCTGACCGAAATCGCCAAGGCAAACGACGCGGCTTGGGCGGCGATCCGGTCAATGGACGTCGAATACGCGCGGACCGAGCGGATTGTCAGCGAGAAAACGCCGCGTCAAAGCGAATCGACGGGCCGCTGGCTGAAGGACGGCGATCGCGAACGGCTGCGGCAGAACTCGGTGTTCACCTGTCAGCTCGAAAACGGAAAGACGTCGTCCGGGCGATTTGAATACGACGACTATTACAATGACGGCACGAAGGTGCGGCACGTGCAGGAGCGCGACCGGAAGAGCAGCGATCGACGCACGCTGTCAGTAGTCGATCCGAAACGTCTGGACGGTCTGGTCGGCTATATCTATAAGGGGCCGAGATCGGTGGCGCGGGGCGATTGCCCGATCACCGAACCGCAAGTGCTGCGGTATTTTCGCTGCCGATACGACGATCCGCCGATGACGCTGGCGGAGATCATCGCCGCATGGAAGGTGACTCTCAAAGGCAAGACGACGACGGCTGCGAAGGAGACGCTGTGGCGGCTTCATGCCGAACGCCCGGTCAGATCAGACGCTCCAAGCGAGGTGGACGGCAGTTACATCGACTTCTACGTGAACGCCGACAAGGGCTTCATGGTGCAGAAGGCGGTTTCATATACGGCGCACTCTCATTTGATCGACGGGAAGTCGATCGGCAGTTGTCGCTCGCTGGAGGTCAAGGAGTTTCAGGCGTGCGGCGACGGCGTCTTCTTTCCAAAACGGATAGAATGCCGCAAGCAGATCGGAGTCGAGCGGATTTCGTCTGATCGCACCGATTGCGTGACGTTCGTGGCGAGCAAATTGTCGGTGAACTCGCCGGTGGCCGGCGACGCGTTCGATTTCCGTATTCCCGCCGGCGTGGCCGTCTACGAGTTCGACAAAAACCTCTCGATGGACGAGGGCAAGGTCTATATTTGGGGCGCCGACAACAAACCGGCGCAGAAGTTCGCTTCGGAGAGAGAATATCTCAAGCCCCAGTACGCCCGGCATTTTGAGGAGATGCGCCAAAAAGCAGAAAGGAACCTCGCCTCGAAGAAGCCGAAGGACCTGGCGGAACGGGTCGAATACTACCTGAGCACGCGAAAGTACGGCGAGGCCATCGTCGCCTGTTCACAGTGGATCGCCACCGGCCCGACGCCGCAAAACAAGGCAAGAGTGGTGTGCTATCGCGGCATGGCGTATCTCCTCAAACAGGACTACGGCAAAGCGATTGTCGATCTCACGGAAGCGATGCGTCTCGCGGACAAGCCCGACGACAAAGAGGGCGTGTGTCTTTACTGGGCGATTGCCTACGCCAGCCAGGACGACACGTTGAACAAGGCGGTGAAGGACCTGGCGAAGATCGAGAACATTTCGCGCTCAGGGCCCGACGATTTTGGCAGTTATTGGGTGTCTTTGCTGCGCGCGGCGGCTCGCATCCGTCGCCTGCATACTGCCGGCGCGGTCCAAGACAAGGCCCAAGCGCAGCGCGACGTTGTGGCGATCATCAACGACATCCAACAAGCGATGAACATCTGGCCAAGCCCCGAGGCCGTTGCGCTGATGGCCTGTTTTTTTGGCCAGGACAAATCGAGCAACGCTCGCGCCTATTTGGCGTCGCTTCGCGAGGCGGTGAAGCGCCAGCCGAAGAAAGAGTTTCCGCTCGATGACGGCACTCTGATGGTTGATATTGACGCCGCGGTCTGCAAGTGCCTGGTGCGGCTAGTGCCCGAGATCGAGAAGGAGTTGAAGGCGATGCAAAAAGGGGAATTGCCGAAATGATGAACCTGGCAGCAAACGATTTGGCGGGCTTGGCTTGGTCGCAGGTTTGGCAAGTGACCGTGTTGCTGGCGATCGTGGCCGCCGCAACGCGGCTTGTCTGCCGTCGCTGCCCACACTTGTCCTACATGCCGACCGGGCTTTTCCGTTGGGCGCAATGCCGCATCGTGCCGGTCAAACCTGCCGTTTCTGTGAGCAACGTCGCCCGCATGGCGGCGGCAGGCCGATAACCTGTCACTCGCCCGGCTCGCCGATTTGGCGTAGATAGCCGGCGACGTGGTCTTGCAGGTCGACGAGGTTTTGCCACTGGCGCTGCTCGAGGGTTACGCGGTCGCCCTTTCCTTTCGACTCGACCGACTGAATCAGCCCTCGCATTCGCAGGCTGAAATAAAGGAGCACTTCGGCCAGTTGGGCGGCCTGACCGGTGCTGAGCCCCTCGGGCAACTCGGGGGGCGCCAAGGTGTGCAGCACCTCCTTGGCATCCGGCTGGTCGCTGAAATTCAGTTCGAAATCCAACGCGGCCGCACTCGGCGACTCCTCGTACTGGTCCGCGTCGAGCGTGACCCCTTCGGGAGTCCCTTCCTCGCGCAGCGCCGCGAGCCGCTCGGCGATCTCCTCGCGCGATCCGTAGATCAAGATGGTTCGGCCCAAGGCGATCACGTCGCCCGGCCGAAGCACCCAAAGCTGTGCGGGCTCGCCGTTGACCTTGGTGCCGTTGGTGCTTTGCAGATCGGTCAAGACGATCTTGTGCTGATCCTCCTGAATCTTCAGGTGGAAGCGGCTGATCCGCTCGTCGTTCAGTTGGATCGGGTTGCCCTCCTCGCGTCCGATGGTCAGCGGAGTAGGGGCATCGGCGAACACCCGTCCGCGGTCGGCGCCGTCGATCACTCGCAACATGATTAGTGCCATAACTCTCCATTTCTATCCGCGGCGGTCGCGCCGGTCAAGCGGCAAGGGAAAGAGCCGTAGGTTATGCTTCAGCATGACGCCCCAAGGCTGCCGATCCCGTTATGCTGAAGCATAACCTACGCCTTGGCCCCGAATCGCTCGCCGCCGGCTTGCGGCTAAACAAGGATGCGCCTTCTTGCGAACCAAATAATCCGTTTGGCAAGTGCCGTCGCACCTACTATCCGCTTCGGAGCGTAGTACAATGAGAGAGATGACGAATGGCAATCCAGGGATTCCCCTCCAATGAGTGATGAGCACCACGAGCCGAACCGCCCGCCAGAGCGCAAGACCCCTCCGATAGGTGGGAACTTAGTCTGGTATCTGCTGGCCGTGGCAATTGGAGCGATCTTTTTGGTCAATCTGATGGAACCCGGCGGCAAGGTCAAGCTGAAGTACGGCGACCTGCAAGCACTGATCGAACAGGGCGCCCCGGCAAAGAACAAGGACGCTGCCATCAAGGTGAGCGAAGGATCCGGGGAAAAGGCAGAGATTGTCCGCTATTGGAATCTCAGGAATCTGAAATTCGGGCCGCAAGAGATCACCGGCACCGTCGATCGGCAGGTCCTTGAACCGAAAACCGAGCACAGTGGTCCTGAAGTGAATGTCGCCTTTCAGACGCCGTGTCAGGGTCTGGAGGACAACAACAAGGAGTTAGCGAATCTGGCGACAAAGAAGGGCTTCACCGTCGACGCTCAGGAAGCCCCCAGCGGCTGGAAGAGCCTGATGCCGATGTTCGTGCTGATGCTGGTGATCATGGCCATTTTCTTCTTCATGATGCGGCGGCTGGGCGGCACGGGCTCGGCGATGGCCTTCGGACGCAGCCGCGGCAAACTCTTCGCCCAGGAAGACCTCGGCGTCAGCTTCAGCGACGTGGCCGGCATCGACGAGGCGGTCGACGAACTGCGCGAAGTCGTCGATTTTCTCCGCTCGCCCGAAAAGTATCAGCTTCTCGGCGGGCGGATTCCCAAGGGCGTGCTGCTGGTCGGCCCGCCGGGCACGGGCAAGACGCTGCTGGCCAAGGCGATCGCCGGCGAGGCGGGCGTCCCCTTCTTTAGCCTCTCCGGCTCGGACTTCGTCGAGATGTTCGTCGGCGTCGGCGCCGCGCGGGTCCGCGACATGTTCCAGCAGGCCCAGGCCAAGGCCCCCTGCATCGTCTTCATCGACGAGTTGGACGCCTTGGGCAAGACCCGCGGCAGCGGCATGATCGGCGGACACGACGAGCGCGAGCAGACGCTCAACGCGCTGCTGGTCGAGATGGACGGCTTCAGCTCGAACAGCGGCGTGATCGTGATGGCGGCCACGAACCGGCCCGAAACGCTCGATCCGGCGCTGTTGCGGCCCGGACGGTTCGACCGCCACGTCTCGGTCGACCGGCCCGACGTCCGCGGACGCGAGCAGATCCTTAAGGTCCACGCGGCCAAGGTGAAGCTCGACGAAGTCGGTCGATCTGAAGGAGGTCGCCCGCATCACCCCGGGCTTCGTCGGCGCCGATCTGGCGAACCTGGTGAACGAGGCCGCGCTGCTGGCGGCTCGCGGGGGCAAGAAGTCGGTCACGACGCTCGAGTTCAACGAGGGCGTCGAGCGGGTCATCGCCGGTTTGGAGAAACGCCAGCGGGTGATGAATCCCGAAGAGAAGCAACGCACCGCCTACCACGAGAGCGGCCACGCCCTGGTGGCCTACAGCCTGCCGGGTGCCGATCCGGTCCACAAGGTCTCGATTATTCCCCGCGGCCCCAGCGCCCTGGGCTATACGATGTATCGCCCCGACGGCGACCGCTACACCACGACGCAGAGCGAGTTGGAGTGCCGCATCCAGTCGCTGCTGGCCGGCACGGTGGCCGAGGAGATGATCTACCACGACGTGGCCACCGGTGCGCAGAACGACCTGGAGCGCGCCACGGAGATCGCCCGCAGCATGGTGATGGAGTTCGGCATGAGCCGGTTGGGACGGGTGAACTATCGCGAGCGCGGCCGCTCGGTCTACCTGCCCGGCGTCGAGGATTTCCGCGACCGCAGCCACAGCGAGCAGACCGCCCGCGAGATCGATGAGGAGATCAATCGCATCATCGCCGAGTCGCTGGAAACAACGCGAAACATTCTGGAGACGCGGCGCAAGGCGTTGGAAGCGTTGGCCG
Source organism: uncultured Planctomycetia bacterium (assembly GCA_963815695.1). GTDB lineage: Bacteria > Planctomycetota > Planctomycetia > Pirellulales > Thermoguttaceae. Next base: position 353,558 of record CAWFIG010000034.1, read on the forward strand.
AGCGGCTGGTCGAGAAGGAGACGATCAACAACGACGAGCTTCGCGAGATCGTCGAAGCGAATTCTCCCAGCGTGAAGATCGTCCCCGGCACGACCGACGCCCCCCGCCGCACAGCCGACGAACCGCCCGCTGCAAGCGATGCAAGGAAAGCAGAAGGCGGTTGAGCCGCATTTCTCAACACGCGGGTCGATGGAGCGACAGTGGCGCTCGCCAGCGAGAAACGCAGACTGACTGAATTCTCATCGCGCCGAGCCTATCCAACAATGGAGGCGGCGGCGGCCGACAGCGAACCGGCGGGCGGTTGTCTTTTCGCCTCCGTCGGCTACAATCGCTCGTATGCCCCACGACGACGTCAACCAGCGGCTGGTCGATCAGTACACCGAGATCGTGCGGCTGGCCGGCGGGCTGGCGCACGAGATCAAAAATCCGCTTTCGACCATCCGCATGAACATGGAGCTTTTGGCCGAGGATTTCCGCGAATCCGACGCTCCGCGGGAACGCCGGGCGATGAAGAAGATCGACCTGGTGCAGCGGGAATGCCAGCGGCTGCAAGATTTGCTCGATAACTTCCTCCGTTTTGCCAAGGCCCATCGCCTCGACCTCCAGCCGAGCGACTTGAACGGGTTAGTGCGACAAGTGCTCGATTTCTACCGCCCGAAGGCAAAGCAGGCCGGCGTGGAGATCGTCGATTATCTCACCGGCAATCTGCCGACGCTGCTGCTGGATCGCGAGGCGTTCCACGGGGCGCTGTTGAATCTGATGCTCAACGCCGAGCAGGCGATGCCCGAGGGGGGCCAGACTGGTGGTGCGCACCTACGGCACGGCCGACGGCGTGGCACTGGACCTGATCGACACCGGCTGCGGCATGGACGCCGCGACGCAGGCGAAGATCTTCGAGACCTTCTTCTCAACGAAGCGCGGCGGCTCGGGTCTGGGCCTGCCGACTACACGGAAGATCATCGAGGGGCACAACGGCCAGATCACCCTGCAAAGCGAGCCCGGCCGCGGGACGCAAGTCACGATCAAGCTGCCGGTACTGGCGCGGCTGCCGGCGGATGGGCGATAAGCGGCAAGGCGACCGGTCATTTACTCGGCGAAGTGCGCGGCCAGGAATTCGGAGGGGGTTTGGATAGCGACGTCGCCGACCGGAAAATCTCTGGGGTTGCGCGTGACCAGAACGCCGGTCCCAGCGCGGAGGGCGCTGAAGAACTGGATGGCGTCCTCGAAATCCTTGATCCCCGCGTCAATGGCTTGATTGGTGATTTGGAGGTCGAGCGGCACAAGCGTGAAGATGTCGCGGAGGATTCCCAATGCCTTGCGGGCCGCCTGTTGCCCCTTCACTCGACGCAGCAGGTAGTACAGGTTCGGAAGGCTCAAGGTCGATGCGAAGCCACTGATTCGGCCGGTCTCGGCGAGCGTCCACACTTCGGCCGAGTCGGCATAGAACGGCTCGCGGCGGGCCAGGACGTCCAAGAGAATGTTGGTGTCGACAAAGACGTTCACTTGGCTATCTTGTATTTGTGGGCAAGGGCTTCCTCGACCAGCTTCTTGTAGTCCTTGCCGGCCGGGAGTTCGATGATGCCGCTGAGCTTCCGCGTCAGCGGCCCGATCTTGGGCCGGCGCCTGCGGTGGGCGGACGCGGACTCGACGAATTGGGTGAACATCGCCGAGACACTGGTGTTGTTGGCCTCCGCCATCTGCTTGGCCTTCTCGACGACGGACGGCTCGATGCTGAGGGTCAATTTGGTCATGCTCGCTCCAATACGTACTCTCTATATTCTACTATACGTACTAAAGGGCGGCAAGACGAGCTATGACGAAGAGCCCGGGCCGATCCGCGTTTCTTGCAGCGGTGGCTGCACGAGGCGACTCCTGTCGCCGATCCTACGCTCGGTTATTGGTAATCGGCGACAGGAGTCGCCTCCCACAGCGGGAGGTCACTGCTTCAGCCCGTCGGCTTGGGTTTCGACCGGCGGCGATGGAAGCGGCGGAGTGCGTCCGATGGCCAGGTCGCGCTGGGCCCGCTTTCGCCGGGCGCGCAGTTGCGGATCGCCTTCGAGGTTTCTTAGCTCCTCGCGCAGCTCCTGCGGCGTCATCTTGAGGTCTTGCTCGTGCCGCCAGCGCTGGTAGCCGTAGTCGAGAATCGCCAGCAGCAACAGGGCCGCGCCGATTTTCAGCGAAGTCCAGAGCAGCAGTTGCGCCATGCCGGCGGCGAGCGCCGGCGGCGGCAGGGCGATCAGACGCAGCAGGGCATCATGCTGATTGTAGAGCACGACGCCGGCCACGGTGAAAACGGCCGTTAGTTTCAACAGGCCGAAAGCGAGGTGGACCATCCGCGCCGAGGAGAAGATGCGCTGCCATCCGCGAATCGGGCTGATGCGGCCAAGGTCGAACGAAGCCCGTTGCGGCAGGAAGAGGAAGCCGGTTTGCAGCAGGTTGACGGCCACGCCGGCCAGACAGAGCAGCCCGAGGATCGGCAGCAGACGGCGGGCCAACGTCCAGAGCGTGGCGTTCCATTGGCCGGTGACGAAGTCGGTGCTGGCCGTCAGCCACGGCTGGCCGCCGAGTTGGCTGCGGCAGTAGTTGACGAAGAAATCGACCAACCCGCCGCCGAGCATCATAAGGATGCCCACGCCCGCCAGCAGCACAACCGCCGAGCCAAGGTCCTGGCTCTTGGCGACGTGGCCTTCCCGCCGGGCTTGTTGCCTGCGGTGCGGTGTGGGGTCGACGGATTTGTCGCCGGCGTCGGGCATAGGGGAAAGGGGTTAGGGGTTAGGGATTAGGGATTAGGGATTAGGGGTTAGGGGTTAGGGATTGGAGATGTAGGGATTGGAGTCCAATCGCCGGCATGTGTAGGTCTCATCTAATCCCTAATCCCCAATCCCTAGTCTCTTTCTTCACGACATCCACTCCAACTTCAGCGGCGTCTTCAGGGCGTCAAAAATCGTCTGCATCGCCGGCTGGATTTGATCTTGAAACGCCCAGGCGGCGGTGCCGAGGGTGACGGCCAATGCGGCGAAGGCCAACAGCGAGTTCAGGCCGAAGCCCAGCGCGAAAATGTTCAACTGCGGCAGCGTTCGCCCGATCAGGCCGAGCACCAGAGTGGCCAAGAGCAGGGCCGTCACCGCCGGCGCGGCCACACGGACGCCGAGCGAGAAACTCATGGCCACCAACGTGGTAAATCCGTCGGCCAGCGAGTTGGGCGGCACGCCGCTGCCCGGCGGAATCGTCTGGAACGTGTCGAGCAGTCCGGCCATCACCAGGCGGTGGCCGCCGATGCAGAGAAAAATGGTCACGGCGGTCAAGAACATCAGTCGCGAAAAATGGGAGACGCTTTCTCCCGTCATGGGATCGAACATTTCGGCGATGCCCAAGCCGCTGGCCTGGGCGATCATCTCGCCGGCCAAGGTCATACTGTGGATCAGAACGAGAACGCCCAGGCCGAGGCACGCCCCGATGGCGGCTTCAACCGCGAGCATCGCCAGAAGATGGACCAGATTGCCGAAAGGGACCGCGGCGACGTGCCATTCGATCGGCACGATCAACAGCGCGAGCGCGGCGGCCAACAGCACGCGGACCTGCAACGGAACGTGTTTGGTTCCGAAGATCGGCGCGGTCATCGTCAGCCCGGCGACGCGGGCGAAGACCAGCGCGAACAGGATCAGCCAATTCTGGTACATAGCGACTCACGAACACCAAGCTGGTAATCTCGAAATAGCCGGGGCCAACGGCCTGCGACCCTGTGGCAAGCACATTCCGCGGGCCGTTGGCCCGCGGCCATTAGGACGACGTTGACATTCCGAAACTCGCTAAAACCGGCCGGGAATGCCGCCAATCAGCGTGCTGGTGTATTGCACCATCCGCGAGATCAACCAGGGCAACGAAATGCTCAACACCAAAAGCATGACGATGATCTTCGGGACGAAGGCCAGACTCTGCTCCTGGATTTGCGTCATCGCCTGCAACAGTCCGATCACCAGACCGACGACCAGCGCGGCGACCAGCACCGGCGAGGCGACGATCAGCGTCGTCCAAAGGGCTTGCCGACCGAGATCGATAGCGGATTGTGGGTCCATGGGAGGGGGCAGGGGCTAGGGGTCAGGGGCTAGGGGTCAGGGGTCAGGGGCTAGGGGCGGACGATAGTCTGGAAACTCTGACCCCTGATCCCTGGCCCCTGATCCCTTTTATGTAAACGCTTGGAAACTCTGCAACAACATTCCGACGACCAGGTGCCAGCCGTCGACCAGCACGAACAGCAGCAGTTTGAACGGCAGCGAGACCATCGCCGGCGGCACCATCAACATGCCCGATCGAAACCATCACGCTGGCCACGACCATGTCGAGAATCAGAAACGGCAGATAGATCTGGAAGCCGATCAGGAACGCCGTCTTCAGTTCGCTGAGCATAAACGCCGGCAACAGGGCCTGCAACGGCACGTCGTCGTAGCTCTTCGGCGCGGCCTGTTTGGGCAGATAGTTCATGAAGAGCCAGACGTCTTCGGTGTTCTGGGCCCGCTCGATCTGCATGCTCATGAAGCGGCGAATCGGCGCCACGCCCGACTTCCACGCCTGCTCGCCGCTGATCTGGTGTTGCGTGTAGGGCACTACGGCCTCGTCGTACACCTGCTTCCAGACGGGCGACATCACCAACAGCGTGAGGAAGAGGGACAGCGTAGTAATGACCTGCGTCGGCGGCAGGTTTTGCGTGCCCAGCGCCTGCCGCAGCAGACTCAGCACTACGACGATGCGCACGTAGCAGGTGGTCATCAGCAGCGCCGCCGGCGCCAAGCTGACCACCGCCAACAACAGCATGACTTGCAGGCTGGAGCCGAGTCCCTCGGGGCTCGTCCACGCCTTCGGCCCGGCCAGCCAAGTCCGCAGGCAAGCCGAGCGACGTCGATTGGGTTGGAGGCTTGACGGGGCGGATCGGCGGCGCGGCGGGAGTGGAGAGGATTAGGCAGACCGCCAGCGGCAATAGGAGAGACAGGGTCGCCGCGAAACAGCAAGTACCGGAGTACTGAGTACTGAGTACCAGTAGCATTGGCCTTGCGGGCGGCTGGAATCTGCTCTGTCCCATGTTCAGCCATTGCTCCTCCCCTTCTGCCCGAGGATGCGGCTTAGGGCCGTCGTGGCAATGCCGGCCGCGCCTGGCGGCACAAGTCGGTCAGGCGATCGACTTCGGCGGGGTCGGTGATTTCGGTAAGCGGCTCCGCGCCGGCGGCGCCTGCGGAAACCAGCAACAGCTTGTTGCCGCAACGGAGCAGGTGCGCCTGCTGGCGATTGGCCAACGGGGCGCGGCCGAGCACCTCGAACGCCTCGGCGCGGAAGCAGAGCGGCCCCCGGCGGCGAGCCCGGCGAAGCACCCAGACCAGCGCGAAGAAGACTCCCAACACCAGCGCCAGGCTGCCGAAGACCGCCACGGGCGACGGCAGACCGTCCGGCTTCTTGTCGGGTCCGGTGTGGTTGGTGGAACTGTGCGGCGGCTTCAGCGCCGGCAGCGGCGTGGCCGCCTCCGCGGACGATCCCGCCGGCTCCGTCGCCGGCGCAACCTGGGCCGACAACTCCGCCGGATGCGCCGACAGGAGAATCAGCACGGTTGCACAGATCGCCGAGCGTAGGGGATTGGTCTTCGTCATTCTTGATGCGTTATTGCGAAACCGCAAGCAGTCTTGATTCCACGAGTTCCATGACTCGCACGCCGATTTTTCCATTGGTCACGACGATCTCGCCTCGCCCGATCAATCGCCCGGCCGCGTAGATCGCCGCCGGCTCGCCCAACGGTGCGTCGAGCGACAACCACCGAACCGCCGCGAAGCTGTTGCACGTCGTCGGGTTGCAGACGCGTCCGTCCGAGTTCGATCCGAAGATCGACCTGCCGCTGGTCGTCCGCGTGCGCAGTCCTCGGCTTCCTCCGGCGACAGCACGCGATTCGATGCCCTGTTCGGCCCGATTCAGCAGGTTTGTCAACTGGTTGTCCCACATGCGAACTGTGCTCCGGCATAAGCTTACGCAACGGCCGCCTGCAGCGCGGCCTCGTCGATTTGCTTGGCTTCCTTTCGCCCCTCTTCCACGCCGGTAGCGTTCGAGCCGGCGATCGCGCAAGCTTTTCCAAAACCTGCACGTCCTGATCGGCTTTCAGCAGCGCCTGGCGGCGCCGCTGGATTTCGGCGGCCAGCGTCTGTCGCTGTTGGCGCAATTCCTCTTCGCGGGTGCGAAGCGATACCGCGTAGCGATGGGCCTCGACCAGCCGGCTCGACGTCGACGTCGCCGGGACCGGCGGCTTTGCGGCATTCGTCCTGCACCCGCTGCTGCTCGATGCCGAGCCGCGTCAATTGATCGACGCAGTTCCTGATCGGCCCGCTGGGCCTGCGGCCAGCCGCGCACGGCACTCGTCGCGCGTCGATTCGCGGAGCCGCAGCAGCGTGGCCAGTCGAAAACGGGGTTCGGGCATCGTCACTGTCCCATGCGTTCCTGATAGTGTTGTTGCAGCCGCATGAGCCCTCGCGGGCTTCGTCGAGCGTCGACGGGCTGGTCCACCGGCTGACGCAGATAACGGTTGATCTCGTCCTGCATGTCGATGGCCGCGTCCACGGTCTTGTTGCCGCCGCGGCGATACGCCCCGATCGAAATCAAGTCCTCGTGATCGCGGTAGGCGGCCAGCAGGTCGCGGATCGCGTAGGTGGCCGCGGGCGTGCTCGTCGTCGGCCACCTCGGGCATCAGGCGGCTGATGCTTTCCAGCACGTCGATCGCCGGATAGTGCCCGCGCGAACTGAGCTCGCGCGAGAGCCAGGTGTGGCCGTCCAACAGGCCGCGGACGGCGTCGCTGATCGGCTCGTTGGGGTCGTCGGCTTCGACCAGCACGGTGTAGAAGGCGGTGATGCTGCCCTGCGGGCGTGCGGCCGGCGCGCTCGACCAGCTTCGGCAGCGTGGCGAAGACCGAGGGGGTGAAGCCGCGCGTGGTCGGGCGGCTCGCCGGCCGCCAGGCCGATCTCGCGCTGGGCCAGGGCGAACCGCGTCAGCGAATCCATCAGCAGCAGCACGTCCTTGCCCTGGTCGCGGAAGTACTCGGCGATGGCCGTGGCGGTCGAGGCCGCCTGGGTGCGGACCAGGGCCGGCTCGTTGCTGGTGGCCACCACCACGACGCTCTTGGCCAGCCCGTCGGGCCCGAGGTCGCGCTCGATGAACTCGTTGACCTCGCGGCCGCGCTCGCCGATCAGGGCGATGACGATCACGTCGGCGGCGGTGTAGCGGGCCATCATGCCCAGCAGCACGCTCTTGCCCACGCCGGAGCCGGAGAAGATGCCCATCCGCTGCCCCTTGCCGCAGGTCAGCAGGCCGTCGATCGCGCGGACGCCGGTGGCCAGCGGCTGGTCGATGCGCGGGCGCGAGCAGGGTCGGGCGGGCGGCCGATCGCAGCGACGTGCGGTCGGCCAAGCGCCGGCTGCGGCCGGCCGTCGATGGCCTTGCCCTCGGCGTCGATCACGCGGCCGAGCAGTCCGGCGCCCACGCGCAGCCAGTGCGTGGTGCGGACCAGGCGGACGCGGTTGCCGCGCCGCACGCCCGCTCAGATCGCTCAACGGGGTAGAGCACCGTCAGGTCGTCGCGGAAGCCGACCACTTCGGCCAGCAGCGGCGCGCCCGACTGCCGCTGGATTTCGGCCACGGCGCCGACCGGCGCGGGAAATCCGGCGGCCGAGACGGTCGTGCCGACCGTCTGCGCCACGCTGCCGGTCAGGCCGGTCGGCATGATGTGCGTCGAGTTGTTCGATGAAGTCGGGCACGATGAGGGGTCAGGGATCAGGGGTCAGGGGTCAGGGATTAGGGATTAGAAAGCCGCTTGCGGCTTCGCGCCGTCGATTCATCTATGCCGCCAATTCCTCTTCGATTCGTCTGCAATTGCGATTCGATCTGCTGGTCGATCGTGCCGAAACGGGTTTCGACGCGGCAACCGCCTTGGCCGATCGCCGCGTCGGAGATCACCTCGGCGTCGCCGAGCGCGGACATGGCGTCGATCAGCGTTCGCACCTGAGCGCCCAGCGCCTTGTAGTCTTCCGGGTTGAGGTGCAGCCGCACGTTGGGGCTTCCGGCGGCCAGATCCAGCGCCTCGCGCACCAGGGCCAGCGTGATCTCGGGCTGCTTGCCGCAGTTCGCGGCGAATGATCCTTGCCGCGATGGCGGCGGCCAGGTGCACTGCGCCGTTCTCCCAGTGCGAAAGCCATGCTTGCTTCTCGTGGTGCAACTCGGCGGCGGCCTGCGCAGCGCGTCGATCGCCGGGGCCACTTGGGCGGCCACCATTTTTTCGAACTCCTGCATCGCGGCCTTGCAGCCCGCCTCGGCGGCCTGCCGGCGGATGTCGGCGGCCTGGCGCTCGGCCGCCGCGACGATTTCGGCGGCCTCGGCCTGCGCCTCGGCAAGGCGCCGGGCAGCCTCGGCGGTCACGTCGTCGAGATTGAACGACGCCACCTGCGGGCTGAATTGTGCGTCGGAGGCTCGAAGGATGGCGGCCATGTTGTGGTGAGCTTGTTAGCGATGCTTCGCAGCGGGAAGGGGACGGAGGAGGTTGTCGGAAAATGCTCTTTCAAGTGTGCTACTCTATTCCGACAACCTCCTCCGTCCCCCTCTGTGTTGCTTACGCGGCTTTTCGGGGACGATCTCGCGAGATCTGCTGCGCCAGCGCGGCGATCTGCCGCCGGGCCTCTTCCACGTCGCTGAGCCGAATGGGATCGGGATGGGCCAGCTTGTGACGCAATTGCTTGGCTTCTGCGCCGCGACAAACGGCCTAACAGCCGGTCCAACAACGACGGCGGCGCTCCCAGGAACGCCGCTTGCAGGACTTCCGGCTTGGCCGTGCGATAGACGCCCAGCAGCACGGCATCGTCGAACTGGGCGATCTCCTCGAAAGCGATCGGCCGCTGGCCGAATTGCTCGGCCAACGATTCGTCGTGCGCGGCGAGGTTGCCGAGGATCCGTCCGCGGGCTGCCGGATCGCACGCGGCGAGGATTTCGCGCGACGGTCTCGGGGCCGGCGGCGCGGCGGCGGTCGACGGCGAACTGCTGCAACCACCGCGTCTCCAACGCCTTCTCGATTTCACCGAGCGTTTCCGGATCGGTATTGTCGAGGTCGACCAACCGGCGGACGACTTCGATCTGCGCGGCTGGGGCCAGCCGTGCCAAGACCTCGCCTGCCCGTTCGGGCGGCAAATTGGACAGCACCAAGGCCACGGTCGACGAACGCTCGTCGCCCAACAGACGTGAGAGCTTTTCGTCCTCGGCGTCGCGGAGGAAGTCGAACGGCGGCGGGTCGTCGCCGGCCGGCGGTGGGACCGGCATCCCTGTCTGCCTTGCAGCAGATGAGCCGGCAGACAAGAATGTCTGCCCCAGCGGTCGAACCGTCTGCCCCGGGGGCAACCGGTCCAGCTCGATGCCCGAGGTGGATTGGCTGGGGACCAACGGCCCGATGCGGCGGAACTCGTCGACGATTCGCTGCCGCTCTTGCGGCGCGATGTCATCGAGATAGGCCACGGCCTGACGCACCAATTCGGCGCGTTCGTGGCCCAGTTGGCCGAGCAGCAGGTCGGCGGCGGCCTGGTCGAGGCTCGCCACCAGGATGGCTGCTTTGCGAATGCCGGCATCATGTAAACTGATCGTGGCGACGTCCATCGGTCAACTCGTCTGTCCGATCCAATTGCGAAGGATGTTTGCGGCCGCTTCGGGATCTGTTTCGACCAACTCGGAAAGCTCCTCGCGGAGCGAGCGGTCGACGGGGGCGGGGCGCTGTCGCCAATGCGGCGGCGCCACGGCGGCAGTTTTTGCTGGAGGCTTGCCGGTCGGCAGCGCGGAGACCGTCGGGCTGGCCGGCTCGGCACTTTCGGTCGCTCTCGACCTGACCATGGAACGCAGCACCAGCAGACAAACAATGCCAAAGGCGACCGCTACGGGGATTCTCCACAGCTTGACGGCCCAACTCCAAGCGTTCCCGCCCCCGGCGAGAACGGGCGGCGGCGTTGGCGGAAGCTCCTGGTAGGCGGTCACGGTGACCACATTGGCCGATCTCGCCGCGCCGTTGGCCCGAGGCAGCAGCGTGGCCACGCATTGCCGGATATTCGCCGATTCCTCGCTGCAAATCTGATGGAGCGCGGCCTCATCCGGCGTCTTTTCAGCATGGCCCGGCTCGACGGGATTTCGTTGGCGCCAGACGTTTCCGAAATAGCTGGTCGGCACGCGGATCGAGACCCTCGCCGAAGTCGGCGCGAGCGCGGCCCGGTCGAAATCGACGTTCAGTTCCACCGTGACGTCGGGAATGCGGCCCAGGACGCGCAGGATCTTCGCCTTCAAATCTTGCTCGCAGCTTCGCTTCAGCGAACCGTATCGGAGTTCGTCGGCGCTGCCGACGCTGCCGCTCCAGGCGTGGCCGTTGAGGTCGGAAACGGTGACGTTCTCCGGTTTCAACTCGGCATAGGCGCCGACGACGTCGTTGCGGATGTCGATCACCATCGCCTCGTCGAGTTGGGTCGAGCCGACCGGCTTTACGTAGGCAATGGCCGTCGCCACTTTCGGCTTGAAGCCGCCGGGCTTGCTAACGTCGTAGACGACACTGGCGTCCTCGATGCCGGGTCGGAGCTTGATGGCACTGGCCACGGCGTGTTGCTTGGCGATCTTCATCCGCTGGTCGCGCGGAAGAGCCGTCCTCCCACCAGGAGCCCTGGTTGATGCTGGCCGGCAGATCGGAGTCCAAACCGGGCGGCAATGCGCCGGCGGCGACGAGTGCTTGCATGTACGTCGCCTCTTGTCCGCCAGGCACGTAGATCGACGAGCCGCGAATCGAGTAGTCTTTCAGCTTCGCTTTGCCGAAGGCGGCTTCCATCAGCGGCAGGCGGCTGTTGGCGATGGGCACGCCGTGCATCAGATCCACCTCGGGCCGGGCGGTTTGCTGCGTGGCGAGATATCCCAGGCCGAGCAGCAGGGCGACGGCCAGCAAGACTGCCAACAGCCGCGAGCCCGGCGTCATCGAGCGGAAGCGATCGTGCAGTTGCGCGTATGCCCGACGAAGCAGATCCATTATGCGGCGGCCTCCAAGGCGGCCCGGCGCGGGATTCGCAAAGTGAAGGCGACGCCCCCTTCGGGACAATTGGCGGCGGTCACGCTGCCACCGTGAATCTGGGCGATGTGATAGACCATGGCCAGCTCCCAGCCCGAGGCGCCGCGCTCGGTGTCGCCGGGGGAATCGAAAGCGTGACGGCGGGCCTCATCGGAGAGGGTTGGCCCGGTGTCGGCGATTTCGAGCTCCACAGCGTTTGGCCCGGCGGCGGAGGTGGCCCAGAGCGAACCGCCCTTGGGCATCGCCGCAATGGCGCCGAGCATCAGGTGCTCGACCGCCCGGCGAATCAGCCCGCGGTTGCCCGTGACGACGAGATTTACGGGAACGTCGAGGATCAGGTCAATCGACTGGTCCTTGCACCGCGAGGCCAACGACTGGGCGACCTCGCTGACCAGCGCTCGCAGGGGAAAATCCGAGCGGGATCGTTTGTTGAATTGCGGCAACATGATTTTGGCCCACCTTGTGACGCTTTCCGGCAAGACTCTGGCGACCCCGCCGCCGAGCGTCCGCCGGCTGAACTGGAACGGAGAACCGGAGAAAAGCGGGCAGTTTGTACTCGAAGACGGGCGGCGGTGTCAATGCACATTTTACCCCCTGAACGGTGGTACGGACGTCAGCCGCCCGTGCTTCCACAGCCCTCTACGGCCAAGGAGTGGCCGCGGGACACCGTGCGACAGCCGGCTGGCGAAGAACTGACGCGGAGGGAAAGGATTCCGGCTATGGGGGAATAGGGGAATAATGGCCAACAGCGGAGTATCTGTGTAGAATGAGAAACCTCGCCCGCGGCTGGAAGCGTTTCCGCCGGTGTGGAGGCGAGGTTGGTTCTCTTAGAAAGGGTGATGAGATGAAGCGTCTTTTGGCATTTGCCTTGATTGCCGCCATTGGAATGTTCGTCTTCGGCTGCGGCAGCGGTCGTACGCAGCCCAAAGTCAAGCCTCAACCGGGAGTGGGGTTCGGCACGTCTACCGACAAGACGAACGCGCCGGCTGCTCCCGCCAAGAAACCCTGAACGAGCGGGCAGCCGGCGATGCGCATGGGGGTTTGCTCCGAGCGGACTGCGCCATCGGGGCATCAATCCCCATGCGCCGCTTCGGCAATGTTCACTAACAGCAGAAACAGTACGCTCATTCGGCCTCGCGCGACCACTCGGCGTTGGACTGCGCCGGCGCGAGCTGCGGCGCCGTGATCTGCTCGATGATCCAACGATCCACGTCGGCGAGCATCTGCGGCATCAATTCGTGGCCGCAAGGATACTGCCGCAGGGTGATCGAGAGGCCGGCGGTGTGCAGCAGCCGCAAGTCCTCGCAAACCTGCGCGGCGGGGTACTGCAAACTCCCGCGGCCGGTCGCCAGGAAGACTGCCAATCGCCGGGCGGCGACAAGGTTGGAGAAGGGGGTGCGTCCGCAGGGAAATGCGCCGCACAGCGAGAGCACTCCGGCGAATCGCCGCGGATGGCTCATGGCGATTCGCATCGCCATGGTTCCGCCCGCGTCGAATCCGGCCAGGAAGATCCGCTTCGGCGCGACATGGAACTTCCGGCCGGCCAAGGCAATGAGGTCGAAGACGCGCTGCTCGGCCCGCTGGATGTGCCCCTCGGTTTGCAGCCATCCGTAACACGGTCGCCCCGTCTCTTCCGTGGCGGGTGATTGCAGGCCGCGAGGAGCCGCGGCTACGTAGTTCTGCATGCTTACCAACGGCATGACGCGCTGCAACTGACGTTCGTCGCCGCCGCAGCCGTGCAGCCAGATGATCAGTGGGTATGCGTAGCCCGGCGTGTAGTGCATCGGGGCAAACAGAGCATGGGCAAAATCGCTCTCCTCGCTGGAAAACGACGCCGACGTCACTTGAAACACGCTTTCGCGACTCGGCTCAATGGAAGAAGATGAAAATGGCTCTGCGGAATGTCGTGTCCATGCCATGTCGAACAGACCTTCGCGAAATGGGATGATCGAGAATGATGGGCAATAAGGCCAGCGCCGGGAGCACCAGAATACAACGGAGACTGTACCGCATCGAACCGACGCTTGTCAATCGGAGAATGAACTTCCCGCAGGCAACTTCTTGCCGATGGCTTCGAGAAACACCGCTACGATCGATTCGAGACCAGATTCGATCTTCCACGTCGAAACGGCCGACAACGGGACTGTCGACGTCAAAGACTCCGATCAAACGGCCGTCGGCCACCATCGGAATCACGATTTCCGCCGCCGACGCGCCGTCACAGGCGATGTGGCCGGGAAACTGGTGGACATCGGGCACAACGATCGTCTTGCGCTGGGCCGCCGCAGTTCCGCACACGCCCTTGCCCAAGCTCAGCCGGGTGCAGGCAGGCTTGCCCTGAAAGGGGCCGACGACAAGATGTCCGCCCCTAAGGAAATAGAAGCCTACCCAATTTACCTCGGGCAAGGCGTGAAACACCAAGGCCGAGGTGTTGGCGGCATTGGCAAGTCCATCTTCCTCCCCCTCCAGCAGGGAGCGAAGTTCGTTCGCCAGAGCCTTGTAAAGTTCCGGTTTCGAGGAGTAATTCTGCAATGACGTCGGTTTCACGAGCCTGTCGAATCCTGCTGTGGGGTTTGTACATCGGATTGTAGCAAAAAAGCCGGCTGAATTGGCTGCCTATATGACCTATACTTTGCATACATGCCCGTCTTGGCTATAATTGCCGCGGGTCGTGTTCTCCGCAAGCTTCCAAAACCCATCGTGATATCGAGGCGGTCAGATGACAACAACATCTTCAGCTTCGTGTGTTGCGTCGATCGGCGAGATGGCCGGCGTGGTTTGGTCTACGCTCTCCGAGAATGGCGGCATGACAGTGGCCAAGCTGATCAAGGCAACCGGTGAACCTCGCGACAACGTGCTGCAGGCTCTCGGCTGGCTTGCCCGCGAGGACAAAATCGACATCGTCGAGAACGGTCGCAGTCGGGTGGTATCGCTCCGCGGAGCGTAGTCCGCATTTCCCGGCGCCGCGAGCCGTGCACTCCTGTCTGCCCGGAGAAATACGGCGCCTATGCCGGCCGCGCGTGTCGGTCACGGCGAATACGTGCGTGTCGGTTCATCGTTCTGATCGTTGCTTTACGGGTGCTGGCGTCGCGGGAGGGGCTGCCGGCGTCTGCTCTGCGGGTTTGGCAGCCGACTTCCGTTTGGATTTGCGGTTTGCCGCGGCCTTTGCCACAGCCTCTTCGATCTGTTTCTTCTGCTCCGCGGTAAGCAGGGCCGCGATTCTCTTGTCGCGCTCTTTTTTTAAGGCGTTCAGTTGGTTCTGCAACGCCTCGATTTTCGGCTGATACTCGTCTTTAATCCGGTAAATCTCCTGGCGTTGTTTGTCATTGACCACCTTGGCATAATGCGCCGGCAGGCGGTGGCCCCTTCTGCTGAGTTTTTTGACGGGTGGCTTGCCTTCCGCCCCCAGGACCGGCCGCTCCACGATGGGCAGTGACCCTGCCAACGAAACCAACGCGATCCAGCAGGCAAGCCGCGCCACGGCGGTCCGTATCATGGGAAGAACCTCCACAAGATTCGAGATACGGTGGCAACACTCAAGAGGAAGCCATCATAGAAAGCCGTTCCGCGAGTGCCAAGCCCTCATTCGGCATCATCGCCCTCCCCCCTATATGATGCCATCGAGTGCGTTGTGGTGTAATATTCCCGCAATCTAGCGGGTTGCATTGGCGACGTAGTGGGCTACACTTGAACGAATACGCCCCGTTCGATTCGTTGCGAGAGGACGACAGCAGTTCACCTATTTTCACGCCGACAAAGGTACCGAGATTATGAGACGAGCCTCGATCATCGTTATTGTGCCGTTCGTAGCGCTTTTTGCCGTGTGGACCGCCCCCGTATCGGCCCAGGTATCGGGCGAGCTATCGGCATCGGCTCAGACTGAGCCTGCGAAGGACAAGGACGCCGCCGCCGCGAAGGACGTCGCGAAGGAGATTCCGGAAATCAACGAAGCATTTAACGACTTCAAGAACCGCGACGCGGATGGCGCGTTGAAGGTGCTGAAGAAAGCGTGCAAGAAGCATCCGGAGATTCCGACGCCGTACATCATTCTCTCTCGGTTCTTCGCCGCCGCCAAGGCCCCCGTCGGAATGCGAAACGCTTTGGAGCAGGGGGTGAAGGAGTTCCCGAACGACCCTGAGGCCTACGTGAACCTGGGCGATATGAATTATCAGGAGCAGCGGGTCACCGAGGCCCGGTTGCTGTACGAGAAGGCGGCCAGCTTGCTGCCCAAGTTCGACGTTGCCGCGCGGAAGAAGTCGCTGGAGATCCGGACTCTGGCAGGATTGGCGATGACTTCCATGGCCCGCGAAGACTGGGCTGGCGCCCAGAAGGAAGTCCAGGCGTGGCTGAAACTGGACCCGGAGAGCATCGAGGGCATGCAACAACTTGCCGGGTGCTTGTTGCGGCAAAAGGACGTCAACGGCGCACTTGGAGTACCTCGTGAAGGCTTACAAGCTTTCGGAGGCAAAGGCCAAGAAGGATGATACGGAGAACAACATGCTGCCGCCGGAGGCCATCGTGGCCCAGTACTTTTGGAAGACCGGCGATCAGGACAATGCGAAGAAGTGGATGATCGTGGCGTTGCAGCAATACCCGAGGAAGCTCAACGTTCGCGTGCTTGCCACGCAGTGGGCGTGGGAGACGGAGCAGCTAGTCGAGGCGGAGAAACAGGCGAGCGCCGTCTTGCAGCTTGACCCGCAATCGTTGGACGGCTTGATCCTCCGCGGACTGATCGCCCGCTTCCAGAGAAACTACAAGGCGGCCGAGGAGTACTTTCAAAAGGCTGTCCTGTTGCAACCGGGCCTGTTCGCTGCCACCAACAACCTCGCCCTGGCTCTGGTCGAGCAGAAGAGCGACGACAAGAAGTCGCGCGCCTTGGCGTACGCCGAGCAAAACGCGCAGAAGTATCAAAAGACGAATCAACGCGGTGAGGCGCTTGGGACTTACGGCTGGGTGCTTTACAAGCTGGGAAGGTACGACGATGCGGAGAAAGCCCTCCGCGCCGCGGTGTCCGGCGGATCGTTCACCCCCGATACGGCCTACTATCTCGCCCGCGTCCTGAACAAGCAGGGCGGACACAACAAGGACGCCATCAACTTGCTCGAAAGGTGCGCTGAAGACCAACGGGCCCTTCGCCTATCGGGACGATGCCAAAGCACTGCTGGTGGAATTGCAGAAATAGAGATCGTGATGAGCGATCCGCTGTCGCCGGCTTTCCGGGGGCTGTAGGCCGGCGTCCCAGCCATCTCGAAATAATTCTGGCAAGGCCACGCTCGGCGTGGCCTTGCTTCGTTAGGCCGGTCAGTTTTTCACTGTAGGAGGCGACTCCCCTCGCCGATTGCCCGAAAACAGCCGTGAATCGGCGACAGGAGTCGCCTCCTACCGTCCTGTTTTGGAAGACCGATCGGCCCTGCTTGCTTCGTTGGCTGTCTTGTACGGCGGAGAGTTATGAGGCATAATGAGGTATTGCTTGTTGCTCCTTCGCCCAGAGTCTAGGCCTCTATGGCAGCCGACATGCCCGTCGATTCGTTCCTGGATCTCCTGCGGCAGAGCGATCTGGTGGTAGATAGCCAGATGGTCGCGCTGACGGCGGAGTTCAGCGGCGACGGCGGCAAGTGGGAGAGCGCTCGCGCCGTCGCCGCCGAGTTGGTCAAACGCGGCGTCTTGACCGAATGGCAGGCCGACAATCTGTTGCAGGGGAAACATCGCGGCTTTCGTCTCGGCCCGCACCGCATTCTCATGCCGCTCGGCAAAGGGGGCATGAGCCAGGTGTATCTCGCCGAGCACATCATGATGCGCCGCCGCTGCGCGATCAAAGTGCTGCCTAGCAAGTACCAGGAAGATCCGGACCTGTTGAGCCGCTTCTATCTCGAAGCGCGGGCGATCGCGGCGCTCGATCATCCCCATATCGTTCGCGCATACGACTTCAACAAGGCCGTCCTCCGCGGCAAAGATATCCACTACCTGGTGATGGAGTACGTCGAGGGTCAGGACTTGCGGCGGATGGTCGAGGAACAGGGGCCCTTGGACTGCCGCAAGGCAGCCGACTTCATCCGCCAGGCGGCCGAAGGACTGGCACACGCCCACGCGGCCGGCTTCGTCCACCGCGATATCAAGCCGGCCAATCTGCTGGTCGATCCCAACGGCGTGCTGAAGATCCTCGATCTGGGACTGGCGCTCGAGGGGCAGGAGGCGTGGGAGACTTCGGAGGGCCAGCAATCGGCCGTGGGAACCGCCGATTACGTCGCTCCAGAACAGGTGATGGACAGCCGCAACGTCGACGGCCGCGCCGATCTCTATAGCCTCGGCTACACGTTCTACTTCCTTCTGACCGGCCGGCGGCCTTTCCCGAAATCGACGCTGGTCGAGTTGCTGATGGCACACCGCGTGGAGAATCCAGAGCCGATCAGCAACCTTCGTCCCGACGTGCCGATGGAACTGACCGAAATCATCGACCGGATGACGGCCAAGAATCCGGACCTTCGGTTCCAAACGGCCAATGACGTGGCCGAGAGACTCCAGGGGTGGCTGCAAGATTCGGAAAGCCGTGACTACTCGCGCATCTCGGCCCTGATGGCGGCCGCGATGCGAGCTAGGCAACCCGGCTCCGAAGGCGCCCCGAGCAAACCCGAATCGGCGGCCAAAAAGGCCGACCTGGAATTGGCGATTCTCGACGACGAGCCCGCCGGGCCAGCCGCGGCCAAAAGCAGCGAGAACCAGCGAGCCGAGGGGGCAAAGCCGGCCGAGACCGACACCGGGGAAAAGCCGCGAAGACTCGGCCCCAGCGATAGCGGCAGGACCGCCGCGCTGCGCCCGGCGACAGCGGCAGGACCGCCGCGCTCTCCCGCTCAAAAGCCGACTTGCTGCTGGAACTGAATGTCGAGCCGACACTCGCCGCCCGTCCGCAATACAAACCCCGAAGCAGCGGGAACAGCCTGCTGAAGTCGCCCTGGTTGTGGGTCGCCTTGGCTGGACTGGCATGTGTCTTGTTCCTGGTCTTGGCGGTTCTGTCGACTACCAGCGTCTCGGACAAGCCCCCGGTGCCTCCCGTCAAAGAGCACGTCCGGGAAAACGAGGTCCATCCGGTGATTTTGCCGCCACCCGTGCAACCTCCGCAAGAGCACAAGGCAACGAAGCCTGGGCAATCGCCCAAGCCTGCCAAACCTGTCGGAGGTCTCTCCACGAAGGCTGCCAAGCCGTCGTCGTTTGCGAGCGGTTCTGCGCCGTCTAAGCCGCCGTCTAAGCCGCCGGCGAAGAAGCCCTCGCCGGCAAAGCCGCCCGCGGCGCCGGCTCCGGCGGAGAAACCGCCGAAGAAGGCCGACAAACCGTCGCCCCAACCTCAACCTCCACACCCGTCGCCGTCGACAAAGAGAAGCTGCTTGCCGACATCAAACAAATCTCATTTCGTTACGCCGATTCCGATTCGGCGAAACGCCGCGTGGTACGTGATCGTCCAACGCCAGGCAATCGAGGCGATCAGGCTGCTGCGTCCGGTAGTCGAAGTCGTGGAGAAGAGCCCCAACGTGATGGAGCTCGATTTGAAACCGTTGAGCGGCGATTCGGCAGGGTTGGCGCTGACGGCGGAATTGAAGTGCCGCGCCCGAGACGGCAGCAACGTCTCGGTGTGGAAACTGAGTGAGCCGATTGTCGTGCTTCGGGGGCGGCAAGAGCTCACTGCCGAACGACTCCTTCTCAGGGCTGGCGCAAAAGTTCTTCAGGAAGTTCATCGACCAGGTCCGTAAAACGCGCGCCAAGGCCAAGTTGAATTAGCGGCCAACTCCGACTCACGTCGCCGCGTAATTCGGCCGATGTTAAGCTATGTCGCGCACGGGTTTTGCGTTATCTGCGTAACGCCAGACAAACAGGAGATATGTGCCGATTATTCCGGCTGCATCGAATCGGCTGGAGTTACCCACCTGCCCCGCCGGTTGCCCAAGGACGGGCTGCCCAGCCCTCACCTTGCCATCCCCCAGCAACACCGTGGCCAAATCCGCATCGCAGCAGAAGCATCTGAAACTCTACACCGAGCAGCCGCCGAAACCTGAGCTGCCGCCTCCCGAGATCGTGGCGTCTCTGCCGGAGCTGCTGCGAGCCTTCCACGCTGCCACCGGCTACCCTCTCCGCTACGAACATGGTTCAGAGGACCGTCCCGATTTTCGCAAGCGCCGCGGCGAAGCCGTGGTCGACGAAAATGGGACTGCCCCCTATGACGGCGCCGAGCAAAACGAGCGGGCCGGTCCCGCATGGTCGATGCCGGTCTGCGGCAAGGCAGAACACGCAACGGGCCGCCTTGTACTCGAACCGCCGGCAGCGAAAGGAGCAGATCGCACCAAGAGGGACGCGAAACCGTCGAAGCCGGTCAAAGGGCCGGCTGTCTCACCAGCCGGCGGGAACGAAGCAGAATCGCGGGCCATCCGGATGCTGGCCGGCTCCATCGCCGACCTCCTCGGCGAGTTGTTGCAGACACGGCACGCTCTGCGGCAACGCGAAGCCGAGTTGGCCGCCGGTGTCCCGGTAGTTCCACACCGCGAGGAAGAAAAACATCTGGCGGCACGACTGGAGGCCGTTCTGCGGGCGGGCGTCGAAGCCGTCGACTGTCACGCCGCGGGGGCCTATCTACTTGATGAGGCCACGACCGAACTGAAACTGCGCTGCTCATACGGCTTGCCCGCGGATCGTCTCACCGCCCCAGCCAGACCGCTGCAAGGGGCCCTGGCCGATCTCGAAGCGCTCTTGGGCCACGCCGTCGTGCTCGATGACGACAGCGTCATGCCGACGTGGAACGCGCCCGAGGATTTTCCGGCCGCCGTTTGCGTGCCGATCTCGACGCCCACCATGCTCCTCGGCACGCTCTGGGTCTTCTCGAGCGAGAGCCGCGGCTTCAGCGACCACGAAACGAGCATTCTCGAAATCATCGCCGGTCGGCTGGCATCGGACCTCGAACGAGAAATGCTCATGCGAGCGGGGGTCGACGCCGCGAGGCTGCAAAAGCAGGTCGCCGCCGCCGAACGGCTGCAACGCAACGAACTTCCGGCGATCACACCGCTGTTGGACGGCTGGGACGTCGCCGGCCGCACCGCCCAGGCGGAGAGCGTCGGCGGGGCGTTCCACGATTGGTTCTGTCTGCCCGACGGTCTGCTGGCAGTTGCGGTTGGCCGGGCCGACGAAGAGGGCATCGCCGGCGCCATGACGGCCGACGCCGCCAAAACCGCACTTCGCAGCCACGCCCGCTACCACCGCCAAGCCGACCGCCTCCTCCAACAGGTCAACCTGACGCTTTGGACCGGCTCGGCCGGCGATCGCCATGTGACCCTGTTCGAGGGCCTGATCGAGACGGCCACGGGCCGGGTCTGTTGCGCCTCGGCCGGACGGCCTTCCGTCATGCTGCTTGGCGCCGACGGCGTGCTGTCGGTGGGCCGAAGCTGCACCAAGCTGGGCGAGAGCGCCGAGGCGGACTTCGAGCAGTTCGGCTACGAACTGCGGCCGGGCGAGACGTTGGTGATCTTCGCCGGCGGCGTCAACAGCGACGCCGGCGCCGGCGACCGTCTTGCCGCCGAGGCTGCGGTGGCCAATGCGTTGGAGGGCAAGCACGGCCTTTCCGCCGCGGAGTTGGTTGCCGTAGCCCAGGCGTCCCTTGCCGCCCGAGATCCCGACTACGAGTGTCACGACCGCTCGATCCTGGCCGTGAAACACACGACGGCTTGACGACCGACGTGTGTCAGGTACACTGGGAAGTGTCGCGGGAATGGCGGAATTGGCAGACGCGCTAGGTTGAGGGCCTAGTGGTAGCAATACCGTGCAGGTTCAAGTCCTGTTTCCCGCACTCTTACGCAGCAAGGACTTACGTCAAATCGACGTGAGTCCTTTTTTTATGCCCAAAAACACTTTGGGGACATTTTGGGGACACGGTTGGGTTTGCGTTGGGGTTACGTCGCTGGTGCTGGGTCGGCCGAAACCGGTACCCTAAACCTCAGCCTCATTCGACCGTGGAGGTCCCCCAATGTCGTCACTAGAGCAGCGTGGCACGGGCCAGTATCACGTGGTGTTCCGGTTCGGTGGAAGGAAATTTAACGCTAATTCATCGGCATCGAACCCGAAAAGGAACCTGCTCGGCATGGGAGTTGCGCTAACCCGGCTCGATTGGCTCGTCGGCTCTTTTGCCGTGCTCGGCAGCATTGCTCTCGGCTGGTACATGTCGCGGCGGGTCGAGGCGGGCAAGGATAGCTCGCACTTCTTTCTGGCCGGACGAAATCTGCACTGGTGGATCGTCGGGCTGTCGCCGTACGCGACCAATATCGGCGCCGAACACCTTGTCGGGCTCACGGGCGACCCGATCGCGCTACGGAGTTGAGATAAGCGGAGAACTCGATTCTCGGACATTGACCACCAGCAGCAACTGGAAGACGGCGGTGGGGACTTGCCGCATCCAGGGGGCAGAGGCGCGAAGAGCGTTGTCGGCGGCGGTGCGGTAATCATCGCGGCCGAGGACCGCATGGAGACGGAGGAGGTGCATTATGGCCAGGCCGTTGCCGCTCGGCGTTGGATTGTCGAAGAAGTCTTGTTGGCGAACGATCAACGGCTCGTGGTCGGCGGCAGTGTAGAAGAAGCCGCCGTGCTCCTTGTCGGCGAATTGATCGACGATCGTGTCGGCCAGGGCGACCGCCTGATCGAGTCGCGCCTGTGAGCCGCCCGTCTCGTGGAGCGTCAGCAGGGCGTTTCCCAGGGCGGCGTAGTCGTCGAGATAGGCGTCGCACTTTGCCTGGCCGTTGCGCCAGTAGTGCAGCAGCCGGCCATCGCTGCGGCGAAGGTGATTCCAGAGGAAATCGGCGGCGGAATCGGCGGCCGCGGTGTAGCGAGGCTCGCCGAGCGCCGCGCCGGCTTGGGCCAGGGCGTCGATGGCGAGACTGTTCCAACCTACCAGCACTTTTTCATCGCGGCCGGGACGAATCCGCTTCGCCCGGGCCGCCAGGAGTTGCTGTCGGGCCTCGTCGAGCCTGGCTTCCAACAGGGTCGGCTCGCAACTGAGCATCTTGGCGTCCACTTCGAGCGGCCGCCGCAGGTTGAGAATGTTCCGGCCTTCAAAGTTGCCCCCGTCGCTCACGTCGTACACGCGCGAGACAAGCCGGGCGGCCTCGGGCCGTAGTACCGATTGGATTTCCTCGGGCGTCCAGAGATAGAACTTCCCCTCTTCCCCTTCGCTGTCGGCGTCCTCGCCGCTATAAAAACCGCCTTGCGGATCGGTCATGTCGCGGAGCAGGTAGTCGAGCGTTCGCCGAACCACGGCGGCGTACGCCTCGCGGCCGGTCGCCTGCCAGGCTTCGAGGTAGCCGACGGCCAGCAGGGCGTTGTCGTAGAGCATCTTCTCGAAATGGGGCACTAGCCAGCGGTCGTCAACGCTGTAGCGATGGAAGCCGCCGCCAACATGATCGAAGATTCCTCCGGCAGCCATGCGGTCGAGCGTCGTCGTGACCATCGTCAGCAATTGCTCGTCGCCCGAGCGGCGCCAGCTCCGCAGCAGCCAGCGCAAGGCGAGCGGCTGGGGGAACTTCGGTGCAGGTCCGAAGCCGCCCCACTGGGCGTCGAACGAGTGTCGCAGGGCTGCTTCGGCTTCTCGCATCGGCGTGTCGTCCAACTCATCTGACGCGGCCGAGGCTCCGGTCTTGCCCTGTGGCTGCCGCGATTCCGCCGCGGTTCGCCGCAATTCCGCCGTGATTTTGCCCGCCTGTTCGAGCACGGCCGGACGCCGGTTTTGCCAGGCGTCAATCACGGCCGAGAGGACCCGATCGAATCCCGGCACACCGTCGCGGGAATGCGACGGCCAGTACGTGCCGCCGAAAAACGGCTCCCCCTCGGGCGTAAGAAACACCGACATCGGCCAGCCTCCGCGGCCGGTCAGCATCTGCACCGCTTCCATGTAGATCCGGTCCAGATCAAACCGCTCCTCCCGATCGACCTTGATGCTGACGAAATGCTCGTTCAGCAGCCGGGCGATTTCAGCGTCTTCAAAAGCGTCGTGGGCCATCACGTGGCACCAGTGGCACGAGGCATAGCCGATGGACAAGAAGATCGGCCGTTGCTCAGCTCGCGCCAAGGCCAACGCCTCGGCAACGCCAAGGGCGCCAATCGACCGGATTTCCGGCGTGCTGCAGCAGGTAGGGACTCAATTCGCCGCAAAGATGGTTAGGCATCGCGTCACCCGATTTCTGAGTTGCCGCCGGCCGTAGACGCGGCGTCTCGCCGCGTTGTCTTCTGCTTCCTGGAAGTATAGACTTGCCAGAAAGCGGCGAGACGCTGCTTCTACGACAAGCGAATTGTACGCAGGCCAACGCCGGGAGAACAGCGGAAACGTGGCCGCGGGAGCGCCCCCTTGCCGGCGCCAGGTGTTTGCAGTGAAATAGAGAGTAGAGCGGGGCTGTTGCCTGCGTCTTGGCCGCTTGAAGGAGTCGGCGATGAAGCGAAACCTCTCTGTAATTGTGCGGTTGCTGATTGTTGTCGGTCTGCTGGGTCTGTCGAGTTGCTCGCAATCACCGGCTGCCGCGCCCACGTCGCCGCCCGCAAAGGAAGCGGGCGAAGTCCTCAAGCCTAACGAGAAACGCGACTGCTGGGACGTCTTTCTTCTCCAGGGCACGCGCGTGGGATACGACCACACGACGGCGCGAGACGTCGGCTCGGGCCGCGTGGTCTTGCGAACCGAGAACAACAGCCATCTCGCCATCCGCCGCGGCGCGGAAACCAGCCGGCAGGACGTCCGCGTAGCGACGCTGGAAAGGCCCAACGGTGAATTGCTGAGTTTCGAGGCCGAAATCCGCATGGGTCCCAGCCCGATCCACATCACCGGCCGGGTCAACGGCGATCGGCTCGACGTCGAGGCGGTCGGCCAGGTGGCGGCGGCGGCGGTAAAAGCCTCGATCCCGTGGTCGGCCGACGATCGCGGGCCCTTCGCGATGGAGCAGTCGCTGCTGCGCAAGCCGATGCAGCCCGGCGAGCGCCGCAAAATCAAGACCTTCGCCGTCGAATTTCAACAAGTGGCCAATCTCGAAATGACCGCCAAGGATTATGAGCCCTGCAAGCTGCAGGCCGGCCTGCGCAAGCTGCTGCGGATCGAAACGGTCACGCGATTTGCCAACAATCAGTTGATCGAGCAGACACTGTGGACCGATCGGGCGGGCGACGTGCTCAAAATGCGTTCGCCGATGCTTGGCGGGCTGGAGATGTACCGGGTGTCGAAGGCCGAGGCGCTGGAGAAGGCCGGCGCCGCCACGCTCGACCTGTTGCCGAGCATGATGGTCAAGGTCGAGCCGCCGCTGGCCGACGCCGATCAAACCAAGCAGGTCCGCTACCGCGTGCATCTCGAGGGGAGCGATCCGGCGAAAGTCTTCGCCACCGGTCCGACGCAGGCGATCAAGTCGATCGACGCCAATACGGCCGAGATCACGGTCTATGCGATTCGGCCGGGCCGCGACGACGGCAATCGCCATGCGCCGCCCGAAGTGCGGACGGCCGACGATCGGCAGCCGAACGTTTGGGTTCAGAGCAACGATCCGCTGATCGTGGCCGATGCGAAGAAGGCGGCCGGCGACCAGAAAGACCCGTGGCGGGTGGCGGTGGCGCTCGCGCAGTTCGTCAGCCGCGAGGTGACGAGCAAGAATTTCAGCCAGACGTTCGCTTCAGCGGCCGAGGTGGCGCGGTCGCGCGAAGGGGACTGCACCGAGCACTCGGTGTTTTTGATCGCGCTGTGCCGCGCGCGGGGCATACCCGCCCGGGCAGCCTTCGGCCTGGCCTACCTGGCGGATCAGCAGGCGTTCTTCTATCACATGTGGGCTGAAGTATATATCGACAAGCGATGGATTCCGATCGACGCCGCGCTCGCCCAAGGCGGCATTGGCGCCGCCTACTTGAAGATCGCCCAGAGCAGTCTGAAGGACGCCACGGCCTCCAGCGCGTTCCTGCCGGTTGTGCGGATACTGGGGCGACTGAGCATTAAGGTCGTGAGTGCAAAATAGCACCGGCATCCCGGCAGTGAAACTGCTGGGCTGTGGTCGAATGTCCCTATGGGGCAGAAGAACCGCCGCCGATCGGTTCAGGCTTTCTGCAAGCCGTCCGGCGCCGGCTCCGATTCCGCCGCGGCGTGCTCCAGCTCTTGCTTGCAGTGGGGACAGATCTCGCCGCAACGGCGCCAGCGGCCGACCATGTAGCCCAAGGTGGTTGCCACCGCCAACAGCACCGGAAGTGGAATCTGAATGCACCGCCAGTCGAAATTCAGCATACGTTCCTCCGTTGCCCCAGGAAAGAAGTGGTCCGATGCCCGAATCGTCCTTCCGCGCCCGCACCCCGACAAGATCGCGGCGACGACGGGCAATCAACCTCTGAAATTCTAGCTCACGAAATCGGTGTACCGGCCGTTTGCGGTTATTGACGGCGAGCTTTTGCACCGCTACGCTGGAACTGGCTTTCCCCCCTTGCACTTTTTCCCGCCTCGACCCCCTCGATTGGAGACATCACCATGTCGTGTCGTATCGGGTTACTGATTTGCCTCTTGTGCAGCGGGCTGATCGGCAACGTGCGAGCGGCGTCCCCGCCCCCGGCGGCGATTGTCTGTGACGCAGCCGCCGTCGCCGCTCGAAAAACTGGCGGCCAAGGAGGTGCGGCGATATGTCTATCTGCGGACCGGCAAGCTGCTGCCGATCGTCGCCTCCGGCGATCAAGCTCCCGCCGGATCATTGATCGCGATCAACACGAAGAGTCGTCTATTGGAATACGTCAAATCGCCCGACAGCGAGATGGCCAAGCTGTTGGCGGAGGTCAAGTCTTTGGCGCCGCAGCAGTTTCTGTTGAAGACGATTCAACACGGCGACCGAACCGTGCTGTTGGTCGTCGGCGGCGATCCGATCGGCACGCTCTACGGGGCGTATCGTCTGGCCGAACGTTTCGGGCGTGCGATTCTATCTGCACGGCGACGTGCTGCCGGACGCAAAGACGCCGCTGGAGATGCCCGTGTTGAACGAGACCGGCAAGCCGCTGTTTGCCGCTGCGCGGCATTCAGCCGTTCCACGATTTCCCCGAGGGGCCCGACTGGTGGAACCGCGACACCTACAAGGCCGTGCTCGGCCAACTGCCGAAGATGGGCATGAACTTCATCGGAATGCACACTTATCCCGAGAGTGGCGTGGGGCCGGAGCCGCTGGTGTGGATCGGGCCGCCCAGCGAAGTCGGCGACGGCCAACACGTGAAGGCCAGCTATCCCTCGCGGCACTACACCACCCTTGGCGCAAACGGCTCGTGGGGAAACTACCCGGAGAAGACGAGCGACTATGCTTTTGGCGCCGCCGAGTTGTTCGATCGCGACAACTACGGGGCCGATTACATGCAGCGGCTTGCCGGCGTGGAGTTTCCCGCTGAAAGACCCGAAAAATGCGATGTCGCCCGAGCAGTGCAACGACCTGTTCGCGCGGATGGGAGCCACGCTGAACGACGTGTTCGGTTTCGCACGGCGGTTGGGCATCAAGACATGCATCGGCACGGAAGTGCCGCTGACGATTCCTACGCCGGTGAAGGAGCGTTTGCAGGCGGCGGGCAAGAACCCGGCCGATCCGGCCGTCGTGCAAGAGATGTACGAAGGAATGTTCGAGCGGATCGCCAAGACCCATCCGTTGGATTACTACTGGATGTGGACCGACGAGAACTGGACCTGGAGTCCCGTAACGCAGCAGCAAATCGACGCGGTGATGGCCGATTTTCGCGCGGCGATCGCGGCGGCCCGGAAGGTGAAGGCCCCGTTCACGCTGGCCACGTGCGGCTGGGTGCTCGGACCGCCGCAGAGCCCGGCCCTGTTCGACAAATCGCTGCCCAAAGAGATGCCGATGGCCTGCATCAACCGCCAGGTGGGCAACACGCCGGTCGAGCCGGGGTTCGCCAAAATCAGCGGCCGGCCGAAGTGGGCCATCCCCTGGATGGAAGACGATGCCGGCTTGACCATACCGCAGCTTTGGGCCGGCCGCATGCGCCGCGACGCCGCCGACGCGCTGCAATACGGCTGCACCGGCCTGATGGGCATCCACTGGCGCACCCGCATCCTCTCGCCCAACGTCTCGGCCTTGGCCAAGGCCGCCTGGGACCAGAGCGGCTGGAACAAGGAATTGAACGAGCGCCGCCAAGCAGCCGGTCAAGGTGCCCGAGGGCGTCGAAGGGGGCCAGTTGGCCCAATTCCCCAACAGCCGTTTCGCCGCCGCCGACCAGAACACGATCTACCAGACCGTCCGCTACGGCATGAAGGCGTACCACGTCGACCTGCCCAACGGCAAGTACAGCGTGACGCTAAAGCTCTGCGAACCGTATTATGCGGAGAAGGGCAAACGCGTCTTCGCCGCCGAGGTTCAGGGCAAGACGCTCTTCGAAAACCTCGACCCGTTCGCCGCGGTGGGCAAGGATCATGCCCTCGACAAGACGGCCGATGGCGTGCAAGTCAGCGACGGCCGGCTGACGATCGAGTTTGTCGCACAGACGGAGTTCCCCTGCATCGCGGGAATCGTGATTGAAGGAGAGGCGGCTGCCTCGAATCAGTTCCCGGCCAAGCCGTACTCGCGGAAGATCAACTGCGGCGGGCCGGCGTTTCAGGACTACCAGGCCGATCTGCCGCCGACCGGCGCCGCGGCGAAGCCGCGTTACCTGCCGGTGGACGATTTCTACGCCGACTGGGCCCGCACGGAGTTCGGCCCGAGGGCCGCCGGGCCGGCCGCCGCCCTGTTCACCCGGCTCGACGGTCATCTGCCCCGCCCGGCCGACTGGGTCACCGGACCGGGAAGCATCCGTCCCGATCCGCGTCCTTGGGATCAGGTGCGACCGGCGTACGCCTTCGTCGAGGAAATGGAGGCCCTGCGGCCGCTGGTCGAAGGGCCGGGCAATCTCGAACGCTATCGGTATTGGCTCGACAACTTCCGCTACCTCCGCTCGATCGCCGAGGTGCGGTGCATCTGGGCCCAATTCGACGCCGCTCTCGCAAAGGTCAAGGCGGAGAAGAACCGCGACGCGCAAAAGCGGCTGGCCCGCGAGTTGGCCCTGCCGATCCGCAAGCGACTGGTGGCCGCGTTTGCCGAAATGCAGCGGCATCTGCTGGCCGCGGTCAGCAACTCCGGCGAAATGGGCAACGTCTGCAATTGGCAGCAACAAGTCATGCCCGTCGTGCTCACCGCGCCCGGCCAGGAGTTGGCGAAGCTGCTGGGCGGCGACCTGCCGGCCGACGCCATGCCGTCGAAGCAGTACGCCGGCCCGCCGCGGCTGTTGGTCCGCGAGGTCCGCACCGGCATCGTCGCCGGCGAGACGTTGACGCTCACCGTGATCGTGCTGGGGCCACAGCCGCAGTCGCCGACGCTCTATTGGCGGCCGCTGGGCAGGGGCAATTTCGCGACTGTCCCCCTGGAACACGTGGCCCGCGGCGTCTATACCGTCACGCTGCCGGCCGACGCCGTTAAGGACGATTTCGAGTACTACATTCAAGCAGCGGTTGGGGGCCGGACGATTCAGTTCCCGCCCGCCGGCGCCAAACTGCCGCAAACCGTGGTAGTGCAATAGACTGCCGGCCGGCGAAAGCGTAAGATGGGGTTTGGCAGATCGGCATCTTCCAAGAAGTCGCAACCTGCGGGCTAGCCGGGAATCGACGACTCCCGGAATGTGCGTGGGTTTCCGGCTGTCCTCAGGGAGTTGTTGACTCCCGGCTATTCTCTTGCGAATGATTACTTGACACTCGATCATCGGGGCGGCAGCGCCAGTGCCACCCCAACGTGGCGCATGCCGCCGGCGGAATAGACCATGCCTCGTCGCAATCTGCTCATCCTGTTTCTCGTGGCGATCGCGGCGGTTGTCTGTCGCCAGCGGGTGCAGAACAACCCCTACGTCCGCGTCATCGGCGGCGCCATGACCACGATCGAGAACCGTGCGCTCGATCCCGTCGGCGAGAAGAAGCTGTTCGAAGGGGCTATGTACGGAATGCTCAGCCAGTTCGATCAAAATACCACCTACCTCTCCCCCAAGCACCTGACCGCGCTGAACGAGGCCCTCGATCTTCAGTTCGGCGGAATCGGCGTGCGGTTGCTGATCGATCCGAAGACGAAGCAACTGATCGTCGGCTATCCGGTGCAGAACTCCCCCGCATCGCGGGCCGGCATCGTCGTCGGCGACAGAATCGTGCGGATCGACAAGACGAGCACCCGTGGAATGTCGATGCACGACGCCTTTGTGCTGTTGCGCGGGAAGCCCGGCGCCAAGGTCACGCTCTCCGTTCTCCACCCGGGCGCCGCCAAGCCGGTGGAGATCCCGCTGGTCCGAAACGAAATTCAGCAGACGTCGGTCCTTGGCGACACCTGCAACCCCAACGGCTCCTGGAATTACTTCCTCGCAGGCCACGACAAGATCGGCTACCTGCGAATCAGTTGTTTTACGTACCAGACGGCGAACGAACTCCGCAAGGCGATCGATTGGCTGAAGGCGCAGGGCATGCGCGGCCTGGTGCTCGACCTCCGCGGCGACCCCGGCGGCTATCTGCCCGCCGCCGTGGCGGTCTGCAACCTGTTCGTTAAGAAGGGCGAGATCGTCACCACCCGCGGCCGCGGCGGCGTCGTCTGCGACCGTTACGTTGCCGACGGCAAGGCGCCGTTTCCCAACGTGCCGATCGCCGTCATCGTCAACCAGGACACGGCCAGCGCGGCCGAGATCGTGGCGGCCTGCCTGCAAGACCACCATCGCGCCGTGATCGTCGGCCAGCGGAGCTACGGCAAAGGGACGGTTCAGGATTTGATCGATCTGGAGCCGGGCTGCGGCGGAATGAAGCTGACGACCAAGAGCTACTGGCGCCCCAGCGGCAAGGACATCCGCCGCCCGCCCGGCGCCACGGCCAAGGACCACTGGGGCGTCTCGCCCAACAAGGGCTGCAAAGTCGTGCTCAATGAAAAGGAGTTCGACCGCTGGCAGGAGTGGCGAAACGCCCGCGACCTGCACCAGCCCTTTCCCGAAGAGCCCGGCGAGAAGAAGACGGCCAAGCCCTTCGTCGATCGCCAGCGGCAACGCGCGGTCGAATGCGTCGAAAAGGAAGCGGCACAGGGCAACACCGCGAAGCCGTGACGCGAGGAAAGGGGACGGAGGAGGTTGTCGGAAAGGGGTCCTCCATTTTCAGAAATGCTCTTCCGACAACCTCCTCCGTCCCCCTCGCCCGCATCTCAACCCTGGCTCTTGATGCGATTCCCCAAGCGGGCAAGCGCCGTTGAAATGACCAGCCAGACGGCGCAGGCCACGGCAAACAGCACTGCCAAGCGATCGAACAAAGGGAGATCGCACAATCGCACGTAAATTCCCTCGGCGGCGGATTCATCGCCGACGCAGAGACGGCCGTCGAGACAGGCAAGCCCGAGTACCATACTTGTCGTTGCTATCAGAGAGAACATGTCAGCGATCGAGAACTGCAAGCGTCCCCAGCGTCTCCTTTCTAGCCGCAGAACTGCGACACCTGTTACAGCGATGAAGGTCAACGAGAGGAAGGCGTCGCAAATGAGTCCCTTCAGGCTCTCTATGCTGAAAGCCGGCTGAAGAGAAGTGTCCTTCGGTTCAACGTCGCCTACCAGCTTGTGCGTTGCATAAGGAATAGGCCATCCGTGTTGAAAATGGTCTTCAACCATCGAGTAAAAGGCTGGGTTGCCTTCACCGGGAAAGTGAGGGTAGCTGCGATAAACTCCAAGAACATTGATATGCGCGAACGCAACTGCGACAAGCACGCACGCAAACACGGTGAACAGTGGTACTCTTGAACGAAGTCGCTTCCGCATTGTTCCGTCGCCTTCCATGGGAAGGGGTATTTCGCTCATCAATTCGGATCAGTGATAGATCGACGTGTTCGGCAGAGCCGTTTGCAGTTTTTGGCAGCCGGCATTCGTGACGTTCGTGTTTAGGAGCCCTAGCCATCGGAGTTGCCGCAGTCCTCTGAGGTGAACCAGACCGGCGTCAGTAACCTGAGTGTCCATCAGGTTGAGTTGTTCGAGTTTGCTCAGCTTCTCCAGGTGTTTCAGGCCAGCGCCGGTGACCTTCGTATCTCGGAGGCACAGATCTCGGAGTTGGACCAAGTTTTCGAGGTGCGCCAGTCCTTCGTCGGTGAGCGGGGCATCCATGAAATCGAGTTCTTCCAGTTGAGTCATTCCTTCAAGATGCTTCAGACCGGCGCCTGAAATCAGTGTTCCAACGAGTTCGAGTTTCTTCAGTTGCTTAAGGCCCTGGAGGCGCCGCAGGCCGTCATCGGTGATTTTCAGGCCCCACAGGTTCAAGTCGCGCAGTTGGGTCAGCCCTCGCAGATGCTTCAACCCGGCATCGGTCAAGCGATGGTTGCCGTCGAGATCCAGGGAGACCAGGTTGCGCATTCCTGCCAGCGATCCCAGCCCGTCGTCGGTGATTTTGTTGTTCGGAATATCGAGTTCTTCGAGTTGGGTCAGTCCCTTGATGTGCTCCAAGCCGGCGTCGCTGACCTCGGCGTAATAGAAGTGCAACGTTTCGAGGCGTTTTAGCTCCTTGAGATGCTCCATCTCTGCGTCGGGGATCGGCGTGTGTTCGATGGCCAGCCTCCGCAGTTGCACGAGCTTGCCGATTCGTTTTAGCCCCGTGCCGGAAATATCGACGTTATTCAGCCCAATGTCTCTGAGTTGGCCGAGTCCTTCGAGGCAGTCCAGAATGCGATCCGTCATGACCACGTCGGTCAGTTCGATCGACTGGAGGGAGGGGAGCTTCGTGAGGAGTTGAATATCCGCCGCGGGGATCTCCTTGATCCTCCTTTTCCGGTCGAAAGCAAGACGGACATGAAGTCCGGGATCGGGATAACCACCCGGCTTAACGTACACGCACACGATAGTAGCAAAGAAATCCTCGCCGAGCACGTTCCGCAGCCATTCCGGCCCGGGCGGTTGCGGATTCGAGACGGGGCTGCCGGACGCATCCAACTCAAAGTCGTACCATTTGGCCCATTTCAATTTCGTTATGGCATCGACCGCTTCCTTCTGTCGCTTCGCCTGCCGCATCTTCACCGCGAACCAGGAGCAGGCAAAGGCGAAAAGCGTCACGACAATCAGCAGCGTCCGCAGGCTGAACTGATACCAGCGGAGTCTACGTCTCGGGGTTGCCGGGGAAGTGATCGTCATGCTCAGTGGACCGACATAGTGATTGGCAATGTCACGCTAATTCCACCGCACCCGCAAACATCCCAGCCACTGGTGTTCCTTGTCGATGATCGTCTGGCCGAGACTGTTCGGCGGCGGCGGCGCGAAAGACCAGGCCGGCCATCACCGGCTGGCCTTTCACCTTGAACACGCCGGCCATCGACGACCACGGCGTGCCCTTGCCGCCGTCGCCGGGCAGCCTGGCGTTGCTGAAGAACAGGTGGGCGAATCCGCGGGCGCTGACCTGGCTTGGCCAGCGGCGAATCAGCGGCCGGTGCAGCACCGCCATCTTGTCGAGGCCCGGAACGATCGCCTCGATCAACGTCGGAAGCTGGTCGTCGGGCGGCAATCGCTCGCTCGGCCCACCGGCGCCAACACGACGGCCGCCAGCCGCATCGGCAAGTTGTAGAATTCAAGAACCGGCGGGCCCTTCGGCGGACCTTCATTGCCAAGGCTCGGCGATCATGACCTTCAGATCGGGCGACAGCGGAACCGCCACGCGGCGGTCGCCGGCGAAGCAGCCGCCACACGATCCACAGCACAACCACTGCCACGACCGCCGGCAGAGCGTAACGGACAAAACGTTCTCCGCCGAGCTGATTGACGAAGTCGGTGAGTTTGTCGAGAAGAGATGGTCATCGGTTCGCTCCGGTGAGAGCTGTGAAGATGCATCATATACGGCCCGCAAACGAGATCCTCAAGTAACCGCGGACCTGTTGCAATTCCGCGAGCCGTTGGCTTCCGGCTATTTGGGGCGAGAATGGCTCGGAGTATTTTGTCGGCAAATGTCTCAGCGAGCCGAGAAGTCTCGCCGACAACCTCCAACGCGGTCCGCATGCCGTCAGCGTTGCGCGGTGGCGACGGCGGGTTCGAGGATTGAATGGCGACGTCGTCGAGCCAGGCCTCGCCGATGCCCGACATGGCGAACGTGACGCACATCGGGCCCGACTGCGGCGCGACGCGGTACATGCGCGAATTGCCGCCAGCCCTTCGTCTTGCCGATGCGATCGGCCAGGGCCTCGCCCGACAGCGAATCGACCACCAACAGGCCGTCGGTGCTGGCGGTGATGTCGGTCGGAACGCGGGCCCAGCCGTGGATGCAAACGATCTGCCCGGCTTCGACCTGCACCGAGGGCGTGGTGAAGAGGATCGGCGGCGTTTCGAGCACCGCCGGCGGATCGTCCGGACCGAACGGGCGTGACCGTCAGCCGCACGCCATAGCCGCCCGCTGCGTGCGGCCTGCGGCGCCAGATCGACCGCCGTTTGCACGGTCGGCGCGGGATGCAGAATATGCCGCCAGCCCGCCCGCATCATCGTATCCATGTCCTCGAAATCCCCGCCGTCGATACGGTTCGGGCCCAATCGGGAGACTCGCAAGCGGTCGGTGAAGCGCCAGTGGCAGGGCAAGCGTGTCGAAGCTCATGCGCGGCGGGGCTGGTGACGAGCGACGCGAGCCGCGGCGGCTGCACGGCGGCGTCCCAGTACGCCCGTTCGATCAGTCGCAGCGATCGGCCCGCGCGTTGGGCGTTGAGGGTCGCGCCGCCGCGATATCGCCGGCCGCGAGTTGCCTGTCGCAGGTTGCAGATCGCTCCGCGCCGCATCGAACCACGACGCCGCCTGGGCGACGCGCGTCCGCGACGGCCAACGGTCGGCAAGTCGCTTGCACGGTGTTGAGTTGATGCACGGCGAAATCGCGCTGCAATTTGGCCTCTTGCTGGCCCGAACTGTTCCGCGCGGCGTGGACGTCGGCGACAATCAACGGGTCGTGGGCAAGGAGAATCTGCGTGGCCAGCCCGAACTCGTCGAGCGTGACCGACAATCCGCCCGGCACCCGCATGATGCCGAAGCGGCTCGCGCGCGCGCGGCGTCAATTCGTAGGCGTCGAGACTTCGG
Organism: uncultured Planctomycetia bacterium; assembly: GCA_963815695.1. Lineage (GTDB taxonomy): Bacteria > Planctomycetota > Planctomycetia > Pirellulales > Thermoguttaceae. The sequence continues at coordinate 387,734 of CAWFIG010000034.1, forward strand.
GCACGCTGGTGGCCAGCAGCGTCACGGCATTGGCCGCCGACTGCGACGGCACGCACTGCGCGCCGGGCGAAAGCCACAACGGGCAGCAGCAGCCGCGCCCGATCGGCTTGCAGCAACGACGCCTAGACTTCGCACGGCTCGGCCTCGGACATTCGCCCGTTTCCGGTTCCTTGACGTCGACATAGCATCGATCGGCGTGCGCCGGCCGGCTGTCGGCTGCGGCAGCGATGGACGTTGGCTTCGACGGTGGCGACATAGTTGCCTGCCGCCGCCCAGGGTTCGATCCGCTGCAATTCGAAGTTGAGCAGTTCGAGGGTCATTGCCCGTTGCCGCGTGTCGGGGTCGGGGGCAGTCCAGCGGCGTATCGGATGCGAACACCAGCCCGCGGCTGCCCGACGCCACCGCCATGTAGGCCAAGAGTCGAATCTGATCGGGCGAAACGGCCAGCGGCGGCGCGTAGCCCGGCTCGATCAGCGAAAGCTGTTGCCGCATCGCTTCGTTGGGTCTGCGTCTGCACGGTCGTCCAGATCGGCGTGCCCAGGCTGGCCAGCAGCGGCTGTTGGCGAACCCACGTCGCGTAGTTGGCCAATTCGAGGCTCGTTCCCAACGGCCGGCGATCGATCAGCAGGAGGTTCGCCGGCCGGCTGAAGCCTCGCAGATCGGTTCGCGGGCGGCAAATCAGCGGTCGGTTGCACGCGGCGGTCGGCCGCCCGGACCTGATCGGCCCAGCGCTGCGTTGCTTCGAGATCGGCATCGGTCAAGTCATCGCCCAAATCCCAGGCCAGGACGCAATCGAACTGCGGCCCGATGTCGGCGATCGGGGCGATGCCGCCCGATCCGTCCGGGTGATGATCTGCGCTGCTCGGCCGACGGGCGTCGGCCGCGGCGGCGGGCAAATCAGCCAGAGTCCCAAGCGATCGGCCTCTTCGAGCATTTCCGGCGCCGGCCAGACGCGGCAGCCAAACGGCGTTGAAGCCGATCTTCTTGAGCACTTCGAGCGGTTCGCCGCGATGCTGAATGACCCGCGGAAACCAGGGGCGATCGTCGACCAACAGCAACGACCGGTCGAGTTTTACGGTGTGCGGCGGCGGGGGCGCCGTCGGCTGTCGTCGGCGGGATCGGAGGCAGCCGGATCGGCGCAGCGGCGCTTCGACCGGCGATTGCGCCGGAAGCCGCCACGACGGGGTTGAACTGCGCGGCGGGGGGCTGCCCTCGCTGCGAGGCGACATACCCGG
>CAWFIG010000035.1:0-50660 GCA_963815695.1 uncultured Planctomycetia bacterium
CCCCTGCTCGACCTCGACGCCCGGGCGTCCCCACTTGCGCACCGCCCCGGCGAACACGTTGGCCACGGGGCTGCCGTTTTCCTTGCACAATTCCAATGCCTGCTCGCGGTCGAGTTGTCCCTCGCGGAGTTGGCTGAGAAATCGTTTGACGAACGGCCTCGGGATCACCCGGCCGCGGCGCAAGCTGACGCAGCGCTCCAGGAAGAACGCCACCAGCAGGAACGAGCACAGCAAAATGGCGTACATCAGCGGGCCGGCGTCGTTGATGATGTTCCGCAGGTCGGTCGTCGGAATGAGCGATCGCGGCGTCGGTGGCCGGCGTGCGGCGGACGCCGGCCGCCGCGGCCGCTGGTCGCGGCGCGACGTCGCCGGGCTATGCGCCGACGCAATAGATGCACGCTAGCAACGCCAGCGACATCACGAAAGTCGGAAGGACGTCTTCTTCAGATTCATCATGTTACGATTCCCCTCTCCAACGGCCGACATCTAACCCGAAGTATTCAGACTGCGACACCAACCCGAAGTGCAAGCGAGGGAGTAAGGGCAAGTCCTTCGACCGCCTCGCTATGCGGGCAATCGGGTTAGTGTGCTGCATCGTGCGTATGTTTCCCCGGAACCACTCGAAATGCGAACCGACGCGATTCGCGCGAAAGACCGTTCCATTATCTGTTTTACGTAATTCACGGCACGCGGGTAAGCCAAACTGTCGTCAATGCCGCGAAGTCCCTGCTTGAAGCCGCGCAAGTTCCTCGGCGGCATCCTTGGCAAACGAGGTGTTCGAATAGGACTTCAGAATCTTGTGGTAGAGCTTGGCGGGCCTTCGTTGGTCTCGCCCAGCCGTTCGCGGCATTTGCCCGCCTGCAACAACGCCGCGGCCTGCCAAACGGGATAGTCGTAGAGGATTTCGATTCCCGCATAGTACTCGCGCAACGCGGCCTCGTAGTTCTTCTGGTGGAAGTACGTTTCGCCGATCATCAATTGGGCCATGGCCGCGGTTTCGGTCTTCTCGCCGGCCGCCGAGCGAATGGCTTTCTTGTACTCCCGGCGTGCGGCGTCGAACTCGGCCTGGTTGGCGAGACATCGGCCCAGCAGGTAATCCACTTCGTACTGCTGCTCGAAATTGGGAAAGTCTTTTTCGATCTTGGCGGCGATCGCGTAGGCGTCGGCCCATTGTTTTTGCTGTGCCAGCGCCTGGGCGTGCCGCAACGGGATGATCGCCATCCAAGGTTCCGGCTTTCCCTTGATCCGCTCGGCAAGTTGTTCGAAGCGCGCGATCGCGGCGGCGTAATCGCCTTGGCGATAGTACGATTCGGCGACCCAGTATTCGGCCACCGGCCGCCGCTGGCTGTTGGGATACTCCTTGACGATCGCCTCGAAGGCTTCGCGCACTTTCGGCCAGTCGTGCCTTGGCCGCGGCAATCTGGCCGCGCAACGGCATGGCATATTCGCGGACCTTCGCGTCGGCCTGCTCGGTGCTTTGCGGCTGGCATCGGACCGCGCGCGCGGCGATCGTGGCCTTGCCGGCAAGCACCTCGTCGACCAGTGCGCCGGCGCGCTGGTAGTCCTTTGCGTCGAGCGCCTGCTGCGCCAATCGGCACGTGGCGTCGGCCCAGTAGCGGCTTTGCGGATACTCCTTGTGCAGACGCTCGAAGAGCACGGCGGCCTCGTTCCGGCTTGCCGAGTTCCTGCATCACCCATGCCCACTCGTAAAGCGCGCGCGTCGAGCTTGGCGAACTGAGGGTAATCGTTGGCCAGCCGGCGGTAGATGCGGCCGCGGCGTGCGGCGTGCTTCAGCTTTTCTTGCAGCCCGGCGGCCGCCAGCAGGGCATCGCGCGTACTGTGGGCTCTTGGGGTATCGCTCGACCACGACGTTGTACATGGCCAGCGCGGATTCGTACTGGCCAAGCTCCTGCAAGATGCGGCCGCGCATGAAGGCGGCTTCGGCGGCGATCGCCTCGGGCGGATGTTTTTTGAGCAGCTCCTCGAATGTCGCGTCGGCCTCGGCCAGCTTGCCCGCTTTGTATTGGCTCCATCCGAGGTTGAGCTTGCCCTTGATCTCGGATTCGGTCGAACCGCCGGCGGCGGCCAATCGCTTCGACAATTCGGCCGCCCACGCGGTGTCGTTGGCGTCGTAGGCCGCTTCGGCAAGCTGCTCGGTGGTGGGCGTGACCATGGCGTGTTTCGGATATTTTTCGATCAACTCGGCGTAACGTTTTTTCGCCTTGTCGAGTTTGCTTGGCGCGGGCGTGGCAGATGGCCAACTCGGCGAGAGCCTTTGCCTCGAGCGTCGCCGTGGGCTTTCGCGGCAAGGAACGCTTCAAGCGCGGCCGTCGCCTCGGCATACTTTTTCAGGGCCACAAGCAGCGAACCGTGGGTCAATTGGGCGTCCGACTTCAACTGGCCCTTGGCATTGTCCACCACCGGCAGCAGCGCCGCCAGGGCGTCTTCGTAACGCTTGAGCCCCTCGTAACCCAGGGCCGAGAGGTAGCGGTTTTCCAGGTATTGCGTTGTCCGATGTGGCCGGCGGGAACCGCGGCGATCAACGATTCCAACAGAGCGACGGCCCGCGCGTATTCCTTTCGCTCGACAAGCGATCGGGCAAGCATCCGCCGCACGTCGTTGCGTAGCGGGCTCTTGGGGAATCGCTTCTCGAACTGCGCCGCATCGCGGTCGAGCGCGGCGTAATCCTTCATCTGCAACGCCGCCTGGATCTTGCCCTGAACGCTTGCTGGATGACCTCGTCGTCGATCGAAGGCATCGCCAGCACGGCGTCAAACTGTTTGATCGCCTCGTCCGGCTGATTGAGCTTCAACAAGGCCAATCCGCAATGCAAGCCGTGCATTGGGCCGCCAAGGGCTTTTGGCCAGTCGACCCTCGAAGGCCGAAAAACTCTGCGATCGCCTTGTCGTATCTTCCCGTGACGTATTGCAAGGCGCCGAGATGGAACTGGGCGGCGTCGGCCAAGCGGGCTGTCCGGTTTGCCCGCCACCGCCGCGTAGAGCCGCTCGGCCTCTTCCGACTGGTTTTGCTTTTGCAGCGTCGCGGCAAGTCCAAAGCGGCAATCGTCTTGGAGCCGTCCGTTGGGAAACTGCTTCAGGCCGTTCCGATAGTAGGCGGCCGCCGCGGCCACGTCGCCGCCCGACATGGCGATGTCGCCCAGGTACGGCAACGCGAAAGCGTTCAGAGGGTCGCCGGGATATTTCTCGAGGAAGCGGGTCAATTCGGCGTTTCGCGGCGTCGAACTTCCCGGCCATATAGGCGGCTTCGCCCGAGCCGAACAGCGCGGCCTTGGCCCACGTCGCCCGTCGGGTCGCGGCTGATGTACGCTTGATACTGCCGGCCGGCTTCGTCGTACTTGCCCAACTGGCGCAACGCCTCGCCGAGGAAGAAGACGCACTCGTTCGGCTCGCCGATCGTTGGGATACTTGGCGACGAACGCGCGAAACTCGTCGACGGCGAGCTGCCATTCTTGGCGATCGTAGTGGCCTGCCGCGACGGCAAAATGGTCGTCGGCCTCGCCGGCCCGCGCGCCCGTTTCGGGAACAAGCACGGCCCAGGCGACCAACGCGACCAACAGGATTCGCCGAAGCCGGCAATGTTCGAACATGGCAATGTTTATCGAGATTCGTGAATAAAGGCTTGCGAAAAGCAGTATCAATGAAACAAACCCCAATGGCCAGGCAGCCACTGGGGTTTGTTATGGCCTCTTCTCCGCCACGGCCGAACGGTGGCTAGTCCCGTTGCCGAGACGTTAGTAGTTGCTGCCCGGGCCCGGATCGACGTTCCCGACCATGTGGAGATGGTCGTGGTCGATGTAGACGCACTTCTTGGGCATCCTCGTCCGTGTTGGTGTAGGGGATCGGCCAGCCGACCCGCGTGACCTCGGTGTAGTACACGATGCACTTGTAGTGGGCGTGATGCAGCTGCACGGGCCCGACCAGCGGCATCACCCGCACCGGATCGACATAGTCGGCGATCGGCTCGACCACGATCCGCACGTTGTTCCGTTGGATTTCGTGCAGGAAGGGCAGACCGCCTTGAACCGGGCTGCGCCTTTTCCAACGCCCTCATCACCTCGTCGTCCGACGGCGGATCCAGACGCCGTTTCGGGCGAGCCGGGCGTGATCGGCCCAAGGATCGGCATCCGATCGTAGCGTTTATGGTTCCAGTACCGGTCCTCGGCTTCCTTCTGGAAGTAGGGCGACACGGGATCGGGAAATTGAGCATCCCAAAGTTCGGGCCGGCCACCGTGCTGCATCCCGTCGCCGAGCAACAGCGACAGCAAACCCAAAACACCTAACAGTGCGGAAGTGGCCTTCTTAGACATCCGTGTCTCCTCGACAAATTGGGACCAGAGCCGTGGTTGCACTACTTTATCGTGTTAAACTGGGCCGAACTTGCGGATTTTTTCGATTGTAGTGGAAGATTGTAATGGCTGAAGTACGGGCGAAGACTGGGATGAACTGCCGTCAGTGTCGGAGCGTAATGATTTCCACGTTGGGCGACAACTCAACCGCCCTCTCACCATCAAAAAAAGCCCCCACGTCGGTTAACCCGAGTGGGGGCTTTGATCGTTCATCGTTGGGCGAGAATCGCCGTCAGATCGGCTTCTACCGCTGCCAGCAGCTTGCCGGCTGATCTTTGAAGTCGAGGAACCACCAGCCGCTGTCCCATTCCAACGTCACCTTCCGCCATCCCAACGGAACTTGCGGATACGGATAGAATGGTCCGATGTACGGCCAAGCCGTCGGCGAATACTGCTTCGGATAGGTGACGGCGGCGTAATTTGGGTAAGCAGCATAGCTTGGCCAAGCGTAGTTGGGCATGCAAGGCTGGTCGTAGCGAGCCGGCGCCACGCCCGCTTGGTTGGCAGCGGCGCGTACATGGGCAGCGGGGCGCCGATCGGAGCATGCCGGTCGCCACGGCTGCATCATGGCCAGTTCCGGCTCGCGGGTCGACTGGCCATCGGCCTGGCGTGTCTGGCATCGCCAATTGCCGTGGAAGCTCTTGTGGCTCTTCGGCTGCGACCTGCCTGATGGTCGACGGCTTGGAGCTTCGGCGTTTGCTCGTCGCGGGCCGGGCCGCTTCACGCATCGGCAACGGCTGCGAAGCCTCTGTCTTGGCCTTCCGCCGCGTGGCCGCTTCAAGCCGCTTCAGCCAGGCTCAGTCTTCTGCGGTTGCCGCGGTTGTTGCCGCCGGCGGCTGCGTTCTGGTCGCGGAGCGGGTTGTAGCTCGCCGGAGCGCTTGCTCGTCGCCCGGATCTTCTCGACGTTGATCTTGGCCAGCTCGCTGTCGGCCGGTTGAGCGTCTCGGACGGGGCAACGTTCAACTCGTTGACCACCCGATCGACGCTGGCAGTCTGGAACACCAGCCGCAAGGCCGTTTTCATCTGCTCGTCGTTGGCAACGTGCCCTCGGAGCCAGGCCGTGCCGTCTTGGTACTTCACACCAATCTTGTAGTCGCTCATCTGGCTGCTGTTGCGCAGCCGGTTGGCGATTTGTTCGGCAATTTCTTGATTGCCGGCCAGTGCCAGCGCGGGAACAACCGCAGTGACAGCGGCGACCACGAAACCTGTCAGAAGACGTCGCATTTTCTCCCTCCTCGGTGGCTGCACCCCGAGAGAAAATCTCCCGGGGAAGTCAGTGAATTGATCTGGTCAGCCCAGCAACGAAACCGGTCGGACCGTGGTAGGGAGGGCCGTCGCTGCACAAGATGCAGCGGACAGGATTGCGGAATTGCCCCCCCTGGCAACGCCCGTATCCGATGATTGCTGCCTGAATATAGGTTTCGGTTGCCGGTTCTACCGAAAGGAAGCTTTTTTTCGATTTTGCTGGATTGCGCGATCGTATCGGGGACGTCTGCCAGCAATCTGGAGAAGCTGGCGGGACAAATCCGGCGCAAACGTGCTTCACTCGTGACTTCGCTGTTGGGCTGGCACTTGAACTGCCACCCCAGCGCGGGGCGAGCGGATCGCAACGCGATTTACGTCGGAGTCCTCACCAGGTCGCCGATTCCCGGCCTGGTCGGAAGTCGCAGGTAACCGTCAACATCATGACGGCCAGCGTCGTTGCGCAGCCCAGCCAGCAGCCCGGCCCGACCGCCAGGGCCACCAGCGTGGCAGCCCCCATTAGTAGCAGGACGGCGAAGAACATGCCCTGGCTGATCGCCTGACGGGGCGATCCTTCGCTAAACCGCGCAGCAAAAGCGGTTAGAACGCCAAGAATCTGCGCGGCCACCAGCAGCCACAGCGCGGCGGGAGAGTCGAATCCGTTCATAAGTGCCAGAATCCTTTCTGTATTCCTCCCAGCGTACCATAAGGCGAAAACTCCAACAATAGCGTTTGCGGTGCGACGCCGCGTGCCCAGAGCTATACAGAGCTTTTCCGTACCCCCAAGGGTGCTGGTGCTGCGGCGAATCAACTTACACGAATAGCGGCTCTTCCACTTCTGCGTGCGAACAGCACATGTTGGATCCCGCGATGGGACTGCCGCCGGCGCGTCAAAAACCTGCGCCGGAGTCGGCGCAAGCTTTGGTGTTCTGCGCAATTTGGGATGCGGCTAAGCGGCCTTCCGGCGACGCCACTTGAGGCTGATGGCAAGGCCGCCGAGAAGCGACCAGATGATAAGGGTGGAGGGCTCCGGCACCTGGGTAGTATAGGCGAGCGAACTCACGTTGAATCCTGTTGGCTGCCCGGAGTTGTTGTAACCGGCCGTGACTGTGAAAGACTGCATCGCCACATTTCCGAAGAGTCCTGAAACATCACGGTCGTAGGGCGAGGAAAACAAATTCACCGTTATGGAGCCCAACGATGCCCCGCCCGGCGCGACGGCGGAAATACTCGCATAGGCGGTTCCAAGCCCACGTACCGACGACGAATAGAACCGAACGTCCGCAGCCGCACCGGCATTGAATGAAAACGTAATGGACTCCCCGGAATCAACGTACGTGTCGTAGGGCCATATCGTCCCACCGACGATCCCGAGCCCTTTGAATGACCCGTCGTATTGGTGCACGTTGACAAGGTTCGATCCGATGACCGTAACGCCTCCCTGGTTCAGAGAGGCCGTTGTAAAAGTGCCTATATTTGAGTAGTCGACGGTGATGGCGGCTTTCACTTCTGCAGACGCTAACAGCACCGCGCACACGACGAGTAACCAGAATGCTCCGGATCGCATACGATGACCTCCACTCGAAGGTGAGAACGGTCTCTTGTTTCTATCGCAATTGCCATTTCGCCCGACAGGGTCAATGATCCACTCAGCCGCGAAACGAGTCGCCTCCGCACGCCTCTCGCGCCGCGAGTGCATCCGGAAGTGAAGCCCACATGCCGACACGACGAGAAAACGGGGCCGATGGCCTCGCGTTTCTGTACGTCCTACCCCTATAGGCTCGCGAACCCCGATTCCTGACAAAACTGTATGGAAAATCATCCAGAATTAACTCTCTAGAGGTGTGTACAGGGGCAGCGACGATGACGGCGACTTGTTTGAGAGCGTGTCTTTGGAATGCTGGCAGTCGAGGATATGCGTAAATTACGCAGTTTGGCTAACACCTCGTCCAGTGTTTGGGCTTACGAGGGCACCCGCGAGTCGTTGTCGGAAGCTAACTCACATTCTTGCTTTTTTGGCAGCCCGGGCGCGGCTATGCACGGTAACCGCAAGCACTTCAAAGACTGCGCCCCGAGGCGGTCGGGGCAAATCAGCGAAATCCGGCGTAGCAAGCGCCAAAAAATGCCTGCGCCGGCTCGCTACGGAAATTGCATACCCCCGCAACCGCCGAGAAATCCAATCGCATTCAAGGCTATGCAACAGTTTATTCTGATGGGAAGGGATTTGAACCCCTGGTGGACTCGCGCATAGCAGTTTTCCAGACAGCGCGATTACTACGCGGGCTGACTGCTCACCCACTCCTGGCCCAACATCTGCACCGGCCACTGGGGCTGATCCACAAGCCGGCACACGCGCCGCAAGCGGCCCCCACCTCGACTGCCTCGTCGCCCGACTTGGTATAGATGGTCATTGTGAGCACAATAGTGGAGTGGCGAGCGAGAACTTGGGCCGCGCGTGGACGGACGCCGATGCTCGCAGCATCTCTTTTGCCCATTACGGCTTAGTCGCTATAATGTACCTATTAGGCAATTGGCTGGTTCTCGCCGAGGCGTGGAGTACGAACGTGAACGTTGTGGACGTGCGAAACACGTTTTCCGAATACCTGAATCGGGTATACTATCAAGGCCAGCGGATCGTCATCGAGCGGCGCGGCAAGCCGGTGGCAGCGCTGGTGTCGATGGAAGACCTCGCACGGCTCAACGCCTTGGAGGATCAAGCGGACATGAAAGTGGCGAAGAAGGCCCGCAAGGAGAATGGCGGGGTTTCACTGGAGAAGGGCATGGCCCGTCTAGGGATGAAATAGACCGTGAGCATGGACTCTTGCCCTATGCCCTCTCTTCGCTCAAACGTACTGGCGGCCAAGCAGCGGCTTGCCGAGGGGCACGCGGAGTTTCGGCGGCGACATCAGGACGGTTGTCCGGGCGTCGGAACTCTGCGCGGCCATCAGCGACTCTGCGCGACGACGTGCTGCTCGATCTGACCGAAGCGGCGCTGGCCGATCTGAACGAGGCGGGGCCCAACGGGCTGTGGCCGCAGATCGCCTTGGTGGCCCACGCCGGCTATGGGCGCCGCGACGTCGCCCCCTATAGCGACGTGGACCTGATGATCCTCCATGGTCCCGGCGTCGCTGGCCGCGTGGCGCCGCTGGCCGAGCGGCTGCTGCGCGACGTTTTTGACGCCGGGTTGATCGTCGGCCATAGCGTGCGGACGCCCGAGCAGGCGTGCCGCCTGGCCTGCAACGAGCCGATGATCTGCACGTCGTTGGTCGAATCCCGGCTGTTGCGAGGCAGCGAAACGCTGTTCGACGCTTACCGGGGTCGTCTGTTGCGGCAAACGCATCGCCGCGCCCGCTGGCTTATGGCGGGAATCGAGAGAGACCGCCGGCAAGAGCGGCTGCGATACGGCGAGACCGTCTTCCTCTTGGAGCCGAACGTCAAGCGGTCGCGCGGCGGCCTGCGCGACATCCAGTTGATCCGCTGGCTCGGGCTGGTCCGATATGGAACGGCCGATTTCCGCCAACTGCACGCCCTGGGCAGCGCTCCACGAAGAAGACGTGACGGCGATTCTCCGCGCCGCCGAGTTCCTGCTGCGGCTGCGCAACGAGATGCACTTCCACGCCGGACAGGCGGCCGACGTACTCGATCGGGCCGAGCAACTCCGCATCGCCGAACTGCGCGGCTATCCGTCCGCGGCCGGTCTGCTGCCGGTCGAGCAGTTCATGCGCGACTACTTTCGCCATACTGACGCGGTCAGCCACGTAGCCACGCGGTTCGCGGCCAGCGCCCAATCGCGCGAGCGGATGGGGCGGCTGGTGACGGTGCTGTTCGGCCACCGCGTCGAGGACGGGGTTCACGTCGGGCCGGCCGGCCTGCTGGCCACGGGCCGCGGCCTGCGGACGTTGCAGTGGAAATCTGACGGCCATCGTGCGGCTGGTCGATCTGGCGAATCTCTACGACGCGCCCGATCGCCGCCTCGACGTGGGAGGCGATCCGCCACGAGGCCGCGCAACTGCCCAACGAGCCGCCGTCGTCCGAGGCGTGCCGCCATTTCCTTTCGCTGCTGGCCCATCCCGCGCGGCTTGCGCCGCTGCTGCGCGACATGCACAGTGCCGGCCTTCTCGAACGATTCATCCCCGAGTTCGAGCATGCCCGGGGGCTGCTGCAATTCAACCAGTATCACAAGTACACGGTCGATGAGCATTGCCTGCGGGCGGTGGAGTTTGCCACGGAGCTTGCGGCGGACCGCGGCCCCGTGGGCAGGGTCTATCGCTCGCTTGCCCAGAAGCATCTGCTGCACCTGGCGTTGTTGATTCACGACCTGGGCAAGGGCCATCTGGAGGATCATCGCGAGGTGGGGCTGCAAATCGCCGCCGACACGGCCGCCCGGCTGGGGCTTCCGCCCCATGAGGCCGAAGCGCTGCGGTTTCTGGTGCATAAGCACATGCTGCTTGAACCATCTGGCATTTCGCCGCGATACGGCCGACGAGCAACTGGCGGTGCAGCTTGCCGTGCAGGTGGGCTCGCCCGAGTTGCTGCAAATGCTCTACGTGCTGACGGCGGCCGACTTGGGGGCGGTCGGGCCGGACGTGTGGGACGGCTGGAAGACCGAGGTCGTCACCGATCTCTACCACCGCACCATGCAGCACCTGGCCGGCGACAGCCCCGAGACCACAGTCGACGACATGCTGGTCGGCGGCCGGGCGGAGGCTCGGCGACTGGCTCGGCGCACGGAGGGACGAGCCCTGGTTCGCCGAGCATCTCGACGCCTTGCCGGCCGCCTACTTCAGCGCCACGCAGCCGCAACAGGCCGCCGCCGATCTGCGTTTGCTGCACGACGTCTATCCCCGCTCCCTCCGACGAGAGGGCAAGGGTGAGGGCTCGCTGGCGTGCATCGGTGGCCATGCAGTATCAGCCGGAAACGGCCGTGGTTCAATGCACGGTCGCCACGTCGGAGCGGGTGGTTCCCGGCATCTTTCATCGCCTGACCGGCGCATTGAGCAGCCTCGGCCTGCAAATCCGCTCGGCGCAGATCCACACCTTGCCCGACGAATTGGTGCTCGACCGGTTTTGGGTACACGATCCCGACTTTGCGGGCGAGTCGCCGCCGGAACGGCTCAAGCAGATCGAACAGTCCTTGATCGCGGTCGCTGCGAGAATCCCGGCGCCGAGCCGCCCACATTCCGTCGCATCGTGGCAGATAGGCAGCCATCGGCGCGTGCGAGTTCCCGGCGTGCCGACGCGGGTGCAGATCGACAACAGCACGTCGAGCGGATCGACGATCATCGACGTTTTCACCCACGACCGCACCGGGACTACTTTATGCGATCACTCGCACGCTGTTCGAGTTGGGGCTTTCGGTCGCTCGGGCGAAGATCGGCACGTTTCTGGATCAGGTGGTCGATGTGTTCTACGTAACCGATCAGCAGGACCGCAAGATTCAGGACGAGGCCCGTTTGGACGAGATCCGGCGGCGGCTGGTCGAAGTCATCGAGTCGGCGGGCCAAGCCCGATGCCAATAGCCTGAAAAAAGGGGACGGGGCCAATTTGCCGGAACGGCCCGGAGGGTGCTTCGCACAAATCGGACCTGTTCCCTTTTTCCCGTCTGGGGAGCCGCGTTGTCACCGGAACCGCAGTTTCAGCACGTAGGCCTCCCACTCCTTCTGAAAGGCGCGCCATGTCGCTGCGGCCGAGGATCTCCTGGAGCGTGGCGTAGCCGGTCGGGTCTTTCTTGCGGTCGGCGTAGAAGCGGTGGTAGAACTTCCGCAGCAGCCCGTGCTGCTGCAAGTAGTAGCAGAGGTATCGGGCCTGGGCGTAGTTGGTGCCGCGGTCCTTCTCGTAGAACTCGTCGGTGGTCGTCGAGCAGAGCGTCTTGAACGAGGGCACCCGCTTCTTGCGGATCGCCTCTTGCAAGCCGTGCAGACGCCAGTTGGTGTAGCCGACGATTCGGCCGTCCTCCTCGCCGCTTTGCTCGTAGAGCGAGCCGAGCCCCTCGTTGAACCACGCCGGGCACTCGGGAAAATTGGCCGCCACGAACGGATGCACGATCTCGTGGACCAGCGTGCCGCCGCCGGTGGCGATGTTCATCACCAACGCCTTGTCGGCCGCCGAGAAGTAGCCGTAGGGCGTGTCGGGCTTCGTTGTGGAAGAGCTTTTCGGCGTTCTCCTCGTAGCTCTCCTTGTCCTTGAAGAGCCAGATGTCGAGGATGTCCGTCGGGTCTTTGCGTGAAGTAGGCGGCCTTGAGCTTTTCGACGGCCCAGCCGACGGTGTTCTTCGCCCGGCGGCGGACTTCGGCGGGCTCGTCGTCGCCGATCACCACGAACGGCGGTGCCACGACGATCGTGAAGTCGTCGCCCGGCAGCTTCTTCTTCAGTTCCCGCACGTGTTCGGTAAACTCGGCGGCCGTGTGGCTGCCATACCGATCCGCCGCAAGACTCAAGGGAGCAACCACGCAAAACGCTACAAGGAGGAAACCACAGATGAACACGAATGGACACGGATGCGATCGTAGTGCCGCCTTTAGGCGGAACGCCCATCCACATCCACCCACCCCCGCCACGTCCCACCTCCTCGCCAAAATATCTCCCGGCCGTAATCTGTGTTTATCCGTGTTCATCAGTGGTTTTCTCCGTCTTCCCCGTGTCCGAAGGCTTTGACGCTTCGCCAACCGGGTTGGTTCCGCTATACAACCACGTCGTGTTATACTGCGAGCAGAATGGAGCCTATTATACAGCGTTAGGGAGGACGATGCGGACGAGTTGGGCAGATTCGCGGGAACGCAGTATCCTGATAATTTGTTCTGCCCCAATTGTTATTGTCCCTATGTTGGCCGTCATCGCGGGGAACGCCACGATGCGAAAACCGGTGATTACAGTCTTTCTGGTTCTAATCAGCGCTGTTTCCGGGTTGCTGGGAGTCATAGCCGGATTCTTGGGCCTATTCGGTTCGTTGTTTGCATTCGATGCCCCGGGATCGGACAAGAATCTACTGAATTGGCTCGTCGTTGCGTGCGTCTTGTCGCCATTTCCGATCTGCATCGTATCAATTGTCGGCAGTTGGATAGCGTACGCCCGCAACCGCTATGGCCTGGCAGTCCTGATCGCCCTGACTCCGCTCATTATCCTATTGGCCGTTGCAGCGATTGCCTTCGTGGTGTTTCATTAGGTTCAAGCAACCGGGCATGTTCCCGCCGTGCGCACCCAGCGTTCGGCACTTCATCTACCGGCTGCTCAACTCGTGAACTGCTTCGACCATCGCGACGACGTGTTCCACCGGCGTTTCCGGCAAGACGCCATGGCCGAGGTTGAAGATGTGGCCAGGGCGACCGGCGGCCTGGTGCAGGACCTCGCGGACCCGGCGGCGGATTTCGACCGGCTCGGCCAACAGGGCGGCGGGATCGAGATTGCCCTGAATCGCCCGCTCCGGGCCGATCGCCCGCCAGGCGTCGTCCAAGCGGATGCGCCAATCGACGCCGACGACCGCATCGCGCCGCTTCTTGCCGAACGCCTCGCCCAACAGCGGCAAGAGCGCCGGGTTGCCCGTGGCGAAGTGGATCACCGGCACGCCGGGCCGAAGCGACTCGATCACCGAGCGGGTGTGCGGCAGGACGTAGCGGCGGTAGTCGTCAGGGCCGAGGCAGCCGACCCAACTGTCGAAAAGCTGCACCAGGCCCGCCCCGGCGTCGATCTGGGCGTTCAGAGTACAGCGTGACCGATCGGGCGAGCCGGCCCATCAGGGCGTCCCAGGCGCCGGTGTCGGTGTACATCATCGCCTTGGTCAGCCGGTAGTCGCGGCTCGATCCGCCCTTCGATCGCGTAGGCCGCCAACGTGAACGGCGCCCCGGCAAAACCGATCAGCGGCAGCGCCTCGGGCAGGCCCGCCCGCGTCTTGCGCACCGTTTCGATGACGAAGCCCAACGGCTCGATGGTTTCGAGTTCCAGCAGGCGATCGACGTCGGCGGCAGTGCGAACGGGGTTGTGCAGACTGCGGCCCGTCGCCGGCCGAAAACTCCAGTTGGATGCCCATCGGCTCGAGGATCAGCAGCAGATCGGAAAAGAGGATGGCCGCATCGACCCCGAGCCGCTCGACTGCGTTAAGCATGATTTCGGCCGCCAGATCGGGGTTCTTGCAGAGATCGAGAAACGGCGTTGTCCGCCGCAGTTGCCGATACTCGGGCATGTAGCGGCCGGCCTGACGCATCAGCCAGACGGGCGTCCGCTCGACCGGCTCGCGGCGAGCGGCCTTCATCACCGGACTGTTCAACCAAGCGGGAGTGGGCATGGCACGAACTAATCCTCCTTCTTCTCTCGCCCCACGACGATGGCGGTGGCCGTGGCGTGGGTGCGGCAATGGGAAATGGTGACGTGGATTTCGGCGGCGCCGAGCCGCTCGATCACGTCCTTCACTCCGCCGCGGACCGCGACGACGGGCTTGCCGCCCGGCTCGTTGCGGACCTCCATGTCGCGCCAGGCGATGCCCTTGCTCCAGCCGGTGCCGATCGCCTTGAGGATCGCCTCCTTCGCCGCCCAGCGGCCGGTGAAGTGCTGCGTCGACTGCTTTCGACTCTGGCAGTATTTGATCTCCTCGGGCGTGTACACGCGGTCGATGAACAACTCGCCGTGCCGCTCGATCATCCGTGCGATCCGCAGGCATTCCGTGATGTCGGTGCCGATGCCAATAATGTTGGACATGGAAGGGGTCGGGGGTCAGGGATCAGGGGTTAGGGGTCAGGGATCAGGGGTCAGGGGTCAGGCGGTTCCCGCATTGTCCACAGGAAGAGGGTGCAATATCTCATGTGTTGCCCCCTCATCCCTTATTTTTCGTTTCTCATCTCTTGTCTGAATGGCACTGTTATTTCCGTAAGTCATTACAGTGAATTGATATAGGAGAAAGCGGCCTACCTCGCTAACAAGGGTGTTGTCAACACACCCCAAGCAGCAAGGAGGCCGTTGTGAGTGATTGTACCCGATGGTCGTTTCAGCGAAAGATCGATTGGTTTCGATGCCAGTTTGCCCAGCATGGCAGCCTGCCGTTTTCCGAGGTGCTGCCGGCTCAGGTGGTCGCATCTGCCATGACGGCAATGTGCTTGCAGTGCTACGACTCGTTGTACAACCCGGTCACGGTATTGTGGTTGTTTCTCAGCCAGGTGATCCACGCCAATCCGACCTTGGCTACGACGGTCGAGAGCTTTCTTGCCTGGCGGTTGGGGCAGGGAATGTCGTCTTGTTCGACCGACACCGGCGCCTATGCACGGGCTCGGCAGCGGCTGCCCGAAGGCTTGCTGGCCATGCTCACGCGACATACGGGCGGTGCGGCGGATCGGGCAGCACTCGAGCCGTGGCGTTGGCTGGGCCGAACCGTCAAACTGTTCGATGGTTCGACGGTCTCGATGCCCGACACCCCGAAGAATCAGGCGGCCTATCCGCAGAGTCGCGCCCAGGCTCCCGGCGTGGGCTTTCCGCTGGCACGCATCGGGGTGCTGTTTTCGTTGTCGGTGGGGACCGTGCTGGACTTGGGAATTCGCCGCTGGGCGGGGAAGTTCCAAAGCGAACTGGCCATGCTCCGCGACATGATTGCCACGTTCGACGCAGGCGACGTGTTGCTGACCGATCGCTATCTCTGCTCTTACATGGAAATCGCTCTGCTGCGGCAGCAAGGCGTCGATTTCGTGGGCCGGATGCACGCGCAGCGGAAGGTCGACTTTCGTCGCGGAGAGCGGCTGGGACGCTACGATCATGTGGTTCAGTGGAGCAAGCCCGCGCGGCCCGAATGGATGTCCCCCGAACAATACGCCGCGATTCCCGCGACGCTTTCGATCCGCGAGTTTCGTTACCGCATCGTCCGCCCAGGCTATCGCACGCGCACGATCGTGGTTGCCACGACGCTGCTGGACGACCGGCAGTACAGCGTGACGGACATCATCGAGTTGTATCGTCTTCGCTGGGATGCCGAAATCAACCTCCGTTCGCTCAAGACGATGATGAACATGGACGTGCTTCGCTGCCAGTCTCCCGAAATGGTTCGCAAGGAGATCTGGGCCCATTTGTTGGCCTACAACCTGATCCGGACGGTGATCGCACAGGCAGCGGCCAAACACGACAAACAGCCGCGGCAAATCAGCTTCACCCGAGCCATGCGAACTCTGGAGGCCTTTCGCTCCCCCCTTGCCCACACGCCGAGCCAGCGATTCGCCACGATCTACGAACCTATGTTGCAAGCCATCGCTTCTCATGAAATCGCCAACCGTCCAAACCGCCTCGAACCACGACAACGCAAACGCAGACCGAAACCCTATGACCTCATGACCAAACCGCGACACCAAGCCCGAAAGCAAGAAGCCAAAACACGTTAACGAAATAACAGTGCCATTCATCTCTTGTCTCTCATCCCTGATCTCTGATCCCTGACCCCTGATCTCTCATTCTTCATCCTCGATGCGGTCATCCTCGGCCAGTTGGTCGAGGATCGCCGTGACCTGGTTGCGTTTTTCGGCGTCGAGCCACAGCCGCACCAGGTCGACTGCCCCGTTTGGCTCTTCCCACGACAGCTCACAGTACGTCGGACCACAGCCGGCATGGCAGCATGACAGACGATAGCGAGGGGAGCGCAGGCCGGCGATCTCATCGACGCCGCACGTCTCGGCCAGGCGCCGCGCGGTCGGCAGGTCGATCTTGCCGTTGCGGACGGTGCGATACCAGCTTCGACAGCGATTGCAGTAGGGGACGCGGAAGGCGGGAATCGTCACCGCCACCGCCGCCGCCAGGGTCAGCACCGCGTCGATGGCCCAGGTCAGCCACGCCGCCCAGCCCTTGGCGACATACTGGCCCCACAGCGGTCGGCCGTGATTGGCTTGGGCGCAAAGGTACTGGCCAAAATTGGGCGCCAACTGGCGGGCCAGCGCCGCGAACTCCTGACCGGAGACTGACCTCGTTTTTGCGGAGACTGCCGCCGTTTTCGTCTCGGCAAGGCCAAGGCTAGCCCCTTTGGCATTCGAATAATGGGAGACAAAGGAGAGATAGCTGATGTAGTGTTGGCCCACGACCGTCACGACAGCCGCCAGCACGACCGACAGCACGATCGTCGGGCGATGTCCCATTTGGGCAAACCTCACCGCTCCAACGATGGTCAGGCCGACAACGACACCCACGAGAATGGGAAAGAGGAGGAAAGGGGCCGCGTAGGTTTGCGTCTCTGCGGCCATCCAGGCCCAAATAAACCCCACCGCCGGCCCAACGGCCATGCCAAGGCAGAGCCCGCCCAGTGAGAACCTGCCTGCCGGGACGTGTGCTGCTTCGGGCTGATCGAGCGGTGGCGTCGGTTCCATGCCTTCATGGTAAGAAACAGTTGCCCGCCGCGAAAGCCCTCATCCTGTGGCTTACGCTTTGGTATAATACAGCAGGCAGCCGCCGGATGTCATAAACGTACGGCTGAAACGTGGGACGGATTTGGAAATCCGCCCAACGCACCACCCCCCCATAAAGGGCTGTTGCGGATTTTGTTAAGATGATGATAATAGAGTTATCTGTCCGCCGTCGTCCGCGGCGCAGGGTAACTCGGAATCATAAATTGAGGAGAAACGCTGATGACTTCCAGAAGAGGATTGCGCGGGGGGTTTACGTTGGTCGAGCTATTGGTGGTCATTACCATCATTGGCATTTTGATTGCGTTGCTGCTGCCGGCGGTGCAGGCTGCCCGCGAGGCGGCACATCGAGTCGCTTGCAGCAACAACCTCAAGCAGATCACGCTAGCCCTGCATAACTACGGTCAGGCGAACAAGGTCTTCCCGCCGGCAGCAATTTGCATCAACCCTCCGGACAGCAACGGGTACGACGTCATGGCCGAAGCTTTGACAACCGGCTCTAACAACGGCTTGCAGGGTACGAGTTTCCTATTGCAGATTCTGCCTTTTATCGAAAGCGAGACGATCACTTTGAAATGGAACTACCGCACGAGTGTAGCTGGTTCTTACACACCCTCCGGTAGTAACCTAACGTGGGCTCAAAAGGACATCAGGTCGTTCTACTGTCCTAGCCGGCGGACCGCAGTTCGCCCCGGTATTGACACCGGCCTGCCGTCGGGATGGGCGAGCGGTGGGACCGACTACGGCGGATGCGGCGGCCGCCATCCCGTGGTGAACGGCGACGTCGTCCAACTCCGCCTCCCTGGTCGGTGATGGTGCGCTCACTCACCCCATGGCCCCTAATGGCGGTTCGGTTCTTACATCCAATCCGTACTATCCGACACCCTTTACCGCAACAAACGATGCGCCGTCGCTGCGGGTTGGCATCTTCGGTCGGGTGAACATCAGTACGACTTTTGCCGAAATTAGCGACGGGTTGTCCAAGACGATCGCGACCGGCGAGTTACAGCGGCTCTACAAGATGTCCGCGCCTACGATCAACTCTCAGGATGGATGGGCTATCGGCGGCGACCCTACACTGTTCACGACAGGTGTGATGGCCACTTGGGTCCGGGATGCCACCACTGGGCTGTATAACTCCGGCCCCGTAACCGTCGACGGGATGATGATGAACAACTACTACTTCGGCTCGCCGGGCAGCATGCATCCCAAGGGCGCAAACTTCGGCATGGCCGACGGTTCCGTGCATTTCATTTCAGACACAAGTGACGCGCGTATCTTCGCCTTGATGGGCAGCATGGCCGACAATCAGCCCATAGACACACATCTGTAGTTCGTGCTATCCTCGATGGTGAGGATGTGGTGGGAGAGTTTTCAAGGAGGGCGCTGGCAAAGCCACCCCTCCTTGTTTCTTGCGCAGGGCGTCGAGGTTGCGCGAGCCGATTTCCGTCGGCCTCCGTCCGAATGAGATGGTGGACTCGTGTGGTGCAGACGACCCACTCGCGCCGACCTCATCGCAGGCGGTCCATGTAACGCCGGAACTCGGCGCCCAACGGCTTCAAGTCGCCGAAGGCCTCGCGGAACTGCCGCAGCCGCTTGTCGGGACTGTCGTACAGCAGCGGCTTCTTCTGCGAGAGCGTTGCCAGATAGGCAATGTACTGCTTCGGATGCTTGCGGATGAGGAAATAGGTCAGTGCCCACGCTTCGGAGTAGGCGTCGAGGCACTGCTTCGGATCGCGGAAGCGGGCGTCGTCGCGCAGCAGCGTTTCAAGCGAATTGGACGGCCGGACGGCGGCGTACCGCAGAAAACCGTCCAGCCGCGTTGCATTCACCGCTCCGATGCTGCTCCAGCCCTTCGCGCTCCGCAGGTCGGGCGTCTCGAAGTACTCGGCGATCCCCTCGCTGAACCAGCGGGGGCAGTCGCTCAGCCGCGTGTGCAGCCCGCAGTTGAAGGCAATCTGGTGCGTGGCCTCGTGGACGATCGTGGCGACGGTCCGCGCCGCTTCGGGCCGGGCAAAAATCTGGTTGATCTGCTGCCGCCGTCTTCGTCCGCCTGCCGCCGCGCCCTTGCGACTCGACGCCCGTCAGATCGTACATCGTCATGCGGTTGCTCAGCAGCCCGAAGTAGCCGATGATCGACTCGCCCGCGTCGCCGAGCTCCGGCCGGGTGAACTTCAGGTACGACTGCCTGTCGGCAAAGACGATGGCGACCAGCGGGAACTCGGGCGGATGAAGCTCGAAACCCCGGTGCGACCAGAAATTGATGAACGCCATGTACAGCCGCTCGAACAACGAGCCGCACCACTGGGCGTAGGCCGGCGACGTGTTGTAGAAGATCAGGTAGTGCGTCGTCGAATGCACGCGGAATCCGTGCGGCAACTCGGCCAAGAGCCGTTTGGCGATTTCGTCGCGGGTGAAAGGCTCGAAGGGCCGCTTGTCGCTGGTGTGCTCGATTTGCTCGTCGGGCGGGATTGCCCAAAGCGTCCCATCCCGCGCCAACAACAGCAGCCCGCCGTCCTTGGCCTCCGTCAAGACTCGCCCCGTCACCTCGATCGTCTTGCCGTCGCGCGCAGCGTCACTTGATCGACCGCCAAAGACCGGCACGGCCAAGATCGAGCGCAACGACAGAGAGGCAACACGACGCGCGGGCACGGACAGTGCGACGAAGAAGGACGGCGAAGTACGTCACGCAAAGGCGCAGAGCGCAAAGACAGACAGGAGAATAGCGATCCGAGACGCACAATCCGGAAAATGTGTGTACTGCCTCATTGGCGGATGTTCCGTGTTTCTCGCCATGTATCCTCTCTCTTTGCGTCCTTGCGCCTATGCGTGAGATCCTTCTCCTGCTCAAAGTCTCCTGCCGTGTGCTACTGAGAAACACGGTTCGCTACTCTGATTATAGCCCATGCGGCGACCGCCACGATAGCGAACACGCCGATCAAGCGCCAGGCAGATTCCGGCCACCTGGTCCTCGACGCCGTAGTGCAAGAGTCCGAATATGTGGATCGAGAGGGTGGTCGACGCCCGGCGGCACGACCAAGATGCTGGCCGCCAGATCGCCGAACGTCATGGCCAACGACACGAGAAACGCCAGGCCGACGGCCGGCCAGCGCATGGGCAAGGCGACGCGGCAGAGCCTCGCCACCGGGCCGGCCCCGTCGACGGCCGCCAGATCGAGCAATTCGCTCGGAACCGAGTGCAGGGCGTGCCAAAGGACGACAATCGCGGCCGGAAGCCCACGCACGAACAACGCCAGAAACGGGGCCAGGATCGAATGGTCGTAGAGTTGCGCGAGCCAGGGCAAGCCCGGTCGGTCGAGGAGCTTGATGATCGCCAACCCCAGCACGGGCCCCGGCACGGCCAGCGCCGTCGCGGCCGTCACCAACGCCGGCAGCGATCGCCAACCGCCCCGCCGGGCCAGCCACGCCAGCGGAATCGCCGCCAAGCACTGCCGCGGCGGCCGACAGCGGGCAGATCAGCAGCGACCAGCCAAACTCGCGCGAGTGTCCGCCCGGCGCCGCGGCGATCATGTCCAAGCACTTCGCCGCGCGAGAACTCGCGCACCAGGCCGGCGTCGGTCTGCGAGACGATCACGCCCGCCTTGTAGACAAGATTGCCCAGCGGCAAGCCGATCAGCAGCGCGAACAGTGCGGCTGCCGCCGCGCTTGCCGGCAGCCGCCAGCGTCCGAGGCGGAAAACCCAGCCAGTCCTGTTGACAGGCTCAGCGGCCGCTTGCCGGGCGCGATGCCGCGGCAGACCGCCATGCCGGCCATGACCAGCACGGCCGTCATCGCCATGCCCGGCAGCAGCCGCAGGGCGCACGCGCCGGTTCCTGCCCGATGGCCATCTGCGTATACACTTCCTCGGCGTAGGTGCGGATGCCGAACAGATCGGTGACGGTCATTTCGCCGGCGACGGTCATTGCGGTCCAGAGCGTGGCGACGCCGACGGCCGGCAGCGCGCGCGCGAAGGGTGACGTGCCAGAACACCTGCCGCGGCGAGGCGTCCAACAGGGCCGATTCCTCGAGTTCCCGTTCCACGTTGGCCAGTCCGAAGCCGACGATCAGCACGACCCACGGCAGGGCCGCCACGCAGTGAATCCAGATAGCCCCGGCCAACCTTCCAACAGCGCGGGACCGAAGCCGGCCAGCGTGTACCAGCCTTGCAGCCCGAAACCCGGCCTGCCACGCCGCCGCCTGGAGATACAGCGGCACGAAGAGCATCAGCCCCAGCAGCGCCAGCCACAGCCGCCGGCCCAGCAGATCGGTGCGAACCAACAGCCATGCCAGCAGCGTCCCCAGCGGAACGCTCACCGCGCAGACGTGGCCCCGGCGAGCAAGAGCGTGTTCAGGGCGAGGGTGAGGGTTCGGAGATCCACGGAAGCGAATGGGTGCAGGGGCAAGTACAGTGTGATGGGTGATCGCTGGAGTCGGCAAGGAACAGCAGGTCATGCTTCGGCATAACACCGGGACTCGGCCATCAACGTGGCCTGCTCCAGGTGAAACCGATTAGCCCCGCTTGGAACCGTTATCCTAAGCCACAAACCGCTGACTACCAGCCAGTGAGCCGCTAGCCACGTCACCCAAACATCCCACTTTAGCACGATTTCAACGAACGATTCATCTTGGCGGGATTTGGGCGTCGATGCTATAGTCCCGCCCTCTTGTCAGTTTGGCGTATTTCGATCTGTCCGAGCCCATGCCACGGCGGTATTCCACCTATGAGCGGTGCTAGCGGCCGACGAGTCCTGCTGATGCTTTGCGGTCTGGCGGCAATGACGGCCGGCGGCTGCGCCGATTTCGATTTTCTGCCGTCTTGGGTGCCGTTCCAGGGACCGGCCTCGGACACGCATGCCCGGCGTGGTGCCGCCGCGCGAGCGGATCGAGACAGCTGAAGAAGCTGTCGGAGGCATCGGCCAGCCGCGACGCCGGCGCAGCGCGCAGCAGGTTTCCGAGCAATTGGCGACCTCGATCCGCAGCGAAAAGGATCCGCTGATTCGGCTGGAAATCATCCGCACGCTAGGCCGGTATCCCGGTCCTGCGGCCGACGCGATTCTGAAGGCGGCCCTGAGCGATCCCGAAGCCCAGATTCGCGTGACGGCGTGCGAGGCATGGGGAAGGCGAAACGACGCCCAGGCCGTGCTCTTGCTTGCCGAAGCGTTGCGGAGCGACGTCGACGCCGACGTGCGGCTGGCCGCCGCCAAGGCCCTGGGCGAAACAAAGAATCCGGCCGCCATCGCCGCCTTGGGCGAGGCCCTGAACGACTCCGACCCGGCCATGCAGTATCGGGCCGTCTTGTCGCTGAAGCAGGCCACGGGCAAGGACCTGGGCGACAGCGTCGAACGTTGGCAGCAATACGTCAAGCAGGCGAGACGACCCCAGCAGCCCGGCCCCCTCGTTGGCCGAATCGCGATCCGAAGCATGGTTTTGACAGGACACCGACGATTACCATCGAGCGGCCACGTGAATCATGTCTGCGTTGCCGTTGCCTCAAATCGCACAAGCCCGTAGTATAGAGGCAGTTCGGATCGCGCCGTTCCCCTTGCGGATATGCGATCCCCATACCGGCCGGCTTCCGCTGGGCCCGGCCTGGTGGCATGACAACCGGCGAGGAGGCGGTGAACCCGTGCAGCCGATACGTTTCACCGAACAGTTCAAGACGCTTCTGGGCGTGGCCCGGCAGATGACCGAATCGGCCGAATCGGAGGCCATTCTGCTGCTCCTGGAAGGCCCGACCGACTGGTCGCGTCTGAAGGGCTTGACGGGCAAGGCGAAGGTGGTGGTGGCCTCGAACACGTCGGACGAGCTTGCCGGGGCCAAGGAGGCGGGCCTGGAGACCGTGCGTCTCGACATGCCCGACAGCCCCGTCTACGAGCGGCTGACCCAATCGGTGCTCGAGGCCGTGGCCGACGACATCCTCACGCCCGGTTCGAGCGTGGTGGCCCTCTACAGCGGTTTCGACGCCGCCACGGTCGACTCGCTGAGCGTGATCAATCTGGACGAGCACCTGAACCGGCTGACCGGGCGCGATCTGCGGCAATTGGAAACCCGCGTGCCGCTTGGACACGCTGAAGATCGTGGTCGATCTGGCGGTCGAGATCGGCCGCGAAGGCCGCGAGGGAAAGCCGGTGGGCACGCTGTTCGTGGTCGGCGATTCGCGAAAAGTGCTGGCCTCCAGCCGGCCGACCGGCTTCGATCCGATGCGCGGCTACAACCGCAAGGAACGCAACCTCGACGACGCCCGCGTGCGCGAGGGGATCAAGGAAATCGCCCAGATGGACGGCGCCATCATCGTCTCGTCCGACGGCGTGGTGGAGGCGGCCTGCCGCTATCTGGACTGTTCGGCCGCCGACGTGACGCTGTCGAAGGGCCTCGGCGCCCGGCACTGGGCCGCCGCCGCCATCAGCCGCGCCACCAACGCCGTGGCCGTGACCGTCAGCCAGAGCAACGGCACCGTCCGCATCTTCCAGAACGGCGAAGTCGTGCTGCGAATCGAGCCCTACCTGCGCCGCCCAATGGTCTGGCGAGAGTTCGAATACGAGCCGCCCGTGCCCGAAGCAAGGCCGAAGCCGAAGAGCGACGGAGCGGCGTAGAGTGGGCAGTAGGCGGTCGGCAGTGGGCAGTGGGCAGTGGGCAGTGAGCTTGCGGCCATAGAGGCACTGCCGGTCGAGCGAATCTGCGAGCCCCTGCCGCAAACGGCCAACCTCGGAAGCCAGGGCAAGGAATTTCCCGCAGTCCTCCGAGTTGATATAGCCGAGCCGTTGCGCGATAATCGCCTGTGTTTCCACTTCTCGCCGCGAACCCTTGGCTATCGAGAGAAATCGCAAGAAATCAGCAGCGGAATGCCGGCCTTCGCCGTCAGTGATGTTAGACGGAACGGATACGGCCGCCCTTCGCATTTGGCTTCGCAAGCCATTCAGTTCGTCTTGCGGGAAGTGCATCGTGATCCTGTAGACAAGTTCGACGAGGCCCATCGCCTTTTGCCATAGGATCAGATTGCGGTAGTTCCGCACTGCCATGTTCATTCCCCACAGTGTTCCATCGCCTTTCCCACTGCCGACTGCCGACTGTCGACTGCCCACTGCCAACTGCCGACTGCCGACTGTCGACTGCCCACTGCCAACTGCCGACTGTCGACTGTTCTCATTCCGTCCGATCGATCACCAGATCGACCTGGAACCGCGAGTACGGTTGGTTGACGCTCACTACCGCAGCGGACCGAATCTTCAATGAACCGACCGGCCGATTGTTCGAATCGACGGCCTCGAAGAGGACGACGCCGGGATTGTTCGTCAACCGGCGGGCGAAGCCGTAACGGCTTTTCAGGATCGACGCCAGAACGCTGGGGTCGCCGGTCGTACCGCGAAGCGTGATCCGCTGTACCTGTTGCCGGGCGTTGAAATAGTAAGTCAACGAGCCGGCCACATCCGACACGCGCGTGCCGCTGACCAGCGGCACCCGATAGCCCTGTAATTGCAACTGCGGCAGGCCGGTCGTCACGCGCGGCCAGCGTTGCAGCACCCAATCGACGGTTACGTCCATCCGCAGGACTTCAGCCAGACTCGGCAATGGCATGGCGTCGGCCCGAGCGTTTGGCCCGATGGCAAGCGGTGGGGCGTCAGCCGAGCCGTCGGCGGCTACTCCCGGTGCGTAGGCCACCGGAGCGTTGGCGGTCGCCTTCGAGCCCGATAGCCAATGCTTGCGAAGCTCCGACGCGACATCGGTGACCGTGCACACGGAGATCGAGCTGCTGACGGCCAGCAGCCCCGCGCCGGCATAGAGCAGGTGTTTCTTGAGGCTCATGCTATTGAGAATCGGCACGCCGGCCTGGCAGGCTTGCCGCAACCGAATTTCGCCACGGCAGACTGCCCAAACCAACCGCACGTCACAGACGCGGCATCCGTCAACGCCGTAACAACCCGAGCGGGACGGAGGAGGTTGTCGGAAAAACGCTATCCATTTTCCGAGCCTGTTCCCGACACGCTCCTCCGTCCCCATCTCTCGCCTTCATTCGCCGAGGGGCCGTGACTGCCAAGAACACGTTTGGTATACTGCGTTATGAAGATTTTGGCGTTGAAGGTCGAGTTTGAGAGCGTCTCTTATGGCAAAACCCGCCCCTCCCGATCCTGCCTCCGATCCGCTTCGTTTCGAGGACGCTATCAAGCGGCTGGAAGAGATCGTTCACTCGCTGGAAGAGGGGGACATCGGGTTGAATGAGTCGCTCGAACGGTACGAAGAAGGGGTCAAGTTGCTGCGGCAATCCTACGAGTTGCTGCAACGGGCCGAGCGGCGAATCGAGCTGCTCAGCGGCGTAGATGCCGAGGGAAACCCGATCACGCAGCCCTTCGACGACACCGCCACGATCGACCAAGCCGAGCCCGGCAAGCGCCGCAGCCGTCGCCGGTCGGCTTCCGCCAAGCACTCCGGGCACCACCACTACGGACCCCCTGTTTGGTGAGGTCGACGTAGACGAGCCGTAGCAGAGAGCGTACAATGAGGGAACCTGTTCTGTTGGTGGGGGACGTCGGTAAGCGATAGGATGCCCAGCAAATTGTCTCACGAATCGTTTGCCGAAATCGCCCAGCATTTCGGCCCGCGAATCGATGCCGCGCTTGATGCCCGAACGCAATTGGACCACGGCTGCCCGGCGCGGCTCCGCGAAGCGATGCGCTATAGTCTGCTGGCGCCGGCAAGCGGCTGCGTCCGTTGCTGGTGCTGTTGGCCGCCGAGGCGTGCGGCGGTCGATCCCGAGGCGGCCATGCCCGCCGCGTGTGCGGTCGAGATGGTCCACGCCTATTCGCTGATCCACGACGACCTGCCGGCGATGGACGACGACGACCTGCGCCGCGGCCGGCCCACCTGCCACAAGGCGTTCGACGAGGCCACGGCGATTCTGGCGGGCGACGCCCTGTTGACATTGGCCTTCGCGGCGCTGGCCGACGGTGTGAAACCGCCCGCCGTGGCCGCGGTCTGTTGCGCGGCCTTGGCCAAGGCGGCCGGTGCCTGCGGCATGGTGGGTGGGCAGATGGACGACGTCGAGGAGGAGAGAGCGAGACGGGGAGACGAGGAGACGGCGAGACACGTAAACGGCTCCTTGTCTCCCCTCTCCCCCTCTCCCCCTCTGGCCCGCCTCGAATCGATCCACTGTCGAAAGACTGGCGCCATGATCCTGGCATCCCTCCAAATGGGGGCAATCGTCGCCGGCGGCAGCCCGGAGCAACTCGCCGCTCTGGATGCCTACGGCCATCGGCTTGGGTTGGCTTTTCAGATCACCGACGACCTGTTGGACGTACAGAGTAGTGAGTCTGCAATGGGAAAACGGGTTGGCAAAGACGCCCAACGCGGAAAGCTCACCTTTCCAGGGCTTCTCGGTCTTGACCAAAGCGCTCAACATGCGAGAGAATTGATCTCGGAAGCGAGCGAGGCACTGGATCTCTTCGGCGAGGAGGCCGAGGGGCTTCGGGCGGTGGCCCATTTCGTCCTGGAAAGGAATCGTTGATGGACAAGCTGCTTTCAACTATCAATTCGCCGGAAGACCTCAAGCGGCTCTCGCATCAAGAGCTCAATCGGTTGGCCGGCGAGATGCGCGAGGCCCTCTGCCGCTTGGCCGCGACGCGCACCGCCCATTTCGCCTCGAACTTGGGCGTGGTCGAGTTGACGCTCGCCTTGCACACCACGTTCGATTTCGCCCGCGACCGCTTGATCTGGGACACCGGCCATCAGGTCTACGCCCACAAGATGGTCACCGGCCGGTACGATGAGTTCCTCACGATGCGCAGCCAAGGGCGGCCTGATGGGCTACCCCAACCCGGCCGAGAGCGACTACGATCTGTTCGTGACCGGGCACGCCGGGTGCAGCGTCGGCCACTGCGCTGGGAATGCGCTGCGGCGACGATCTGCTGCGGCCCGACGAAGACCGGCACGTCGTGGCCGTCGTCGGCGACGGCGCCTTCTCCTGCGGCACGATCTTCGAGGCGATGAACAACGCCGGCGGCCTGAAGAAGAAGCTCATCGTCATCCTCAACGACAACAAGATGTCGATCTGCCCCCGCGTGGGCGGGCTGGCCGAATCGCTCGATCATCTGCGCACCGCCCACTTCTACACCGGACTGAAGGTCGAGGTGCAGAAGCTTCTCGACCCGCACGCCCGTGATCGGCGAACCGGTCGAGCGATTTCTCTCCCAGGTGAAGGACGCACTGAAGGCGGGCTTGTTGGGCGGAATGATCTTCGAGGACCTGGGATTCCGCTACATCGGTCCGGTCGACGGCCACAACATGCGGCAATTGCAGAAATACTTGGACATGGTGCGGCAGGTTCCGCGGGCCGGTGCTTGCTGCACGTGGTGACCGAGAAGGGGCACGGATTCGAGCCCGCCGCCGAAGACCCCACCACGTTCCACGCCCCCGCCCCCTTCCGTCGCGAGAACGGCGCGATCGTGCGGCTGAAGAAGACGTCGAGCCGGCCGGCATACACCGAGTTGATGCGCGACGCGATGCTCGCACGGATGCGGGCCGACCAGCGCGTGGTGGCGATCACCGCCGCCATGTGCCAGGGCAACATGCTCGAGCCGGTCCGCGACGAGTTTCCCGACCGATTTTTCGACGTCGGCATCTGCGAGTCGCACGCGGTGGCCTTCGCCGCCGGACTGGCGAAGACCGGGCTGCGCCCGATCGTCGACCATCTACAGCACCTTCATGCAGCGAAGCTACGATCAGATTTTCCAGGAGGTCTCGCTGCAAAACCTGCCGGTCACGCTGCTGCTCGATCGCGCCGGTCTGGTCGGCCCCGACGGACCGACGCACCACGGCGTGTTCGACCTGACCTATCTGCGGCCGCTGCCGAACCTGACGGTGATGGCCCCCGGCGACGCCGCCGACGTGGCGCCGATGATCGACTGGGCGCTGCATCACGACGGCCCGGTAGCGATTCGCTATCCCAAGACCGCCGCCGAAACGATCGCGCGGCCCGCCGCGCCGATCGAATTGGGCCGGGCCGAGGTGCTGCACTGGGGCGCCGATGGGATGTTCGTCGCCTGCGGAACGCTGCTGGGCGCCTGCATCGAAGCGGCCAGGCGGTTGGCGACCGACGGCTTCGACTTCGGCGTGATCAACGCCCGATTCGTCAAGCCGCTTGATACGGCGACGATTCTCCGCGTGATCCGCGAGTGCCCATTGGTCGTCACGGTCGAGGAGGGGATGTTGATGGGCGGGTTCGGCAGTGCGGTGCTTGGAGGCGGCCGCCGACGCCGGCCTTGACGCCGGCCACGTCCGCCGTCTCGGCATCCCCGATCGCTACATCGAGCACGGCAACCGCAATGAACTCCTGGCCGACCTGGGATTGGACGCCGCCGGCATCGTGCGGGCGTGTCGCCAGTGGACCGGCCGTCCGCAAGAGCTTGCCGTCGCATCGCTCGATCGCATTGCCGCGAAATCGTAACGATGGGACGGACATTTTTGTCTGCCGAGGACCACAACCGCGTGCGGTTTCGCACCGCAAATCCCAAGGGGATTCCATAGACCGGAACTCCGCAGGAGGCTTGCGAGCTGTCAAGCTTTTTTTCGTCGCCGGCTGCCCTTTTTTCACTTTTTCTCGAGTCTTTGCATTGCATCTTTCGTTTTGTCGCCGGAAATAAGTGCGCCGGCCTGGATGGGCAAGTCGTTGCAGACGTTGAAGTTGCATCGAATCGCTCTCCGTGCAAGCGAAAACCGCGAATTCTTGGATATTTCTTGCCTTCGGGAAGAACTCTGGTAAGTACGCGAGGGATGAAGGAATCGACCCTTGCAGGCGTTTCTTCATGGAGTATATATACGTGTGGCCAGTAGTGTTGTATCACACGCTGGGGCGGCGTTCAAGGCTGGGTTTTGGGCCAGGCGTAGTAACGGGTTGTGACGGGGCGATGGGCAGGATGTCCTGGCGATTGGTAGTGCAATGTTGCCGCAATCCCGACGGGATGATAGTCAATAGCCAGGGGCATCAGCCCCTAGGAGAAGAGTGAGCGACTCCGGTAAACGCCGAAGGCGTGGCAGTATCACTGCCGCCCTTTCAGGGCTGAACGATTCTAACGCACTGTTCCCAGGGGCTGACGCCCCTGGCTATTGACTGCCAGCCGCTTCGCGGATTCACGCGGCTTGCCTTCGAAAGCGAGGGAATTCACAACCGGCACTGCTGGGCAGTTGGTCAGCGCGCGGGCGGAACTGCCGATTTCAGCGAGTTGATCTTTCTCCTCGACGGCAGGCGCGAGTGAACGGGGCTGGAGCATTTCCAGATCGAATAGGATGCGCCGTTGGGCAGGAGAGTTTAAGAGCAAGAATTGGCCCAGTGGGACTTTTGAAGGCCCTGCTGGCAGTGACGAAGAGGCGGAACAATTCGGGTCGCAGCGTGTCCAAGACTGAACCGCGGGCAAAGACGAATTTCGCCGTCTTCGATCAGATCAAGGCTTCCGACTTCTTTTCCCTTTCCCGAGAATTGCGCCACCCCGGGCAGCAGCGGCTCGAACGAGGGTGGGAAAACTAGCTGCGTGCGAGTTTCAACTCCTCAGTTTCAACTCCTAAGCACTTCGGGTGTATAGAAGTTTGTTGTGAAACGGATCGTCGACACCTGCCATAGTGTTCCCATCGTGTGATAACGTTAGCTCCTCCTTGCTATGAAACTGTCCCTTTACACTACGTGAAGGGATGCCCGACTGCACCTTCCGAAAAGTGATGACGTTGGTCGACGGGGCAAAATTGACATTCTCTAAGGTAAAATAGCATATCTCCTTGCCCTGATGCTGGATAAAGTAGTTGCCGGAGTCGTCGATGCGGAGTTCTTCTTTGCCTTTGCTGAAATCGAGTTTCCAGACCCCAGCGATACGGGAGAGAACGCTTCTTTCGGTGGCCGGGGATGAGGAAGTGCCTGTCGGCTGTTCAGAAGCAAGTGATTCGTTGATAGCCCTTAGAGCATCGTCGAGATGGTAAAGTGATCGCTCGGCGTCAAGGAAAAGTTGCTGAATTAGGATGAAGTTGTTTGGCTGTGATACAGCACCATCCTCGGCTTCTATGGTAGCGACAGCCTTATCGCCGATTAACATAGTGGCGAAGGCTTGGTCCGGGGATTCAGAGTTGAACTGATAAGAAACAGTTATCGCAAGATTCGGCTCAAAGTCTACTCGATAGGCAGAATCGCGACGAGTGCTTATATCACGCCAAATCACTTTGTCGGACCTGGACTTTGCGAGAAGGCTATCTAGAATTGGCACAAACTGCGATTCATTTATCATGGGTTCTATCCTCGTCTGGCAGGGGGAATGGTGTAGATAGCTCGCTTAACTTACTGGACAGATCGGTCGCGAGTTTTTGCCACCCCCGCTTGAGAGATTGGCTAAAAGAGAGTTCATCAGAGCAGACCCTGGAGAAGCTTTCTCCCATTTTGCGGAGACGTCCACCGAAGGCGCTCCATTCGTCGTCATCGCGGGGGCTTTGTTCGATCAAGGTGGCGAGGTCTCCTAGGCGGAGTACGGTGCGGCTCCATTCCCCCGATTCAACAAATCGTCTTGCATCTTGGATGAGGCCAGTTGCCTGTACAACGACGTGCTGATTGTAGCGATCACGACTTCGATTTAGAGCCTCAAGAGCCGCCGCTGTCGCTGCTTTGGTTGCGGTAGTTGTTCTATTGAGCGTGAAGATGGCAATGATGAAGCTGGCCAGAGTAGCGAAAAGGCCAATGGTTCCGATGAGTGCCAGCCAATCTCGACAGGTGTTCGAGAGAAACCCCAGGTCGAGCTTCTTGGGCGTTGGATCAGGGCTAGTGTCTTGGGCGCTATAGCGATTGACGTCCAACGCTCGCGACTTTTCACGTGCAGGCAATTCTCGCGGCGCTGATGACGCTTGTAGGTTGGGCCCGGACGCAAGAGTGAGACCGGCGGCTACGATGCAGCAAAAGAACATTGGACTTGAGCTCAAGGCATGGTAGATCGGCCAATTAGGTAGGAGTCTATCAGTTAATTGGGGGACTTGGAAGAGGGGACGAACTGGGTATGCTAGCGGCGCGGGAAGCCTCGGGGTCAGGGGGGATTCGAGGATAGCAGTGGATTCCGGCCGGGGTCGTCGGCGCGGCCCCAACGGGGCAGCAGTTCGCCCAGGCCAGGGCAACGCCCTGGTGGACGTGGGCACGCATCGGCTATTGTCGGCCCAACGGGCCAACCGCTCGCCGGGAAGAACGGTTGGCCCGTTGGGCCGATACGATGGCAGAGTCGCTTCCGTTTACCAGGGCGTTGCCCTGGCCTGGGCGAACGGCTGGGCCTTCGGCCCACAAGACCACGGCTGGGCCTTCGGCCCGCAAAAGCAGTGCCGAGAAATCTTGCTTCGCCCTACTCCCACTCGATCGTCGCCGGCGGCTTGCTGCTGATGTCGTAGACCACGCGGTTGACGCCTTTGACCTCGTTGATGATCCGCGTCGAAATCCGGGCCAGCAACTCGTAGGGCAAGTGGCTCCAGTCGGCGGTCATGAAGTCCTCGGTGTCGATGGAACGGACGGCGACCACGTCGGCATAGGTGCGGGCGTCGCCCATCACGCCGACGCTCTGCACCGGCAGCAATACGGCGAACGCCTGGGCCGTCTGTCGATAGAGCCCCGCCTCGCTTGATTTCGTGGACCACGATGGCGTCGGCCTCGCGGAGACACGTCGAGCCGCTGCTTCGTCACCTCGCCGATGCAGCGCACCGCCAAGCCCGGACCGGGGAAGGGGTGCCGCCAAACGATGTCCTCCGGCAGCCCGAGTTGCAGGCCCAACGCGCGCACCTCGTCCTTGAACAGGTCGCGGAGCGGCTCGATCAGCTCGAACGCCAAATCCTTCGGGCAGTCCGCCGACGTTGTGGTGCAGCTTGATCGTGGCGGCCGGTCCGTCGGGCGAGCCGCCGCTCTCGATCACGTCGGGATAGAGCGTGCCCTGGGCCAGGAACCGGGCGCCTTCGATCTTCGCCGCCTCGTCGGCAAAGCACTCGATGAAGGCGTGGCCGATGATCCGCCGCTTCTCCTGCGGCTCGGTCGTGCCGGCCAACGCCGCCAGGAACTTGTCTTCCGCCTTGACCACGTGCAGATCGGTCTTGAAATGATTGCTGAACTCGCGGATGACCCGCTCCTCTTCGTCCTTGCGCAGCAGACCGTTATCGACGAGGATGCAGGAGAGCTGCGGGCCGATGGCCTGCGCCAGCAGCGCGGCGACGACGGAGGAATCGACCCCGCCCGACAGGCCGCAGATCACGCGATCGCGTGCCGACGCGGCGGCGAACGCGCTTCGACGGTCTCGCGGGCGAAATCGCCGAGCTTCCACGTGCCCGTGCAGCCGCACGCCGCCCTGCAGGAAGTTGCCGAGGATCTGCGCGCCCTGCGGCGTGTGCGTCACCTCGGGATGAAACTGCAAGCCGTAGAGCGGCAGCGTGCCGGTGTTTCACCGCGGCGACGGGACACGTGTCGGTGGCGGCCAGCGGCAGGAAATCGGACGACGCCTGCGACACCTGGTCGCCGTGGCTCATCCAGACGTCGATCTCGTTGGGGAATGCCGGCGAACAGACGTGTCGGGCTGCGTGATGCGGCAGCATGCCCGGCCGTACTCGCGCGTCGGCGTGCTCTGCACCTTGCCGCCGAGCGCCTGGCAGGCCAGATGCAGCCCGTAGCAGATGCCCAGCACCGGCAGGCCGAGCTGGAAGATGTCCGGGATCGCACTTCGGCGCGCCCGGCTCGTAGACGCTGGCGGGCCCGCCGGAAAGGATCAGCCCCTTGGGAGCCAACTGGCGAATCCGCTCGGCGGTGATGTCGTGTCGAACGATTTCGCAGTAGACGTTCTGCTGCCGCACGCGCCGGGCGATCAACTGCGCATACTGCGACCCGAAATCCAGCACCAATACCTTTTCGTCGGCAACCCGCTTCATTACCGGTCCTCTGGGGGAAACCCCGAATTATAGAGCATCGGGGGCGGCGCGGCCAGAGGGCGAGAAGGGCAATTTCGAGGGGTTCGTGGCACGCCCACTGCACGTCGAATACGCAATGCAGCGCCGTTTGGCCCCGGCGTCCTCGCCTGGAACCATCGCCGCGTCGACGCGGCGGCTAAACGTCGCAAGCATCGCGCAAGCCGCACCATTGCCGTGTCCGGCGGGTGGGGATATGATGAAGCGATGCTGATACTTGTGACGAACGACGATGGAATTTACGCCCCCGGCCTGGCGGCTCTGGAACGGGAAATGCGCGTGCTTGGGCGACGTGGTGGTCGTGGCCCCGGCCACCGAACAGAGCGGCGTGGGCCATTCGATCACCTATCTGACGCCGCTGATCGTCAAGGAGGTCTTCCGCAACGAAGGCGGGCATCGAAGGCGAACGCCGCTGGGGCTGGGCCGTCGAAGGCAGCCCCGCCGATTGCGTCAAAATCGGCATCCTCCAGTTCTGCCCCCGCCCGCCCGACCTGGTCGTCAGCGGCATCAACGGCGGGCTGAACGCGGGCATCAACGTGCTCTACTCGGGCACGGTGGCGGCGGCCATCGAAGGGGCCTTCTTCGGCATCACCAGCGTGGCCGTCTCGCTGGAATTCGACGAGCACGCGCGGTTCGACAAGGCCGCCCGGCTTGGCCCGCGAAATCGTCCGCCAGCATTCTCGAACAGAAGGGCGCCGCGCCGCAGCTTTACAACCTGAACATTCCCACCGCCGCGCTGGTCGGCACGCCGGAGGTCTCGCGTCGTGCCGATGAACGTGACCCGCTACGGCGACACGCTTCGAGA
Source organism: uncultured Planctomycetia bacterium (assembly GCA_963815695.1). Taxonomy (GTDB): domain Bacteria; phylum Planctomycetota; class Planctomycetia; order Pirellulales; family Thermoguttaceae. Next base: position 33,715 of record CAWFIG010000035.1, read on the forward strand.
AGCGGCTCGATCCTTGGGGCCGCGAGTACTACTGGCTCAAGGGCGGGCCCGCGCCGTCGTGGCGGGGCACGAGACCGATCTGTCGGCCCTCGCCCGCGGAAAGGTGACGATCACGCCGTTGGACTACAACATGACGCGGCAGTCGGTGCTGGCGAACATGCAGCGATGGCAGTTTCCGCTGACCGGCGACACGTCGGAGGACGACGAAGCGTCGCGGCCGCCGCTGCCGACCATGCGAATTCGTCGTGGAAGACAGAAAGTGGGGAAACATGAACAGTAATCGAAACAGGTCAATTGTCGCGGCATGTGCCGTTTTGTTCATGCTCGGCTGCATCGGTTGCGAGCAGTCCCATTCACCGCCGCCGCCGCAGACGGTCAAGACTCCGCCGCCACCTCCGCCCCCGCCGCCACCGCCACCGGTCGTCCCGTCGTCGCCCGCCGTGACCCCGGTGGTACAAACGCCGACGGCACAAACATTGACGGTCCAAATGGCCCCCGCGCCGCAGCAGGTCGCCAAACATGCGAACGCCGGTTCGAAGAAGGCGCAGGTCGGCGTCGGCCAGAAGCTCGGCCGGCTCAGCAGGTTCAGCAAGAGTCTGATTTGCACGGATTTCGCCACCCTTTACTGCGTCAAAGAAAAGTTGGTCTTCGAGGTGGAAATCCCCCATGCCATGCAACTCTTCAAGGCCACGGAAGATCGAAATCCCAAGAGTCACGCGGAGTTCATGGAGAAGATCATCAAGGCCAACCACATCCATTTGCCGGAGCTATGGGAGGGCGAAACGTACCGCTACGATCCGAAGACCGCCGAGCTATGGGTCGATCCGCCGCCGAAATGATTCGACGAGGCCGATTGCGCATCGCATCAACGTTGAGCGTCAGACTGTCGATGTCGTTCAATAGCCGGGGGTCAACGACCCGCGGAAGAGACCGCCGGCAATTTCCGCGGGTTGTTGGCCCCCGGCTACTGCTGTGAGTCTGCATCACGAGGAGAGCCACCCGAATCATGCCCCAACCACCCGCATCGAACGTTTCTGAAGTTCAACTCTTCGCCGACGGCGCGTGCAGCGGCAACCCCGGCCCCGGCGGCTGGGCGTTCATCTTGCGGCACGTCAAATCGGGCAAAGAGAAGGAAGCGTCTGGCGCGGAACGGGAATCGACCAACAACCGCATGGAGCTGACGGCCGTCATCCGCGGGCTGGAAGCCCTCACCCGGCCCACCGCGATCGAACTGGTGACCGACAGCACCTACGTCGGCAAGGGGCTGACCGAGTGGATGCCGAAATGGAAGGCCAACGGCTGGCGGCGCCGCGAGAAAGGCCGCTGGGCCGACGTGAAAAACGAAGACCTCTGGCGGCGGCTCGACGAGCTGCTCGCCCGCCACCGCCTCCATTTCACCCACATCCGCGGCCATAGCGGCCACCCCGAAAACGAACGCTGCGACACCCTGGCCGTCGCGGCCTATCAGCGGTTCTTGTGACGAACGGTTACGGCGCCGCGTCGTAGAAGAACGCCGCCGAGCGATAGTTGGCGTTGACGTCGTTCGTCGGGCCGTGCTCGATCTTGGCCTCGATCGACTTCTCGTACGAGACCGGATCGGTCAGATACCAGCGGAATGACGCGGTGACATAGGCCCCGCCCTTGTTGCGATACACCGGAAATCCGCTGATCGGCGTCGTGCCGGGGCCGTTCAGCCGGCCGGGCACGGCATACCAGCCGCCGTTGAAGCTGTCTTCGGTGCCGGTGCCGTGGATTCGCAGTTCACCGTCGCAGGTGAACCACTCGTCCCCTTCGAGCCAGGTGGGCAAGTTGGATTTGTTGTGCCCGTCGGTCACCAGATAGACGCCGATGAATTTCCCGCGTCCTTGACGCTTCAGATACGGATGATATACGCCCGTCTTGGTTGGCAGGCTTTCGTGATAGACGGCGTGCAAATATCCGAGGTCGCCGGGGTTTTTGTCAAGCGGCGTGGCCACCACCGTCAGCTTGGCTTCCAGCGGTTTCGAGGCACGGAGCGAAATCTTGCCGGCCTTCCGATACGGCATCGGCATGAAATTGTACCAGACATCGCCGCTTTTGCCGACCAACAGCGAGCGGAACGGGATCGGGTTCTTCGCCTGGCAATAGAAATAGTCCAAGGGCAGATCGACCGCCGGCGACTTGGCGCCGTCCCACGTGATTTGAATTCGCGCCGTCGGCGGCATTTTTGATGTACTCCGGCTTGATTGCCACGCACAAGGCCCTGACCATACATGGCCCTGCGGGCAAATCCAAATCATACGAGCCGCCGGCCTTCAGCGTAACCGGTATCCCGAAGGCCGACTTGTTGACCGCGCTTGCTGCATCGTCCCCGAGCGGCGACCAATTGCCGCATGAGGTCCACGCCTTCACGGCCTTGGCCATCGCCTTGCGTCTGCGGCTCGCTGGGCGGATAGCGGAACGTCACGATGCCCTTGTCGCTGGGGAACGTGCGATAGACGATCTGAACGAACTTGACCTGCGTCCCGTCAACTACGACCTTGCAGCTTTTCCGATAGGGGATCGGCACGTAACAGTAGAACCCGCCGATGGCCACGTCGGCCACCGGCCGCGGAAACCCTTCGAGCTTTCCGTAGAAGATGTCTTCCAGCGGCACGTCGAGGGCGGGCTTCTTTTCGCCGTCGAGATAGATGCGGATGTGCTCGCCTTTTCTTCCCAGAAGACCGGGGACGCCGTATTCGGAATGCGGAAAGTGCATTCGCTGGATGCAGCCGGGCCCTTTCATTTCGGCCAACACGCTGTTGCCGTTTTCCTTCCTGAGGATCGAGTATTTGCCCGAAAAACCGTCGTCGTTTCCGCCGCTGCGATCGTAGCTGCTAAACATCTTGCAGGTTTCGCCGGGCTGCAAACGCGGCAGCAGATCGACCCGATAGAGCTCGTCGATGAACCGCGTTTCGCCATTCGACGGCGGCGGGTTCGCCTCGGCGGCAAAGGCGAACGATTGAATCACCGAAACAATCGTAAGACAGGCGACACACGGCGCGAGAAACGATGACTTCATTTTCGGTCTCCTTGTAGGCAAAGGCGGAGGAATGCTGATGTTTTGCTAATCTCCACTAATCCCGTATCATTAGTGTCGATCGGTGACGATTAGTGTCCCAAAAAATGATAGTCGATCTTGTTCTCACCTGCAACTTCTATTGAACCCGCCGATACTTGATGATGGCCGCAGCGGGGCGCTCGGACATCGACACGGGAAGCCCCTTTTCGAGCAACTCCTTACCGGACATCTCCGTATGCCCCGGCTGATCGAAGCGAGTGATCCGGTACTTCGCGTCGGGGTCCAGCCCGCGGAGCCTCAGCCGGGCCGACTCGTAGACGCTCTCGCCGCGGCGGAACACCTCCACGATGCCGTCGCCCCGCTTCGGGCGATTGAATTGCCAAGCGACCCAGACGCCGTTGTCGCGGTTGATCGTCGTCAGCGGGTAGTAATCGCCGTAATAGTACGGCATCACCTCGCGCCATTGCGTCGTGAGACGCCGAATTTTGTCGTAGTCGAGCCCCCGCTCGCGAACGTCGAACAACAGATTGAGGCTCGGGCAGGCGCTGCACCAAAAGCCGTACGACTCGATGGGCGTTTTGCCGGTGACAAAGTACGTGGCGTCGCCCCAGGCGACCGTGCCGGTGCCGAAGAATGGGATCCACATCGAAATGCCATAGGTCATCGTCTGCTGGCCGATCGGCTCCATGGTCTTGTCGCTTCGCCAAAGCGGGACGGCGCGGCGCATCATTTCCAGGTCGTTGCGGCGTCCGCCCGAGGCGCACTCGTCGATCAGCATGTTCGGATGCCGCCGCCGCAAGCTCATCCCAGAAGGCCAGCAAGTTCGTAATGTGGCGGATTTCGGTGATGCCTTGGCGGTCGGGTGCGTCGGCAGCCCGCCAGTAGCCCAGCGGGTCCATGTTGAAGTCCTGCCGATACAGATCAATGCCTTCGTCGGTGAGCACCTTGTCGACGCGGTTGGTGATCCATGTCAGCGCGTCGGGGTTTCCGAAGTTCAGCAGTCCACCCTGTTTGCCGCCGAGGATCCACTCGGGATGGTTTTCGGCCAACCATGTTCCCGGGGCGACCCGCTCCGGCTCGAACCAGAGCAGCGTTTTGACGCCTTTCGAGTGGACGTAGTCGCTGATGATCCGCAAGCCGTGCGGAAACCGCCGCTTATCGACCTCCCAGGTGCCCACTTTCGGCCAGCCGACCGGATCGCACTTGTACCAGCCGGCGTCCATCCACCAATAATCGAGCTTGATCTTCTCTTCGAGATAGCGGTTGAACCAGAGGAAATGGGTCTCCTCGGTCGCTTTATACATCTCTTCATACGCGCCGCCGAGATAGGCCTCCAGCATGGGCTTCGGCGGTTTTCCGTAGGGGCGAGGGATGTTGTGGGCGATCATCCAGCGCCGCCAGACGTTCTGCGCGGATCCAATCGCCCCCCTTCCAGAACTGAAGCACCGAAAGCGGTGTGCGGACCTCCTCGCCCGGATGCAGCTTGAAATGGGTCAACTCCTGGCCCGCTCGAATCCGGATGCCGCGGTCCCCATCGCGGATGAAGTCGGCGTCCCACTGGCCGGGCCAGCCGACGACGACGATCAGTCCCTCGTCCTTGTTCCGCTCCAGGTTGAAATAGGACATATTAGTGCAGGTCGAACGGCCGCCGGCGGCGCCGATCCGCTTGGTCGAATTGCCGCCCAGCACCGTCTCCAACGGCGTGTAATCGGTATTGTCGGCCGGAGCGCCGATGTTGTGGTGCAGCAGGTATTCGCGCGTGCGGCCCGCGCTGCCAGCGAACGTCGAGCGACTGGATGTTCTCGATGATCGGCGTGTCGGCCGTGCCGTTGTTTTTGAAGTGGAGCGTCCATTCGACCGTGGGATAATCGTCGTACTCGACCGCCTCGCAGCGGACCGAGAGCCCGCCGGCGGGGTCGGAATAGACGACGCTGTGGGCCGTGCGATGTTCGTCGAGCTTTTTCGACTTGCGATCGACCTTCCAGGTTGCCAGAAACTCGGAAGACGGCTTGCCGTTGTAGGTGAACGAGAAGGGCGGGTCGGCCGAGAACAGTCCCTCTTGATCCTCGATGATCGGCATATCGCCGAGCCAAACGGTCTTGCCATCGGCCAGTTCGACGCGGGCGTCGGCCCAATCGGCTTGGTCCCAGCCGATTCCATCGCCGGCGTCGCCCACTTCCAGCGTGAATTCCGTCGCGCCTTTCAGATCGAACTCGATCGGCTTGGCCGGCGTGTCCACTCGGACGACGTCGGAGTGGAAGACGTTGCGGCCGGCGACGGTTGCAGAGAAGACGATGCTTCCATGCCCTCCGGTGGTCTGCGGGTTGTTGTCGAGCCCGATCAGGCAGAGGAACTTCCTGCCGGGGCTCGGCAGTCGCACGACGATCTTGCTGGCGGCGTGGGCGGCGATGCCGCGGGTGAACTGTCGGTCAACAATTTTCAGCGGCTTGCCGTAGCGGGAATTCCGCTCGACCGGGCCGTTGTTCACCGCGACGACCAAGCCCGGCTTTTGTCGGTCGGCTGTCGGCGGGGCGGCGAACTTGGCCGCCACAAACCGCCGAGCTTCCGCCATTTCGTCGGCAGTCGGTCCGTATGTGCCCGCCGCCGACAACGGCAGGGCCCACGAAGACACGACCGCGCTACAGAGAGAGACAGCAGTATTCTCTGGCAAAACATGGCAGACAACTCCAATGTGAGAGTTTGGGGAGGATGGGCTACTCGAATATCGGTTTTCTACTTTTCCAGTCGTTCTTTCGGCGACGAAACCGTTCGATACTTGATGACGGCCGCGCCGGGGGCCTTGCCGATCGAAACCGGAATGCCTTCTTGCAACAGTTCTTCGCCGGTCGTCTCGGATTGCGAGGGCGGATCGAACTGGGTGAGTTGGTATCGCGCCTTGGGATCCAAGCCGTGGAGCTTTAGCCGGGCCGACTCGTAGATGCAGCCGGGACGCCGAAAGGCTTGCACAACGCCAGCGCCTTGCTCCGGCTCGTCGAACTGCCACGCGATCCAAGCGTCGTTATCGACGTTGCATTTTGTCAGCGGGTAAAAATCGCCATAATACAAGGAGGCGATGTCCCGCCATTGCGCACACTGGCGGCCGAGCAGGGCATAGTCAAGGTTCTTGTCGCGCACGTCAATGGCAAGCATCGTGCTCGGAGTTGCCTTGCTCCAAAAGACATAGGGAGCGAAGGACGTCACCTTTCCGTTGTAGGGCGGCGTCTCCCAGCCGTAGACGCCCGTGCCATAATAGGGAATCCACATCGAGATGCCGTAAGTCATGCGCTGGTTTTCGACCAACCCAAAGGGAAAGTCGCTTCGCCACAGCGGCGCCGAGCGACGCATCATTTCGAGGTCGTTGCGTTTGCCGCCCGAGGCGCATTCGTCGATCAACATGTCGGGATGCCGCCGCCGCAACTCGTCCCAGTAGGCGAGCAGGCCCTCGATGTAGCGAATCTCCGTGATGCCTTGGCGGTCGGGGGCATCGGCCGCCCGCCAGTAACCCAACGGGTCCATATTGAAATCTTGCCGGTACAGGTCGATGCCCTGGTCGGTGAGGAACTTGTCGACGTGATCGGTAAGCCACTTGCGGGCCTGGGGATTGCCGAGGTTCAGCAGTCGGTCGCCTTGACCGCCGAGGAGCCACTCGGGGTGTTTCTCCATCAGCCACGTGCCGGGTGCCACCCGCTCGGGCTCGAACCAGAGTATGGTTTTGAGTCCCTTGGCATGGGCGTGGTCGCTAACGGGCTTCAGCCCGCGGGGAAATCGTTTTCGATCGACCTCCCAGGTTCCCGTCTGCCCCCAGCCATGCTGCTGCGGATACCAGCCGGCGTCCATCCACCAAAAATCGAGCTTGATCCCCTCGGCCAGATAGCGGTCGATGAACATAAGTTGGTTTTCTTCGTTGGCATGATCCATTTCGTCGTAGACGCGGCCGCTGTAGCCGCACAGCCGCGGAGACGGCAATTTTCCGCCGGGCCGAGGGATGTTATGGGCGATCATCCAGCGCCGCCAGATGTTCTGCGCAGGATCCAGTCGCCGCCTTTCCAAAACTGAAGCACCGAAAGCGGAGTGCGAATCTCTTCGTTCGGATGCAGTTTGAAATGCGTCAGTTCCTGGCCTGCGAGCAGGCGAATGCCGAGGTCGCCGTCGGCGATGAAGTTGGCGGCCCATTGTCCCGGCCAGCCGACGACGATAATCAGCCCTTCGTCCTTACTTCGCTCCAAATTGAAATAGGACATATCGGTCCAGGTCGAGCGACCGCCGGCCGCCGCGATGCGTTTCCGCGTCCCGGTGGTCAGCACGGTTTCCAGCGGCGCGTAATCGGTTCCGTTATGCGGCGACCCGACATTGTGATGCAACAGAAACCGGTTGTCGCGGCCTCGCTCCCATCGAACGTCGAGCGATTGGATATTTTCGATGATCGGCGTATCGGCCGCATCGTTGTTTCTGAAGTACAGCGTCCATTCCACCGTGGGATAATCGTCGTATTTGACCGCCTCGCAACGGACCGAGAGCCCTCCGGCAGGATCGGAATAGGTGACGGTGTGCGCCGTGCGATGCCGGTCGAGTTTCTTCGACTTGCGGTCGACTTTCCAGGTTGGCAGGAACTCGGAGGACGGCTTGCCGTTGTAGGTGAACGAGAACGGCGGGTCCGTCGAAAACAGGCCGCCTTCAGCGCCAGCGATCAGACCCGGCTTCTGCGGCATCGTTGCCTGCGGGGCCAGGAATTTTGCCGCAACGAAACGCCGGGCTTCGGCCATCTCGTCGGCAGTCGGCTTGACCGTATCGGCCGCCCTCAACGGGCGGGCTGCCAACGCTAGGGCACCAACGACAAACGCGGACAGAAATGCGCGGCGATGTGATGTCATTTTGCAGACTCCCAAAGGTGGGATTGTGAACGACCACTGTTGATGGCAGTTCATCTATGTCAAGCGGACTCGCAAGTGCAAGAAGGCAAAAGGGGATGGGAAAAGGGAAAGACACAGACAATAAGATACGGACCATCGACGTCAGCAACAGACTTGTCTTCCCGTCTTTCCCGTTTTCCATTTTTCCTCGTCTTACACGAAACTCCAATTGGCCGGACAAAGCTACAACTCTTTTTGCATGGTCACCGGCCCGAGCAGGCCAGAGGGCATTAGCGGCTGATTCGGCGGGTATCGGGCATTGGTCTTGGCCAGACGCTTCTCCGGCGGCAGCCGCGCGTCGCCGACCAGCCGGTTCAGCCAGGTGTTGACCACTTCAACCTCTAGTGTATTCCCTTTCTCTTTCACCACGCCGGAAATATCGACCCGCCACGGCGCCGTCCATACCACGCCAAGATCGCGGCCATTGAGCCGAACGCGGGCAAGGTAATCCACCTTGCCGAGGTCGAGATAGACGCCTTGCTTCGGCAAAGACACGAAATCGGGCAGATCGAACGTTTTCTTATAGACGGCCGTTCCGCTGTAATACTTGATTCCCTCCTCCGGCCGCTTCGTCCAGTCTTCGAGCTTCTCGAAGACCACTTTCTTCGGCCCACCCCACTTGGGATCGAAGCGACCGTCCAGGGGCCGGTGAGTTCGGCGACTTCTGTCAACTCTGGAAAATTCGGCTTCCCATCGGACTTGGCTAGGCGATCGATCGGCTTACGGAACACAACGAAGAGACTCTGGTAGGGCTCGAACCTCATTGAAATTCGGACTCTGCCATCCTCGGTTTGCTTGAATTCGGTTAGGTCACGACGGATGCCGGTGACCGGATCCCACAATTCTGGAACTCGGTTTTTGACTCGGAACACGAAATGGCCATTCTTTGCAGCACTCGCCTGATTGGACACGAAATAGAAATCCGCATCGTCGATCACTCGGTGGGTAAACTCGAAACCCGCGTTGTTGTCTGGTGCTTCGAAATCTGGCGGCGCGTCGAGAGCCTCCAGCACTTCGCCGACAGGGTGTGCGCCGTAAAAACACCCTTCGTCGATCGCCTCTCCAGAGAATAGACCTGAAGGCTCGTCACGTATCACGTCGGCGACCTTTCGCAGTTCTCTGTCGCACTCCGGCCAATTGGCCAAACCTGGTGCGCGGATCGGCTTTTGGCCAAGCACCGCGGCACCTGCACCATTTAGGTCTCTGATTCTGCGAAAGACTTCGGGGGACATTGTCCGGCCGGTGGGTAGAATCAGCAATTGATAGGTGATGCCGTTGGGCAGGACCAAACGCCCGTCCTTGACCTTCATTCGATTCAGCACGTCGGCATTGACGCAATCGAAGTTGTATCCGGGCGGCAGCACGGCTTGAGGAATCGCTTTGTTGGTACGTATTTCGACGTGCCTTCGCCATAGAAATAGCAGACGTCGGCGTGGAAGCGGCCGGCTTGCAGGATGTTTTGGCAGCGGGTGAGGTAGGTCAAAAATGGCTTGGCCATGTTCCACCAGGTCACGTGGCGGTCGATGTGCGTGCCGGCGAAGTATTGGTAGCCGGGCATGTCCTCGTTCGGCTGGTGCGTGGATTGATGGAACATGATGCGGTTCAATCCGTCGCAAAAGGCCTAGTCGCCGACCGGTTTCAGCGTGGCGGGATACTCGGGGAAATGCCGCCAGGAGGTGAACGACTCGGCCTGCACAATTTTCTTGCCGTAGATGTGCGCTGCTGAGGCAACCGAGCGGATCGCGTTGCAGTAGTTCTCGGTGATCGTCATCACGTCGGTTCCCCACCAGAACTCGCCCATGGTCACGTCGCACTGCCCGGCGGCACGCAGGCCGTCGAACTGCGGGTGCGGATAGGTGCCGTAGCCCGTCTCGCAGTGAATGCCGACGCCGTGGGCGTGTGCAAGTTCCGCCAGTCGGCCGTAGAACTTGTCGATCATCAGGTCGCTGATCGTCATGCGGATGTCCCACAGGAACCGGTCGGTGATCTCACGGCTATCGACGATCCGCCGGGCCATCGCCGGCAAGTACGGCAACGGGTCGTAGCCGCGGCGTTTGCGGAACTGGTCGAGAAAGATCGCCGACCAGGTGGGTTGTTGCCCTTGAACGTCCGCCCCGGTCTCGTAGCTATCGACATGCAGGTACTTCAGCGTCTTGCCCACGTAAGGGCCAGCCGCGTCCAGCAACGGCGCCGCACAGTGCTTGAAATGCGTCTCGACGCCGATCGGGTCGAGCATGTCGGCCTCGTAGCCGATCACGGTCGAAGAACAACGAGATCGCTGGCCTTCGAGCGTGTAGCCGAACCGCAGGATCGTCCATCGCCCCGCGGGCACGTCCCACTGGAGCTTGCCGCTCTTGTCCATCTTGGAACTGACGTCCACGACCTCCGAACTCTTGCAGTCAACCGCACCGTCGTCGGGATACTCCTCGTCCATCACCGCCGGCCCCTTCTTGGGCCAATACCAGAAGCCGCGGTTGCCCGACTTGAACCACCACCATTTGATGCCGGGCCGTAGTCGCGGCTGGTCCCCCTTGCGCAGCAACCACATTTCGGCCAGGCGAACGTCGGGGGCGAACGCGGACTGCACAACGAGCCGAAAGACCTTCGCCCTGACTTCCGGGAACTCTACGGTCTTCGATCGGCCCTTGGCCATCTTCCACGAAGCAACTGTTTTGAACGATTGACCGTCGTCCGAGACTTGCAGCGCGCAATTTTGCGGCCCGCCGTCCTTCGCGGAGGCCAAGAAGATCGCCGAGGCGGTAAGCGGCTCCGAGTAGACGTAATCGACCCAGGCCGGCACCGCGGGCTTCGGCGCCACCGCGGCTCGCCAGATCGTGTTCGGATCGCCATCGGCGACGTCTGCCGGGGGCCAGTTCTTTTCGTCGCAGTAATCGCCCACCGCGGAACTGGCTCGGACTTCCGCGGGCCGAACGGGACAATCCGCTTTTTCGCGGATGGCCAGCACCGCGACGTCGCGATAGAATTTGTCGACCGTCGGCGGCTGCGGCAGCACTTGCGAGACCGATCGTGGTCCATCCGCCTGAAGTTCCGACCATGTGAGCTTCTTGTTGGCCGCCTCGGGGGGAATCCACGGCCCACCGGCACACCAACCGTCGCACAGATTGACGCTGACCTCCATGCCCAGCCGCGAAGCCTCGCTCAGGGCGAACCTGAAGAGCGGCATTCCACTCGGGGCTGAGAAACTTCGGGCCCTGCGGCGTGTCGCCGCCGCCGGCGTTGAAAATCATCACGCCCTGGATGCCCTGCCGGTGCATCTCTTCGAGATCGCGGGTGATGCCCCGGCGAGTGACGTTGCTGTTCAACCACCACCAGTAGACCCACGGCCGGGCTGCGACCGGCGGCGACTGGAACTCGCGTTCCATCGCCGTCTCCGCGCAAGCAACGCCCGCCATCGAGACCGCGACGGTCACTACACACCATGCCAGCTTTCTGCCGAAAGTATTCATACGCTCATCTCCTCGCCCGCAAGACGCTCGCGGTGGATTGACAATCGGAATTAACACAGTGGCGGCCGACCAGCAGGCCGCCTACTCGTCGGCCTGCTGCCCCCACGCCTTTTTTGTCACGGGGAACATGGAAATTCGGAACTTGGCGCAGCCGTAGGGAACCAAGCGAATGGATTCCGCCGTAATGCCGTCCACCGGTTGTGCGGGCAACGCCTGGCTGTCCGAGGGCCGCCAATCGAATGTCCTGGCGGGCACTGTGATCGCAAGCGGCGCGTCCAAGGGCCAGTCCCACTTTGCCGGCATCGGCTGACGGAGGGCGGGCTTCTGCATTTCGGCTATGATCCAAAACCCTAATGCGGCAACTTCAGCGATGGATCGCCGTAGACCAAATACTTCACGGCCTGGAAGAAGATCGACGGCGGATACCAACCGGCAGCAACCTTGATTGTAGCAGGGCGTTCTCGCTCATGGTAGTAGGATTCCGCCTGCACCCAGCAATCGCCCAAGCGTGCGAATGGGTCGCGGCCCCATGCCTTGGTGAAGCCGTCCATCAGCGTGAGCCCGCAAGGCTGCCCGCCGGAGGTGCAGCCGATGTCGGCCACCGCCCCGCTCGGGCCGGCGCGAAAGCGCAGCGCAGGTCGCAGCAGTCAGATTGCGATTTGGCGCCGGACGGTGCGATGGGGTGCGACGACGAACACCAGCTACCAAGAAACGGCACAGTAGACCTTCGTGGACCCCGTCTTTTGGGTTGGGACAGAGAGGAGATTGATCTGGTCGAAACCGGTCGGTCTGGGTAAAGCATGGTTCCAGTTGGTTCTATTGCCCCTAAACAATATAATCAGGAGTCAGTCTGTGGTATGGTATACGGCATGAGGCGCCACTTGAACGCGGACTGCGACGACGCTAGCGTGAGCAGTCTCTAGCAGAAGGAGCGGCCAAACGATGAGTCTCGATCCCCAAAAAACACCCGCCTTGGGAACGCTGGCCCTGCACGCCGGGCAGTCGCCCGACCCCGACGACCGGCTCGCGGGCGATGCCCATCCATCAGACCACCAGCTACGTCTTCAAAAACACCGAACACGCCGCCAACCTGTTCGCCTTGAAGGAACTCGGCTGGATCTACACGCGGCTGATGAACCCCACCACCGACGTCTTCGAGCAGCGGATGGCCGCGCTCGACGGCGGCGTCGGGGCGCTGGCGCTGGCCAGCGGAATGAACGCGATCGCCATCGTCGCTGTTCAATCTGGTTCATGCCGGCGGGCACGTCGTTTCGGCGGCCGCGCTCTACGGCGGAACGATCACGCTGTTGGGCCAGACGTTCAAGCGGCTGGGCATCGACGTGACTTTCGTCGACGCCACCGATCCGCAACAGATCGCCGCCGCGATTCGCCCGAACACCCGCGCGGTCTACATCGAGTCGGTGGCCAATCCGAAGAACGACGTGCTCGACTATCGAGCGATCGCCGAGGTGGCCCATGCCCGCGGACTGCCGCTGGTGTGCGACAACACGGTGCTGACGCCGGTGCTGTTTCGCCCGTTCGACCACGGCATCGACATCGCCGTCTACAGCGCGACGAAGTTTATCGGCGGCCACGGCACGAGCATCGGCGGGGTGATCGTCGACAGCGGGCGTTTCGACTGGACGAAAGCAGCCGGAGAGGTGGCCGCAGTTCACCGCGCCCGATCCGTCGTATCACGGCATGGTGTTCCACGAGGCTCTGGGCCGTTGTGCTACATCATGACTTGCCGCACGCACTGGCTGCGCGATCTCGGCGGTGTGTTGAGCCCGATGAACGCCTTCCTGTTCCTGCAAGGGCTCGAAACGCTCCATCTGCGGATGCCGCGCCACTGCGAGAACGCCTTGGCCGTGGCGAAGCTTCCTCGAAGCGCATCCGCTGGTCGGTTGGGTGAATTATCCCGGCCTGCCGTCGCATCCCGGCTATGGCCTGGCGAAGAAGTACCTGCCCAACGGCTGCGGCTCGATCCTCGGCTTCGGCATCAAGGGCGGCCGCGGCGCGGCGCAGAAGTTCATCGAATCGGTCAAGCTCGCCTCGCACCTGGCCAACATCGGCGACGCCAAGACGCTGGTGATTCACCCGGCCAGCACCACGCACAGCCAGCAGACGCCCGAGGAGCTTGCAAGCCGCCGGCATCACCGACGACTACGTCCGCGTGAGCGTCGGGCTGGAGGACATCGGCGACATCATCGCCGATTTCGACCAAGCGTTGAAGGCATCGCAGAAGAATGACGAAGCATCGAATGACGAAGGAAATGCCGAATGCGAATGACGAAGCGATCGTGGGCAGGTGAATTCGCATTTCGACCTTCGATTTCGTCCTGATCCCTGTCCCCTGATCCCTGATCCCTTCTCCATGCCCACCGACACCTTCGAAAGCAGCGACAGCGTCCGCACCGCTCGGCCGCTGAAATATGCGCAGTACGTCACCTTCCGCGAGCCGCTGGAACTGGAGCTTGGCGGGCGGCTGCCCGAGGTGACCGTCGCCTTCGAGACCTACGGCCGGCTCAACCCGCAGGCGCGACAACGCCGTGCTGGTCTGCCACGCCCTGTCGGGCGATTCGCACGTCGCGCAGCACGACGCCGACGACGATCCCGGCTGGTGGGACGTTCTGGTCGGGCCGGGCAAGCCGATCGACACCGATCGGTATTTCGTGATTTGTCCCAACGTGTCTGGGCGGCTGCCGCGGCACGACCGGGCCCGACAGCATCAACCCGGCGACCGGCCAGCCCTACGCCACCGATTTCCCCGTCATCACCGTCGGCGACATCGTCGAGGTGCAGCGGCGGCTGGTCGATCATCTGGGCATCGAGCGGCTGCGGGCCGTCATCGGCGGGTCGTTGGGCGGACACATGGCCCTGACCTGGGCGACGCGACTGCCCGAGCGCGTGGCCGGCGCCGTCGCGGTGGCCACCTCGCCGCGGCTGACCAGCCAGGCGCTGGCCTTCGACGTCGTCGGCCGCAACGCCATCCTCCGCGATCCGGCCTACCACAAGGGCCGCTACTACGACCAAGACTGCGGCCCGACCGTCGGCCTGGCCATCGCGCGGATGCTCGGGCACATCACCTACCTCTCGCGCGAGTCGATGATGCAGAAGTTCGACGCCGAGCGGCTGAAGCCCCGCGACGTGCAGACCCAATTCGAGACGAAGTTCTCCGTCGGCTCGTATCTCGCCTACCAGGGCGACCGGTTCGGCGAGCGATTCGACGCCAACAGCTACCTCACGCTGAGCATGGCCATCGACCTGTTCGACCTGGGCGACACGCCCGAGAAGTTGGCCGAAGTCTTGCGGCAGTCGAGCTGCCGCTGGCTGCTGATGAGCTTCACGCAGCGACTGGCTCTTCCCGCCGTTCCAATCGCGGGAGATCGTCGACGCCTTGATCGCCGCCGGCAAGCCGGTGAGCTACTGCAACGTCGAGAGCGACTGCGGCCACGACGCCTTCCTGCTGCCGAACCAGATCGGCATCTACGGCGAGCTGATCCGGGCGTTCTTGGCGAATCTCAGGGACGAGGGAAGAGAGGAGAGGGGAGAGGGGAGAGGGATGGGCACTTCAGTGCCCATTGAGCCGCCCGAAGACGCGAATCCTGAAATCTCTCTTCCCGCTATCGCCTAGCATCCATCCTCCGCCTCTCCCCTCTCCCCTCTCCCCTCTTCCGCCCCCTCCAGCACCAGCATCTTCGAGCACCGCCGCCTCGATTACGACACGATCCTCGATCTGATCCCGCCGGGCGCCAGCGTGTTGGACCTCGGCTGCGGCACGGGCGAACTGTTGGCCCGGCTCCGCGATCGCGGCCATCGCCAGATCATGGGCATCGAATGGGACGAGCAGGCCATCGTCGCCTGCGTCCGCCGCGGGCTCGACGTGGTGCAGACCGACTTGAACAAGGGGCTCGCCGCCTTCGCCGACGGCCAGTTCGACATCGTCGTGCTTTCGCAGACGCTGCAGGCCGTTCTCGACGCTCCTCGCGTGCTCCGCGACATGCTGCGGGTCGGCCGGCGCGGCATCGTCAGCTTCCCGAACGTCGCCTATCGCAAGCTGCGAACCCGAGTTGGCCGAGCAAGGCCGTGCGCCGCGCGTTCACGCCGAGTACGGCTTCCAATGGCACAACACGCCCTACGTCCGCTCGCTTTCGATCGCCGACTTCGAGGAGTTTTGCCGCCAGCAAGGCTTTAAGATTTGCCAACAAGTCGCGTTAGACACCGAAGCCAACGCCCTGGTCCACGACGATCCGAATCTCAACGCCGACGTGGCGGTGATGGTGTTGAGCACGTAGCGGGCACACGTCGTGTGCCGTCCGCCGAATACACGGTTGTTCCTCTTCGCCTTTGCATGATGCCAGATGAGACACGGAAGATTCCAGTTCGGCTTGGGCAGCCTTTTCTCGGCGGTAACGATCGCTGCGGTTCTGTGCAGCACCGCGACGGCGTGCCCTGAGGAGTTCCGGCGAATAGTCGATCTGCGCTCGTAGTGGCCGCTATCGCCTGTGTTTGCATCGTTGCGGCAGATGTATTCCTCTGGACAAAGCGGTGCGCGACAGCGCGATACCGACGCGAGCAAACTCCGGACATTTCTTCGATCGCTACGTTTCTGGATTGCCTCCTGTCTCATGTTTCTGGTCACGCTCGCCTTGAATATCATCCCGTATTATCTCAGCCGGGGCGCCTCTAAGACCGACGGCATTGAGGTAGCAGGATGGCCTCTGCATTTTTGGGTTTATGGAGGAGGTACTGTCTGCACAGAGCGCATTGATGCAGTGGCGATTGTCGTTGATGTGCTCGTGGCGCTGATTCTTCCGGCAGGCATAGGCATCGCTTTCCGAGATGGCATCGGACGATTCTCTCGGCGAACCCGCATTCTGTTGCGGAAGTCGTGGCAAAAGGCGCGGACGTGGCCGCGCGAATGAGCAGGGGCCGAGGAGGAACCGTATGTTCGGGGCTCTTGTCTCCGTCTGACGTTCATGCGAGAATATAGTTGTCATAGGTTCTCTTTCTGGAAGCGTGCCATGAGCCTGACTGCACAGGATTCTCCGGTGGTGTGGACGGCGGTCGATCTGGTCGAGCGGTTGGGGGCCATTCCGCTGGAGTCGCGTGGGCATCAGTCCTTTGCCCGGTTCGGCGACGAGCATGACGTGATCGAGATTCACGACCTCGAGAATCGCTTGTACGAATTGCTGGACGGCACTCTTCTGAGAAGACGATGGGGAGTTTCGAATCGATCCGGCATTGTACTTGGGCCATCTCCTTGACGACCTTTGTCAGCGATCATCGGCTGGGAATTGTGTTGGGGGCCGATGGGATGTTACGGCTGGCACCGGGCCTGGTGCGGATTCCCAACCTGTCGTTCATCTCCTGGGATCGTTTGCCGACCGCGAGTTTCCGCGAGAAGAGATTTGGCGGCTTGCCCCGATCTTGCGGTTGAAGTCATCAGCCGCGGCAATACCAGGGCAGGAGATGGCCCGCAAGTTGGCCACAGCAATACGTAATCTGCGAACCAGTAGACTAACACAG